>NZ_JAQQTG010000009.1 GCF_028561335.1 Aequorivita todarodis | reverse complement strand
CTTGTTTCAATTTCTCGATCGCATCGCGTGAGAATTTTTCAAAATCAAAATTTTCGTTCATAATATGTCAAATTTAAAAAGTTTAAACATCCTTTTTTTAATTTGACACAGTTTATTTAACATACTCTGCCCATCTCCCATCATGCAACATCAAGCTTCCAGCATCCCCAAAACTAACGCTTCAAGTTCGTGTTTCATATTCAAATTGAAAAAATAATGAAAGGATGCTGAAAATTAATTCACTATGGTTTGATTAGTAAAAAAAATATTCTACATTTGCATCCCCTAAAAATAGGGGTGTTTTATTTTTAAACAGTAATAATACATATTTTATATGCCAACAATTTCACAATTAGTACGTAAAGGAAGGACCAAAATAACCAAGAAGAGTAAATCGGTTGCTTTGGATTCGTGCCCACAACGTCGTGGTGTTTGTACGCGTGTATATACTACTACACCTAAGAAGCCTAACTCTGCAATGCGTAAAGTTGCAAGAGTACGGCTTACAAACGGTAAGGAAGTAAACGCATACATCCCGGGCGAGGGTCACAATCTCCAAGAGCACTCGATAGTATTGGTTAGAGGTGGAAGGGTAAAGGATTTGCCAGGAGTTAGGTATCACATTGTTCGTGGCGCGCTGGACACCGCAGGTGTTGCAGGCCGCACGCAGCGTAGATCTAAGTACGGAGCAAAACGCCCAAAGAAGTAAAATGAAAACGGGTCGAGAATAAATTGAAAAATTGATTCTTAGCCATTAACAAACAACACATGAGAAAAAGACAGGCCAAAAAAAGACCACTTTTACCAGACCCACGGTTCAACGACCAGTTGGTTACTCGTTTTGTAAACAACATGATGTGGGACGGAAAAAAGAGTGTGGCTTTCAAAGTTTTCTACGATGCAATTGACATTGTAGATGAAAAGAAACAAGACGACGAAAAAACTGCGTTGGAGCTTTGGAAAGATGCACTTTCCAACATTATGCCCCACGTAGAGGTGCGTAGCCGTAGAGTTGGTGGGGCAACCTTCCAGATTCCTATGCAAATACGTCCAGACCGTAAAATTGCAACCGCAATGAAATGGTTGATTACCTATTCAAGAAAAAGAAACGAGAAATCCATGGCCGCAAAACTTGCCGGTGAGATTCTTGCCGCTGCCAAAGAAGAAGGCGCCGCTGTAAAGAAACGTATGGATACTCACAAAATGGCAGAAGCTAACAAAGCATTCTCACATTTCAGATTCTAAAAAATGGCACAAAGAGATTTAAAATACACAAGAAATATCGGGATTGCCGCGCATATTGATGCCGGTAAGACCACAACTACAGAGCGAATCCTTTTTTACACGGGGGTAAGCCATAAACTTGGGGAGGTTCACGATGGAGCCGCTACCATGGACTGGATGGAGCAAGAGCAGGAGCGTGGTATTACCATTACTTCGGCAGCTACTACCTGTACTTGGAAGTTCCCAATGGAAAATGGCGAAGTGCTTCCTGAAACCAAGGAATACAATTTTAATATTATCGATACTCCCGGTCACGTAGATTTTACCGTGGAGGTTAACCGTTCGCTAAGAGTACTTGACGGATTGGTTTTCCTATTTAGTGCAGTGGATGGCGTTGAGCCACAGTCTGAAACTAACTGGAGACTTGCCGACAATTATAAAGTGCCACGTATTGGGTTCGTGAACAAGATGGACCGTTCTGGCGCCAACTTTATGGCTGTATGTCAACAAGTGAAAGATATGTTGGGTTCCAATGCGGTGCCTATCGTACTGAACATTGGTGACGAAGCAGATTTTAAAGGAATTGTAGATTTAGTAAAGAACCGCGCCGTAATTTTTCACGATGAATCCTTCGGTGCTACTTTTGACGTTATTGATATTCCTGAAGATTTGAAAGCCGAGGCAAAAATCTTACGTGGTAAACTTATTGAAGAAGTTGCCGCTTACGATGAAAGCTTGCTTGAAAAATACATGGAGGACGAAGAATCCATTACCGAGGATGAAATCCACGCCGCACTTCGTGCTGCCGTAATGGATATGTCTATCATTCCAATGGTTTGTGGTTCTTCCTTTAAGAATAAAGGTGTACAGTTTCTTTTGGATGCTGTATGTCGTTACTTGCCAGCACCTACCGATAAGGAAGGTATAGTTGGTATAAATCCAGAAACAGAAAAAGAAGAAATTCGCAAACCCGATGTTACTGCGCCATTTTCGGCATTGGCATTTAAGATTGCTACCGATCCATTCGTTGGTCGTTTGGCTTTCTTCCGTGTTTATTCCGGTCGTCTGGATGCAGGTTCCTATATCTTGAACAACCGTTCAGGTAAAAAGGAGCGTATTTCACGTATCTACCAAATGCACTCCAACAAACAAAACGCAATTGATTTCATCGAGGCGGGTGATATTGGAGCAGCAGTAGGATTTAAGGATATCAAGACAGGTGATACCATGTCTGATGAAAAACACCCCATTGTTTTGGAGAGTATGAATTTCCCTGATCCCGTAATCGGTATCGCGGTTGAGCCTAAAACAAAGGTGGATGTTGATAAACTGGGTATGGCATTGTCAAAACTTGCCGAAGAAGATCCAACATTCCAAGTGCGTACAGACGAAGCTTCTGGACAAACAATCATTTCTGGAATGGGCGAGCTTCACTTAGATATTATCGTAGATCGTCTGCGTCGCGAATTTAAGGTAGAAGTAAACCAAGGTCAGCCGCAGGTTGAGTACAAAGAAGCTATCACAAAAGTTGCCGATCATAGAGAGGTTTACAAAAAACAATCCGGTGGTCGTGGTAAATTTGCTGATATCGTATTCACACTTGAGCCCGCTGAAGAAGGAAAAGTAGGTTTGGAATTCGTAAATGCCGTAAAAGGTGGTAACGTTCCAAAAGAATTTATCCCAGCAGTTGAAAAAGGTTTCAAACAAGCCATGGTCAACGGTCCGCTTGCAGGATTTGAGGTGGATAGTATGAAGGTTACTTTAAAGGACGGATCTTTCCACCCTGTGGATTCTGATGCTTTGTCTTTTGAATTGGCTGCAAAAATTGGTTTCAAGGAGGTTGCCAAAAAAGCTGGTGCCGTTATACTTGAGCCTATAATGAAGCTTGAAGTACTTACACCTGAAGAAAACATGGGTGATATTGTTGGTGACCTTAACCGTCGTCGTGGTACTATAAGTAACATGAGCGATCGTGCTGGAGCCAAAGTTATCAAGGCTGAAGTGCCACTTTCTGAAATGTTCGGTTATGTAACCACATTGAGAACCTTGTCTTCAGGCCGTGCAACTTCAACTATGGAATTTTCACATTATGCTGAAACACCTTCCAACATTTCAGAAAGTGTAATAGCAGCAGCAAGAGGAACCGCTAACGTTTAATAATTTCAGCAATGAGTCAAAAAATAAGAATAAAACTAAAATCTTACGATCACAATTTGGTGGACAAATCTGCTGAAAAAATCGTAAAGACCGTAAAGAGTACCGGAGCTGTAGTTACAGGGCCAATTCCTTTACCAACACATAAAAAAATCTTTACAGTATTGCGTTCTCCACACGTGAACAAGAAAAGTAGAGAGCAATTCCAATTAAGTTCTTACAAAAGACTTTTGGATATCTACAGTTCTTCTTCAAAAACCATTGACGCTCTAATGAAATTGGAGCTTCCAAGTGGTGTTGAGGTAGAGATTAAAGTATAGTTTTTTGTAGGCACGCGATTAATCGCGCGCCTACAAAAAAACAAAATGTCCTCAACGATGGTTGGGGAAAAACGGAAACAAAATAACATTCAGGGTTGAATTTATTTTGACCCTGTTTTTGTAAAGGCACACGGCCGTGTGTCTCATTGAAAAATAAATAATAGTAATAATCAATAAATAATTAAATATGTCTGGGTTAATTGGAAGAAAGATAGGGATGACCAGCATCTTTGACGAGAACGGAAAGAACATTCCGTGTACCGTTATTGAAGCAGGACCCTGTGTTGTTACCCAAGTCAGAACCAAAGAGGTTGACGGGTACGAAGCTCTTCAACTTGGTTTCGATGACAAGAAGACTGTAACTAAAGCTGCCGAAGGGCACGCCAAAAAAGCAGGAACCGTTGCAAAACGCAAAGTCGCCGAATTCAAGGGATTTGAAGAAAATTACAAATTGGGCGACACCATTACTGTGGAGCATTTTATCGAGGGTGAATTCGTGGATATCGCGGGCACATCAAAAGGTAAAGGGTTCCAAGGGGTTGTAAAGCGTCACGGTTTTGGCGGTGTTGGGCAGTCCACACATGGTCAGCACAACCGTTTGCGCGCGCCTGGTTCCATTGGGGCCGCATCATATCCTGCGAGAGTATTCAAGGGAATGCGCATGGCGGGCCAAATGGGCAACGAAAGAGTAAAAGTTGAAAATTTAAGAGTTTTGAAAGTAGTTCCAGAAAAGAATCTACTTGTGGTAAAGGGAGCAGTTCCCGGCCATAAAAACGCTTATGTAATGATCGAGAAATAATGAAGGTAGCTGTATTAGACATAAACGGAAAAGACACAGGCCGGAAAGTTGAACTTTCTGCAGATGTGTTCGGAATAGAGCCTAACAATCACGCGGTTTATCTTGATGTGAAACAATATCTTGCCAACCAACGTCAAGGTACTCACAAAGCAAAGGAACGTGCTGAGATTGCTGGTTCTACCAGAAAGATCAAGAAGCAAAAAGGAACTGGTACTGCCCGTGCGGGTAGCATCAAGTCTGGTGTATTTAAAGGTGGTGGTAGAATGTTCGGGCCTCGTCCGCGTAACTACTCCTTCAAATTGAACAAGAACCTGAAGCGTTTGGCACGTAAATCTGCCCTATCGATGAAGGCGAACGATAAAGCTATTGTTGTAATAGAAGACCTAAATTTTGACGCTCCAAAAACCAAGAATTTTACCGCGGTTTTGAACAGTTTAGGGCTTAATGACAAAAAATCTTTATTTGTGTTGGGAGACTTAAATAATAATGTATATTTGTCCTCTCGCAATTTGAAAGGTACTGAGGTTATAACTAACTCACAATTAAGTACTTACAAAATTATGAATGCAAATAGTTTAGTGCTATTTGAAGGTTCTTTGGAAGGAATTGAAACAAACTTAAGTAAATAGAAACAAGATGAACATCTTAATTAAACCTATAATTACGGAAAAAGCCACCAAAGATGCTGAAGACAAAAACGTTTTTGGCTTTGTAGTGAACCCAAAGGCGAATAAGGTAGAAATCAAGAAAGCGGTGGAAGCTGCTTACGGAGTTTCTGTTGAAAAAGTTCGCACAATGAATGTCCGCCCTGATAGGAAGACCCGTTATACAAAAACAGGTGTCCAAACTGGTAAAACGAACGCTTACAAAAAAGCAATCGTACAGGTGGCGGAAGGTGATACAATAGATTTTTACAGTAACATCTAAGGAAACTTAGATTTAAAAAGACACAAATGTCAGTAAGAAAATTAAAACCAATCACCCCAGGTCAGCGTTTTAGGGTTGTTAATGGTTTTGACGCCATTACAACCGATAAGCCGGAGAAGTCGTTACTTGCTCCGAACAAAAGATCTGGTGGTAGAAACAGTCAAGGAAAAATGACCATGCGCTACATAGGTGGTGGTCATAAGAAGAAATATCGAATTATCGATTTTAAACGCGACAAGGCGGGAATTCCTGCCACCGTTGCAAGTATTCAATACGATCCAAACCGTACTGCGTTTATCGCACTTTTGAACTATCAAGATGGTGAAAAGCGATATGTAATTGCACAGAACGGACTACAAGTTGGGCAGAACATCCTTTCCGGTGAAGCAGTTGCTCCAGAGATTGGAAACGCAATGCCGCTTTCAGCTATTCCATTAGGTACTATTATTTCCTGCATCGAGCTTCGTCCCGGTCAGGGAGCTATTATGGCGCGTAGCGCTGGTGCTTTCGCACAGCTTATGGCCCGTGATGGAAAATATGCTACCGTAAAACTTCCTTCAGGTGAAACCCGATTGATATTAGTAAACTGTATGGCTACCATTGGTGCCGTTTCTAACAGTGACCACCAATTATTGGTATCTGGTAAAGCCGGTAGAAGCAGATGGTTGGGTAGAAGACCACGTACAAGACCAGTAGTGATGAACCCTGTGGATCACCCAATGGGTGGTGGTGAGGGCCGCGCTTCCGGAGGTCATCCACGTTCTAGAAAAGGTATCCCTGCAAAAGGTTACAGAACCCGTACTAAAACGAAAGCAAGTAATAAATATATCTTAGAACGAAGAAAGAAATAAGTTATGGCAAGATCGTTAAAAAAAGGACCGTTCGTTCATTATAAACTAGACAAGAAAGTTCAACAAAACGTTGAGGACAATAAGAAGACCGTTATCAAAACTTGGTCACGTGCTTCTATGATTACTCCAGATTTTGTTGGCCAGACCATCGCTGTGCACAACGGGCGCCAATTTGTTCCTGTGTATGTAACAGAAAACATGGTTGGGCATAAACTAGGAGAATTTTCACCTACAAGATCATTCCGTGGTCACGCAGGTGCTAAAAACAAAGGTAAAAAATAATAGGCCATGGGAGTTCGTAAAAGAGAAAGAGCAGAAGCAATCAAGGAAGCCAAGAAGACTATCTACATGGCTAAATTGAACAATTGCCCCACTTCACCAAGAAAAATGCGTTTAATGGCAGACTTGGTTCGTGGTGAGAAAATAGACAAAGCACTTAACATTTTGAAGTTCAGTTCAAAAGAATCTTCACGCAAACTGGAGAAACTACTTTTGTCTGCCATCAATAACTGGCAACAGAAGAACGAAGATGCTTCAATTGAAGATGCAGATCTTTTTGTTAAGGAAATCCGAGTGGACGGTGGAACGATGCTGAAGAGACTTCGTCCAGCACCACAAGGCCGCGCACACAGAATTAGAAAACGCTCCAACCACGTAACACTGGTATTGGCAGCAAACGATAACACACAAAGCAAGTAATTAAATGGGACAGAAGACAAATCCAATCGGGAATCGCTTAGGTATCATTAGAGGTTGGGAATCCAACTGGTACGGAGGCAACGACTACGGCGATAAACTTGCCGAAGACGACAAGATTAGAAAATATGTTCACGCGCGTTTAAGCAAAGCTAGTGTGAGTAGAGTAATTATTGAGCGTACGCTTAAGCTTGTAACCGTTACTATAACCACTGCCCGTCCCGGTATCATTATCGGTAAAGGTGGCCAGGAAGTAGACAAGCTAAAAGAAGAGCTTAAGAAAATTACAGATAAAGAGGTACAGATCAACATTCACGAGATCAAAAGACCGGAGCTTGATGCATATTTGGTAGCTGCAAGTATCGCACGCCAGATCGAAAGCCGTATTTCATACCGTCGTGCCATAAAAATGGCAATCGCGGCAACAATGCGAATGAATGCGGAAGGTATCAAGGTTCAGATTTCAGGACGTTTGAATGGCGCTGAAATGGCACGTTCAGAATCGTACAAAGAAGGTCGTATCCCATTATCAACTTTTAGAGCCGATATTGACTACGCTTTAGTTGAGGCACACACTACCTACGGTAGATTGGGTGTTAAAGTATGGATTATGAAAGGCGAAGTATATGGAAAGCGGGAACTTTCCCCATTAGTTGGTCTATCAACCGGCAAAAAGAGTGGTGGTAAAGGAGCTCCAGCAGGACGCGGTGGCAACAAAGCACGTCGCAGAAAGTAATTTTTTAAATAGAAGAAAATGTTACAACCTAAAAGAACAAAGTACCGTAAACAAATGAAAGGCCGTATGAAGGGCGATGCCGGTCGTGGCAACCAGCTAGCATACGGAACCTTCGGTATAAAATCGTTGGAATCAGAATTTCTTACAGCAAGACAAATTGAAGCTGCACGTATCGCCGCTACCCGTTTTATGAAAAGGGAAGGTTCTATCTGGATCATGATTTTTCCAGATAAACCAATTACCAAAAAACCGCTTGAAGTACGTATGGGTAAAGGTAAAGGTGCTGTGGAATATTACGCAGCTGTGGTTAAACCGGGAAGAATGCTTTTCGAGGTATCCGGTGTTCCAGTTGAAACAGCAAAAGAAGCATTGCGCCTTGCGGCACAAAAGCTTCCGGTAAAAACTAAATTTGTAATGTCTCGGGATTTCCAAGCATAATTTTTTGAAAGATGAAACAATCAGAAATTAAGAAAGCATCAACGGCAGAACTTCAGGAAGCATACGCTGACTCAAGAAAGGCGTATTCAGACCTTAAAATGGCGCATACCATTTCCCCGTTGGAAAATCCAATTCAACTGCGTACCCAGAGAAGGGTGATAGCAAGAATAGCGACGGAACTAACTAATAGAGAAGTGCAATAATTGTACAGCTGAAAGATGGAAGAAATTAAAAGAAACTTAAGAAAAGAACGTATAGGTGTAGTAACCAGCAACAAAATGGACAAGTCCATCGTGGTTGCAGAGGTGAAGAAAGTAAAACACCCTATGTACGGAAAGTTCGTAACGAAAACTAAAAAGTACGTTGCGCACGACGAGACAAACAACTGCAACGAAGGTGATACAGTAAGGATCATGGAAACACGACCTTTAAGCAAAACCAAATGTTGGAGATTAGTAGAAATAATTGAAAGAGCGAAGTAATTATGTTACAACAAGAATCAAGACTCAAAGTCGCAGATAATACCGGTGCCAAGGAAGTACTTTGCATCCGCGTATTGGGCGGTACAAAAAGAAGGTATGCTTCTATTGGTGATAAAATTGTAGTTTCCGTAAAGGAAGCAACACCAAACGGAAGTATTAAAAAAGGAGCAGTTTCTACAGCAGTTGTAGTACGTACCGTAAAGGAAATTAGAAGACCTGACGGTTCTTACATCCGTTTCGATGACAACGCTTGTGTACTTTTGAACCCACAGGGTGAAATGAGAGGAACACGTGTTTTCGGGCCGGTTGCAAGAGAGCTTCGCGACAAGCAATTTATGAAAATAGTATCATTGGCACCCGAGGTGCTTTAATATGAAAACTAAGATGACAAAGCTTAAAATAAAATCAGGCGATACAGTAGTAGTTACTGCCGGGGACCACAAAGGTTCAGAAGGTAAAGTGATGAAAATATTCCTTGACAAAAACAAAGCAATCGTAGAGGGAGTAAACATGGTTTCAAAACACGAGAAGCCGAGCGCGAAAAACCCGCAAGGGGGCATCGTTAAAAAGGAAGCTCCCATCCATATTTCAAACCTTTCGTTGGTTGATCCAAAATCTGGAAAAGCAACTCGTGTAGGTTACAAAATGGAAAATGGTAAAAAAGTACGATTTTCAAAACAATCGAATCAAGCAATATAGTTATGGCATATTCACCAAGACTTAAAGAAGAGTACAAAAGCAGAGTGATCAATGCACTCACTGACGAATTTGGTTACAAAAACGTCATGCAGGTACCAAAATTGGAACGCATTGTTGTTTCCCGCGGCGTGGGCGCAGCAGTAGCTGACAAGAAACTTATTGACTATTCGGTTGATGAGTTTACAAAGATAACCGGGCAAAAGGCGGTAGCTACCATATCCAAAAAAGACGTTGCAAACTTCAAACTTCGTAAAGGCATGCCCATCGGTGTGAAGGTTACGTTGCGCGGAGAGCGTATGTACGAGTTTTTGGACAGATTGGTTACTTCGGCTTTGCCAAGGGTACGTGACTTTAACGGAATTAAAGCAACCGGTTTTGACGGAAGAGGAAACTACTCTTTGGGAATTACCGAGCAAATTATCTTCCCTGAAATCGACATCGATAAAGTGAAGAAAATTGAAGGGATGAACATTACGTTTATCACTTCGGCTACTACCGATAAAGAAGCGAAATCATTATTACAAGAATTGGGATTACCCTTTAAAAAAAACTAAGAGATGGCTAAAGAATCAATGAAGGCCCGCGAGGTTAAGAGACAAAAAACGGTAGCAAAATATGCGGCCAAGCGCAAAGCTTTGAAAGAAGCTGGCGATTGGGAAGGTTTGCAAAAACTACCAAAAAATGCCTCACCAGTACGTTTGCACAACCGTTGCAAACTTACCGGAAGACCAAGAGGGTATATGAGAACTTTTGGAATTTCACGTGTAACTTTCCGTGAAATGGCAAATTCAGGGTTAATTCCGGGAGTGCGCAAAGCATCTTGGTAACGGTAATGAAGCGCGCGATGCCTCGCATCTCGCAATTGAAAAGACAGGATATATCCTGGCTTCACATAATGTAAATATTAATTGGTTGAAGGTTCTGAAAAGAAAACCACTTCCGCAAATTCAAATAAATGAATACAGATCCAATTTCAGATTATCTAACGCGAGTTAGAAATGCTGCGAAAGCCGGACATCGCGTTGTAGAGATTCCAGCTTCAAATCTTAAAAAGGAGATCACAAAAATCCTTTTTGACCAAGGTTACATCTTAAGCTACAAATTTGATGACGAAAGCACCCCACAGGGTATCATCAAAATTGCGTTGAAATACGACAAGCTTACCAAAGAATCGGTAATCAAGAAAATTCAAAGAATCAGTAAACCCGGTTTACGTAAATACGCAGGTTCAACAGAACTTCCTCGCGTGCTTAACGGTCTTGGTATTGCCATTGTTTCAACTTCATCAGGAGTTATGACAGGCAAACAAGCAAAAGCACAGAACGTAGGTGGTGAAGTATTGTGTTACGTTTACTAAAAAATAGACAAAGAAATGTCAAGAATAGGTAAAAACCCGGTAGCAATCCCACAAGGAGTTACAGTTGATGTAAAAGACAACGTAATTACCGTAAAAGGAAAATTAGGCGAGTTAACTCAGGAGTTTGATTCTGATCTAACCGTGAAAGTAGAAGACGGAAACGTATTGGTAGAGCGTCCTTCAGATTCTAAAGACCACACTGCAAAGCACGGTCTTTACAGATCATTGATCAATAACATGATTGAAGGTGTTAGCAAAGGATGGACCAAGGAACTGGAATTGGTAGGTGTGGGTTACCGCGCCAGCAGCCAAGGACAAAAATTGGATTTGGCCTTAGGATTTTCACATAACATCATTTTGGACATCGCGCCAGAAGTGAAAGTGGAAACTGTATCAGACAAAGGTAAAAACCCAATCGTAAAATTAACTTCTCACGACAAGCAATTGGTAGGGCAAGTGGCGGCAAAGATCCGCGGCTTCCGTAAGCCAGAGCCGTACAAAGGAAAAGGTATCAAGTTTGTAGGTGAACAATTAAGAAGAAAAGCAGGTAAATCTGCATAACAAATAGAGTTATGGCATTATCAAAGTACGAAAGAAGAGAGCGCTTGCGCATGCGAATCAGAAAAACGGTTGAGGGGACCGAAAGTCGCCCACGTTTGGCTGTTTTCCGCAGCAACAAAGAAATATACGCTCAAATTATTGACGATGTAAATGGAAAGACCATTACCGCTGCATCTTCAAGAGATAAAGATATTGACGCTTCAAAAGTAAACAAAGTTGAAGCTGCAAAATTGGTAGGAAAAGCAATCGCAGAAAAAGCTGTTAAGGCTGGCGTTGAAGCCATCGCTTTCGACAGAGGCGGTTACCTATACCACGGAAGAGTAAAATCATTAGCTGAAGGTGCACGTGAAGGTGGCCTTAAATTCTAAGTAGTATTATGTATCAAGATTATAAAAACGTAGAATTAGTAAAACCAGGAGGTCTTGAATTGAAAGACCGTTTGGTAGGTGTACAACGTGTAACCAAGGTGACCAAAGGGGGTCGTGCCTTCGGATTTTCAGCTATTGTAGTTGTTGGTGACGAAAAAGGAGTGGTAGGCCACGGTCTTGGAAAATCCAAGGATGTAGCCAGCGCGATAGCAAAAGCTATTGAGGATGCCAAGAAAAACTTGGTTCGCATTCCACTTAACAAAGTGACACTTCCGCACGAACAAAAAGGAAAATACGGCGGAGCCCGCGTTAACCTTCTTCCAGCTGCGCCCGGTACCGGAGTAATTGCCGGTGGTGCCGTACGTGCCGTATTGGAGGCAGTAGGAGTTCACGATGTATTGTCAAAATCGCAAGGATCTTCCAACCCACACAACGTGGTAAAGGCAACTTTTGATGCCCTTTTGCAAATGCGAAGTGCACAAACCGTTGCCAACCAACGTGGAATTTCACTTGACAAAGTATTCAAAGGATAAACAATAGGAACGATGGCAAAAATTAAAGTAACAAAGGTAAGAAGCGTTATAAAGCGCCCAAAAAACCAAAAGAGAATCATGGAATCGTTAGGGCTTCACAAGATGAACCAAACGGTTGAGCATGAAGATACGCCAAACATTCTTGGTATGATCAATAAAGTTAACCACTTGGTTTCAGTTGAAACCAACTAAGAAAACACGATAATGGATTTAAGTAACTTACAACCGGCTCCAGGGTCGGTAAAAAATCAAGGCAAGCGAGTAGGTCGCGGACAAGGTTCGGGTAAAGGTGGTACTGCCACCCGCGGACACAAAGGAGCAAAATCACGTTCAGGATATTCCAAGAAAATTGGATTTGAAGGTGGACAAATGCCCCTACAACGTCGTGTTCCTAAGTTTGGATTTACAAACATCAACCGTAAAGAGTATAAAGGTATCAACATAGATACCCTACAACAATTGGTTGACGACAAGAAAATAAAAGATGCCGTTGACTTTGAAACCTTGGTAGGTTTGGGTCTTGCCGGAAAGAACGAAATGGTTAAGATTTTAGGAAGAGGAGAGATAAAGGCAAAACTGAAAGTATCTGCGCACAAGTTTACTGCCTCGGCAAAAGAAGCTATTGAAGCTGCCGGAGGTGAAGTAGTAACATTGTAACAACAGCTAAGGATGAAATTTATCGAAACCTTAAAAAATGTTTGGAAAATAGAAGAGCTGCGTAACCGCATTATTCTAACCTTGGGGATGCTATTGGTGTACCGTTTTGGAGCACAGGTAGTACTTCCGGGGATTGATGCAGATATGTTGGCCCAGTTCGCAGGTAAATTCAATGCCGGTGGTATTGGCGGTTTGCTGAACGCATTTACGGGAGGGGCCTTTGCCAATGCTTCTGTTTTTGCATTGGGTATTATGCCCTACATTTCTGCCTCTATTGTAGTGCAGTTGATGCAAATTGCGGTGCCATACCTTCAAAAATTACAGAAGGAAGGCGAAAGCGGCCGTAAGAAAATCAATCAGATTACCCGTTGGTTAACCATCGGTATCTGTTTGGTACAAGCGCCGAGTTATCTTGCAGGGCTTCCGGCAATGGGAGTTCCGGCTGAAGCTTTTGTAATGGGACAGAGTTTTATGTTCTATTTCTCTTCAGTAATTATACTTGTAACCGGAACCATATTCGCCATGTGGTTGGGTGAAAAAATTACCGATAAGGGTATAGGAAACGGTATCTCCATATTGATTATGGTTGGTATCATTGCACGTTTGCCACAGTCTTTTGCCCAGGAATTCGTTTCAAGGGTAATGGAATCAAACGGTGGTTTGATTATGATACTTATTGAATTGGTTATCTGGTTTGTAATCATATTGCTTTCAATTATGTTGGTAATGGCAGTGCGGAAGATACCTGTTCAATACGCAAGAAGAACCGCGAGTGGTGGTTACGAAAAAAATATTTTCGGTGCGCGCCAGTTCATTCCCTTAAAGTTGAACGCTTCCGGGGTAATGCCAATCATCTTTGCCCAGGCAATTATGTTTGTGCCTTCTGCGGTAGCCAGTCTTTCCGAAAGCGATTTTGCTCAGGGAATTCAAGCTACTTTCAGCGATATATTTGGATTCTGGTACAACTTAGTATTTGCGGTATTGATTATCATATTTACCTATTTCTATACCGCTATTACGGTACCAACCAACAAAATGGCAGACGATCTTAAACGTAGCGGTGGGTTTATTCCCGGTATTAAACCAGGTTCACAAACCGCAGAATATTTAGACCGAATCATGTCCCAAATAACCCTTCCAGGTTCTGTCTTTTTGGCCTTGATTGCTATTTTTCCGGCATTTGTGGTTAAATTGATGGGTATCCAGCAAGGTTGGGCATTGTTCTACGGTGGTACATCACTCCTTATTATGGTGGGTGTGGCCATCGATACCATGCAACAAGTAAACTCGTATTTGTTGAACCGTCATTACGATGGTTTGATGAAAACAGGTAAAAACAGAAAGGCAGTAGCCTAAAAAAAGTAAACAGTTTACAGTCGCAGTGGGCAGTAATAAACAATAACAATAAAGAATAGACAATAAATTAAATGGCAAAACAAAGCGCAATAGAACAAGATGGAAGCATAGTGGAAGCACTATCAAACGCAATGTTCCGTGTAGAACTGGAAAACGGTCACGTAGTTACCGCACATATTTCTGGGAAGATGCGAATGCACTACATTAAATTGTTGCCAGGCGATAAAGTGAAGCTGGAAATGAGTCCTTACGATTTAACGAAGGCAAGAATAACCTATAGATACTAATACAACGGACCTAAAGGTTCAAAACAAATATTCAAAAGAGATGAAAGTAAGAGCATCCGTAAAGAAAAGAAGTGCCGACTGCAAGATTGTTCGCAGAAAGGGCAGATTATATGTAATTAACAAAAAGAACCCAAAGTTCAAACAAAGACAAGGATAAGTTATGGCAAGAATCGCAGGTGTAGATATCCCGAAGCACAAAAGGGGTGTAATCGCGTTAACGTATATCTTCGGAATCGGCAAGAGCCGTGCCCAGGATATTCTGAAAAAAGCCGAGGTTAGCGAAGACAAAAAAGTAAGCGAGTGGAGCGATGATGAAATCGGTGCTATTCGTGATGCTGTGTCGTCTTTCAAAATCGAAGGTGAATTACGTAGTGAAGTTCAATTGAGCATCAAACGCTTAATGGATATTGGTTGTTACAGAGGTATTCGTCACAGATCGGGTCTTCCACTAAGAGGACAACGTACTAAGAATAACTCGCGTACAAGAAAAGGAAAACGTAAAACTGTTGCTAACAAGAAAAAAGCAACTAAATAAAACCTAGAGTTATGGCAAAGACAACGTCTAAGACTACAAAAACAGTTAAGAAACGCAAGGTTAATGTGGAATCGGTGGGCGAAGCGCACATCAATGCTTCCTTCAATAACATTATCGTTTCGTTGACAAATAAGAACGGAGATGTCATCTCTTGGTCCTCAGCCGGTAAAATGGGCTTCCGTGGATCTAAGAAAAACACTCCCTATGCAGCTCAATTGGCATCAGAAGATTGCGCAAAAGTTGCACACGATGCCGGATTGCGTAAGGTAAAAGTGTACGTAAAAGGGCCAGGAAACGGAAGGGAATCTGCAATACGTTCCATCCACAACGCAGGAATTGAAGTAACCGAAATCATCGACGTTACCCCAATGCCGCACAACGGATGCCGTCCTCCAAAAAGAAGAAGAGTTTAATTAATTATAAATATCAATCTGAAGGGATCAAAAGCTAAAGGATAGTAAAGGCAGGATATATCCTGCCTCCACAATATAGACCTTAATTTAGTTTTCCTTCATAACCTTAAATTAGAAATGGCAAGATATACTGGTCCAAAAACTAAAATCGCCCGTAAGTTCGGGGAAGCAATCTTCGGAGACGATAAGTCTTTCGAAAAAAGAAACTACCCTCCAGGGCAACACGGGAACGCACGTCGCCGTGGTAAAAAATCTGAATATGCAATCCAACTTGCTGAAAAGCAAAAAGCAAAATACACCTATGGTATTTTGGAGCGCCAGTTCAGAAATATATTCAAAAAAGCAACCGCAGCCCCTGGAATTACAGGTCAGGTTTTGCTTCAAATGTGTGAGTCGCGTCTTGACAACGTAGTGTACCGTATGGGAATTTCCCCAAGCCGCTCGGGTGCCAGACAATTGGTGTCTCACCGCCACATCACCGTTAATGGTGAAAAAGTAAACATTCCATCGTACCAGTTGAAACCTGGAGATGTAGTGGCCGTTAGGGAGAAGTCAAAATCCCTTAGCGCAATCAACGATTCGTTGGCAAATGCAAGTCATGTGTATGAGTGGATCACTTGGAACGGCGATAAAAAGGAAGGAACTTTCGTTTCCGTGCCTGAGCGTATCCAAATCCCAGAAAACATCAACGAGCAGTTTATCGTCGAATTATATTCTAAATAATAAAAACACAGAAAGTCAATTATGGCAGTATTTAGTTTTCAGAAGCCTGATAAAGTTATAATGGTAAACTCTACCGATTTCGAAGGGAAATTTGAATTTCGCCCTTTGGAACCCGGTTACGGACTTACCGTTGGTAACGCATTAAGACGCGTACTACTTTCCTCTTTGGAAGGATTCGCCATTACTTCGGTTCGCATCGAAGGCGTGGACCACGAATTTTCAACCATTGCAGGCGTAGTGGAAGATGTTACCGAAATTATTTTGAACCTGAAACAAGTTCGTTTCAAAAGACAGATTGACGAGGTAGATAACGAGACCGTTACTATTTCCGTTTCCGGAAAAGATCAGTTAACCGCTGGTGATTTCCAAAAGTTCATTTCAGGTTTCCAAGTATTGAACCCAGATTTGGTTCTTTGCAATATGGACAAAAAAGTGAACCTTAATTTCGAAATCACCATCGAAAAAGGCCGCGGTTATGTTCCTGCTGAAGAGAACAAAAAAGCGAACGCGCCTTTGGGAACCATCTTTACAGATTCTATCTACACTCCTATAAAAAACGTGAAGTACAGCATTGAAAACTTCCGTGTAGAGCAGAAAACAGATTACGAAAAATTGGTTTTCGAAATCGTAACAGATGGATCAATCCATCCAAAAGATGCCTTGACCGAAGCTGCAAAAACCTTGATCCACCACTTTATGCTGTTCAGCGATGAGCGCATTACCTTGGAGGCAGATGAGATTGCACAAACGGAGACTTATGATGAAGAATCCCTTCACATGCGTCAGTTGCTTAAAACAAAATTGGTAGATATGGACCTGTCGGTTCGTGCGCTAAACTGTTTGAAAGCCGCAGAGGTTGATACTTTGGGAGACCTTGTTTCCTTCAATAAAAACGACTTGATGAAGTTCCGTAACTTCGGTAAAAAATCGCTTACAGAGCTTGAAGAGCTTGTAAACGTGAAAGGCCTAAACTTCGGGATGGATCTTGCAAAATATAAATTAGATAAAGATTAGTTAATACGTCATATTTTGCTCCCCAAAATGGGTTGATGCAAGATGATGATTAAAACAAAAACGTCATGAGACACGGAAAAAAACACAATCACCTCGGTAGAAAAACTGCCCACAGACACTCCATGTTGGCCAATATGGCTTGTTCCCTTGTAGAGCACAAACGCATCAACACCACTGTTGCAAAAGCAAAAGCGTTGAAGCAATTTGTGGAGCCATTGGTAACAAAGTCTAAGGAAGACACCACGCACAACCGTCGTTTGGTTTATGCGAAATTGCGCCAAAAGGATGCAGTTGCGGAACTTTTCAGAACGGTTGCGCCAAAAGTTGGTGACCGTCCGGGAGGTTATACCCGAATCATTAAATTAGGTAACCGTCTAGGTGATAACGCTGATATGGCAATGATAGAGCTTGTTGATTTCAACGAACTTTACAACGCTGGCAAAGCTACCAAGAAGAAATCTACCCGTAGAAGTCGTCGTGGAAGTGGTTCAGGAACTGAAGCTGCCGCTGCTGCGCCCGCTGCAAAAGCCGCTCCAGCAAAACCTACCGAAAAGGCAGGCGGGGCTGAAAAAGAAGCGAAGAAAGAAGAGGAATAAAAAAAATTCTAATTCAATAAATAACAAAGGGATAAGCGTTTTCGTTTATCCCTTTTTTTGTTTCTTATTTTTTGGAATAGTTGCAAATTACTATTATAATAATTACAAAAAAACTTTTTTTTAACTTTCAAATAAAAATTTTCAACACACATTTGCGCGCTATAAATCAAGGGTTTAAAAACTTAAATTTTTTAAAAAATTATGATAAAGAAATTACTAACGCCCATATTTCTGCTTTTTGGAATTTTTATAAATGCGCAGAGCGTTTATAATTTTGAAGCGGAAAACAGTGCATATCAGAATTTAATAGGAAGCACATCGCTCAACAATGGAGAAGTTTGGGACGACCCCGAATACGCCATTCCATTGGGCTTCAATTTTACGATTAGCACACATACTTTTAATACCATATTTATAGTGGAATGGAGTGCGGGCGGTGTTCTCTCCTCAAAAGTTCAAGACAATGGAATTCTCCCACTCTTTGTGCCCATAGGCCAAGATATTGTTAGCAAATATAACAGTAGCGGAATTTCAACATCTCCTTTGTCATATAAAACTGAAGGGTCGGCAGGAAACAGAATCCTGAAAATTGAATGGCAAAATTTAGGCTTTATTGATGATTCTACTCAAAATGATTTTATGAACATACAAATGTGGTTGTATGAAAGTTCAAATATTATCGAATATCGTTATGGGCCAAATTCAATAAATAACCCAAGCGAATCTTTTGAAGGAGGAACAGGACCGGATGTTGGACTGTTAACTTCTTTGGATATTGATAACGATGAATTGTTGGATGTTGGATTTGTTTTAACGGGAAACACAGCAAACCCAACCGTTTTAGTGTTTCAGGCTGGCGATGATTATGATGGAGGAGAACTTCAAGGTGCCATCCCCGATGGAACAGTTTACCGTTTTAGACCACAACCACTTTCCGTTGAAGATTTCTCACAAAATGATTTCCAAATCTATCCAAACCCGGCTTCGGAATATTTGCATATCAAGACCCAATTGAGCAATTACAATTGCAGTATCTACAATTCCCTTGGCCAAAAAGTAAATGCCACTTTATCTGAAAATAAAATTGACATTTCAAACCTTTCCAACGGAATATATTTCCTGAAGATTGAAACCGAAACAGGCGCTGGTACTAAAAAATTCATAAAGCAATCCTAAGGATCAACCCGTTGTATGGTCAGAAGTTTTCAGAAGTAATTCACAAAGGGATAAGCGTTTTCGTTTATCCCTTTTTTTTATACTATTTTTGCAAAGAATTTTAAAAATTTGAAATTGTCACCCTGAGCTTGTCGAAGGGTGAAACCTGAAACCCTTCAAATAATGAAATACCAAACACGAAAAAAAGCACTTATTTTATTGGCAGACGGAACCATTTTCTACGGAAAAGCAGTTGGCGGCAAAGAAGGCTCAGCCTTTGGCGAAGTTTGTTTCAACACCGGAATGACGGGTTACCAAGAAATTTTTACTGATCCTTCCTATTTCGGTCAAATTATGGTTGCCACCAACGCCCACATCGGGAATTACGGCACCAATAAAGACGAAGTAGAATCTGAAGGCATAAAAATAGCAGGCTTGGTGGTGCGCAATTTCAGCTACCATTATTCGCGCCCCGCAGCTGATGATTCCTTGGAAGAATTTTTAAATAGAAACAACCTGCTGGCCATAAGCGATGTGGACACACGCGCCCTGGTAAGCTACATTCGAGACAATGGCGCGATGAACGCTGTTATTTCCACGGAAGTTGACAATATTGAGGGATTGAAAAAACAGTTGGCGGCCGTACCCGATATGAACGGTTTGGAGCTCGCTTCAAAAGTTTCCACAAAAGAGCCCTATTTCTTCGGAAACGAGAACGCCAAATACAAAATCTCCGCTTTGGATTTGGGAATTAAAAAGAACATCCTGCGCAGGCTCGCCGAACGCGATTGCTACATAAAAGTCTTCCCTTTCAATGCAACTTTTTCTGAAATGGAAGCCTTCAATCCCGATGGATATTTCATCTCAAATGGGCCCGGCGATCCCGAGCCGCTGCACAGCGCAATAGAAGTGGTAAAAACTATTTTGGACAAGGAACAGCCTATGTTCGGCATTTGTTTGGGCCACCAAATGCTGGCGCTGGCCAACGGGGTCTCAACCTATAAAATGCACAACGGCCACCGCGGAATCAATCATCCCGTGATGAATTTGATAACCGGCAAGGGCGAAATTACCTCACAAAATCACGGTTTTGCGATTAATAGAGAGGAAGCCGAAGCCAATCCAAATATTGAAATAACCCACCTACACTTGAACGACAACACCGCGGCTGGAATTAGATTGAAAAACAAACCCGCTTTCTCAGTTCAATATCACCCTGAGGCAAGCCCCGGACCGCACGATGCTTCGTATCTTTTTGATGAATTTATCGAAAGTATTGAAAAACATAAACTACAAACCGCTTAAAATTTTCCAGACCCCGAAGGTTTCAAAAACCTTTGGGGTCTTTACAATTAACTATTAACCAATAACTATTAACTTTTACCAATGAGCATCATTATCGACATCAACGCCAGACAAATTTTTGATTCCAGAGGAAACCCAACAATCGAGGTTGACGTAATCACCGAAAACGGTTTTATGGGTCGCGCCGCAGTCCCTTCGGGAGCCTCGACCGGTGAGCACGAGGCAGTGGAGCTTCGCGACGGCGGAAAGGATTATATGGGCAAGGGCGTGTTGAAGGCTGTTGAAAACGTTCACGGCAAAATAGCCGGGACCCTTTTGGGCATTTCTGTTTTTGAACAAGAGTTGATTGATAAAACAATGATCGATTTGGACGGCACGAAGAATAAATCAAAACTCGGGGCCAATGCAATTCTCGGTGTTTCCTTGGCTGCTGCAAAGGCCGCGGCTGCCGAATTGGGTATGCCGTTGTACCGCTACGTAGGCGGGGTGAGCGCCAAAACGCTTCCCGTGCCTATGATGAACATTATAAACGGTGGCTCGCACAGCGATGCGCCCATCGCATTTCAGGAGTTTATGGTGATGCCCGTAAAGGCGAAAAATTTTACGCATGCCATGCAAATGGGTTCCGAAATTTTCCACAACCTTAAAAAAGTATTGCACGACCGCGGATTAAGTACGGCGGTTGGCGACGAAGGCGGTTTCGCACCAACCTTGGACGGAACGGAGGATGCTTTGGAAACCATCGCAAAAGCTACCAAAAAAGCCGGATACAAATTGGGCGACGATGTAATGATTGCCCTGGATTGCGCTGCCGCGGAATTTTATGTGAAGAAGAAATACGACTACACAAAATTTGAAGGCGAAAAAGGGAAAGTACGCACTTCAAAGGAACAGGCAGATTATTTGGCTGAATTGTGCGAAAAATATCCCATCATTTCAATCGAGGACGGCATGGACGAAAACGATTGGGAAGGCTGGAAATATTTGACTGAAAAAATTGGCGATAAAGTGCAATTGGTGGGTGACGATTTGTTTGTAACAAACGTGGAAAGGCTTTCAAAAGGTATTTCAGAAAAAATAGCCAATTCCATTCTTATAAAAGTGAACCAAATAGGAACACTCACCGAAACCATCGCCGCCGTAAATATGGCGCATAATGCCGGTTATACTTCCGTAATGAGCCATCGAAGCGGGGAAACCGAGGACAACACGATTGCCGATTTGGCGGTCGCATTAAACTGTGGCCAAATAAAAACGGGTTCCGCTTCGCGAAGTGATAGAATGGCAAAGTACAATCAATTGCTGCGAATTGAAGAGCAATTGGGCGAAGTTGCCTATTTTCCTCAGCAAAATGCTTTCAAAATATAAAAAGCGGTACTTTTTCGAAAAACCATATCCATTATTTTTTTCTTCGTCTTCTCCGTTTCCCCTTTTGGGGGTTAGGGGGCTCGTATTAAGGATTTTTTAACCTAAGATTCCCGAGAAATGTTAAAAAAATAACTTGAGATTTTGTACTTTTACGTTTCTGAATAAATTAAAAAACACACGATATTTTATGGCAAAGATGGCGACCCTCGAAATAGATGGTAAAAAATACGATTTTCCAATTGTAGAAGGAACTGAAAATGAGTTAGGAATAGATATAAAAAGCCTTCGTGGCGACACGGGCGGGGTTGTTACCTTAGATCCTGGTTACAAAAATACGGGGGCCTGCGAAAGCGCCATCACTTTTTTGGATGGGGAAAAAGGCGTATTGCGCTACCGCGGCTATGCCATTGAAGAACTTGCTGAAAAAGCACATTTCCTGGAGGTTTGTTACCTTCTTATTTTTGGGGAATTGCCAACCAAAACCCAATTGGAGAAATTCCACACCGATATAAAAGCACAATCGCACGTTGATGAGGACGTGAAACGTATCTTGGACGGTTTTCCAAAAGCCGCTCACCCAATGGGCGTGCTGTCTTCCTTGACTTCGGCGCTGGTTGCGTTTAATCCTTCTTCGGTAAACGTGGAAAGCGAAGAAGATATGTACAAGGCCATCGTTAAAATCCTTGGGAAATTCCCTGTTTTGACCGCTTGGACCTATAGAAAACGCATGGGCCTTCCACTGGATTACGGTGGAGATTCCTTGGGCTATGTGGACAATTTTATAAAAATGATGTTCAAAAAACCAAGCGGGGAATACACTACCAACGAAACGGTTTTGGAAGCTTTGGATAAATTATTGATCCTTCACGCAGACCACGAGCAGAACTGTTCCACTTCAACGGTGCGAATCGTCGGCTCCTCACATGCCGGGTTGTTCGTTTCAATTTCTGCGGGAATCGCGGCGCTTTGGGGGCCACTTCACGGAGGGGCAAACCAAGCGGTTATTGAAATGCTTGAAGCTATTAAAGAAGACGGTGGCGACACCAAGAAATTTATGGCAAAGGCAAAAGACAAAAACGATCCGTTCCGATTGATGGGCTTTGGCCATAGGGTTTACAAAAACTTTGACCCACGCGCCAAAATCATTAAAAAAGCGGCGGATGATGTTCTGGAGAACCTAGGAATTGACGACGAAATTTTGGACATCGCAAAAGCGTTGGAAAAAGAAGCACTGGAAGACCAATATTTTGTGGATCGAAAATTATATCCAAACGTAGATTTCTATTCGGGAATTATTTACCGCGCTTTAGGTATTCCTGTTGAAATGTTTACCCCAATGTTCGCCTTGGGCCGCTTGCCGGGCTGGATCGCACAATGGAGAGAGATGCGCCTGAACAAAGAGCCAATAGGCCGTCCGCGCCAGATTTATGTTGGCGAGACCCTAAGGAGCTTTGTGCCCGTGGAAAAACGATAAAAACTTATTTTTAATATATTTGAAAGCACTTCCGTATAGAGGTGCTTTTTCTATATTTGCCCTATGATCCATTTAAACATCAACGACGAAATTTCAAGATTAAGAGCGGTAGTGCTGGGCCGTGCCGATAGCAATGGCCCCGTGCCAAAGCTGGAGGATGCCTACGACCCAAAATCGGCAGAACACATAAATGCCGGCACCTATCCAAAAGATGAGGATATGGTAAAGGAGATGGACGCCGTGGCCGAAGTCTTCAAAAAATATGACGTGAAGGTTTATAGGCCGCATTCCATAAAGGATTATAACCAAATTTTCTCGCGGGACATAGCTTTTGTGATTGAGGATAAATTCATCATTGCAAATATTCTTGAGGACCGTTCCATGGAAATTGAGGCCATTGAGCACGTTATCAAGCAGATTGACCCTTCAAAAATCATAGAATTTCCCGAAAATGCCCATATAGAGGGAGGCGATGTGATGCCTTGGGGCGATTATATTTTTGTGGGTGCTTATTACGGCGAAGATTACCCCAGTTTTATTACCGCCCGTACCAATTTGAAAGCCGTAGCACATCTTCAGAAACTTTTTCCGCATAAAAAGGTAAAATCCTTCAACCTTCGAAAGAGCAATACGGTTGCAGATGAAAACGCGCTGCACCTGGATTGCTGTTTTCAGCCTTTGGGAAGGGGGAAGGCCATCATCCACAAGGAAGGTTTTTTGATTGAAGAAGAATATCAGTGGCTTATAGATTTCTTCGGAAAGGAAAACTGTTTTCACATAACCAAGCGCGAGATGTATGATATGAACAGCAACATCTTCAGTATTTCGCCCGATGTGGTCATTTCAGAAAAGAACTTTACCCGCCTGAATACGTGGCTGCGCGAACAAGGGTTTACGGTTGAAGAGGTCCCGTATGCAGAAATCTCCAAGCAGGAGGGGCTGCTGCGCTGTACGACTATGCCCTTGGTGCGGGATTAAGGTATTTTTTCCGCTTTTAAAAAACGCTATTTTTCGAATTACGGGAAGTGTGAAATTTGTGAGCCATTGTAACTAATTGTTATTGTTATTAAATCGCACTTCAAAGGCTTATTTAACAAAAATTCCGCCCCCTCTTTCACAAAAAATTAGTAAACTTGGCGTATTAAAATTTTAACACTTTGAAAAGATTTAACTCCCTACCTTTTTTACTGCTGTTTTTAACGGCCTTTTCTACCCTTACCGCCCAACAAAAAAACATAACCTTAGAAGATATTTGGAAACCCGGCTCCGGTGTTTTCAAAACCGAAAGGCTCGATGTGCTCCGCTCCCTAAATAATGGAAAGGAATATGCCGTTTTGAATTACGATAGGCAGAACAAGGCCTCAACAGTAGATGTGTATGATTATAAAAGTGGCGAAAAAGTACGCACACTTTTAAACAGTACAGATTTAAAGGGAATAAATTATATTATTTCCTATGAATTCAACAAAGACGAATCCAAGATTCTCTTTTCAACTGAGTTGGAGCAAATATATCGTCGTTCCTCGCTTGGCACCTATTATGTTTACGACGTAAAAACGAAGGATTTCAGCCTTGTTTCAACCCATAAAATACAAGAACCCACTTTCAGCAATGACGGTAGCAAGATAGCGTACGGTTTTCAAAACAACCTTTACATAAAGGATCTGAATTCGGGCGAAACCAAGCAGATTACCACGGACGGTAAAAAGAACAGCATCATCAACGGCATTACCGATTGGGTTTATGAGGAAGAATTCGCCTTTGTCCGCGCTTTTGAATGGAGCGTAAATGGCGATAAACTGGCCTACATAAAATTTGATGAAACCGATGTGCCCGAATATACCATGGATATTTATGGCAATAATTTATATCCTTTTGCCGAAACCTTTAAATATCCTAAGGCCGGCGAAAACAATTCCAAGGTTTCACTTCAGCTGTATGACCTTGGCAGTGGGAAAACTTCCGCAGTAGATCTTTCAAAATACAACAGTTATTACATTCCTCGGTTGCTTTGGACAAAAGACAACAACTTTTTGAGCGTACAATTAACCAATCGCCATCAAAATATATTGGATTTGGTTTTTGTGGATGCTTCCAACAATTCCTCAAAATTGATTTTAGAGGAAAAAGATGCCGCGTATGTTGACGTTACGGACAATCTTACCTTTTTGAACAACAACAGTTTTTTCTGGACCAGCGAAAAAGATGGCTGGAACCACATTTACCAATACGATAAAAACGGAAAGCTTTTGAACCAGGTAACCAAAGGTCCTTGGGAAGTTACCACCTATTACGGTTTTGACCAAAATACGGGACGGGTTTATTACCAAAGTACCGAAAACGGCAGCATCAACCGCGATGTGTATTCCATTTTGCCTTCGGGAAAAAATAAAGTCCGTTTATCCCAAAAAACCGGAACCAATGATGCCGATTTCAGCGCGGATTATAGTTATTATATCGGGTCTTTTTCAGATGCTACAACGCCTTATGTTTTCACGCTTAACGAGGCCAAAACGGGAAACGTGCTGCGCGAGATAAAGAACAACAACGATTTAAAGAACCGATTGGCTTCCTATAAAATTTCGCCAAAGGAATTTTCAACCATAAACATCAATGGCGAAGACTTGAATATGTATGTGATTAAGCCGTTGGATTTTGACGAAACAAAACAATATCCGTTGTTTCTTTTTCAATATTCAGGGCCGGGTTCGCAACAGGTTGCCAATAGTTGGATAGGCACAAATGATTACTGGCACCAAATGCTGGCAAATGAGCAGGGCATTGTCATTGCTTGCGTGGATGGTCGCGGAACAGGTTTTAAGGGAAGGGATTTCAAGAAAATGACCCAAAAGGAATTGGGCAAATATGAAGTGGAAGACCAAATAGCCGTTGCAAAAAAACTGAGCGAACTGCCCTATATTAATGCTTTTAGAACCGGAATTTGGGGCTGGAGCTATGGTGGGTTTATGGCTTCCAATTGCTTGTTTCAGGCGCCCGAGGTTTTTGAAATGGCCATTGCCGTTGCCCCGGTAACAAGCTGGCGTTTTTACGACAGCATCTATACCGAACGCTACATGCAGACCCCGCAGGAAAACCCCTCGGGCTATGACGAAAACTCGCCCCTCTCGCACGTACAGGGATTGGAGGGCAAATTCCTCTTGGTACACGGCAGTGCCGATGACAATGTGCACGTGCAGAACACCATGCGCCTGGTGGAAGCCCTGGTACAGGCCAACAAGCAGTTTGACTGGCGCATTTATCCAGACAAGAACCACGGTATATACGGTGGCAATACCCGCTTGCACCTTTATACCTTAATGACCGACTTCATCAAAAATAATTTATAAAAATCAACACTAACTAATAATAAATCTTATGTCAACAGCTATTAAACAAGCGCACCAAAAAGAACTATTTGGCCAACCGGTAGGTCTCTATATTTTATTTCTAACTGAAATGTGGGAACGTTTTTCCTATTATGGGATGAGAGCACTTCTTGTTTTGTATATGACAGCTTCCGCACTTGGAACGGATGATAGGGGAGTTGGTCTTGGTTGGACTGAAAAGGAGGCTTTGGCACTTTATGGATGGTACACAATGTTAGTGTACGTTATGTCAATTCCAGGAGGAATGATTGCAGATAAACTGTTGGGGCAGAAAAAAGCCGTATTGATAGGAGCCATCATTTTGTGTTTAGGACACGGAGTGCTTGTGCTTACCGATACTTGGGCATTTTATACGGGTCTGGGATTGGTTATTTTGGGAGTAGGATTGTTAAAGCCTAATATTTCAACAATGGTGGGCGGTCTATACAAAGAAGGAGATATAAGAAGAGACAAGGGATTTAGTATTTTTTATATTGGCATAAATACAGGAGCCATGTTGGCAACGCTTGTTATAGGCTTAGTTGTTGCTGAATGGGGCTGGCATGCAGGTTTTGGGCTTGCAGGTGTAGTAATGTTATTGGGGTTAATCAACTATTTGTTCGGGCAAAAATATTTAAAAGAAGTTGGTAATCTCGTCTCAACCAAAGATGATGTAAATGAAATATCCTATGGCCAATTATATTCAAAGTTATTTGTTTCTCCCAAGCAATTGATAATTGGAGTAATTCTTTTGTTGATTTCTGCATATGGGTGGTATGAATTGGGTTGGGCTTATGGCTTATTGTTCCTCTTTTTAACCGCCATAACCGCTTTGTTAATGATGATTTATAAAGAACTGGACTCTCAAGTTTTTAAAGATAGGTTTTTGGTATTATTATTATCCTTTATAATGGTAATCGTGTTTTGGGGTGCATTTGAGCAAGCAGGAGGCCTAATGAACTTATATACGGATTCAAAAACTAACAGGGTTTTATTGGGATGGGAAATCCCTACC
This sequence comes from Aequorivita todarodis, assembly GCF_028561335.1. Taxonomy (GTDB): domain Bacteria; phylum Bacteroidota; class Bacteroidia; order Flavobacteriales; family Flavobacteriaceae; genus Aequorivita; species Aequorivita todarodis. The sequence continues at coordinate 47,200 of NZ_JAQQTG010000009.1, read as the reverse complement.
GTAATGTTCCAAAGTTTAAACGCGGGCTTTATTATTTTATTTGCTACGCTCGTAGCTTCTATTTGGGCAAAAAGGAAATTAAAAGGCAAAGAAGCGTCGTCCCTTTTCAAAATGGCAGTGGGTATTATTATTATGGGCTTTGGTTTTGTTTTTATGGTTTTTGCAGCAATGCAATTTGAGCAGTCTGGCACATCAAGTATGATATGGTTAGTGCTCGCATATTTTTTCCATACTATTGGAGAACTGTGTCTTTCGCCGGTAGCGCTATCTTTCATCACAAAATTATCACCCATAAAATATGCTTCGCTAATGATGGGAGTTTATTTCGCTGCAACTGGATTGGGAAGTAAGGTGGCTGGAATCGTGGGAGAATCTGCTTCAGATTTTGGAGAATACGCCGTATTCTTGGGCATATTTGTATTTACAATTATAATAGGTTCTCTGTTTATCATCATCCTAAAACCTCTCAAACGTCTTACCCATGGTGCGGAAGACAATGAACGCGAAATGTTGGAGCAGGAACCATATGAACTTGCCGACCCAGATATCAACAAAGCCAACTAATTCCAAAAAAACAATTTAACCAAAAAATATACCGATGAATACCGATATAGAAAATCTTTTTAAGGACAAGGTTTTAGGGCATCCCGCGGGACTTTTTATCCTTTTCTTTACCGAAATGTGGGAGCGGTTTTCCTTTTATGGAATGCGCATCCTTTTGGTGCTCTTTTTGACCGCGCCGTTACTTAGCGACAATCCCGGTTGGGATTGGCCGCGCGAGCATGCATTGGCATTAATCGGTACCTATGCCTCGTTGCTGTATCTAACCCCAATCATTGGTGGTTGGATAGCTGATAAAATTACCGGGTACAGAATGGCTGTGGTTTTGGGCTGTGTCATTATGACCTTGGGCCACGCTTCCATGGCGTTGGAGACAACCGCCTCATTTTATTTGGGGCTCACACTTTTGGTAATTGGAACAGGTTTTTTTAAGCCGAATATTACTTCCATCATTTCAGAAATGTACAAAGGCAAGGAATCCAAAAAAGACGGGGCTTATACCATCTTTTATATGGGCGTGAACGCTGGCGCTTTCTTCGGGATGATGCTTTGCGGTTACTTGGCTGAAAACTACGGTTGGTCCTATGGCTTTGGGCTTGCAGGTGTTTTTATGTTCTTCGGGATGCTTCAATTTTTATTGGCAGGTAAAATATTCGGCGGCATTGGGGCAAAACCTACCAAGGTTCACGAAGTTGAAATACCGCAAAATATAAATGAAAAAGCACCAGAAATACGTGAAGACGGAGTAGAAGTGGCACCCATAAAGCTGAACCCATTCACAATGTTTGACTATGCTTTAATTGTGTTATCGTCTATTGGTGGATTGCTCTATCTTTTCAACGATCCGTTGGAAAAAATTTATGATACATCGCTGGTCCCTTTTGAACTTTGGGGAATGAACGGAACCAATATTGTAGTGCTGGCCGCTTTGGCAATGTTCCTCATTTTGTTGGTTACCCGTATTGCGCGTTATTTACCGATTGTTAGAGATAGACTGATTGCCGTTTCCATCTTTGGGCTCTTTACGGTTTTCTTTTTCGCCTTTTTTGAACAATCCCTTGGCTCCATGACACTTTTTGCGCAGGATTATACAGACAGGGACCTAACAGGAAATTCTGCCATGATTTTCAAAGTTATAGATGCACTGTTAACGACCGTTCCGTTAATTATTATTTCTTGGGTAATTTATTTATTGGTCAAGAAAACACATCATAGAATTGCGCTGTCCAATATAGCTTTGGTAATCGCTTTTATCGGTATCTGGGGGCTTGTAATTTATAGATTGTACGATAAGTTCAATCAAACCGAATTACAAGTGGATGCCACGTGGTTCGGAATATTGAATTCCTTTTTCATTATTACACTTGCTCCTATATTTTCAAAATGGTGGGAGAGTAAGTACAACCCCAGTGCGGCCGTAAAATATGGAATCGGCCTCATACTCTTGGGGCTGGGCTTTGCCATTCTTTCGTATGGCGCATCAGACATTCCTCCGGGAGCGATGACGGCAAAAGTGAGTATGGTTTTCCTTATTTTGGCGTATTTATTACACACAATGGGAGAACTTTGTCTTTCTCCATTGGGGCTGTCCTATTTAAGTAAGTTGGTGCCGGCACGTATGATTGGCTTTATGTTCGGGGTTTGGTACCTGGCCATAGCCGTTGGCCAAAAAGCGGCAAATACAATGGGCGGGATGATCGATAAAATTTCAGCGGAATATTCCATGGGGACTTTCTTTTTGATCTTTACGTTAATCCCCATTGGGGTTGGCGTTATTTCGATGTTGCTGAACCCGGTACTAAAAAAATTAATGCACGGTATTCGTTAATACACAATACATTATATATAAATAGCGTTCCTTTTTTGTGGAACGCTATTTGTTTTATTATTTTAGAATTTTAAAAAGAATTAAATGAGAAATATTTTACTGATTGTTTTTTTATTTACCATTGGCTCTGTTAATTCACAGGAAATTAAGTGGATGACGATGAACGAGGCCATCGCCGCCCAAAAGAAAGAACCCAAAAAGATTTTTATGGACGTTTATACCACTTGGTGCGGCCCCTGCAAGATGCTCGATAAAAACACCTTTAGCGATAAAAAGGTTATTGAATACATCAACAAAAATTATTATGCCGTTAAATTCAATGCTGAAGGGACTGAAGAGATAAATTATCAGGATTTTGTCTATACCAACCCTAATTATGATCCTGCCAGAAAAGGAAGGAATTCACAGCATTTGTTTGCGCATGCTATGAAGGTAACCGCATATCCAACCGTGGTTTTTTTCAGGGAAAACGGAGACCTTATTCAGGCCGTGCCTGGTTATAGAACACCGCAACAGCTTGAAATTTTCCTAAAAATGATCCAAAGCGATGATTATTTGAAAATTACCACAACGGAAGCTTGGGAGGATTATCAAAAAAACTTTAAATACACATTTTAGGATAGCATTTTCGGTTTCATATTCGGGCTATTCTATTGGGAAAGCTCCTTGTTTCGCGGTATAGCGGAACGGGAGCTTTTTTAGTTTGCAGGTTTTTTCCCAGCGGTTTGCATAGGTAAAATAGTTGCTGCCATCGGCAATTATCTGTTTCGGTTTAAGGCTGTCAATAAGCCTGTTGAGGTTTATTTTTGGACTATTGGTAAGTAGAATGGTGTGTATGTTTTTCCGTTTCGGAACAATTCCCAAACTATCCAAAACCAAAATTTTCCTGTTTTTATATTGAAATATTTTTGGCAGCCCTTCTTCGGAATAGGTATCAATATTACTCGCGCTTCGGAATGATTTTATGGGGTATTCCTCGGAAATGTTCTTGGTTGTGTCACTTTTAAAAACCGTTAAGTGCTTTCCGTTTTTATAGCCAATCAAGGTCTGTTTGCTTTTCTGAAAAACGATAAGTTGGTTCGCTGAAGTTCGGAATTCATCATAAATATAGATGGCAATGAAGGCGGAAACGGACAATAGCGAAACAACCAAACGGCGATAATTCAATTTCCTGTCTGCCAGCAGGCACGGTTTCAGAAATAGGGCCAAAGCAATTATCAAAAGATATGCTCCCAAAACTTTCAAAGTTGAAAAAGGGATATTTTTAAAAAGAAATTCATCCTGCACCGCGATCCAATGGATAAAGCCATTCAATCCCTCAATCAGAAAATTATAGCTGGCCGCGAGCCAATTTGGAAGGATTTCGAAAGAAGCTAAAATTACTATCAGAATTCCGCCGCACATCAAAATGGTCAAAAAGGGAAGTACCACAATATTGGTCACCAAAAATAACCCCGGAAACTGATGGAAATAGTAAAGGCTCAATGGCAACACCCCGATCTGTGCGCATAAGGTAACGGCCACTATGGTCCAAATTTTCCGGACGAGCCAATATTTTGAATAGCCAACCTTGTAAAAAAGGGGTTGCAGCCAAACAATAAAGAACACCGCCAAATAGCTCAACTGAAACCCGACCTGAAAAAGCCACAGCGGATTGATGATCAAAAGCGCCAAAAACGAAAGGAATAAGGTGTTTATGGCATTGGTCTCCCGATTGAAAATTTTGGCAACTGCAAAAAAACTGAACATGGTTACCGCCCGCGTCACCGATGGCGAAAGGCCCGAAAGCAACGCAAAGCCCCAGAGCAAAAGCACTATGGAAACGGCTTGAAAATAGCTTCCGAATTTCCACCGGGCAAGGGGTTTCAAAAGAAAAGCGAGTATAGCGTACAGAATCCCGACGTGCAGCCCCGAAACAGCCAAGATGTGGACGGCTCCCGCGGCGGCATATTCGTTGTAAAGGTTTTTGTCAATGTCTTTCTTTTCCCCCAAAACGAGTGCTTGTATTATTGCACGTTCGTCGGTTTTCAGTTTTGTTTTTTGCAGTTTTTCAACGATGCTTGCACGGAAATTTTGCGCAGCTCCAGTTAGTGTCGGGGTGCCGTTTCGGATTTTTAAAATTTCCTTTTCAGAAATTCGCAATTGTGCATAAACGCCCAAAGATTTCATATAATCGGAATAATCAAACTGCTGCGGGTTCAGCGGTTTCTGGATTTGGGTGATTGGGGCGTAAACCAATAAAATTTCATCGACTGAAAATTCTTTCTTCAAAGAATCCTTTGAAACGTGCAGCAATATCTTTCCGTCCGTCGATACCCCGTTTACGGCGCTCACGGCGGCAAAATATTTATAGTTGAATGTATCCGGTTTCAACATCTGTGTGATTTTCAGTTGAAGCAATGCAGGAGTTTCTTCAGCTATACTATTCGAATAATGTCTCGGCTGAAACCACGGCAACCGCATTTGGTAGCTGAAATAACCGACGGCGAAAAAGCAGAGATAGGTGGCAATTCCGAAGTAAACTGTTTGAAAAATTTGGTTGCGCGCCCATATCCAAAGGATAAAAACAAGAAGGAAAAGCATTAGAAGAAAGGGTAGTAGAAAAAAGAAGAATGGGAAGTAATGCGAAGCGAGAATTCCCAAAACCAAAAAACCGGAAAACTTTACAACTACGAAGTTTATGAATTTCATATCCCCAATTTTAAGTGAAACTTAAAATGTACTGGGGAGAAAAGAATTACTTAAAATTAAGGAAATTTGATTAAACGAACAACTAAATAATCCGCCGCACCTCCACAAAAGCTTTTTTCCAGTAATCCTCATCAAGCGATGAAATGATGACCCCGGCCCGGGTCGTGGAGTGGATAAACTTTACCTCACCGCGTTTGGCCTCAACTACCAAACCTACGTGGTTTATAACATTGCGGCTACTGGTCTTAAAAAAAACAAGGTCGCCCTCCTCAATTTCCTTAAGGGAAATCAGGATTCCTTTTTTTGCCATATCCCTCGATATACGGGGCAGGGTGATGTTTTCCTTTTGGAAGGCCGTACATACCAAACCGGAGCAATCCATCCCGGCATCTGTGGTTCCGCCAAATTTGTAGCGCGTGCCCTGAAAGGTTTTAGCATAATCAATGATATCTTTTTTTATTTCTTTGGCACTTGCTTCAGAATTGGCTGGCTCGTTGTTTTTTTCGTCTTCCTTTGCGGTAATTTTGCTGGGGCTAACTTTTCGGGTAGGCTTCGTCTTCCTTTCAGTTTTTCCGATAATGGCCTCTGGAACCTTTCCCGTGTTTTTTGTGCTTCCACACGATATTAGGAATAAAACCAAAAAGGAAAAAAAGAGTAGTTTTCGCATCGATTGGGAATAGGAGATTTAAGGTTAAAAATATAAAATTTTATTTAATTCTCCTTTATTGTGGAATAGATAAGTTTTGCCGTGTTTTCACTGGCGCCTCTTCCGCCGAGGGCTTTTTCCAAATCGTAATAATCCAAAAACATCGTGGCCCTTTTGTAGGGGGCCAATATTTTGGTGAGTTCTTCCTTCAATCTTTTTGTGTTGAAATCGTTTTGGATTAGCTCGGTAACCGCTTCTTTGTTGAGGATTAAATTTACCAAGGAAATATAATTTAGTTTAATAACGCGCTTTGCAATTTCATAGCTCACTCGCCCACCTTTATAGCAAACCACTTGCGGCACCTTAAACAGTGCGGTCTCCAAAGTAGCCGTGCCCGAAGTAACCAGTGCGGCTTCCGAAATGCTCAAAAGATCGTATGTTTTGTTGGTTACAAAATGCACGTTTTTTGTGCTGAGAAAGGTTTCGTAAAACGATTTTTCCTGACTTGGCGCGCCCGCTATAACGAATTGATATTCCTTAAAATCCTTGGCTACGGAAATCATGATTTCCAGCATTTTCCTTATTTCCTGTTTTCGGCTGCCCGGAAGCAATGCTATTACTGGCCTGTCGTCCAAGCCGTTTTCCTTCTTAAAAGTCTTCGGATCAACTTGGGTTCTGTTATAGATGGCGTCAATCAACGGATGGCCCACAAAATGCACGGGGAAGTTGTGCTTTTCTTCGTAAAAATCCTTTTCAAAGGGAAGGATCACATACATCTGGTCCACATCGCGTTTTATGTCCTTGATGCGGCCTTCCTTCCAGGCCCAGATTTGTGGCGAAATGTAATAATGTGTCTTGTAGCCTTTCTGCCGTGCCCATTTCATAATCCGAAAGTTGAAGCCGGGATAATCTATAAAAATGATGACATCGGGATTGTAGGCTTCAATATCCTTTTTGCAGAATTTGATGTTTTTAAAAATAGTTCGCAGATTCATTACAACCTCTGCAAAGCCCATAAAGGCCAGTTCGCGGTAATGCTTTACCTCGGTGCCACCAACCTCGCGCATCAAATCGCCGCCCCAAAAACGGAAATCGGCTTCGGCATCTTCCTTTTTTAAGGCTTTCATCAAGTTGGCTCCGTGCAAATCGCCGGAGGCTTCGCCTGCTATGAGGTAGTATTTCATTGGTCTTGGTTAAAGGGTTGCAGGTTGCAAGTTACAGGTTGTGGTGGTGCAATAAAACTTGCAACTTGTAACCTGAAACTTGCAACTACTTTAGTACATTCTGAATCAATATATCAAAAAACTCCGTCAGCGTCATCCCTGCTTCGCGTACTTGTTTGGGAACGATGCTTTCCGTGGAAAGGCCGGGATTGGTGTTTATTTCCAAGAAAAAGGGTTTTCCGTTTTCAATGATAAAATCGCTTCGGGTTACACCTTTCATATTCAGTAGTTTATAGATACGTTTGGCCTCTTGCTGTACCAATTGGGTTTCTTCTTCCGAAATACGTGCGGGGGTTATTTCCTGTGATTTTCCGAGATATTTTGCCGCATAATCAAAAAATTCGTTTTCCGAGACAATTTCAGTGGCGGGCAGCGCTATGATTTCGTTTCCGTTATTGTAAACGCCAACTGCTATTTCAGCACCCACTAATGCGGTTTCAATAATTATTTCGGAATCTTCGGTAAAAGCCTTTTCAATGGCGGGCATCAGCTCTTCCATTTCGTGGACTTTGCTCACGCCGAAACTGGAGCCGGAACGGTTCGGTTTTACGAAACAGGGCAGCCCCGTTTTCTTTACGATTTCCTCCAAATTGATTTCCGTGCCTTCATTCACATAATACGAATTGGCTGCGCGAACGCCAAAATTCTTCAAAACCGAAAGGCAGTCGCGTTTGTTAAAACTCAGTGCCGCTTGGTAATAATCGGTACTCGTGTGCGGAATTTTCAGCAATTCCCAATAGGCCTGCAAATAGCCATCTTCGCCGGGCGTTCCGTGAATGGTGTTGAAGATGGCATCGGGACGAATGGTTTCGGTGCCGTTGTCAAAACTAAAATCTGCTTTGTTTACGGGGTGTTTGGTGCCATTTTTAGCAGCAAAATACCAGCCTTCCTCCAAAATATGGACGGGATACACTTCATATTTATTTTTATCGAGGGCGTTGCAAACCACTCCGCCACTGTTAAGCGAAATCTCGAACTCACTGGAATAGCCGCCCATAGCCACGGCAATATGCTTTTTACCCATAACAATTTATTAAAATCTACGTTTACAAAAGTATTAAAAATAAGTGCGCTAAAGTTGCAAGTGGTAGTATTCAGTCGCAGTACATAGTAATTTATTTGTATTTTCAAGAAACATATCAAAAAATAAAATTCCCCCTTTGGGGGTTAGGGGGCTTTCAACAAAAGATACTACCTTTGGGTTTTTATATTTTTAAGTAGTAACAAAGAAACGTATGACTTTTTTCCAGTTCGTGTTTTCCAAAGCATTTTTGAAACAGTTGCTCTTGGCCATCGTTGCCTTGCTTGTTTTGGCATTTTTGATATTGTGGTGGCTTCGTTTTAGTACAAACCACAATGAAACGATAGAAGTACCTAACCTCGCAAAAATGTCATTGGACAAAGTAGAGGAGAAGTTGGACGAAATGGACCTGCGCTACGAAATCCTCGATTCGGCAAACTACAATCCGGATTTCCCGAAATATTCGGTAATTGAACAAATTCCGAAACCGGGCAAATTTGTAAAGGAAGACCGCAAACTGTATTTAACCTTAAATCCTTCCGGCTACCGGAAAATTGAGGTGCCCGATGTTTTGGGCCGCACGCGCCGCCAGGCAGAGCCCACACTTTTGGCCATGGGTTTTAAAATTGGAAAAATAAGTTACCGGCCGCACATTAGCGACAACGTTTTGGAACTGCGTTACAAAGGCGAAAAGCTGGAACCGGGCACGCCGCTTCAAAAGACTTCGGTTATTGATTTAATCGTGGGTGATGAATCGTTGAACAGAATTCAATCTGAAGAAGATTCTTCCGAGGAAAACCAAGAGGCGCCTGTTCAAAATGAAGAAGAAAACAATGGCGAATTTTAACGAGGAAGAAATTGACGATACCGACGGCAGTGATGATCTTTACGAACATTACCGCTTTAAGGCAGACAAGGGGCAGGGCGCACTTAGGGTAGATAAATACCTGATGAACCTGATTGAAAAGGCCACGCGAAACAAAATACAAAAAGCCGCTACTGCGGGAAATATCCACGTAAACGGCGTTCCCGTAAAATCAAATTATAAAGTAAAGGGCAATGATGTGGTAACGGTGCTTTTTGAGCATCCGCCGTATGAGTTTCTGTTGGTGCCCGAGAATATTCCAATTGACATCGTTTATGAGGACGATGCAGTTTTAGTAGTGAACAAGCCCGCGGGAATGGTGGTGCATCCCGGTCACGGCAATTACAGCGGAACGCTGATAAATGCGTTGACTTATCACTTTGACAATCTTCCCAATAATAGTAGTAATCGTCCCGGACTTGTTCACAGAATCGACAAAGACACCAGCGGCCTGTTGGTTATTGCCAAAACCGAGGAGGCCATGACCCACCTCGCCAAACAGTTTTTTGACAAAAGCACCGAGCGCGAATACGTAGCCCTTGTTTGGGGAAATGTGGAAGAAGACGAAGGCACCGTTGAAGGCAACATAGGCCGCCACCCCAAAAACCGTTTGCAGAACACCGTTTACGAAAACGATGAAGAGGAGAAGGGAAAGCCAGCCGTTACCCATTATAAAGTTTTGGAAAGGTTGGGCTATGTAACCCTTGTTTCGTGTAGGTTGGAAACAGGGCGTACCCACCAAATCCGGGTGCATATGAAGCACATAGGCCACACCCTTTTCAACGATGAGCGTTACGGTGGCGAAAAGATTTTAAAAGGAACAACCTTTACCAAATACAAACAGTTTGTGGAAAACTGTTTTAAAGTATTGCCACGCCAAGCATTGCACGCCCGAACCTTGGGATTTGTGCATCCAACCACCGGAGAATTTATGCGTTTTGAATCTCCCATTCCCGAAGATATGGAGGCTTGTTTGGAGAAGTGGCGGAATTATTCGCAACATGTGATTGAATAATCCCGATAGCTATCGGGACCAAGTTATAAACACCAAATTCCAAAAAGTTCGGGGAACAACCATTTTTTTAAATTTTTATTACTGTGTGCCGGAAGGGGTTTTTGCGGAAACTGAATTTTAGAGCACCCACCCCGATCGCTAACGCGCCCACCCCTCCCTTGCAGGGCGGGGAGCACTTACTCATTTACTCGGTTCCCGATTATTGAGAATGGAGGTGTGCTAATGTATATCCTAATTCTTCACCCACTTGGCGGTGGAAGTATGCTTTCCATCCGAAACGGTTACGAAATACAACCCACTCTTTAAATGCTTCAGATTAAAAGTAGAAGTTGTTTCCAGATTTCTTTCTTCCGAAAAAACCATCTTTCCATCTATGCTGTAAACCTTCACTTTTGCGTTATGCACTGCAGAAGGGATTGTAAATGTCAAGATTCCTTCCGAAGGGTTTGGAAATATATTTATAGATGAAGCAGTGTCAAACTCTGATATTCCAATAGGGATTTCAAGTTCCACAAGTCCGTCGCGGGTATTGTCGCCTTTATAACCATTGCGTTTTATGGTGTCTGGATTGTATGGAACATTAAGGTTATAAACGCTTACAAAAGTAGAGTCTATTCCTGATCCGAAAGTTTGGGTATAGCTATTTGCAGTAAGGTCTAAAAGGCCATCATTATCAACATCGCCCAAAACAGCTCCGTTTAAGAATGTAAATCCGTGTGGGCGTAAAGGAAATCCGGCTATTTCTCCTGAGCCATCTAAAGAATAAGCGTGAATAAAGCCTTCGCCTGCCGCATCAGTCATTACGCTGGGAAAAATTATATCCAATACATTGTCGTTATTCACATCTGCAATGGAGATTACGCCTTCAGTGCCGCCATATTTTTCTATGGGAAAGTTTGGCAGGTTATTGCCGTCTGGGTCTAGCCCATAAATAACAGGCAATTCTTCGCCGGGTGTTCCGCTAGTGATTCTGTCTGACATAAAGATATCCAAAGTGCCATCAGTATCTATATCCAAAACGGTTGCTGGTGAGTAGGTCCAACCGCTGAGAGCGATGGGCCAGCCAGCTTTGTAACTACCGTCGTGTTCCATAACGTAAAAGCCGGCAGCGTTACCGTGGTTGCTTCCTATTATTTCCAGATCGCCGTCATCATCTAGATCTGCAAGAATAGGGGATTGGTAGGAGTAATTCACATTTGCATCAAAAACAGGGAAGTTTGGAAAAACCGCACCTTGATTATCAAAAATATACATTCCAGCACTGGAGGCGGCAATCACTACGTCATTGTTTTCATCATTGTCAACATCAGCTATGGAGGGAGTGAAAGCTGGTGTAGCGGCAACTTCCACAGGCCAATTGGCATTAAGGGGAGTACCATCCATTTTAATGACGTGAACAAAACCTTGACCGCCAGTTACGCGCTCACCAGTTACAATATCTAAAACACCATCGCCATCTACATCTGCGGCGGCTGGAGCATTTATCATCCAATGGTCGTCAAAATTTAAGGGCCATCCGGGCAGGTCGTTGCCCACAGGGTCTAAAAGATAGACGCGGCCTGCATTGGGTACACCGCCAGTGTTTAGGATGATTTCCAATGTGCCGTCGCCATCCAAATCTACAACCGTGGGTGGGAGAAGGATAGTACCGCTCACGGGTTTTTCCCAAAGTACATCGCCATTGCCTTCTAGAGCATAAAGTGTATTCCATATTCCGTAGAGTATTTCGTCCACACCATCGTTATCTATATCTGCCAAAGTGGTTCCACGACTGTTTTTGAAGTTGGGGTGCGCTGGTTCGCCAAAACGCCAAAGTTGGTCAAATACCTGGTTTTGTTCTGTATTGTAATAGTTTTCAGGTAGTGTAACGGTTTCCACGGAAATAGTGCCGTCTTCATTTAGGCTTGCTTTTTTACCTTGTTGCTGGGCGGTGCCTGTTGTAATTATTCCCAACAGCAAAACCGATAATAGCGTAATTGTCTTTCTCATGAGGTTTGTTTTAAAGGATTGTTTATAAAGTTATTGATTATTATTGGTTTTCACAATATGATTGATATGATGATTGGCTAATGTGAAAAACCAACGCGATATAAATTTATATTTCAAAAATTTGTACATTGTAGGGTGTAGTATTCTAAGAATCAATTGTATATGAAAACAGGCAAAATTTTTGCTCTGGGCGGAATTGCGGGGCCTATAATCTTTATTGTAATGACTGTCATTTGTGGAAGTATGCGATTGGGCTACAGTCATAGCAATCAATTTATAAGTGAATTGGGAGCCACGGGAACGGTAAACTCCCTTTTGATGAACTATGTGGGTTTTATACCTTCGGGAATTTTGATTGCCGTCTTCGGAATTTCAATTTTGACGGAGTTTAAAAAGCAAAAACCCGCAGCCATTGGCTCCATATTGATCATAGTTTTTGGGTTGGGAATCTCCGTTGATGGTCTAGTTTCCTGTGATGTGGGCTGTCCTGTGGCAGGCTCAATGGAAAACCTAATCCACAACACGGTCGCGCCCATTGCTTTTCTATCAGCAATTGCGGGCACAGGTTTACTTGGTTTATCGTTTAAAAAAATGAAAAACTTCTTTGCGCTATGGAAGTATTCTATATTTACGTGCCTTATTTCCTTTGTATTCCTGCTTGCCTTGGTTGCTTCTCTGGAATCCCGGGAGTTTATTGGACTTTGGCAAAGGCTGTTGCTGCTTACTTTATTTTTATGGTGTGGGATTGTAGGGTTTCGGCTCTTAAGAATTAAGAATATAACAGCCGAGGAATATAATTAAGGATAGGAAATAGTATGTAAGTTGAAATACTCGCAAAGCACGTGCTCCCGTATGTGATTTTATTTTTAAGCCAAATATTATGATTCAGGGTGTAGGAAGCGATTTGGTGCTTTACATTGTAAACCCACCCCGCCCTTCGGGCACCCCTCCCTTGCAGGGCGGGGAGCACTTACTTGGGCTTAATCGTTGGCAATAGTTTGCGCTCCTTCCCCTTGAAATTATTTTAATTTAAAGTTCGAAGCCTCTTTAAGGGGAAGCCTGCCTGCCTTTTTTTGGCAGGGTGGCCCCCGAGGATGTAATTCAATTTTAAGCAAAAAGGTAAAATTCGGGGGTCGGAAGGGGTTTTTAGCCTTTTTGGCTTTACCGTGAGGACCCACCCCGCCCTTTGGGCACCCCTCCCTTTCAGGGCGGGGAATACGCACACTCAGTCTTAACAAAAAGTTAAAGTTGCAGCAATCAGTGCTTTTTAGAACGGTTTCAGGCTTTAAAGTAGGGAATCCGATTATATTTGCAAGTTGATGAATTTTACTGCTTTTCGGTAGGTTTTTCAACTCTTATTTTAATTATTAAACTCCCTTTAACCCATGAGAAATTTTATTCTTTCTTTTTTACTTGCTGCGTTCGTGCTGCCCGTACAGGCCAACGAAGGCATGTGGTTTTTAATGCACATTGAACGGTTGAACTACCGCGATATGCAAAAAATGGGGCTACAGCTTACGCCCGAAGAAATTTACAGTGTAAACCATTCCAGCCTTAAGGATGCCATCGTGCAGTTTAACCGTGGGTGTACTGCAGAAATTATATCTGACAGCGGTTTGGTGCTTACCAACCACCATTGCGGCTATAGCCAGATTGCCGAACTTTCTACCGAGGAAAATGACTATCTTACCAACGGCTATTGGGCGGCCAACCATAGTGAGGAGCTAAAACCGAAAAGCCTTTCCGTGCGTTTCTTTGTTAGAATGGACGATGTTTCCAAACGCATCCTAAGCTTGTTGAACGACACTATGACCGAGGCTGAACGCGAAGCGACCATAAACCGTGAAATTGCAAAGATTGAACAGGAAAACAACGAAGGTGGAAAATACACCGTTTCGGTGAAGTCCTTTTATCAAGGCAATGAATTTTACTATTTCGTTTACCAAGATTATAACGATGTGCGTTTGGTGGGCACACCTCCTGCAAGCATTGGAAAATTCGGTGGAGATACCGACAACTGGGAATGGCCAAGACATACGGGCGATTTTTCACTTTTTAGGGTATATGCCGATAAAGACGGAAATCCTGCAGAATATTCGCCAGACAACGTTCCACTAAAACCGAAATACCACCTGACCACAAGTTTGAAAGGCTTTGATGAAGGTGATTTCGCGATGATTATGGGCTATCCGGGAAGGACCAACCGTTGGATGCCGGCCGGAGGTATTGAGCAAAACGTGGATTATGCATATCCCGCGTGGGTAGAAGCTTCAAAAACTTCTATGGATGTGATGAAGAAGTATATGGATAAAGACCAGCAGGTGAAACTTGACTATGCTTCCAGCTATGCTTCAACCGCAAATTATTGGAAGAACCGCCAAGGAATGATTGATGCACTGAAGCAGCACAAAACAGCAGCAAGCAAACGCGCCGATGAAAAAGCTTTCCAGAAATGGGCTTCCAAAAAAGGCAATGAAAAGTATGCGAATGTAATGTCGGTCATCAACAATTATTACAATAAAACAAATGAAAATAGCAGGCACAACAACTATTTGAGTCTGTTGTTGAGAACCCAAATGGCGATTATTCCATACCGTTTGGGCAACGATATTGACTATTATCTGCAACAGAATGAAGCAAAACAGTCGGAATTGAAGCCTAAAATAGATGCCGAAATAGATGATTTTTACGAAGGCCTTTACCTTCCTTTGGAAAAAGATGTTTTGGCGGCACAGCTTAAACTTTATTCCACAAAAGCAAAAAATATTGCGCCTATGGTAGCCGAAGTTGCTGCTGCAAATAACAAAACGGATGCAGGCTGGAACACCTATGTGAGTACTGTTTTTAAGAACAGTATTTTCGAAACAAAGGAAAAAATACTGGCTTTTATGGCAAACCCCAATGCTGCCATTTTACAGAACGATCCGTTGTTTCAGCTTTCAACTGATTTGGTAAAACGGTACCGTTACAAATCTGAGGAAGAAAAGCAATTGGATAACGATTTTGAAAAAGCCTACAGATTGATGGTGCAGGGTATGCGGCTTCAGAATCCCGATAAAAAATACTATCCGGATGCCAACAGCACCCTGCGTTTAACTTACGGAAAAGTGATTGCGCTTCCCGCCGACAAGCGCAATGATGCCGCTAAAAACTATTACACAACCTTAAAAGGCACCGTAGCAAAATACCAGCCAGGGGATGATGAATTTGATATGCCAAAACGACTGATCGATCTGTATGAAAAAAAGGATTTTGGGCAGTATGCGGACAAGGACGGTTATTTACCCGTGAACTTTTTGACCGACAACGACATTACAGGTGGAAATTCCGGTTCCCCAGTATTGAACGGAAAAGGGGAGCTGATTGGCTTGGCCTTTGACGGCAACATTGAAGCCATGGCCGGAGACGTTATCTTTGACGACCAACTGCAGCGCACCATCAATGTTGACATTCGTTATGTGCTGTTTTTGATAGATAAATACGCGGGGGCAAGTCATATTATTGATGAGCTGACTTTATCGAAATAAATTTTAGCAGCGCTATTGTTGCATTTAAAACCCGCACTTCTAAATTTATAGGAATTGTGGGTTTTTAGTTTTTTTAGAATTAGAAATTACGCGTGTTTATGTAGAATTGCCATTGATCACATACATTTTAATCGAAATATTTAAGGATGAAGTATCGTAAACTTTTAAGTCTTATAGTTCTATTGGTCTTTTTTGCTGGCTGTAAGAAGGATGAATACGAAAAGTTTAAAAAAGTACCGGAGTATATTGCTCACCCGGATAGGGCACATAAGCCCTATTTTGATGCTTATGATAAAACACTTCAACTATGGGGCGTTGCTTATGAAGAACTCTATATAACCACTTCAAAGGGAATAGCCCACGTAATCATGAGTGGCCCAAAAGACGGAGTGCCCGTCGTTCTGCTGCACGGAATGTGCGCAAGTTCCACCATGTGGTACCCCAATGCCAAAGCCTTGGCAAAGCAATACCGCATTTTTGCGATCGATTTAATAATTGAACCCGGAAAATCCTATAAAACAGCCGATTTTAAAAATATTGATGAAGTGACCGCTTGGTACGAAGAGCTATTCTGGGCGCTGAAATTAGAATCCTTCCATTTGATTGGAACCTCCCGCGGCGGCTGGCTGGCCACGGATATAGCCCTTAAAAGCAAAAGGGATATTAGAAGTTTAATCCTGTTGAGTCCTGTCCAGACTTTTATGTGGATTCCGCCAAGTACAGACTTGTTAAAAAACATATTCAATATCTTCTATTCCAAGGAAGAAGGTTCTAAACGTACCATGGGAACCTTGTCAAAAGATCCGAGCAAGCTCGATAAAAGGTACTTGGAGCAGTATCGCATTGCTTTGGAAAATGATTCCTTGAACAAATTCACAATACAGATGAAACCTTTCCCCAATAGTTCGTTGCGATCTTTAAAAATGCCCGTCCTTGTTTTGATTGGAGATGACGATATGTTCAATACCGAACACACACTTCGTTTAGTGGAAAGACATATACCAAAAGGTAAGGGGGAGGTTATTGCCAACTCGGGCCATTTTCTATCGGTAGATCAGGCAGCTACCGTCAATAAAAAAATCGTGAATTTTATGAAAAGTATTGACGAGGCCCGGTAATCAATTGTGAACTGCCGTTTCTTGTTCGGTGATGTTTTAATCAATTTTGAAACGATAAAATGGCCAGAAAGTATTTGGAGGATTACAAAGGCATCCATCTTTTTCAGTTTTAGAAATTTCTTTTTTAAAATAAACTCCATTCTGATCTTTATCATAGTTTTTCAGAGATATATTGCGTATCTTAATCATCTTATAATTCGGTTGAAATCTAATTGTGGATAGACCGTTTTAAGAGGTCTTCCGAAGGTTTAAATTATTTAGGAAGACCGGTAAAGTTATTGAACAACAGGCTGTTTTTTGATGCCTGTATCGTATTTGTATATGAACAATTAAAAAAATAAGATGAACATCACATTAAAACAACTCAAAGACATACGTTCGGAAAACTGTATTACCATTATAGCCACTACACACCGAACAAAACCTGACTATCTAAATGATGGTCTGCGTCTTAAGAATCTAATCAAGGAAGCGGAGGATAGATTGATGGCTGATACCAGCAAACGCAATGCAACACATTTGATGGAAAAATTAAATACGCTTGCCGCCGAAATTGACCATAGCCAAAATTTGGAAAGCTTGATGCTTTTTGTGAATGACGAGGTTGCCCAATACACACGTTTGCCGATAAAGGTTGAAGATCGCGTGGTAATTGACGAAACCTTCGCCACCCGCGATTTGGTACGAGCCATGCACTTGGAGACCCATTACTATATTTTGGTTTTGAGCCAGGAGAAAATTAGGTTAATTGAAGCCATGAACGATAAGATTATTCGGGAAATCGGAAATCCATTTCCAATTGAGAATACCCAATTTTTTTCCAAAAATAGGGCTGCCGCAGCAATTGCTTCAAGACAAACCAGTTTGATCGCGGAATATTTCAATCAAGCCGATAAAAAGGTAAATGAGGTTAGAAAAGACAACCCGTTGCCAGTATTGATTTGTGGCCTTGAGGAAAATCACAATGAATACCTGAAAATTGCCGATAACAAACGCAGTATTTTCAACATATTCTTAAATAAGAATAAAATCAATGATACCGCGCATTCCATTGTTGATGAAAGTTGGAAGATTGTGAAGGACTACGTGGTCAAAAAGAATAACGAGCGAAAAGAAGAATTGAAAAAAGCGGTGGGCGAGAACAAATTTCTAAGTGATACCAATGAAATATGGAATGCCATTTCTGAAGGAAGAATACAAACCTTATTTATTGAACAAGGTCTGTTTCAACCGGCGGTCATGAAAAATGGTGAAATTCAATATGTTTCCGATGAAGAGAGAAATGACACAGGAGTAATCGATGACATCTACGACGAAATGATTGAGGCCAATATGGATTTTGGGGGCGATGTTGTTTTCCTTCCGAAAGGAGAATTGACAAAGTTTAATGGATTTGGTGCAATAACGCGGTATTAAAGATTAATTTTCCGTTTTACACAACCAGTTTTACCTTTTAGGTTGAAGGTAAAGCTGGTTTTTTAATTGCTTATATTTCAGGCCTTCCCTTGCAAAATTTTGAGCCGTTGCTTAAGAAATGGCATTTGAGCACTTTTAAATTGGGCCTTGCGAAAACAGCATTTGGAAGTAGTTTTTTCCGAGCCATATAATTCGCTGCTATAAATTAAACTTCTTCAAGGCAACTTGTTTATTTTTGCTCAAAATTTATAGTAAAAAACGTATGGCATCAGGATTTTTCGCAATACTGGACGACATAGCCGCACTGATGGACGATGTGGCAATGATGAGCAAAGTGGCTGCGAAAAAAACAGCGGGAATTTTGGGGGATGATTTGGCGGTGAACGCCGAAAAAGCTTCGGGCTTTGCTTCTTCACGCGAAATACCCGTCCTGTTGGCCATTACAAAAGGTTCGTTCCTAAACAAACTTATCATCCTTCCAATAGCTTTTTTGCTGAGTGCCTTTCTGCCAGTGGCCGTAACCGTGGTTTTAATTCTTGGGGGGCTTTATTTGGCCTATGAAGGCGCAGAAAAAATACAAGAGTTCTTTTTTCCGCATACACATTCCGAAGATTCAGTTGTGGACGAAGGGCTTACTGAAAGTGAAATTTTGGCGATTGAAAAGGTACGTGTAAAATCTGCCATAGTAACCGATTTCATCCTTTCCCTGGAAATTGTGATTATCGCTTTGGGAACTGTTGTTAAGGAGCCTATCGGCACCCAAATTATAGTGGTGAGCATTATTGCTATTTTGGCCACGATAGGCGTTTACGGCATCGTGATGCTGATTGTACGTATGGATGAGGCGGGTTATAATTTGATAAAGCGCAGCAAAAAAGAAAAGGGGTTTTTAAAAATCCTGGGCACTTTTTTGGTGCAAGCGCTTCCAAAGGTAATAAAGAGCCTCAGCGTTATTGGTACTATAGCCCTAATTTTGGTTTCGGGGGGAATTTTTGTCCATAATGTTGATTTCTTTCACCATTTTTTGCCGCAACTGCCTTCCTTTATTTTGGAATTTGTTGTGGGGCTGGTGGTTGGGTTTGTTTGTTTAGTGACCGTGATGGCCTCCAAAAAGCTATGGAGGTTGCTTAAAATGGCAAGCTAAATTATGATAGTAGAAGCCATTAATATGTTCGTTTAAAAAATCGAATCCTTTTTTAGGGCCATGGGAACGATTGGAATGGCTTATTTCTAATAAATAGTTTTCACCAATACTTTTTTCAAATAATTACTTCTTCCAATTAGGTAGTAATCAGCACACTATTGAATAGATTACGATTTTTTTATCCGCTTTACGGTTTTCCGTAATCATTAGTATGAAGATTTTCGTAATATTGGAACTTTAAAAAAAATACTAACCAAATTATCTATTATGAAAAGACTACTTACGCTCGCCATATTTTTTGGCGCCAGTTCCGTTATTTTTGGTCAAGATGCGGCCAATCTGAACAATTACAAAAGAAGCTCCCTGTACACTTTTATGGTTTCCGACCTGCAACAAGAGCACAGCCAGACGATTCAGGAAGCGTTTATCAATTACCCAATTCCCGACAAATTCAACGATCACAACGCTGAGTTGCGTACCCTGCCTAAATTGGTTGATGAAAGTTTGTCGAAAAAGGAAATCAACGAACTCCAAAAAGATTCCATTACCCAATTTCTGGCCAACAATGCCATAGCAAAGACCATGGTGGCCAAATGGTTCAACAGAAGTGAGGCAGGAGGATTCAATATGGATTTGGTTGCGGCACGGGGTTCCTATAGCGCTTCCGATATCGATATTAAAATAGCAAAACAGAGCGAGCGTGGCTTGGCTATGGTTGCCGATGCTGGCGAAGAGCTTTTAAAGAACACTTTTGTTGTGGTCAACAATTTTAAGTACACTAACAAAGAAGAAGTTGCAAAAAAAGCAACTGGATTGTTGTCGGCAGTTTCCTCAGCAGCTTCTGCAGCAGGAGCAGGCGGTGTTAGTTTGGCGGCCGATGCGACAAGTGTGGGAGTTGGTGTAGTTGGAAAGGGGTACGTAATCAAAACAGACGCACATTTGTACAGACTTGTTTGGGATGAGGAAACTGCGGCTATTTTCTACAACGATTATTGGACCGAAGATGCATCACTGGATCCAGAAAAAGTTGCAGCCTTTGAAAATTCAAGTATCTTTAAACTTGAATATATTGGAACTGAGACCGCTTGGGCCGATTTGCAGAGCACTGCATTTACAAAAAAATCTGATGACGAATTGATAGCTATTGCCACCAAAAAAGCTGGGGATGCCGTTATTGCCAAACTGCAAAGAGCCTATGAAGTTTTCCGGACCAAAACTCCATTGCTAAGCGGCGATCCTATTTCTGCAAAAATTGGCTTGAAAGAAGGTTTGGAGAAAGGCGATAAATACGAAGTTTTGGAACAGGTAATAAACAAAGAAGGAAAAACCGAATACAATAAGGTGGGTGTCATCAAAGTAGAAAAAAATATGATTTGGGACAATCGCTATATGGCTGATGAAGAAAATACTTCTGAGCTTGAATATACCACATTCAGTGGGTCGAAAAACAAATATTACGCAGGAATGCTAATTAGACAAATAAACTAAAACAACTAACATTTATGAAACCATCTTATTTATTTACAACTATTTTATTTGTGCTTGTCGCCAGTTTTAGCGCACAGGCACAATGGAAAAAGGAAAAGGCGAAGGAAGATACTAAAATCTGGCGCTATGACATAGAGTGCGAAGGCATTGCAAAACAAGGCGCCAAGTTGGTAAAAGTTTGGTCGTATTCCAAAAATCCCAAACACGCCATTTCAAGTGCAATGCGCAATGCAGTGCACGGAATTATCTTTAAAGGGTATGCCGGCGGCGGCCAAGGATGCACCTCTTTTCAACCATTGGTAAAAGATCCCTCTATAGAAGCGGAGCACCAAGCGTTTTTTGATGCTTTTTTTGCCGAAGGTGGCGAGTACTTAAAATATGTTTCCGCCGCAACCGATGGCAGTATTGCCCCTGGAGACCGGTTGAAGGTAAGTAAGCGCGAATATAAAATAGCGGCCGTGGTTACCGTAATGAGCGACCAATTGCGAAAAAGACTCGAAAAAGAAAATATTATCAAATCCCTGACCAGCGGGTTCTAAAAATAGATACAAATGAAACAACCAAAATTAATACTTTGCCTGTTGGCATTTTTTAGCATTACCATCGCCTTCAGTCAGGCCAAAAAACCGACTTTAATGGTAGTGCCAAGCGATGCCTGGTGCATTCAGAACGGATATGCGATGACCTTTGAAAACCAAGGCTCTACTGAAAAGATTGCCGATTACAAACGCGCCTTTCAGGAAAATCCTGAGGTTTTGCAGGTTATAAGCCAAATAAACGGCATGATGGCGGATCGCGGTTTTCCACTGAAAAACATGGAATCTGTAATAAAAACAATATCATCAAACAGTGCCGAGGACAATTTGAGACAATCCAAGGAATCTGGGTCGGATATAGCCGAAAGCCCCATTGATGAATTCAAAAAAGCTGCCAAAGCCGATATAATCATCCAACTTACTTGGACGGTAAACAAGACCGGACCAAAAAAATCCATCAACTTTAACCTTCAGGGGTTAGATTCCTATACAGATAAACAAATTGCTACGGCAACAGGTACCGGGGCTCCTTCGTTTTCTGCGGAAACTCCTGTGCTCCTTTCAGAAGCAGTACTTTCGCATATGGACAATTTTACGGCTTCATTGCAATCGCATTTTGACGATATGTTCGAAAACGGACGTGAAATAATCGTCCGCATCCAAAAATGGGACGACTGGGACGGTGATCTTGAAACCGAATACGGCGGTGGTGACGAACTTGGTTTCGTTATTGAGGACTGGCTTCAGAACAATACGGTTAAAGGCCGCTTCAACACTACAGATATGACCGAGAATATGGCGCTTTTTGAACAAGTCAGAATTCCGTTATACAATGAACAGGGAAATGCCATCGACGCAAGAAGATATGTGAGGGATTTGAGCAAGTTCTTGAGCAGCGCCCCTTACAATATACCCAACAAACTGGTCATGAAAGGACTGGGAAGGGCAACGATTATTTTAGGAGGAAAATAAAAAAACCACATTATGAAAAAATTATTTTTTACAATCTGTTTACTGCTTGCTGTCGTCCTAGGAACGGCACAGAACAGCAGTTCCAATATTGCATTGGGAACATACATTCCCTATGAAATGGCAGAAGTGCCTGCAGCTGCCAGACAAATCCTGGAAACCAAACTGGGACAAATGGTTACTAAAAACGGCATCAGCGATGTTTCCTATAATTCACGTTTCATTATTACTCCGAATGTTTCGGTAATGAACAAGGATGTAATAGGATCAGCGCCACCAAAAATTGCACTTAACCTTGATATAACACTCTATATTGGTGATGGTGTAAATGGTACACTTTACACCAGTAAGAGCTTTAATGTGAAAGGTGTGGGCTCCAACGAGACCAAAGCCTACATTGCGGCCATCAAAAATATGAGGACCAATGGCGAGGATGTGCAGCTGTTTGTTACTGAGGGAAAACAAAAGATCATTGATTTCTTCAACGACAACTGCGAGCTGATCCAAAAAGAGGCCAATACCTTGGCTAACCAAAATCGTTTTGAAGAAGCTTTGGGATTATTGGTAAACGTTCCGGTCAGTAGCACCTGTTATGACAAAGTTGGAAAAAGTTTAAAAACCATGTACCAAAAAACCATAGACCGCGATTGCGAAATGCAACTGGCAGAGGCTACCGCTATTTGGACTGCAAACCAAGATCTGGCTGCCGCTAATGAAGCCGGGGCCATTTTGGCGAGCATTGAACCTTCTTCCTCTTGTTATCCAAAGGTAAAATCACTTTTTTCCAAAATTGAAAGTAGGGTAAAGACACTTAGCGACCGTCCGTGGGAATACAAACTGAAAGTATTGGACGCGAACATTGAAATTGCCAAAGGAGCGCAAAGCGTGCTGATGGCCTATGCCAAAAACCAACCCAATACCGTTATGTATAATATACGGGGCTGGTATTGATTTTTGAAATTTTATTATTATAAACAAAGGGCCATTCTGTAACATAGGATGGTCTTTTTTTTTGAAGAACAAAAAAGATTAAAATGGACACGCAATTACTTTCAATTTTACGACATTTGGACTATCCTTAATTTTTCCATTGAAAGAAAGAATAATCGCCATATCGCTATTGCTTATTTTGGTTGCACCAGTTGCAACACTGTATCTTTATATGCAATTTGAAAAATCCGCTCTCAAACGCGAAATAAAATGGAAGATGATCGCCGGAATGGATCAGGAGGAATTGGTGCTTCTGAAGTTTTCAAAAAAGGATGCAGAAACCAAACTGCGCTGGGAACATGCCAAAGAGTTTGAATACAAGGGGCAGATGTACGATATTGTTTCCGCAGAAATAAGAGGCGATTCAATTTTTTACCGTTGCTGGTGGGATTACGAAGAAACCAATCTGAACAAGAAACTTAAAAAACTGGTTGCTTCTGCCTTTGATCGAGATGAGGATACCCAAAAAGCCAAAAAAAACCTTCACAAGTATTTATGGTCTTTTTTCTGCACAGCCCCGTTTAGTTGGCAGGCCACACCGCTGCAAAAAGCAGGAATAGCTTATCAGGATACGATGCATAGCACTATTTTCAATTCCGTTCTTATCTCGCCACTCACGCCTCCTCCCAGGCTACGTTAACATTTATATAGATCAAAACCTTATACAGTTGTCATCAACAAATGGCAACTTGGACTATTGTGTTCTTTCAGGACACGTTAACTATAAAAGCAAAGAATAAAAATGAAAAAACTATTCATACTTTGGATGTTGTTCGGTTTTGTGGGCGGTATTTATGGCCAGACCATAACCATCACGGAGCAACAGACCAACGAACCCATAGATTTGGCAACGCTTACAAATGCAAAATCCAACCTTTATGCCACGACCAACTCCAAGGGACAGGCAGATATTTCAGCATTTAAAAATGTGGAAAGGATTGAAATACGAAGCCTGGGTTATAAAACGCTGATAACAAGTTATGCGGAATTGGAAGAGGAAGGGTTTAAAATTTCACTTGAAACTTCCAATCTCAGCTTAGATGAAGTGGTCATTTCTGGCTCGCGTTGGCGACAGAGCAGCGATGATGTGCCCTCAAAAATCATTTCCATTTCAGCAAAAGAGGTGGCCCTGCAAAACCCACAGACAGCGGCAGATCTTTTAAGTGCTTCGGGGAAAGTGTTTATCCAAAAGAGCCAGCAGGGCGGAGGCAGCCCAATGATCCGCGGTTTTGCGACAAACAGGCTGTTGTATTCCGTGGACGGAGTGCGCATGAACACGGCCATCTTCCGCTCGGGGAACCTTCAGAATGTTATCAATCTGGATCCCTTCGCCATAGAAAGTACGGAAGTGCTTTTTGGTCCCGGTTCCGTAATTTATGGCAGCGACGCCATTGGCGGAGTGATGAGTTTCCAAACTCTTACGCCGCAACTTTCCTTGACGGACAAACCTTTAATTACAGGAAAGGCCAGTGCGCGCTATTCCTCTGCCAATAAGGAAAAAACGGGCCATTTTGACGTGAACCTGGGTTTTAAAAAGTGGGCGTTCGTTACCAGTATCAGTTCGTGGGATTACGATAATCTTCGCCAAGGAAGTCACGGTCCCGAAGATTATATTAAGGATTATTACGTGGAAAGACAGGACAGCGCAGATGTTGTAATAACGCAGAAAGACAAATTGTTGCAGATTCCTTCGGCATATTCGCAGATAAATATGATGCAAAAAATACGCTTTCAACCAACTGAAAATTGGGATTTTCAATACGGGTTCCACTTCTCGGAAACCTCTCCCTATGGAAGATATGACAGGCACCAACGAGTTCGCAATGGATTGCCCCGTTATGCCGAATGGGACTACGGCCCACAAATATGGATGATGAACACCCTGAATATAAATTATACGGCCAACAATTCAGTTTTTGATCAAATGAGTTTGCGCCTGGCACACCAATGGTTTGAAGAAAGCAGAATTGACCGAACTTTCAACAAAACCGAGCGCAGCACACAAAACGAAGAAGTGGGCGCCTATTCCTTTAATCTCGATTTTATAAAGGCAACAGGTGAAAAAAATACTTTTTTCTACGGCGTGGAATATGTGTTGAACGACGTAAATTCCAAAGGGGAACTGACCGATATTTCTACAGGTATTTCAGAGGTTGGCCCTGCCCGCTATCCGCAATCCAAGTGGCAGTCTTTGGCGGCCTATGTTACCGATGAATATAAAGTAGCGGATAAATTCACCCTGAGTGCAGGTGCGCGCTATAACCTTGTTATGTTGGATTCTGAATTTGACACTACCTTTTATCCCTTTCCATTTACCGAGGCAAACTTGAGCAAAGGTGCGCTTACCGGAAGCCTTGGAGGGGTTTATCGCCCCACTGAATCTTGGGTGGTAAGCGCAAACTTGGGCAGTGCCTTTAGAGCGCCCAATGTTGATGATGTGGGAAAGGTGTTCGACTCTGAGCCCGGAAGTGTGGTAGTTCCAAATCCTGATCTAAAACCCGAATATGCCTATAATGCAGATTTGGGGGTCGCCAAGATTTTTGCAGGTATTGTAAAAGTTGATATCACGGGCTATTACACAACATTGAAAGATGCCATGGTGCGGCGGGATTATAAACTGAACGGACAGGACAGCATTGTGTACCAAGGTGAAATGAGCCGGGTACAAGCAATCCAAAATGCTGCCGTTGCCCATGTTTATGGAGTGCAGGCTGGCGTTGAGGTGAAGCTGCCAAAAGGTTTTGGCTTTTCCACGGATGTGAATTTTCAAAAAGGCGAAGAGGAACTGGACAATGGAGACACTAGCCCATCGCGCCACGCTTCCCCGTTTTTTGGTGTTTCACGCTTAAATTACAAAGCGAACAAATTAAGTATGGAACTGAACCTGAACTATCAAGGAAAACGCGGTTTTGAGGATCTGCCGGAAGGTGAAAAAGGAAAAACCGAAATCTATGCCTTGGACGAAAATGGAAACCCCTATTCGCCGGCTTGGTACACGCTTAACTATAAAGCACTGTACAAGCTCACCGATACCTTTGATGTGGGCGGGGGCATTGAGAACCTGACAGACCAACGTTACCGACCATACAGCTCGGGGATTTCGGGTGCCGGAAGAAATTTTATTCTCGCCTTGACGGCGCATTTTTAGAGGCTAAAACGTACAATCCAGTATGTTTTGAACAAGGGGTTGTCGGTTTTTAGATTTTTATTATATTTGAACTGAGCCACTGGCTTATTTCTCCCCAATTAATTTGATAAAACCCGCGCTTTAGGAGTGCGGGTTTTTGATTTTTCTTTGTAAAGCTTTCTTGCTTTTAACAGAAATAGAAAAAGGGCCGGTCCTAAAAATTTGGCACGGACACGGCCCTTCTTCGTCATCAAACCAACTATTCAAAAACAAAAACTATACGCGCGATTTGCGTTTTTTCATCTTTTTTTCTTCCAGTTTTCTCAATATTTTTTCCTGTTTCAATGCCTTTGCATCTTTAGAGGAGGTTCTAAGGTTTCTTCCTTTAGCCATGATACAATTCTTTAAAATTTAGAAAGTTGACATCCCGGTTCCCTTTTCAGATTAAACCATATAGCGAGCTGGCAACACCAAAAGTTTTGGTGTTTGGGGTGGATGTACGCTTAAAAAAAGGGAAACCGTTACGGCACACTCGCGGGTGCGCCTTAATTCGGGAAGATGATTTTCAGTTTAAAGAATGCAACCAAAGATTTCCGTAATCCGGTTAGGTTACAATTGCTCTTACAAAATGAATAAAAACCAAGCATAGCGGCAATTATTGATTACTTGGTAAACATATCCAATTATTGTGTGAAAAGCAAATAAAACAGCCTTAAAAAGCTGTTCTTGGAAGCTTACTTGAATAATGGATGCCAGCGTACGAAAAAACAAGTTTCACAATTTCATTTTCCTTGCAGAACAGGATAATCCGTTTGTTGTTTTCCCTTGCTTTTTCCGAAGCGATGTAAAGCATATATGCCCCGGCAACATCAATTTTTTCAAGTGGGTCCAAATCTACAATCAACGATTGGGTCCGATCCAATGCAGATTCTATTTTGAATTGGACTTCCGATAAGTTTCCACTGTAAAGCCTTCCCTCTAATCGAAATAAATGATTGTTTAAAAAACGGTGAAATGGCATACTAATGTGATTTTAAATTAAGGATCACATAGGTTTTGCGTAGGAATTTAAGGGCGAATTTAATTCAGGGAGTATTTCGAAGTGTGAATTTACAAAATGAATCTGAATTTAAAGCCGTAAAACCTGTGCGAAGATAGCTACCAAACCCGTAAAAAATTGAAGTTTTATTCCTTCAAAATTCATCGAACAACTTCCTTTCAATTAATTTTTAATCCACTTCTTTTTAATAGTTTTGCAGCCTTAAAAAAAGACCTAAGACGAAAAGATTTAAAACGTAAGACAGAAAAAGCGGGCTGATTGTTTCGAAACAGTTGTCTTACCTCTTATGTCCTAAGGTCCTAATTCATTTATAATAACACATTAAAGCATGATTTCAATAGACGGTTTGGCAGTTGAGTTTAGTGGCGATACCCTTTTCAGCGATGTTTCCTTTGTTGTGAACGAAAACGATAAAATAGCCCTAATGGGGAAAAACGGCGCGGGAAAAAGTACGATGATGAAGATAATAGCCGGCGAGCAGACTCCCACCCGCGGCAACGTGCGAGCGCCAAAAGATGCCGTGATTGCATACCTGCCGCAGCATTTGTTGACAGATGATAGTTGCACCGTTTTTGAGGAAGCCTCCAAGGCTTTTAAGCAGATTTTTGAAATGCGTGACGAAATGGACCGGTTGAACAAAGAACTGGAAACCCGCACCGATTATGAAAGCGATGCCTATATGAACGTCATTTCCAAAGTAGCGGAGCTCGGAGAGAAATATTACGCCTTGGAAGAAATAAACTACGAGGCCGAAGTAGAGAAAGCCCTGCGAGGCCTTGGTTTCAAACGCAGCGACCTGCACCGCCAAACCAGTGAATTCAGCGGGGGATGGCGCATGCGGATTGAATTGGCAAAACTGCTGCTTCAAAAACCGGATTTGATCTTGCTGGATGAGCCCACAAACCACGTGGATATTGAATCGGTGATTTGGCTGGAAGATTTCCTGTTGAATAAAGCAAAGGCCGTGATCGTGATTTCGCACGACAGGGCTTTTATTGACAATATCACCAACCGGACCATTGAAGTTACCATGGGCCGTATTTACGATTACAAAGCCAATTATAGCCACTATTTGCAATTGCGCGCCGATAGAAGATCGCATCAAATAAAAGCGTACGAAGAACAACAGAAATTCATAGCGGAAACACAGCAATTTATAGAGCGTTTTAAGGGAACGTATTCCAAGACCAATCAAGTGAATTCGCGGGAAAAGATGCTGGAGAAACTTCAAATTATTGAAATTGATGAGATCGACACTTCAGCCTTGGCACTCCGTTTTCCGCCCGCACAGCGCAGTGGCGATTATCCGGTTGTTGCGGAAGGGCTTACAAAGAAATACGGTGACCATGTGGTTTTTAAGGATGCCAATATGAGTATTTCACGAGGCGAAAAAGTGAGTTTTGTAGGGAGAAACGGCGAAGGAAAATCCACGATGATAAAAGCCATTATGGGCGAGATTGATTTTGAGGGAAAATGTACTTTGGGCCACAATGCCAAGGTTGGCTATTTCGCCCAAAACCAAGCCGCGCTTTTGGATAAGGAACTCACCGTTTTCCAGACCGTAGATGAGGTTGCCAAGGGCGAAATCCGCACCCAAATAAAAAATATTCTTGGCCGGTTTATGTTCAGCGGAGACGATATTGACAAAAAAGTCGGTTTACTTTCGGGAGGGGAACGGACCCGTTTGGCGATGGTAAAACTATTGCTGGAACCCGTAAACGTCTTGATTCTCGATGAGCCTACGAACCACTTGGATTTAAAATCGAAAGATGTGCTGAAAGAAGCCCTGCTTCAGTTTGATGGCACTTTGATTCTGGTTTCGCACGACCGCGATTTCCTTCAGGGCCTTTCAGAAAAAGTTTTCGAATTTAAGGACAAACGGGTTATTGAACATTTTGAAACCATAGACGATTTCCTTCAGCGCAATAGAATTGAAAATTTGAAGGAGATTGATTTGAAGGCATAGTCGATGAGTCGATTAGTTTTGAGGTTTGGGCGTTTAGGTGTTTTTAACGCTTGTTTATGAATGGATCTGCCGTGTAAACTGTAATTTTAAATCCTCAAAATATAATTCTCATGAAAAAATTAAGCATCCCGTTTATCGTCCTTTCCCTTATTCTTGTGGGCTGCATTTCAAACACCGATAAATCTACCGGTCCAGAATCGAGCCCGGCAGACCCAGAAGTGGTTGCGGCAATGGAGCGGGAAGCCCTAAAACCCCTGAACGACAGCTTGCCAATTATTGGTCTGTTAATGTACAATGGCGTTTTGACCACCGAAGTTACCGCCACTACCGACGTTTTTACAAAACCGACAGAAAGTGGAAAACAGCTGTTCAATGTAATAACTATTGCAGAAACCTCTGATCCAATTGTAAGCGAGGAAGGTTTAAAAATAGTTCCCGATTATACCTTTGAAAATTGCCCAAAATTAGACGTGCTTTTTGTGCCCAGTGCCTATGATATGTACGCCCAGGTCCATAATAAGAAAATTGTGGACTTTATAAAGCAGCAGAACGAAAACACAAAATATACCGTGAGCAATTGTGCCGGTGCACAACTCATCGGCGCGAGCGGAATTGCCGATGGGAAAAAAATTGTGACCTACATTGGCGGGGGAGAGCAGCTTCAAAAAGACTATCCAAACCTAAAAGTTCAAGATGATAGCGTAGTTAGATATGTGGAGGACGGCAAGTTTCTCTCGTCCAACGGAAATCTAATCAGCTATGTTTCCGCATTGAATCTATTGAAAAAAATGGCAGGGCAGGAGCAGGTTGATTTTGTGGAATCTTACCTTTATTTGAAAGAATTGCAGGACTGGAAACCGTAATTTTTTTTCAGTGTTCAGTGTTCAGTTGGCCCGCTTTTAAGGTGCGCAATTCGATGAATATTCCTTTGCGTTTTTTGTGGTCGATAGTTAACGGAAACATTCGTTTTTCGGCACGGACCTTGATTTAATTTCTTTCAAAAAAAATAATGAATTATGAAACGTCCGTTAACAAATTGTAAACCAGATGAATATATGTTAGGGCATTCCATCTTTCTATTTCTCAAATATTTTATACCGATGAAAATACAAAGTCTTTTAGTCATTGCATTATTTTGTTTTACACTTGGAAATGCTTCGGCACAAGAGAAGGATTTAAAAGTGAACGCAAACCAAGTAACTGAAAATAGCAGCAACATTGAACGATTGTTGAATTCCAAGTCCTTTGAATTTATTGCCAACACTGCATTTCCCACGGGTGGAACGCCTAAAAATTTAGTGGGAAGTGGTTATTCCGTAACCTTTTCGCCAGAGAAGATTGTAAGTAACCTTCCCTTTTACGGAAGAGCCTATAGCGGAATGGCTTCGGGGCCAGACAAGGGGATGCGTTTTCAAGGAAAGCCTGAAAATTTTACGATTGCGAAGAATAAGGAATACCAAGTAAACACAATTGTAAACGAGAACGGGAATACCTATGGAATAACGTTGTCCGTGAGTGATTCGGGATATGCTTCGCTTTCCATCAGCAGTAATGCTCGTGGTACTATTAATTTCCAAGGGGAAATTTTGCCCTATAGAAAAGATTGAACATTTCTCATTAAAAAAACGTATAACGGTTATTACCAGTCCTTTAAATGCGTCGAGGATTTGATATTTATAAAAAGCCACACACAATAGGGTAAGATAATTTTTATTACCTTTACCGCCTATCCCCCATTCTGACTTTTTTAACAAAAAAGTTGGGTGGGGCTTTTTTATTAGGGTATAAAACAACACACGAATTAAATATTTCTTTCCTTTAACCAATAGGAAAGATTTTGAAATATAATTGACCATGAAAACTATAAGCAAATTTGTATTTATAATTGGACTGATTGCATTTGTCGGTTTCCCAAGTTTGACTGCACAAACTACCAGTGTATATGTTTCGGCCCATCCTGATGATTGGCAATTATTTATGAATCCGAATGCCTACAACAGTATAAAAGGCACCAATGAAAAAGTGGTTTTTATACATACCACTGCGGGAGATGCCGGGAATGGCATTACAAACAACTATTATTTGGCGCGAGAAGAGGGCAGTTTACGCGCAATTAGGTTTATGTCCAATACTTTTACCAACCAAGGCGCGCCCGGCACAAATATGAATCAAACTACGGTAAACGTAAATGGGCATCAAATTTTAAAATTAAGCTATAGAAATGCAGTAATCTATTTTCTGCGATTGCCTGATGGGAATTATAGAGGGACCGGATATTCGGGCACAAACGACCAGAGCTTACAAAAATTATACAATGGTTCCATTCCTTCCATTTCGGCAATTGATGGCACTGCTACCTATTCTTCATTGGCAGATTTGGAAAATACGCTGAAATCCATTGTTCAAACAGAATCCATCGGGAACATAAAGTTTAATTTGGCCGATCATGATGCTTCAATAAATCCCGATGACCATTCAGACCATGTTCATTCTTCCCTCATAATGCAGGATGTTGCCAATAGCATTGGAGGGGTAACCTTGAATTTGTATAGCGAATATGATACCGCCATTCGGCCGGTAAATGTTTTCAATAATGATTTTATGGTTAATGCCGGGACCTGGGGTGCTACTGCTTCGGGTATTTCGGATAATTCATTTTTCAGCACTTGGGACAATGACCACAATGTATGGTTGTATAGGCAATATTTCAGAACGGTTCCCGCAAATAACTATCCGATAGCTTCGGTCGTTGCCACTGATGCCAATGCCGGGGAGAATCCCTTGGATACGGGCACCTTCACTGTAAGTTTAAATGCAGTAAATACTGGCGGCCCAATTGTAGTAAATTATACCATAAGTGGCACGGCAACGCCCGGGGCTGATTATACTTCCCTCCCGGGAACAGTAACCATAGCCACTGGGCAGCAAAGCAAAACCATTACGGTTACCCCAATTGATGATACGGAGGTGGAACCACTCGAAACCGTTGTCCTTACCTTGGCTTCGGGCACTGGTTATAATGTTGGTTCTCCTGCAACTGCAACGGTAAACATTAGTAGTGAGGACGTTATTCCCCCTGGAACAAACATTGCGCTTTTAAAACCTACCACAGCATCGAACGGATTTTCTACAAAGGATAAGGCCGTTGATGGTAACTATTCCAAAAGCAACTATTGGCAGGGAATTCCATACCCCCAATGGTGGCAGGTGGATCTTGGGAATGAGTTTGACATCAGCAAATTGGTAGTCATAACTTATTATGGCAATAATCGCTACTATCAATATGACATTCAAGCTTCCACAGACGGAAACAATTGGACAACCGTGGTTGATTTTAATGCAAATACGACCCCAGCTACGAGCCAGGGAAATACGTTTAACCTCAATAACCCGAAAGCCCGTTATTTAAGAGTAAATATGAATTACAATTCCGCGAATTTTGGCGTGCATATCATCGAGTTTGAGGCTTATGGGGTTTTGTCCGGTTCCAATAATCCCCAAGCAACCATAACTGCAACAGATGCATCGGCTGCCGAGAATCCGTTGGACAATGGAACTTTTACGGTAAGTCTCGATGCAGTAAACAACAACGGCCCGCTTACGGTAAATTATACCGTGGGAGGTACAGCTTCTTCGGGTTCTGATTATACGGCCCTTTCGGGAACTGTAACCATCCCCAATGGGCAGCAGAGTGGCACCATAACGGTAATTCCTGTTGATGATACAGAGGTGGAGCCTGTTGAAACCGTAATCCTAACACTTTCATCGGGTGCCGGTTATACGGTGGGTACGCCTTTTAGTGCCACTGTAAATATTATAAGTGACGACCTTGCACCACCTAGTGGAAATCTGGCTTTAAACAAACCAACCTCTTCCTCCAGTGGTTCCGAAACAGCGAGCTCTAAGGCGGTTGATGGTATATATACAATAGATAATTGGTGGGGGGCCAGTCCTTTCCCACAATGGTGGAGCGTGGATTTGGGGGCTGAATACGATCTTAGCCAATTGGTTGTTTTTAACTATTATGACGGTAGCAGGTATTATCAATACGATATTCAAGGGTCGCTGGACGGGACAACTTGGACAACTTTGGTCGATTTCAATGCAAACACAACACCCGCAACTAACCAAGGAAACTCCTTTAACCTCAACAACCCCTCAGCGCGTTATTTACGGGTAAATATGAATTACAATTCAGCGAATATAGGGGTGCATATCATTGAATTTGAAGCCTATGGAACATTGACCCAAAATTCTGGAAGAAACGCTTCCAATCAAACAAATTCGTCAGTGGGAAAATTAAGTGAAGCGTCGAAAAAATATGCTCTATCGGTTTATCCCAATCCGAGCAAGTATGGAAACCCTATAAAAGTGGGCCTTCAGTTGCCCGAAGACCGGCGCGCTTCAGTAGCGATTTTTGACATACAAGGAAAAATGATCGCAAACAAGGAATTCGACCTCAAAAAAGGGGCAAACGAAGTTGAAATGCCCACTGATTACTTTTCCGCGGGAATGCTTATTGTTAAGGTGGACATTCAGGGTGAAATAATGACCAAAAAGGTTTTCCTCGAATAAGACGGCACTCCTTTTATTTCAATGCCCGTTGGCAGTTCAATTTTGTAAGTTGCCATTGCTTGCAAAATTTAGGCTTATTTGTGAATCGGGCACTCGTATTTTTTGGAAATGTTTCCTTTGAATTTAAAAAGCAAATTGCGGTTATTTTTAAAAACTAAAATTCGTATTTTGCGAGTATGCGAATTTAAACCGAAAAGCTATTGAATTTAACCATTGAAAACATTCTGCTTGTTGGTTCCATCCTACTTTTAATAAGTATTATTGCGGGCAAAACCTCCTATAAATTCGGTGTTCCCACTTTAGTGCTTTTCTTGGGAATTGGAATGCTTGCAGGTGAAGATGGCATAGGCGGCATCAGCTTTAACGATCCGCAGCTCGCACAATTGATAGGCATAATTTCATTGAACTTTATCCTTTTTTCAGGCGGCCTTGATACTGACTGGAAAGCGGTAAAGCCCATTATGAAAGAAGGTTTCGCGCTTTCCACCCTTGGGGTTTTATTGACGGCTGTAGGCCTGGGGACCTTTGTTTATTACGTTACCGATTTTACCATTTATGAAAGTTTGCTCTTGGGAAGTATTGTTTCTTCTACCGATGCGGCCGCAGTGTTTTC
Organism: Aequorivita todarodis; assembly: GCF_028561335.1. Classification (GTDB taxonomy): domain Bacteria; phylum Bacteroidota; class Bacteroidia; order Flavobacteriales; family Flavobacteriaceae; genus Aequorivita; species Aequorivita todarodis. The sequence goes on along the minus strand of NZ_JAQQTG010000009.1, from coordinate 12,832 downwards.
CATTTTGCGTTCCAAAAATCTTGCGCTCCGCACTAATTTACGCCCTACCCTGGAAATGGAAAGTGGTAGCAACGACCCCATGGCGTATGTGCTGACCATTGCCTTTTTGGGGTTGGTAATCAACCAGGACAAAGGGCTGGCCTCGATGATTCCGTTGTTTTTTCAGCAAATGATTATTGGAACCATAGCTGGTTTTGGCTTTGGCAAACTCAGCAAGATTATTATCAATAAAATAAATTTAGATTTTGAAGGGCTATACCCGGTGCTCGTAATTGCGTTGATGTTCATCACCTTTTCAGTAACCGATTTTGTGGGCGGCAATGGATTTTTGGCAATTTATATTTGCGCACTCTTTTTGGGCAACCAATACCTGATTCACAAAAAAACCATCCTTAAAATGTATGACGGTCTGGCGTGGCTTATGCAGATTGTACTCTTCCTGACCTTGGGACTTTTGGTGTTTCCTTCGCAAATTGTTCCTGTAATTGGCATCGGGCTCCTAATATCGCTGTTCTTGATTTTTGTGGCGCGCCCTGCTGCGGTTTTTATAAGCTTGATTCCCTTCAGAATGAAATTGCGCAGGCGGTTTTACATTTCGTGGGTGGGCTTGCGGGGTGCTGTGCCCATCGTATTTGCAACCTATCCGTTATTGGCCGGAATTGATAAGGCGAATATGATATTCAACATCGTGTTTTTCATTTCCCTTACCTCCATTTTAATTCAGGGAACTACGCTTTCCATAGTTGCAAAATGGCTAAAAGTAAGTATTCCCGCTGCCGAGAAAATCAGGACACCTTCAGAAAAGTTTTTGGAGGAACATCCCAAAACCGAAATGCGGGAGATTGGCATTGCAAGCGGAAACAAAGTTGTGGGCAAAAAAATTGTGGAGATTGAATTCCCCAAAACCGCCATTATCGCAATGATAAAAAGAGATGAAAAATACATTACCCCCAATGGAAGCACTGTAATTAATGCCGATGACGTGCTAATAGTACTTTCGGAAAATAAAAAGGGAATAAAAAAAGTGTACAAGGCTTTGAACATTCTGGAATTTTCAGCCGCATAACCTTACAGGAATAGATTCATAAAAATGAATTATATTCGTAGCAGCCACTAGTTCAGGGAACCATGAAAAATCAAAAATTGCTATTGCTTCTGGTAATGTTTTGTTCGGCAATTGTTTTTGCCCAGGATATTTCCATCGGAAAACGGGACAAGGTTTATTCTGAAATACTGCAACAGGACAGGGAATTCTCGGTATATCTTCCCCCTTCATATAATACCTCCATAAACCAAAAGTATCCCGTGCTATATATTTTGGACGGCGATTATAACTTTCAGTACGTAGCTGGCTTTTTGGAACTGCAGGGTGCGATAAGTGAACTTATTCCCGAAATGATTTTGGTGGCCCTTTCGGGAAAGGGAACCAAGGAATACCGCAGAAACTGCAAGCCCAGTATTGAAGGCGTGGAAGATAGCGGCAATGCGGAGGAAATGGCAGGTTTTTTTGAAAAGGAATTGATTCCCTACGTAAATAAAAACTACAAAACGGCAGATTATAAAATCTTGGGCGGCCATTCCGTTGGCGGAATATTTGTCATCAATACCGCCATCAACCATCCCAACCTTTTTAATGATTACATCGCCATCAGCCCCGCGCTGTGGTGGGCAGACAATGCAATGGAGGATGTGCTAAAAAACACTTGGGGCAAAACCGGAAGCACCCCCGCGAGCGTGTATATTTCGCTTGCCAATGAAAAAGGAATGGGCGTGGTCGAATTCCTGAAAAAAGTGCCCAAAAGCATTATGGACAAAAACGTGACGTTTAAAGAGTTTCCCGATGAAACCCACAACTCGGTGGGGCTTCCAACCTATAAATGGGCCTTGGGCGAAATTTTTAAAAACTGGTATTTGGACAAGCTGTATTTTTCCGATGCCGAAGAATTAAAAACCCATTATGCCGAAGTGCAAAAGCAGTATGGCAATATTTTTAACAGTGCTCCTTCGGTAATAGGCTACACAAATTATATTTTAAGAAAAAACGATAAAGAGCGAAAAAAGGTTGCCGATGCTTTTAAGATTATAAGCCCGGATGCTTATGTACTGTTCAATAATGCCCAAGCCGGCGACCTTATGGAAGGGAAAAAATATGAGGAGGCCGAACAGCTTTTAAACGAGGCATTGGCGGTAAACCCGAACAATTTTGACACGTACCACGTTTTGGCCAAAGTTAAATTAGCAAAAAACAACGCAGCTGAAGCAAATGAAGCCATTGACAAAGCGATGCACTTGGCAAACCAACATCAGGCACGCCAATGGCAAATCAACGAATTGCTGGAAACAAAAGCCGAAATCAATAAAAAGCAGTAGTTTTAAAGGGAGTATTTAACAATGGGAAAATTATTTAAAATATCACAGATTGCAGCATTCCTTTTCCTTGTCGGAATATTTGTATCCTGCGAGGATGAAAAGGAAATTAGCTCCTACAGCCCCAACCATTGGGAGGACCATTATGTGGGGCCTAAAATCTCGGCATTCATACAGGATTCCCTGCAAACCGGAAAAACGTACTTAAGCGTTTACTCACACATCTATAGTATCTCATTAAAAAAGACCCAGAATCTTACCGCAATGATAAGTCTTCGAAATGTGAGCGATACGGATACTATTTACATCTCAAAAGCAGATTATTATGGCACCAACGGCGATTTGATACGCCGCTATTTTAAAAAAACCATTTACCTAAAACCTTTGGAGACCGTGGAAATAGTAATAGATGAAACCGACAACCACGGCGGAAGCGGCGCCAATTTTATTTTTGAATGGATTACGGCGCCCAACACTCCCGAGCCTCTTTTTGAGGCAATTATGACTTCACTTCGCGGCGCACAGGGATTGAGTTTTACCACAATCGGAAGAAGGATTGATTGAAAATACGAAATGCGAAGTACGAAATGCGAAGTGCGAATGAAGCGGGGAAAACGATGCGGAAAGTTCAATGGAAAATTTACAAGCAACCTCTTCTGGCAGCTCAGGGTATTTTTTTGACTTCATTTGTAAAAGCCATGTTTCAAATCGCAAATCCCATCCCGATAGCTATCGGGACCCAAATTCCAAATTCCACATCGCAAATCCCATCCCGATCTATCGGGGCCCAAATCCCGATTCTTTTCATTATTTTTGAAGCAAAGAAGCATTTAATGAAAATAGTAATTTCCCCAGCAAAAACGCTGGATTTTGAATCCAAACTTCCCACTGGCCGCGGCACCCAACCCCGATTTTTGGAAGAGGCCGAAATGATAAACAACAAGCTGGAGCGCAAAAGCAAAAAGGCCATTGGCAAACTAATGGACATCAGCGATAAATTGGCAGCGCTTAATTACCAGCGCTACAAAGAATTCAATACCCCCTTCACAAAACAGAATGCCCGGCCTGCGGTGTATGCCTTTGCCGGCGATGTTTACACGGGACTGGATGCGTATTCCATTCCTTCGGAAAAAATAGATCTTTTGCAAGATTCGTTGCGAATACTTTCGGGAATGTACGGGCTGTTGCGCCCGTTGGACTTAATTCAGCCCTATCGGTTGGAAATGGGGACCAAGCTTCCCGTAAACCGAAAAAAGGATCTGTATGCTTTTTGGAAAAAAACACTCACCAAAACCTTGAACGACGAACTGAAAGAGGACGAACTTTTCCTAAACCTTGCAAGCGTGGAATATTTTAGTGCCATTGACGAAAAGAAACTGAAGGTTCCGGTAATTTCGCCTGTTTTCAAGGATTTCAAAAATGGCGAGCTTAAAATAATTTCCTTCTTTGCCAAAAAAGCGCGCGGCAGTATGAGTCGTTTTGCAATTGATAAAAATGTAAAAACCTTGGATGAACTGAAAGCTTTTGATTATGACGGCTATGGTTTTAGTGAAAAATATACCGAGAAGGAGCAGGAGCCAGTTTTTATTCGGTAAAAACGAAACTGAAATCGTCAATCATAAATCGCAAATCGACATTCCCTTTGTTCCACCACGTTCACCCATACCCGCCGTATATTCCCAACACCGCAACCAAGCTGATTGTCGGAACCCTTCCGCCGCCGCGTTTCACAACTGGGGAATTAAAGGAAGGCGATGTGGATTTTTGCTACGGCAGCCGCGACGGGCAGCTGTGGCCAATTTTGGACAAAATATTCGACTTAAATTTAAAGTTTGAAACGACTGCTGAAGCTATTCTCCAGCGCGAGAATTTTCTCATAAAAAGAGGCATCGGCATTTGCGATATGGTCGCTTCCGCAAAGCGCGAAAAGGTAGATGCCTCGGACATCGGGATGTTGGAAGTGGAACTGCGCGATCTGGTTGCCATCCTTCAGCAAAACCCTAAAATTGATACCCTCCTTTTTACTGGTGGAAACAGTAAAAATGGGCCCGAATATTTCTTCCGAAGAAAATTAAAAGAGTACGATATTTCGCTCCAATTGGTATCCAACAAAGTGCCGCGCATCCATAAATTTCTGATGCCAAATAGTGGTAGAACTGTAAAAACCGTTTCCTTGATTGCGCCCTCGGGAGCGGCAAATAGGGCGGTGGGAAGTCTTACTGCCTATAAAAAAATGAAGGCCGAATTTCCCAAAAAAACCACCATCGATTTTCGGGTGGAGCAGTACAGGCCATTTTTCTGAACATTAATATTGAGGTCCTGTTACAGTATAATTTGCGATTTTGATTTCAACCTATTTTTTGCCCAAACCCTAAAAGGAACTGGTTTGAAATCATCATTTTATATTGAAAACTCCACCCCAAAGGGAGGCCGGAAGGCAAAATCTACGATTTAAAATTGAAAATTTGCAAGGGCGCATTATTGCTTACAACCATATACATTTCCTTCCCGTTTATTTTAATGGCCTTCATATTTTTTGAATCGCTGGCTATAAACGGCACATATTCTCTGGAAAAATTAAAACTGCCTTTGCCGTCGCCCAGCAGCACATACCCGTAATTGCTGTCATAACGTATGGTTTCCACTTCGGCATCATAAATGGCGCCAATGCCCATAATATCCATATTTCCATCGTTGTTGAAATCGCGGGAAACGAAGGAAAGGGTAGGGCCCAACTGGGCTTCGTTTGGCAATCTTTTCACCTTGAATTTTCCGCCGCCCAGGTTTTCGGCATACATACTTTCAAAATCATGGCAGGTTAGTTTAAAGGCTTCCTTAAGTTCTTCCTCCCCGTAAATACCGTTCATGTCCAAGTTGGAAAATTCCTTATAGCTTTTTATTTTATCGAGCAGAAATGGATTCTGTTGGCTGCTGCATTCCTTGCCGCGAACGGGAACAAGCCTGCCGTCGTTTATTTTGCTCATCGCCACATCAAAACTGCCGTTGCTGTCAAAATCCTTGGCATAAATGAAAAGCGGTTTTTCCGCGGAAGGATGGAATTTATTGTTTCCGCCTATGTTTCCAAAAACATAATCTTCGTCGCCATCTCCATCAAAATCTGCGGCAGTTACCGTGAACCACCAGCCTTCGGTATTTTCAAGCCCGGCAATGTTTTCATTTTTGGTGAACTTTCCGTTGTTGTTGTTAAAAATGGTTGGAGCCATCCACTCTCCGGTTACCAAAAGATCAAGGTCTTTATCGTTGTCATAATCGGTAAAGACAGCTTCGGAAACCATCCCGATTTCTTTAAGTGAAGGATTTTCTTCGGTTGCATCTATAAAGTTTCCGTTCTCGTTTTTAAGCAGATAGGAGCGTGGCGGAAGCGGATATTTTTTGGGAACCACATTGCCACCAACAAACAAATCGATATCGCCATCGCCGTCAAAATCTGCGGCCGCAATGCTTTTGCTGGAAACGAGCATAGGTGGCAAAGCTTCTTTTTTATAAGTAAAATTGCCTTTGCCGTCATTTACAAAAAGCCTATCCTGTAAGAGTGGGCTCTTTTCATCCAGTTCATAACCAGCGCTTGCCACATATAGGTCTTGGTCGCCATCGCCATCGGCATCAAAAAAGAGTGCGTTTGCGTCTTCGTATTTTGCGTTGTTTTTCCAAAGTGCTTCATTTGTTTTTGAAAAACTGCCATCCGTTTTTTGAATGTACAAAGCGGCTTCGGCTCCGGCGGCATTTCCCACGAAAAAGTCTTCCAAGCCATCGCCGTTAACATCTGCGACCGCAAGGCCACTGCCTTTGGTGGATTGTTTCTGGGGAATAAGAAGTTGCAGTGTAAAATCGTCAAAATCGTTCTCTTTCTGCACATAGTCAATCCCAATACTCGCAGGGTCCAAGCTCACTTTTTTGGAAATGGGATTTTGATACGCAACGGTTCCCGCAGTGGCGGTGCTATAATCCAAATTGTACATTTTGTTACTCGCCGGGCTGTTGAGTTTTGAAATTTTTCCATCGGGCCATTGCACGACCACTTCGTCAACCTTATCATTCTTGCCAAGCCCAAAATGAAGTACATCGGTAACGGAAGATTGAAAACCGCGGGCGAGATACAACTGCTGAAATTGTATGGTATCTGCTTTTTTCACATACACTTTTGCGCCAATCCCCAAGGAATTATTGCTTGGGCCTTTCAGTTTTACTTGTAGAAAATTATTGTTGGCATTGTTTCGGTATAGCCCTACTTCATCGTCTATATTGTTGACTATTAAATCCAAATCGCCGTCGTTGTCGAGATCGGCATAGGCTGCTCCGTTTGAGAAAGTTGGGTCTTCCATTCCCCATTCCTCCATCTTTTTGGAAAAAGTAAGGTCGCCATTGTTTTTATAGATATAATTGTTCAGTTTTTGGGAGGGTAGCATAGCTTGTACTGCTTCCAGGGTCATCTGTTCCTTATTGGCCATTTTTTTCTTCATCTCGGTCCTGAAATCCTGATTGGTATAATCTTTTATAACGCCGTTGGTAATAAAAATATCCTTCATCCCGTCATTGTCAAAATCTGCGATGAGCGGCGCCCAGCTCCAGTCGCTTTTGGCAACTCCGCTGAGAAGTGCGGTTTCATTGAATTTTCCGTTGCCTTTGTTGTAATGGAGCATATTGGCCATATAGGGATGGTTGTAACCAATGGCCACCATTTTGTAGAAATTTTCGGTATCCATTGAAGCCATATTCTGTTTGCTGCGCTTGTAGTTTTCCGCAGTCATATCTACGGTTAAAAGATCTGGGAGAAGATCGTTGTTGAGATCGGCATAGTCTGAACCCATACTATAAAAAGAAATGTGGTCTATACGGCTGTTTATTTCGTTTTTGAAGCTGCCATCTTTTTGGTTGATGTACAACTGGTCCGGTTCCAGAAAATCGTTGGAAACATAAATATCGTCCCAGCCATCGTTGTTAAAATCGCCCACGGCCGCGGCCAAGCCCCAAGTTTTGTTGTATAACCTTGCTTCGCCGGTTACTTTTGTGAAAGTAGTGCCGTCATTTCGGTATAATTGGTCGCTGGTAATCTCTTCAATCTGGCTTTGAATCTCGGCGCTTATGGTCGTGTTGTTTTTGAAATCGTAGCGGTAGTTTACAACATATAGGTCCAAGTCGCCATCTTTATCATAGTCTAACTGGTATGCTTGGGTGGAATAACCGGGGTCGTCCAGGCCCCACTTTTTGGCTTCTTCTTTAAAAGTACCGTCTTTTTGGTTTATGAACAGTAGGTTTCTTCTTGCGTTATCGTCCTTTACAGATCCTGCTTTGCACACATAGATATCCAACCAGCCATCGTTGTTGATGTCCAGCATGCTAGCTCCGGTGGAAAAGCCTTTGTAGTCTTCCGCTTTTGAAGTAGTTGTAATATCTTCAAAAACGAGATTGCCTTTGTTTCTGTACAATTTATTGGGGCCCATACTGGAAACAAAATAAAGATCCTGCAACCCGTCATTGTCAATATCGCCCACAGCCACGCCACCACCTACATAGATATAGGTATAATTTAAAAAGTTAAAATCTACATCTTCCTTTATTACATTTTTGAAATTCAATTGCGAAGTTTCAGAAGTGATTTTTGAATATAAGGTAGTCGCGCTATCGGTATATTCCGTGGCATTTTCCTTTTTTGAAGGCTGTGAGCAGGAAAATAAAAACATTGAAAAAATGAGGCTTACAATGAGTGTCTTCATAATGAATTGTATTAACTGACTAAAAAACAGGCGTTTAAAATAACAGAAAAAAATATTTTTTGGGTTAGTTGAATTAATTACTAAATATATAAAATTTTAGTTCAGGGAATTATTTGTACTTTAAGATAAATTACAGTATTTTTAACGACATTTTAACTATTAATTTTAAATTATCAATTTATGAGAAAAATTACCTTTTTAATCTTAACGTTTTTCATTTGCGCAGTTGGGCTCGCCCAGCCTGCCAATGATTTATGTGCGAATGCCATAACCATTACGGGGGATGGTGTAATTCCGGGTACATCGGTTGGAGCAACAACCGATACGGCGCCATTTTGTGGCACTTCAATTTCATCTCCAGGGGTTTGGTACACTTTTACTGATACTTCTGGAACAGGAAGTGTAGTAGATTTGAGCCTTTGTACCGGTACAGCTTATGACACTAAGCTTTCCGTATATACAGGAAGTTGTGGTTCATTAACCTGTGTTGCAGGGAATGATGATTCCTGTGGACTTCAGAGTGCTGTGAATTTCACATCAGACGGTTCTTCTACATATTATGTATTGGTTCATGCCTTTGGTGGTGCTACAGGTGCTTTTGAACTTACCGTAAGCGGTTTTCCAGCTGGTGCTCCAGGTGGCGACATCAACGAATGTGCTACAGACACACCAATAACATTTGACCCACCCTACGACATTAGCTCGACCCTCAACGTTACGGAAACTGGCGTTATCGGTACAGCCAGTGGCGACTATCATTTTGATGATGTAATACTAAACGCTCAAGACGGATGGGTTGGAGACCTTGAGATTACCTTGATTGCTCCTTCATCTTCCACACTTGTGCTTACTTCTGGAAATGGAGGCTCAAGCGGATTGGACACTGCTGCGACTTTAACATTTACGGATAGCTCAAGTAATGCCGTAACTAGTTGGACAGGTGGCGCCCCGGCTGCAGATTACTTGCCAGAAGGCGGCCTGTTAAATACTTTTTTTGCAGGTGAAGCCGTGAATGGGGCTTGGACTTTAAGGATTGTTGATTTTGGAGGTTTTGCCGATGGTGGATCCTTAAACTCTTTCTGTCTTAATATGTCTTTGATAACCGTTGTTGGTAATGCACCAACCATCGCTTGTCCGGCAGATATTACAATAGATAATGCTGCGGGCACCTGTGGTGCAGTAGCAAACTTTGCCGGCGTTGCCTTTGATGTTGAAGATGGTAACATATCTGGTAATATTATTGCTACTCCTCCAAGCGGAAGTACTTTCCCTGTGGGTGATACTACGGTTGAACTTTCCGTAACCGATAGCGATGGCAACACCGTAACCTGCTCGTTTATGGTTACCGTGGTTGACAACGAAGCCCCTGTGGCAGTCTGCCAAGACCTTACCGTGGATCTTGATCCGGTAACGGGAATGGCAACAATTACGGGCGCTGATGTGGACAATGGTTCTACGGACAACTGTGGCATCGCCTCTATGACCTTGGATGTATCTTCGTTCGATTGCTCGATGACCGGTGCAAATACAGTAACACTTACTGTTACCGATAACGCTGGCAATTCATCAACCTGTACTTCTACCGTTACCGTTCAGGACGTTACCGCTCCCGAGGTATTCTGTGTAGGCGGTTTTGGAGTATTTACCGAATCAGAGGATTTTGAAGCTGGTCTTCCATCGGGCTGGTCAACCGTAGTGAATACGGGAACCTGCGACTGGATGAACAGCAGCGATATGCCTACCGGGGACGATTTCCCGAGCCTGGCAATGATATTTGACGATGACGACTGTGGTGCTGGTGCACCAGCGAGCAACGTATCGCTTCTTTCTGCGGTATATGACCTTACCGCGGCTTCCAACGTAACCGTTGGCTACGACGTGGCCTTCCAGGAATCCGGGACACAGACCTTTACGGTTGAGGTGTTCGACGGTACGGCTTGGCAACAAATTGCATTATACGATGAAGATTTAGATCCAGATATCCAGACAGAGTCAATTGATGTTTCCGCTTATGTGAATGCGGCATTCCAAGTGCGTTGGACCTATGATGACAACGGAGGTGAATGGGGCTGGGGCGCTGGCGTTGACAACTTCCTGTTGAGCTATGAGGCTGCCTCAGGCGGAGGCCTTGACGTTTACCTTGATGCAAACGGAATGGCAAGCGTAGATCCCAACGACCTTGTTTCAGGTGTTAACGAAGCTTGTGGATATACAATTACCGCTGGCGGTGTTGGTGGAGGAACTGCTGGTTCTTTAAGCACCTTCTTTATAGGAACAAATGGTGGTGCTTCAGGTTGGACAGTAATGTACGACGTAACTGTAGGCCCAGCTGATATTCAAGTAACTGAACTAGACATTAATACTACAAGTACAACGGCGTTTGATTTAGACCTATATGTTCTTACAGGAACTTATGTAGGTAATGAAACCAACGCAGCTGCTTGGGGTGCTGTTGCCGCCTCTGGTTCTGGAGTCGGTGCGGGTACGGATTTGCCTAGTAATGTTGTTCTGGATGTGCCTGTAGTACTTTCAGCAAATACCACTTACGGTTTTGCGGTAGTAACAACCGGTGTTGGACAACGTTATACAAACGGTGATGGTACAAACCAAAACTTCTCGAATGCGGATATGTCAATGTCTCTGGGAACTGCTGTAGCCGGATTGTTTTCTGGATCAGTATTTACTCCTCGTGTTTGGAACGGTACCGTTCATTATGAAACTATTGCTAGTTCTGGTCTAGAATTTACCTGTGCCGATCTTGGCGAAAACCTTGTTGAGGTTACCGTTACAGACGACAGTGGAAACTCTGCTACCTGTATGGCAGTTGTGAATGTTATCGATAATATTTCTCCCGTGATCACTTGTGGCCCTGCCAATACGACGACTACGGAAACAGAAGATTTTGAAGGTGCTTCCATTCCTGCCGGATGGTCAACAGACATTGCTGCAGGTTCACAGGATTGGACATTCGGATCTGGCGTTATGCCGGGCGGCCCAGCGTTCGCTACAAACGCGGCGATCTTTGATGATGATGCCGCCGGTAGTGGACAAGTGAACAACGCGACCCTTATCTCTCCGGTTTATGATATAAGCGGCGCCGATTCTGCCTCCCTTTCCTTTGATTATTCATTGCAGGAATTTGCGGGCGACGGTACCCTTACCGTTGAGGTTTATGACGGTGCCGCTTGGCAACAGATATTGTTTGTTGATGTGGACACCCCTCCTACCAATTCAGGAAACCTGGATATGCTTGCCTATCTGAATGCCGACTTCCAAGTGCGCTTTACCTACGATGACGAAGGTGGCTGGGCCTGGGGCGCCGGTGTGGACAACTTCACATTGAGCTACGAGACCATTCCAACAGGCAACGTTGTGGAAATCGAGCTCGGTCCTGACGGGACTACCACCGTTGACCCATATAGCCTACTCTCCAACATAGACGAGGCCTGTGGGATCAGTACCATCGCCGTAGATGTCCCAACGGTAAGCTGTGCGGATATCGGGGCAACCATAATGATTACCGTGTTTGTAAGTGATACCAGTGGCAATATTGCCTCTTGCGTTGCAGAGGTGAGCGTGGTTGACAGACTCNGGCGTTATGCCGGGCGGCCCAGCGTTCGCTACAAACGCGGCGATCTTTGATGATGATGCCGCCGGTAGTGGACAAGTGAACAACGCGACCCTTATCTCTCCGGTTTATGATATAAGCGGCGCCGATTCCGCCTCCCTTTCCTTTGATTATTCATTGCAGGAATTTGCGGGCGACGGTACCCTTACCGTTGAGGTTTATGACGGTGCCGCTTGGCAACAGATATTGTTTGTTGATGTGGATACCCCTCCTACCAATTCAGGAAACCTGGATATGCTTGCCTATCTGAATGCCGACTTCCAAGTGCGCTTTACCTACGATGACGAAGGTGGCTGGGCCTGGGGCGCCGGTGTGGACAACTTCACATTGAGCTACGAGACCATTCCAACAGGCAACGTTGTGGAAATCGAGCTCGGTCCTGACGGGACTACCGCCGTTGACCCATATAGCCTACTCTCCAACATAGACGAGGCCTGTGGGATCAGTACCATCGCCGTAGATGTCCCAACGGTAAGCTGTGCGGATATCGGGGCAACGATAATGATTACCGTGTTTGTAAGTGATACCAGTGGCAATATTGCCTCTTGCGTTGCAGAGGTGAGCGTGGTTGACAGACTTGCTCCGGAACTTACCTGCCCAGCAGATCAAACTGTTGACCCGGGAGCCGGTAACCTGTTCTACATCTTGCCCGATTACTTCGCAACTGGCGAGGCGACCGCGGACGACAACTGTACGGATCCCGTGACTATCCTGTCCCAAGATCCAGCTCCGGGCACTCCATTGCCTGATGGCACTTACACCATCACGATGGGCGCTACCGACGAGTATGGAAATACTTCGACCTGTACTTTTGAACTTACTGTTCTAACTACTATTGGAGTGGCCGAGAACTCATTGGACAAAGGTTTGGCGCTATACCCCAACCCAGCGGACAATGTGGTCAACCTTATGAACAAGACCGACATTTCCCTTGAGAAGATGATGATCTATGATATAAACGGAAAACTGGTAAGCCAGACAGACCTTCGCGCAATGCAGGGCGTGAAGACAGTAGATGTTTCATCGCTTGCTTCTGGAGTTTATATGGTACAGATTATTGGTGACAGCGCAAGCACTGTGAAACGCTTGATTAAAGAGTAAT
>NZ_JAQQTG010000008.1 GCF_028561335.1 Aequorivita todarodis | reverse complement strand
CTTCCAATATTCTTTCGTAATTTGCACTTAAGTTGTTCATATATAATGTTTTATGGCTAAAACAAGATACTGATTATCAGTAATATGGACAACTTTTTTCTTTTAAATCATAATGCACAACGGGTTACTCTTATAAAGTTATCTTTGCCAAGTTCGTTCAAAAATACACAATAATAATTGATGACTTCCCAAAGGAAATTTAAAGTATGCCTGGTTTCCATTTCGCTTGCAAAAGGCGGTTTGGAGCGGTCGTGCGCTATGCTTTCGCAGATGTTGGAGGCGAAGGGCCACGAGGTGCATTTGGTAATTTTGAACGATGAGGTAGATTACCCTTTTAGCGGTAAAATGCTGAATTTGGGAAAATTGAAGACCGAAAACGATTCGATGGTGAGGCGATTGCTGCGCTTTCGGAAATTTCGAAATTATTTAAAAAAGGAAAACTTTGATGTAATTATCGATCATCGTCCGAAAAATAATTTTGAGCGCGAGCTGTTCTATTCCAAATTTATATATCGCGAGCTGAAGAAAATTTATGTAGTGCACAGTTCCAAAAAGACGGAGTATCTCACGGAAAATCCATCGGCATTTTCAAAAATCTGTCAAAAAAACCTGTTGAACGTGGCGGTTTCCGAATATATTGAAGCTGAAATTTTAAGGAAAGAAGGCATTTCTAATTCAGTAACCATCCACAACGCTTTCGACCCTGCTTGGGCTGAACAAAATGGCGAGTTTCCCGAAATACTCCAAAACAAAAAATACATACTTTCCTACGGCAGGCTGGACGATTCCATAAAGGATTTTTCGTTTTTGATGGAAGCTTTTTCGCGATCCAAAGTTTGGGATAACGATGTGCACCTCGTCATTTTGGGGGACGGAACGGATAGGGAAAAGCTTCAAAAACGGGCTGCTTCCAAGGAGGGTGCGCGGCAAATTATATTTCTCCCCTTCACCAAAAATCCTTTCGAAATTATTAAAAATGCCCGTTGCGTTACGCTCACCAGCAAATACGAAGGCTTCCCGATGGTGCTTGTGGAATCGCTCTCCTTGGGAACACCCGTGGTTTCGTTGGACATAGTTTCGGGCCCTTCGGAAATCGTACAGCACCAAAAAAATGGTTTGCTGATTGCCGAAAGAAGTTTACCTTTATTTGCGGAAGCGCTGCGGAATTTATGCTTTGATAATAAACTTTATGAAACGCTGAAAAAGCACGCAAAATCTTCCGTAGCAAAATTTTCAATGCAGGCCATTTCTGAAAAATGGAACCAAACTTTACACAATGCAATACGTTGATTTGGATAAAATAGAACTTAAGGAAATCCCGAAAATTAGCGATCCGGACGGTCGCGGAAACCTTTCGGTGGTGGAAAAGGATTTTTTGCCCTTTACCATAAAACGGGTGTATTATCTGTACGATGTTCCTAGTTCCTCCACCCGTGGCGGCCACGCCCACAAAGAACTGCAGCAGTTTTTAATTGCGCTAAGTGGCAGTTTTGACGTTGTTTTGGACAATGGCAAAACACGCAGGACCATAACGTTGAACAAACCCGATAGGGGTTTGCTGATTCCCAATGGGGTTTGGCGGGAATTGGAAGATTTTTCTTCGGGCGCCGTTTGCCTTTCCTTGGTAAGTGCAGAATACAACGAAGACGATTACATCCGTGAGTACGATGAATTTAAGCTATTTAAAGGTGCCTAATCGCAGGCCGAGCTTTTCCAGATTATTTTTTGTCTTTGACAAATACTTCAAAATGGTTTTGTTTTGGCGGAGCAAAAACTGTTGTTTTTTGCTGAGATTTTCGGGGTCTATTTTTTGAAAATTTTTCTGAAAAGCTTCTTTGTTTCCTTCTATTTTGGCCAGTATGCAAAGCGAATACCTGTTTAAATCCAAAAACTTTTTAAGGGCGGGATTGTCTTTTTCAAATGGTTCGTAATTTTCAAATGAAGCTTTTTGCGATACTTTTAATGTTGAATTGGAAAGACTTGCTATCGCATATCGGTAAATTGCGCAAGATTTATTCAAAAAAACAACGGGATATTTTAGGCCTATTCGAATCCACAAATCTGTATCCTGCCCGCTTTTTATGGATGGATCGTAGTACCCTACTTTTGAAAACACATTTTTGTGAAGAACGGTACTGCTGCTGGTAAGTATTGAATTTAAAAAACTCGCTGAAAAAAAGTTGACAATATGAATCGCGTTTGGTTGTAAATTTCGCACTGAATATTCAGAAGGATAAATTTTACCTTTTTTTTCAATTTTGATTGCCGTAGCAAAAACAGATTCGTTGGGAAATTCGGCAATCAGCCTTGCTTGTTCTTCCAAATAGAAAGGCAATAAAAAATCATCTGCGTCCAATAGTGCTATATAGTCATATTTTGCTTCATTAATAACAAAATTTCGCGCCGCACCGGCACCTTGGTTTTCCTTTGAAAAATACCGGATACGGGGATCGTCAAACTTTAAGATTTCAGCCTCGCTATTGTCCGTTGAGCCATCATTCAGAATTACTACTTCAAAATCCGTAAAGGTCTGCGCCAATACACTTTTTAAGGTGTCAGCAATGTATTTTTCTTTGTTGAAGACCGATATGACGACGGAAAATTTAGGCATCTTTTGGTTTTAGACAACTAAGATACCCCAAGCGGTACAAATCAAAAAGGAAAAGTGAAGGTTTTGGGGAATGTAGGTTTTTAAGTAGGGGTCTTTCAAAAATTTTAAAAAATCCGCGCACCGCAAACAACATGTTCCATTTTTTTAATTTTGAATGGGTTTTTAAAATTTTTACGGTTTCACTATCAATAGCACCGGTTTTGTAAAAATTCATCAAATTTTGAAGTGCCAACTTTGATTTTTTTATGAAAACTTCATTTGTTTCCAGATTCAAATGCACCACGGGATTATCGATATGCAGCAATGGAACGTTGTTTTTTTGAAGTCCATACCCAAAAACGGAATCCTCATAGCCATAACCGGCAAGCTTTTCGTTGAATTTTATGTTTTGGAAAACTTCCCTTTTTATGGCAAAGCCCATCGTTATAAAGCTCCGGTACGGATTTTTTCGGCGTTCGGCAAGCGACAGGCTTTCGCGTTCGGTGCCGTATTTATAGCGCAAACTGAAATTTTTAACATTGTTTTCTGGATATTTTATTCCCCCAAAAACCACGGAACTTCCTTCCGAAAAGGCCGCCAAATAGTCCGCTATAAATTCGGCGTTGGAAGGATAAACGTCAGCATCCAAAAAAAGCAACCAATCATACTTTGCCTTTTCAGCCAAAAGATTCCTTATTTTACTTCTGCCGATATTTTCGTCCAAAACCTGAAACCTGCAATTTTGAAATGTATTTATTTTTGAATTTTCCTCAACTAAGCTATTTTCGGTTGAAGCATCGTCAAAAACCAATATTTCATAGGCAATAGCTGCGCTTTTGCATTGTTTATTGAGGTTTTCAACCAATGAAACTACACTGTAATTGTATGTTGGGATGAGGATTGAAATCATTTTTTGCCGATCAGTACAGTTTCTTCCATAAACCCGTAACGCCTATTTGCCGGAAAAGTTTTGATTTCCACCTTCTGAAAACCGTTTTCTTTCAATCTTTGCCGCAATCCTTCCACCGAATAGATGCGCACATGGTCTTCCTGCCCGAAGGCTTCCAAGCGTTCTTCGGGAGTTTTTTTTGAAAAATCTTCGTAGATACTACCTTCTTTAAAAGGAGTTTGAATGATGCAAGTTCCATTAGGTTTTAAAACTCGGTACAATTCCTCCATTGCTTTTTTATCGTCTTCAATATGCTCTAAAATATGATAGCAAATTATCAGGTCGAAAAAATCGTTCTTTAAAGGAATCTGGGTAATGTCGTACCTATAATCCGCAAGAAATTCATCTTCAAAATCGGTGCTGAAATAGGTAATGTTCGGGTTTTTCTTCAGCAATCTGTAAACACTTCGCGAAGGTGAAAAGTGCAGCACTTTTCCGTGGATTAAATTATTTTCATTGAGAAAGGAATAAAGTCTTCTTGTTCGCGATCGGCTACCACAAAAGGGACAGAGCAGGTCGCCATCGGGTATTTCGATAAACCTCTTAATTCCGTTGCCGCAAACCTTGCATTCGTATTCTTTTCCGCGAAGGTAGAATGAAAAAACAGACCTAAAAAAAACCTCATTTTTAAAAAGGATTTTTTTGGGAATCACGGAAAGCGCTACTTTTTTCAGGCTTTGGTACATGTTGCTAAAATACAGGAAAGTTTTTGGATGCGGGAAATTTGTGTTTCTATTTGATTTAAAAAAATATGGATCATTCACTAATTTCAAAAAAGATGTATCTTGTAAAAAAAGTATCAGCCGTGCGGACTTCCTTCATTTTAGCTTTTGTTGTTTTTTCTACCTTTTCTGTGTACGCCCAAGAGGAGGCTTGGTTTTACCTTCGTGCACGTGATACTTCCTTTGTGCCGAAATTCATAAAGAATGGAGACTATCTGAACTATACTGGGGATGATGCAAGGTTAGAAGCAGCTTTGAAAAATTATAAAATCAAAATCTTCAAAAAAACTTGGAAACACGCCAAAAAACAAAACTTAAAAAAAACCTTTTTCGTGATTGCCGATAAAGAAACAATGATGACGGATTTGCTACAGAATGCTTCCCATCTCTTTGAGTTTGGCGAATTGATAGCTGAGGAAGACAAAAAAATTTTTGAACCTAATGATTACGGATTGACCAGTACGGTTGGTGATAATTTGGGAGCGCAAGTAAATCTGGACTATCTTGATGTAATGGAGGTCCCAAAAGCTTGGTACTATACAACAGGCTCACGTGATATTATTGTTGGAATTTCGGATGGTTCCATAAAAACTGACGATAAGGAGTTTGCTGGAAAAAGTAAGATTATTAGGGAATCCTTTTTGGCAAAAGGTCATGGTTTTTCAGTAGCTGAATCTGCGGCGGGGCAAGGAGACAATGCATATGGTATTCCGGGAGTGTGTTATGATTGTAGCATTTATGCCACAAATTATAGACATCTAAATACTTTAGAGCAATTAGTGGAACTTTCTGAAATGGGAGTGAAAGTTATAAATTGTAGTTGGGGCACCTCTCGGTATTATGAAACTGCGCAACAAGCTGTTTATGAGATGATGGACAATGGCACTGTTGTGGTTGCGATAGGCCATAATCCAAACTTTACAATTACTAAAGGAAAGAAGCCTTATTATCCCGCATCTTATGACAAAGTGATTGCGGTTTCCTCTGCTTCTCATCGCTATCAGCATTTTACTGAAAATATTCAA
Organism: Aequorivita todarodis; assembly: GCF_028561335.1. GTDB lineage: Bacteria > Bacteroidota > Bacteroidia > Flavobacteriales > Flavobacteriaceae > Aequorivita > Aequorivita todarodis. Next base: position 48,728 of record NZ_JAQQTG010000008.1, on the reverse strand, counting down.
TATTTGGAAAAAGAGAAAATTTACTATGTTGAAAATGTTCGATACTATATAGGGCGTACTGCAGGATTCAAAAATAATGATACTACAACGGTGCCTTTTATTTATCCAGTAAGTATTAGAAACATAAATAGTGCAATAGACATTGTAGCTCCTTCAACCGGGATTTTTAGGTATGGTGAGCTTGCCTTGAATGGTTTTGTTGACGTTAGCCAATTCAACCAAACTTCGGGAGTGGCGCCATTGGTAACGGGCACTATCGGCCTCATGTTTTCACTTTATCCCTGTCTTCCCGCGGAAGAGGTTGAAACAATTATAAAATTCACTTCTACCAATATAGACGACGTAGAACCCAACAAACCCTATGCGGGAATGTACGGTGCGGGAATGCTGAATACAGGCCGGGCGGTAAAAATGGTTTTCGATATGTTTGCTGAAAGAGAACCTGTAAAAATTGAGAACCAACGGTTCAGTCGCTGGGATTTTAAACTGACTTCCATTTCTGAAGTCGTTATGCAAAATCAGAAATTTACTGAAGAAGCAACCTTAAATCTTACCTCAAAAAAGCGAATCGTAATTTCTGAAAATACGGTTCTGAAACCGAACGCGAAAGGAAAAATTCATCTTAGCATTGACCCAACGCTAAAAAAGGAATGCGAACTGCAACTGCGCGACCCGAGCATTTTGAATGATTGAAAATGAATTGGACGGTTTTGGACAATGACTTTTGGAACCAGAGTTTCTGTAAACTGCGACTGCGACTGAAAACTGCGACTGAAAACTGCGACTGAAAACTGCGACTGAAAACTGCGACTGAAAACTGCGACTGAAAACTGAACTACTTATTTTCAAACCGTTTTCTGTACGACTTCAAAAATTTGGTTTTCATCGCACTTCAATGTTTTTGAAGGGTATTTCAGCAATAATGCGTAATCGTGGGTTGCCATTAAAATGGTATTGCCGTTTTTATTTATCTCACGTAAAACTTCCATCACTTCCACACTCGTTTGGGGGTCTAGGTTTCCCGTGGGCTCATCTGCGAGAATAAGTTCGGGATCATTCAAAAGCGCGCGGGCAATGGCAACACGCTGCTGCTCCCCGCCCGAAAGTTGGTAAGGGTATTTAAAGGCTTTGGTTTTCATATCTACCTTGTCCAATACCTCGTTTATCTTGCTTTCCATCGCGGCTTTGTCCTTCCATCCCGTTGCGGTAAGAACAAAACGCAGGTTATCGCTCACGGTTCGGTCGTTCAGCAGTTTAAAATCCTGAAAAACCACACCTAACTTTCGTCTTAAAAAAGGAATGTCGTTTTCTTTTAAGGTAGCCAAATCGTAGCCCACAATATTGCCCTCGCCTTCTTGAAGCGGAAGATCGCCGTAAAGCGTTTTCATGAAACTACTTTTTCCCGTTCCCGTTTTTCCGATTAAATAGACAAATTCGCCTTTTTCCACTGAAACGGAAACATCGGAAAGCACTAAGTTGTCGCCTTGATAAATGGAAGCATCTTTTAAAAATAATACGGTATCGGCCATTGGGATTATAGATTTACGATTTCGATTTCAAAAGTAATTTGAATTACTTCAAACTGCAACTGATTATTGCCAACATATTTATTTTTCTGAAATTTTTTCTTTCAATGCATCAATCTCCTTTTGCTGCTGAAGCGTGTAGAGCGTCAATTCCTCAATTTTTTGCAGCAAAATCAAGTTCATTTCTTTTAGTGAAATTCCCTCCGTCCGCATCGTTTCGGCAGAAGGTACATTTGGCAGATGGTTGTTTTCCTTTAAAAACGCTTCCAGTTCTTCCAAGGAAATCAAACTGTAATTTGGCATCATTTCGGAAAAACCGTTATAATAGGTTTCAAACACATAATCGGGCGCAACGGCACCGTCCATATCTACCAGAACTTCCTGGGTGTGTATTTTTCCTTTTACGGTCAACAGTTCGTCGGGATTTGTGGTGCCGATGCCTATTTTTCCATCTTTCTCCGAAAGGTTTTTGAATGGGTTGCGTTGGGCGGTGGCTGAAAAACAAAACAGCAGAACAATTGCAATTACGATTTTGGGTAACAATTTTTTCATGACAAATAATTTTTATAAAAATAGGGGTTATTTTTTGAATCAAACGGTTTTGATTTTTACCATCGCAAACGCAAACGCAAACGCAAACGCAAACAATAACAATAGGTGCAAATGGTTATAAAATAGGTACCGTTCCAACCGTAGTCCCACTATTGTGCGCGGATGGGTTCAATCTATATTTTCCCCTAAATTTCGCCACTTTTCAATTGACATTCAAATCTTTGAAATGAAATTCTAATTCTTAAAAATAAAGAATATTTGCATAAAAATCTGAAATGTAATTTATTGCCATTTGTAGCGTTATATTCCTAAGAAAATCCACCAAAAAATCATTCGTTAATTAAACCTTAAAAATTTACAGTATCGCCAAAAGCTACATTTAAAGTTAAATATCTTTACGCCACAAAAACTGTAAATAATGATAAAGAATTTTCTTGTTTTTTCACTTTTCCTATTCCTTTCATTTTCGTCCTTTTCACAGCAAACAGCGGTCTTTACAAATGACCTTGCCGATTTCAACCAAGCGCTGGAACTCTACAATAACGGGCAGTTTTTGGCCGCGCAAAGTCTTTTCGACAAAATAAAAAACAGCAGCGAGGACGAAACCGTGCAGAGCGATTGTGCCTATTATATTGCGAATGCGGCGGTGAGGCTCAACCAGCAAAATGCAGATCAATTAATGGAGGAATTTGTGGAGAAATATCCCACGAGTTTAAAGCGGAATTCTGCATTTATAGATGTGGCGAATTTTTACTTCGAAAACGGAAAATATTCGCACGCCCAAAAGTGGTACGATAAGGTTGATACTTCAAATTTAAGTCGAAGTGAGCAGGAACGTTTCAATTTCAATAACGGATACGTCTATTTTAAGGCGAAGCGATATGACGAGGCGAAAAGTTATTTCAACAAGGTTTCCACTTCGCAGAAATATGGCTCGCAGGCAAAGTATTATCTGGGTTTTATCGCTTACGAAGGCGACGATTATGAAGAAGCCAACAAAAATTTTGAGGAAGTAAAAGGCGAGGAGCGCTATTCCGAAGACCTCAGTTATTACCAAGCCGATATGAATTTCAAGCTTGGAAATTTCGAAAAAGCAATCACGATGGGGAAGGAGCAGTTTGATAAATCCAGCCCCGCTGAAAAAAGCCAACTTTCAAAAATTATTGGCGAAAGCTATTTCAATCTTGAAAAATATGCCGAAGCAATTCCATATTTAAAGGAATACAAAGGTTTTCGCGGCAAATGGAACAATACCGATTACTACCAATTGGGCTATGCCTATTACAAACAGGGCAATTACGAAAGCGCCATTGGCGAGTTCAACAAAATTGTGGACGGAAGAAACGCCGTGGCCCAAAACGCCTATTACCATTTGGCGGAAAGTTATCTGAAACTCGACAAAAAACAGGAAGCGTTAAACGCTTTTAAAAATGCTTCGGAAATGGATTTGAGTACCGAAATTCAGGAAGATGCTTATTTGAATTATGCCAAACTGAGCTACGAGATTGGCAACAGCTACAAAAGCACACCGCAGGTTTTGCTTTCGTTTATTGAAAAATATCCCGAAAATCCAAACAATGATGAACTGAAAAGATTGTTGATCGACAGTTACATCACTTCAAAAAATTATAAGGAAGCGTTGGATTTGCTCGAAAACAACAAAAACTTTGCTGATGAAGCCGCCTATCAAAAAGTTGCTTTTTACCGCGGCATTGAATTGTACAATGAAGCCGATTACAACGAAGCGATTTCGTTTTTTGAAAAAAGCCTGAAATATCCCAAAAACCAGGATTTTAATGCGCGCGCGACCTATTGGAAGGCCGAGAGCGACTACCAACTTTCCAATTTTGAAAAATCGTTGGCGGGCTATAAAAAGTTTGTGCAAATGCCGGGTGCACAGAACACTTCGGAATATAAAAATTTGAAATACAATTTGGCCTACAACCAATTCAAACTTAAAAATTATAACGAAGCCATTTCAAATTTCAAAAGTTACGTAGGTTCTTCTTCCGCAGAAAAAGTGCGCAAAAAGGATGCGTATCTGCGTTTGGGCGACAGCTATTTTGTGACCAGCCAGTATTGGCCGGCAATGGAAAACTACAACGCCGCAATCGATTTAGGCGGCGATAACGATTACGCGCAGTTCCAAAAGGCAATCAGCTATGGTTTTGTGGACCGCAGCGAAAAGAAAATTGAGGAACTGATTGCCTTCATAAAAAAATATCCAAAATCCGTTTACCGCGACGATGCGCTGTACGAATTGGGAAATACCTACGTGGCGCAAAACAAAACAAACGAAGCTATTTCGGCTTACGATCAATTGGTCCGCGATATTCCAAACAGCAGTTTCGTTTCAAAAGCATTACTAAAAAAAGCGTTGATTTATGACAACACCGGAAAGAGCAACGATGCGTTGGCAATTTTTAAACGGGTCGCGAAGGATTTTCCTTCAACGCCCGAAGCGTTGCAGGCTGTTTCTTCCGCAAAAATAATTTACATAGACCAAGGAAATGTTGACGAATACGCCCGTTGGATAAAAACATTGGATTACGTACAAGTGGGCGATACCGAACTTGACGATGCCACATATTTGGCGGCGGAACAACCGTATTTGGAGAATAACCAGAGTCAAGCCAAAGGCAGATTTGAGGATTATTTAAAACAATTCCCGAATGGGCAGCACGCTTTAAACGCACATTTTTATTTGGGTCAGATTTATTTCGCTGACGGAAAAAACGATCAAGCCATTCCGCATTTTGAATATGTTGTGAACCGTGAGCGAAGTGAATTTACTGAACAAGCTTTGGCGCGGGTTTCAGAATTGTATTTAGGCAAGAAAGATTATCAAAATGCTCTAAAATATTTGACACGTTTGGAAACCGAAGCAGATTTCCCGCAGAATATCATCTTCGCGCAGACCAACAGTATGAAGGCTTCATATGAATTGAAACAATATGCCGAAGCTGTAAACTATGCCGAAAAAGTGCTTCAGAATTCTAAAATAGACAATTCAATTAAAAGTGATGCGCAGGTAATAATTGCCCGTTCGGCCATGAAAACCAATAATGAAGCAAAAGCCAAAACCGCTTATGCCGAAGTTCAGAAAATCGCAACCGGCGCCCTTGCCGCCGAAGCGCTTTATTACGATGCCTATTTCAAAAATAAGGAAGGAAATTTTGAAGGCTCAAATGCTTCCGTACAGAAATTGGCGAAGGATTATTCGGGCTACAAATTATACGGCGCCAAAGGTTTGGTGCTGATGGCGAAGAATTTTTACGCTTTGAAGGATGCTTACCAAGCAACTTACATTTTGGAAAGTGTGACCAAAAACTTTACCGATTTCCCAGAGGTAGTTGAAGAAGCAAAAGCCGAGCTTGCAGTAATCAAAAACGCAGAGGCAAAAACCAATTCTTCCGTTGAAACCGGAAACTAACCCAAAACCTTTGCGCTCTCTGCGGCTTTGCGGTAAAATATTCCACCGCAGAGGCGCAGAGGACACAGAGAAAACTATAAAAAAGACTCAAAAATAAAAACTATGTTCAAGACCCTTAAAACAGGATTTTCATCAGACATAAAAAACATCCCACCCCAGCCCTCACTTCAAAGGGAGGGAGCTACTTCCCCCTTTGAAGGGGGATTGAGGGGGATGTTCTTCCTCATTGCCTTATTTGCTGTGGGTTTTTCCGTAACCGCCCAAGAAAAGGAACTGGATCCCGAAGTAGTAAACATCGTAAAACCATATACGCCCACAATTTCGGACGCCTTTAAAGTAAAGGAAACCCCTGAATTGAACGATTCCATTTCAACCACAAAAAAGGAGGTGAAGTACAGTATTTTCTCGGTTCCGGTGGCTTCTACTTTTACACCTGCGAAAGGCAAGGCTACTACGGTTGAAAAGACAAAACCCATAAAATTATACGATAATTACGCAACGCTGGGCTTCGGAAACTACACTTCCATTTTGGGCGAATTTTACAGCAATTTTGAAATCAGCCGAACTGATAACGCTGGTTTTTTCTTTCGGCACAATTCTTCGCAGGGCGATATAAAAGATGTGAAATTGGACAATAAATATTACGATACCAGCCTTGATGCGAATTATACAAGCAGACAAAAAGATGCAACCTACAGGCTTGATGCTGGCGTGGAGCATCAAATATACAACTGGTACGGTTTGCCCGAAGATTACGTAACGTATCCCGATAACGTGATTGCTGATATTGATCCGTTGCAAATGTATTTCAGCGGTTACGCGGGCGGAAGTATTGCGTTGGACGATTCGTTTTTTGAAAAGGCGGCTTTGAACATTCGCTATTTGGGCGATGCGTTTTCTTCTTCGGAATTTAATGCTACTTTGAAGCCTGAGTTTTCATTTCCGTTGGAAAATTTGACTTTTAATATTGACGGCGATATCGATTATTTAAGTGGAAGTTTTGACAGAAATTACACAAACACTTCAGAAATTAAATACAATTATTTAAACGCAGGCTTGGCACCGTCTATTACTTTTATAAATAATGATCTATCGGTTTCATTGGGCGTTGCGGCAAACGTGAGTTTGGATTCCGAAAACAGCGACACGGACTTTTCGCTATACCCCAGGTTGAATACATCGTATCGTTTATTGGACGAAACCGTGATTGTTTACGGAGGGGCAGAAGGTGGGCTTCAACAAAATTCCTACTATAATTTTAAGGAAGAAAACCCATTTGTTTCGCCTACCTTAAATATTGCTCCAACTAAAAAACTCTACGAAGGTTTCGGCGGAATTAAAGGGAAAATCTCTAATTCTGTGGCCTACAATGTTCGGGCTTCTTACGGAAAAGATGAAAACCGTGCGCTTTTTCAAATGAATCCTTTAAAGATTTACAACGCAAGTTTTGAAGGATATGAATACGGAAATTCCTTCAACGTGGTTTATGACGATGTGAATACACTTGCTTTCTTCGCGGAGCTGAAAGTGGAGGTTTCAAATACATTCACATTGGGAATAAACGGAACGTATAATAGTTACAGTACAGATTTGCAAAACGAAGCGTGGAACTTGCCCGATTTAAAGGCTTCGGTGTTTTCAGATTTCAACATTACCGAAAAATTATACGGTGGCGCTTCCTTGTTTTATGTGGGCGAGCGTAAGGATTTGGTTTATAATAATGATCCTTTCGGGAATTCCGTAGGTCAAGAGGTAACTTTGGATGGCTACGTTGATGCCAATCTTCACTTTGGGTATAGATTCACGGATAGACTTTCAGCATTTGTGAAGGTTAGCAATCTTTTTAGTGATAATTATGAAAAATGGCTTAATTACCCTGTTCAAGGAATTCAAGGATTGGCGGGGGTTACCTATAAGTTTGATTGGTAATTAGTTGTCAAAATTTTCAGTAACTTTGAAAAAAAGCAGAAAATGAAAGCCGCACTTCAAATAGAAATAACCTTCGAGCAAATTCTTGCTTTGATAAAAAGTTTGCCAAAAAGGGAAAGAATTAAACTTTCAAAGGAATTGGAAAGGGAGATTATAGATTCAAAATTGTCAAAATTGCTTGAAACCTTTAAAACCGATGAGCTTTCACTTGAAACTATAGATGCCGAGGTGGAAAAAGTTAGACAAGATATCTATGACGAACAAAAACGTTAAGGTTATTTTCGACACCAATGTTTGGATAAGTTTTTTAATAGGAAAAAGACTTGGAAATATAAAGAGTCTCATTGTAAATGGCAACATCCGGATTGTTTATACTGCACAATTAATTGAAGAAATAGAACGAGTAACCAAAAGGCCAGCACTTCAAAAATATTTTCCCGAAGAGAAGGTGTCTGAATTAATTGAATTTCTTGAAGCAATTGGAACAAACGTTCAAATAAGGCCAATCCATTTCATAAATCGCGACCCAAAGGATAATTTTTTATTGGATTTGATAAACTTTTCCAAAGCGGATTATTTAGTAACGGGAGATAAGGATTTGTTACTACATAACCCGTTCGAAACTGCAAAAATTTTATCCCCAGCTGAATTTGAAAAAGTAATTGCGGAAATTGATTAATTATTAAAAATGGCTGCAATATTCGATTCAGGGAATTCAAGGATTGGCGAGGTTACCTATAAGTTTGACCGGTAAGTTTTTCAGTTGTATCTTCGTTTTAAATATTTGCAATATGTTGACCAAAAAGATAGTACAATCACATTTATCTAAATTACCTGACGAATTTTCCATTGATGATTTAGTGGAAAGACTTATTCTTATTGAGAAAATTGAAAAAGGAATTTCACAGTCTAATAATGACGAAGTAATTTCGGACGCGCAATTGGATATCGAACTGGAAAAATGGTTCAAATAAATTAGACAAAACAATCCAAGGATGATTTAAAGGACATTCTTGATTATATTTCCAAGGATTCAGTAAAAGGAAATTATAGAATTATTTACAGGATAGTTTCCAAAAAACGTATCGATATTCTGACGGTCCATCATTCTTCCCGCAATCTATCAAAGCGAAAAATATATTAAAACATCCGTCTTTGGCGGATGTTTTCTATTTTTACACCTCAATAAAATCAACCATGAAAAAATTATTACTCTTATTACTGACTACGACAGCTATTGCATCCTGTGCCCCAGATAAACTTCCGGCAGACTTATTGATTAAAAATGCAACAATTTATACGGTCGATAAAGATTTCAGCACGGCAAATGCACTTGTGGTAAAAGATGGAAAAATCCTCGAAATAGGCCTAAAACCCGAACTCGAACTGAAATATAATATTAAGGAAACTTACGACGCCAAAGGCAATACCGTGGTTCCCGGGCTGATTGATGCCCACGCCCATTTGTATGGCCTTGGCCTCGGCCTGCAGAATGTGGATTTGGTCGGCACTACCAGTTATGAAGAAATTTTGGGGCGAGTGGTGGCATTTCAGGAAGAAAAGAATATGCCCTATATCATTGGCCGCGGGTGGGACCAAAACGATTGGGAGGATAAAAATTTCCCCACTAAAAAAGAGCTAGATTCCCTCTTTCCCGAAACCCCGGTGGCGTTACAACGGGTTGATGGCCACGCGTATTTGGTAAATTCAAAAGCATTGGAACTTGCCGGAATTACTGCCAAGACGAAAGTGGCCGGAGGCGAAGTTGTTTTGGAAAACGGCGAACCCACGGGCGTAATCATCGATGCCCCAATGGCTTTGGTGAGAGAAACTTTTCCCGAAATTACCAGTGAAGTTTCAGCCGAAGCCCTTTTGGAAGCCGAAAAAATCTGCCTGCAATATGGTTTGACAACGGTAGATGACGCTGGCTTGGGAAGAATTATTATCGAATTGATCGATACGCTTCAAAAACAGGGAAAATTCAAGCTCCGGATGTATGCGATGGTCAGCAACAATCCAAAAAATCGCGACTATTATTTGAACAAAGGCATCTATAAAACCGACAGATTGAACGTCCGTTCCTTTAAAGTGTATGCCGATGGCGCGCTGGGTTCCCGCGGTGCCGCGATGCGCGAGCCGTACAGCGATATGCCCCATCATTTTGGGGCGATGATTACTACGGCAGATAGCTTGAATTATTTAGCTGAAAAAATTGCCGCATCCGAATTTCAGATGAACACCCACGCCATTGGCGATTCCGCGAATATTGCCGTGCTTCGAGCGTATAAAAAAGCGTTGGAAGGCCAGACCGATAGACGTTGGCGCGTGGAGCATGCGCAGATTATCTCAGCGACGGATTTCGATTATTTTAACGACAACAATAACATTCTTCCGTCGGTACAGCCCACGCACGCCACCAGCGATATGTATTGGGCCGAGGATAGAGTGGGGGCCGAACGGATGAAGGGCGCCTATGCCTATAAAAAATTGCTCGATGAAGCAGGAATGGTTGCCTTGGGAACCGATTTTCCGGTGGAACACGTTAACCCGATGTACACCTTTTACGCCGCCGTTGCCCGAAAGGATTTAAAAAATTACCCCGAAAACGGTTTTCAAATGAAGGATGCCTTAACTCGCGAGGAAGCCTTAAAAGGAATGACCATTTGGGCGGCTTTCGCCAATTTTGAAGAGAATGAAAAGGGAAGTATCGAAGTAGGAAAGTTTGCTGATTTCACCATTCTCGATAAGGACATTATGAAGGTAGAAGAAGCCGAATTGCCCAAAACGAAAGTAGTGGCAACATTCATTAACGGCGAATTGGTTTACGAAGCCAAATAAATAAACTCTGTGTCCTCTGTGCCTCCATGGTTATTTTTTACCACAGAGCCACAGAGAGCACAGGGAAAAATCAAAGATGGAAAACATCCTAAAACAACTTCCCCAAAAAGCAAAGGAAGCCGAAGCAGAAAACAAAAAGTTTTTCGCAAAGCTGAAGAAAAAACCGCCCAAACACCTCGACAGTTTGATGCGGGAGTTGCACGAAGCAGAATTTAAAAGAACAGATTGTCTCACCTGCGCCAATTGCTGTAAAACTACCGGGCCGCTTTTCACGGATAAGGACATTGAGCGGATTTCAAAACATTTCCGGATGAAGCCGCAGCAATTCATCGAAACCTATTTGCGGATTGACGAAGATAAAGATTACGTGCTGCAAAGCGTTCCCTGTACTTTTTTGGGAGCCGATAATTACTGTAGCATTTACGACGTACGCCCGAAAGCTTGTCGCGAATTTCCACATACAGACAGAAAAAAGTTTCAACAGATTTCAAACCTAACGATGAAAAATGTCGCCATTTGCCCAGCGGCTTATAATATTGTGGAGGAGATGAAACGAATAATTAAGTAGGCAGTCGCAGTCGCAGTTTTCAGTTGCGGGGAATTCTGCGACTGAGGGTAAATTCCAAATAACGAATTCCAAATTCCAAAAAAAATCAATTAGTTACTTTGGAATTTGGAATTTGAGATTTGGTGCTTTGTCGAAATTTTAATTTTTTACTCATAGAGCAAATATTTTACTCGAATCTTTTTAAAATTCGCCAAGCCTTCCTTCCAAGAATCCCGAATTTCTTCCGCAGATAAACCTTGCTCAATTTGTTTTTGCAATTTGTCAGTTCCGGCGAGTTTCACAAAAAACGAATTGAAAAAATCTTTTTTTCCTGTCTTGCCGGCAGGCAGGTTCCCGTTGGCGTTGTAAGCATCGATCAACCATTCCAAATTGATTTTGCTCAAGCGCGGTTCGTTTCTAAGATCTTTTCCGTTGCAAAGCTGCCCTTTAAATTTTGGGTTTTTTGCTCCTTCATTTGCTTGGGGCGTGTATTCAAAAGTATATTTTGAAGCAGGCAAACTGGGCGCCCCAAAAACCTGAAATTGCATATCCGTGCCGCGGCCGGCGTTTATAAATGTACCTTCAAAAAAGCATAGGCTGGGGTAGAGGTTTATGGATTGGGCGTTCGGCAAGTTGGGCGATGGTTTTATGGGAAGTGCATAAGGTGTTTCGTGCGTGTAGTTTTGCATTTCAACCACAGTCAATTTGCATTTTATTTTATCTTTTAACCAGCCTTCGCCATTTATCATCTGTGCATATTCGCCAATAGTCATTCCATGAACTACTGGAATTGGATGCATTCCTACAAAACTTTCGTTTTCAGGTTCCATAATTGGACCGTCAATATAATGTCCGTTGGGGTTTGGGCGGTCCAAAACAATAACGGGAATTCCAGCTTCCGCGCAGGCTTCCATTACGTAATGTAGTGTAGAAATATATGTGTAAAATCGCGCGCCCACATCCTGTATATCAAAAACCACGACGTCAATTCCCTTTAACTGTTCCTGCGATGGTTTTTTGTTGTTTCCATACAATGAAATCAACGGAACGCCAGTTTTAGAATCCACGCCATCCTTCACGTGCTCGCCGGCATCGGCAGTGCCTCGAAAACCGTGCTCTGGCGCAAAAACTTTTTTTACCGAAACTTTTTTCGAAATTAGGAAATCTACTAAATGTTGCTTTTCATTTTCTAAAAATGAAGTTTGGTTCGCAACCACACCCACATTTTTACCCTCTAACAATTCAGAGTAAAGTTGAAATTGTTCCGCGCCAACAACAATTTCCTTTTCGCCATCTTTCATTGTGTTTTTAACCTCATTTTCCCCATTGGGGGTTAGGGGGCCATTTCCGCACGAAATAATTGTCAAAACAACCAATAAAACTGTATTTTTGAAAAAAGTTAAGCCCATAAAATCGTAGTGAATTTCGAATTTTTCATCGCTCGGCGCATCATTGCTTCCAAGGACTATAAAAGTAGTATTTCGGCGCCGATTATAAAAATTGCAATCACTGCAATTGCACTCGGCATTATTATGATGCTCGTTTCCATTGCCACGGGCGTGGGGCTCCAAAAAAAGATTCGCGAAAAGGTTTCTGCCTTTAATGGCGATATAATTATTACGAATTTCGACACCAATTTTTCCAACGATTCCCAAAACCCAATTTCGAAAAACCAGGATTTTTATCCAACTTTCAAAAATATTGAAGGAATAAAACACGTGCAAGTTACCGCTTCAAAAGGCGGCGTAATCCGCACCGAGACCGATTTTGAGGGCGTGGTGGTAAAAGGCGTTGGCGACGATTATGATTGGGAATATTTCAAGGATTATTTGGTTGAGGGAAAACTGCCCGATTTTAAAGGCGATTTAAATGAGGACATCCTGATTTCGGAATATTTGGCGAATAGGCTACATCTGAAACTGGGCGATAAAGTAACTACTTTTTTTCTGAACGATGAAGTTTCCAAAACTCCTCGCAGCCGTGGTTTTGATATTGTGGGAATTTACAACAGCGGCTTTCAACAGTTTGACGAACAATTTATAATAACGGACATTCGCCACATTCAGCGACTGAACAAATGGGAAGCCGACCAAATCGGCGCCTTTGAGGTTTTTGTGGATGATTTTGATGAAATAGTCCCAATTGGCAACGAAGTTTACAACGAAACCGGGAGCACGCTCGACACCCAGACCATCCGCCAAAAATATGCCTCTATCTTTGAGTGGCTCGATCTTTTCGACTTCAACATTATAATGATTATTGGAATAATGATTTTGGTGGCGGGCATCAATATGATTACCGCTTTGTTGGTTTTGATTTTGGAGCGAACTCAAATGATTGGAATTCTAAAAGCCTTAGGCAGCAGCGATTGGAGCGTGCGGAAAGTGTTTCTTTATAACGCGATGTATTTGATTGGTGTGGGGCTTTTTTGGGGAAATATTATAGGGATTGGTTTACTTTTAATTCAGAAATACGGTAAAATTTTCAAACTAAACCCAGATACTTATTACGTAAACGAAGCCCCAGTTTATTTGCATTGGGACTATATTTTAATATTGAACGCAGGTACATTTTTGCTTTGCCTTTTGATGCTTTTGATACCTTCTTTTATTATTTCAAAAATTTCTCCGGTGAAGGCCATTCGGTTTGAGTAACGAACTTAGACCCCAAAGGTCTCAAAAATCTTTGGGGTTTTTTTTTTAATCGATAATTTATCAAGCTCATAAAAATCTCCCTTCCTTTGGAGGGGCTGGGGGAGGACTTTTTTATACCTTTGCACTTCTAAAATTTGTTATGGAATACGCAGAAAATATATTGGGAACCATCGGCAATACGCCCATGGTAAAAATCAACAAGATAATTGGGGATATTCCCGCTTTGGTGCTCGCCAAATACGAAACTTTCAACCCGGGAAATTCGGTAAAGGATAGAATGGCCGTAAAGATGATTGAAGACGCCGAGGCCGACGGAAGATTGAAACCCGGCGGAACAATCATCGAGGGAACCTCCGGAAATACGGGAATGGGCCTTGCGCTCGCCGCAATCGTAAAAGGCTACAAAATGGTCTGCGTAATTAGCGATAAGCAGAGCAAGGAAAAGATTGATATTCTAAAAGCCGTGGGCAGCAAAGTGGTGGTTTGCCCAACCAACGTGGCCCCCGAGGACCCGCGCAGTTATTACTCCACTTCAAAAAGGTTGGCGGAGGAGACGCCCAACAGTTGGTACGTAAACCAATACGACAATCTCAGCAACACCAAGGCACATTACGAAAGCACGGGCCCTGAAATCTGGAAGCAGACCGACGGAAAAGTAACCCATTTTGTGGTAGGTGTTGGTACCGGGGGAACAATTAGCGGCGTAGGGAAATATTTAAAGGAACAGAACCCAAATGTAAAAATCTGGGGAATTGATACCTACGGAAGTGTTTTCAAAAAATACCACGAAACGGGGATTTTTGACGAAAACGAAATCTATCCCTACATCACCGAAGGAATTGGCGAAGATATCCTTCCGAAGAACGTGGATTTCAGTGTGATTGACGGTTTTGTAAAAGTAACCGATAAAGACGCAGCTATTTATACCCAAAAACTCGCCAAGATGGAAGGTTTCTTTTTGGGGAATTCAGCGGGAGCGGCAATAAAAGGCTTGCTTCAACTGAAGGATAAATTCACGAAAGATGATGTGGTAGTCGTTCTTTTCCACGACCACGGAAGCCGCTACGTTGGCAAAATGTACAACGATGAGTGGATGCGCGAGCGCGGCTTTGTGGAGGACGAGGCAAAAAACGCTTCCGATTTGATCAAGGAGCACGAGGACAAACCGTTGATTACCGTAAAGACCGAGGAATTGGTGGGCCACGCCATTGAGCGCATGAAAAAATACCACATCAGCCAGATTCCCGTGGAAGACACGACAGGCTTTGTGGGCGCTTTGGACGAGGCCGATCTGCTTCGGAAATATCTGGAAAACAAAAACGTGGCAAATCTTCCTATAAAAGAAGTAATGCACAAACCTTTCCCAATTGTAAAAAAGAGCACCTCAATTGAAGAAATTTCAAAATTGATCCATAAAGAGAACAATGCCGTTTTGGTCGATTTGGGCGATGGAAAATACAATATAATCACAAAGCACGATATAATAAGCGCCTTGTAATTTTTCACCACGAATTCACGAATTATATATAATTATTCGTGAATTTGTGGTTACAATCTCCAATAAATAATTCGTATTTTTATGCTACTATGAAAAACGAAGCCAAAAAATTATTTCGATTTCTTCGCACCAAGCCAGTACCCGCAAATACCAATGAAATATTGGCACTTGAGCGTACCAAACTGGCCAACGAGCGCACGCTGCTGTCCTATATCCGATCCTCGCTTTATTTGCTTTTGGGCGGTATTGCCATACTTCAGCTCAAGGATTTTAGGGATATTCATTGGTTGGGTTACATCGCATTGGTGGTTTGCGTTATTTTTTTGGTGGTCGGCATTTTTCGCTACGTGCTGCTATCGCGCAGACTTTACAAATGGAACCGTATTCTTTTTGTGGATACCATTTCGGAAAAAGTTCAAAAACAGGCAGATACGAAGGAAAAATTGCAAAAGGAAGAGGTCGAGGCATAATATTTTTTGCTATATTTATCTCACGGTTTAAGACTCCCCACTAAAATAGTTTCAAATGAAAGAGGATTTTCTGCACTACGTGTGGAAATTTCAGAAGTTTGACGTGGGCGGTCTTTACACTTCAAATGGCGAAATTTTACACATCAAAAACCCCGGGAGCCATAACCAGAACTCTGGCCCTGATTTTTTTAATGCCCAGATTGAGTTGGACAGCCAACTGTGGGCCGGCAATGTTGAAATTCACTTAAAGTCTTCCGATTGGTATGCCCATGCCCACGAAACCGACTCGGCGTATGACAATGTAATCCTCCACGTAGTATGGGAACACGATGCTGAAATTTACAGAAAGGACGGCTCCGCGATTCCCACTTTTATTTTGAAAAAACACGTTCCGAAAACCACCCAGGAGCGGTACCAAAAGCTGTTTTCACAGGAAAAAAAATGGATCAACTGCGAAAATGATTTTGCTTCAATAGACGAGTTTACTGCGGAAAATTGGTTGGAAAGACTGTATCTGGAACGGCTTCAAAGAAAAGAAAAGATACTTCTGAAGGAGTTGAAAGAAACTCAAAACCACTGGGAAAGTCTGCTCTTCAGAATGCTTTGTAAAAATTTTGGGTTGAAAGTAAATGGCGATTCCTTTTTCAGCGTTGCCAAATCGATTGATTTTTCGGTAGTAAAAAAATGTAGCCAGGAACGGCAGGATCTGGAAGCGCTGTTGATGGGACAAGCTGGATTGCTGGAAGGCGATACGGAGGATTGGTATTTCAAAACGCTGAAAACCCGTTATGGATATTTAAAGCATAAATTCCAACTGGAAAATTCAAATGTAATTGCCCCGAAGTTTTTCAGGCTGCGTCCACCGAACTTTCCCACGGTGCGCCTGGCACAATTTGCGATGCTCTATTTTGAGCAGGAAAACCTGTTTTCCAAAGTAATTGCCGCACAAAATGTGAATGCGCTTTATAAGCTTTTCGCAGTATGCGGAAGTGAGTATTGGGATACCCATTATAACTTCGGAATTGGTTCGCTACAGCGAAAAAAGCGCATCAGTAAAAGCTTTATGGACCTTTTGGTAATCAATACGATTATCCCCCTAAAATTTTGCTATGCAGTGCAGCAGGGCAAGGATATTTCTGAACAAATATTGAGGCTGGCCTCTGAAATTTCTTCCGAAGAAAACACGATTGTGAAGAAATATAATTCTTTAAAAAATATTTCGAAAAACGCGTGCAATAGTCAGGCCTTGCTTCAACTAAAAAGTGAATACTGCGATAAAAACAGGTGTTTGCAATGTGCGATCGGAAATTCCATTATCGGTTCCGAACGAAAAACAGCAAAGGTCCAACAACTTCAATAATGATTTTTCTATTTGTGAACGTACAGATTTATACCGAAAAAGTGTAATTTGCAGCTATGTTGCAAGCTGTATATTCATTGCGCCACTATCTTGAAAAACGGGGCTTTTACGTGTCCTCCCGCTTTGCCGAAAGGCTGGGGATGCGCGCCAAGAGCGTCCGCCTGTTTTTCATTTATGTTTCCTTCGCCACCTTTGGGATAGGCTTTGCCATTTATCTTACCCTGGCTTTCCTATTGAAGCTGAAGGATCTTGTGAACACCAAACGAACCTCGGTCTTTGATTTATGAAGCAACTCTTCAGCTCCAAAATAACGGTCGCGATTCTTCTTTTGCTCCTGGTGTTTATGACCGGAGTGGTGGGCTTTCATTTTTTCTCCGATTACTCGTGGATAGACGCTTTTTACATGACGGTAATTACGGTTACCACTGTGGGCTATGGCGAAGTGATGCCCTTGAGCCCGCAGGAAAAAATATTTGTGTCGCTTCTTATCATTTCCAGTATCTTTATCGTTGGTTATGCCATTTCGGTTATCACGGAATATATTTTAAGTAAGAACATTGGAAGTTTAAGACAGAAAAAAGTGCAGAAAAAATTGGAATCCATGCACGGCCACATCATAGTTTGCGGCTATGGCAGAAACGGAAAACAGGCGGTCCAAAAATTGGCGGCCTACAATCGGCCATTCGTTATTATTGAAAAGGACGAGGAGATTATCGAGCGGTTTTCCGATGAGAAGAATCTTTTCATCCTCGGCAATGCCATTGAGGACGAGGTCCTGCTAAAAGCCGGCATAGAGAGAGCGGCAACGCTTATCTGCGCCACCCCGAACGATGCCGACAATCTTTTTATCGTGCTCTCGGCCCGGCAGATGAACAAAAATCTTAAAATTATAAGTCGCGCCAGCGAAGAGACCAGCTATAAAAAACTGAAACTCGGCGGTGCGGATAATGTAATAATGCCCGATAAAATTGGCGGCGACCATATGGCTTCCCTGGTGGTAGTGCCAGATCTGGTTGAGTTCTTGGATAACTTGACCGTTTCTGGGCAACAGGACAGCATCAATGTAGAGCAGATCCCTTTTGAAAAAATGTGCCCGCACGGAAGGGAACAGGCCATAAAGGATTTGGACGTCCGTAAAAAAACAGGTTGCTCCATCATAGGTTATCGTGGCCCAAAGGGAGAATACATCGTGAACCCCGAACCTTCGCTCATCCTTCAAAAAAACTCAAAACTTATTTTGATTGGGCGCCCCGAACAAATAGAAAGCCTGAAAAGGGAATACGGTGTTTAAGGAAACGTTAACAAATTTCCTTTTAATTTTTTGAAATTGTAGTTTTTTTTAAGCATCTTGCTTCGTTTTATTTTTTAAAACGTTAAATCTTAAAATTCCACTATGAAGAAATATCTTCTTTCGCTAATCACTTTTTTAATTCCAATTTTCACTTTTGCACAGGAAACCACCGCTTCCGAAAAAGTTGATGCAATATTCCAAAAATATACAGGTTGGTTTGTCAACTTGATTTTTTATGAAATTCCGTTTTCGGAATCTTTCCAGATACCGTGGGTGCTCATAGTATTGATTGGAGGTGCGCTGTATTTCACCTTTTATTTCAAACTTATAAATATCACGGGTTTTGGCACTGCCCTTCGTGTAGTAAGAGGGAAATACGAAGATATTGAAAAACACGGTGCCGATACGCTATACGGCGATGTAACGCCCAACGAACAGGAAAATTTGATCGAGACCATCCGCGATGACAGTGCCGATGGGGAAGTTTCGCATTTTCAGGCTTTAACGGCGGCACTTTCCGCAACGGTAGGTTTGGGAAATATTGCCGGGGTTGCCGTAGCCCTTTCCATTGGGGGGCCCGGAGCTACCTTTTGGATGATTCTTGCAGGTATTCTGGGGATGGCATCAAAATTTGCCGAATGTACTTTGGGGGTAAAATTCCGTGATGTTGGTCCCGATGGAACTGTTTACGGGGGCCCGATGTATTATCTTAAAAAAGGCCTTGGCCAAAAAGGAATGGGCGGTCTGGGTAAAGTACTCGCTATTCTGTTTGCCATATTTGTAATCGGCGGCTCTTTCGGCGGCGGAAATATGTTTCAGGCAAACCAGGCCGCAGCCCAGTTTGTGCAGCTTTTTGAATTGCAGGGTACCAGTGCCTCAATTTGGTTTGGTATTATTATGGCAATTATTGTTGCAGTGGTAATTATTGGAGGTATTAAGCGTATTGCCAAAGTGACCGAAAAAATAGTGCCTTTTATGGCCGGTATCTATGTTTTGGGAGCGCTTGTTATTTTGGTTGCCAACTATCACCACATAGGCGATGCCTTCGCCTTGATTTTTGAGGGAGCTTTCAGCGGTCTCGGAATTGCCGGCGGTTTGGTTGGAGTAATGATACAAGGAATTCGCCGTGGGGCATTTTCAAACGAAGCCGGGGTTGGTTCCGCAGCTATTGCCCACTCGGCAGTGCGCACCAAATATCCCGCTTCCGAAGGAATTGTGGCGCTTTTGGAACCTTTTATTGACACGGTAGTGATTTGTACAATGACGGCTTTGGTTATTGTAATAACTAATTTCGACAATAATATCATCCAATATGGAGTAGAAGTCAAGGAAGGGGTAGAACTTACCGCAACGGCATTTGATAGCGTGATTCCGCATTTCTCGATAGTACTTACGGTAGCTGTTATCCTCTTTGCCTTTTCAACCATGATTTCGTGGTCCTATTACGGAATGCAGGGCTGGGTCTATCTCTTCGGAAGAGGAAAGGTTACCGAGCTTATTTATAAACTGTTATTTTGTATCTTTATATGGGTTGGATCGGTTATCAGTCTGGGTTCGGTCATCAACTTCTCCGATGCCATGATTTTTGCAATGGTCGTGCCTAATATTATTGGGGTTGTATTATTGACGCCAGTTGTAAGAAAGGAATTGAACCGCTATATGAATGCGATCCGCACCAAACACGATGCGATTGACGACGGTTTGGAAGATATGCAGAAACATATGTAAAAACGAAACAATATGGAATTAAAATCCCACTTCACGTTCAGCAGGCAACAACGGAGTGGGGTTTTGCTTTTGTTGCTGCTCGTCATTTCATTGTTATGTGTTTATTGGTTCGTTGATTTTTCTGAAAAGGATACTTTCGATGTTTCTTCCGCGGAAATTGTCTCGATGCAAAAAGAACTGGATTCACTTCGGCTTGTTGAAATTGAAAACAGAAAGCCAAAAAAATATCCTTTCAACCCAAATTTCATAACAGATTACAAAGGTTATGTTTTGGGAATGACAAACGAGGAAATTGACCGTTTGCTCCAATACCGAAAAGAAGGCAAATGGATCAACTCAGCGGAAGATTTTAAAAGGGTTACCGGAGTTTCAGATTCGTTGTTGAATGCATTGAGTCCGTACTTCAAATTTCCCGATTGGGTTACCAATCCGAAACCAAAAAGCAATTTCAAAGATTATAAAAACGATAAAGGTTTTGCGGAAAAGCCCTTTGGGCAAAAGATAGACTTGAACAAAGCCACCGAAGAGCAATTGCAGCAAGTGAGCGGCATTGGCGAAGCATTGAGCAAGCGGATCCTTTCCTATCGCGAAAAGTTGGGCGGCTTTTCAGATGATATTCAACTTTACAATGTTTATGGATTGGAACCTTCAGTTGTGCAACGCACCTTAAATATGTTCACTGTGAAAACGCCGAAAGTAATTTCAAAAATAAATATCAATACAGCTTCGGCCTCCGATATTTCTACCATTCCCGGCATCTCTTTTGAAATGGCAAAGAAAATTTGGGAATACCGAAGACTTCACGAAAAAGTAAACAACATTCAAGAATTGGACAAAATTGAGGGAATGACGGAAAGAAAGTTACAGCTAATTCAGTTATATTTGTCCGTTGAGTAAATTAAAAAAATTGCCGAAAGGCCTATAAATATTAGTATCAGAGCAGCATGAGTAAAATGTATTTTACAGAGGAACACGAATTTTTCAGAAAGAGTTTTCAGGATTTTCTTCAAAAGGAAGTAGTGCCACATATTGAAAAGTGGGAAAAAACGGGACATATTGAACGTTTCATTTGGGAGAAGTTTGGCCAGATGGGCTACTTCGGAATCTATCAGCCCGAGAAATATGGCGGCTTGGACCTCGATCTTTTTTACACCGTGATTTTTTTGGAAGAGCTCCAAAAAATAAACAGTGGCGGTTTTGCCGCGGCAATGTGGGCACACGCCTATTTGGCGATGACGCATCTTAAAAAGGAGGCAAACCACGAGCAAAAGGAAAAGTATTTGGCACCAAGCATTACCGGTGAAAAAATAGGCTGTCTTTGCATCACGGAACCATTTGGCGGCAGCGATGTTTCCGGAATGCGCAGTACTGCCGTAAAAAAAGGCGATAGTTATATTTTAAATGGTTCCAAGACATTTATCACCAACGGAATTTACAGCGATTATCTGATTGTTGCCGCAAAAACAGCTCCCGAATTGGGCAACAAAGGCATCAGCATTTTTGTGGTGGACCGCGAGGCCAAAGGCGTTTCCGCAACCAAACTCGATAAATTGGGCTGGCGCGCCAGCGATACGGGGGAGATAGCCTTTGACAATGTGGAAATTCCCGCAGAAAATTTGATGGGCGAGGAGAACAAAGGTTTTCCGTACATTATGCAACATTTCGCTTTGGAACGCTTGATTATGGGTATCAACGCCCACGCCCGCAGCGAGTTTGCTTTGGAATATACCATTCAATATATGAAGGATCGTTTTGCCTTTGGCAAGAGTATTTCAAAATTTCAGGCCTTGCGTCATCGCGTGGCACAGCTTGCCAGCGAAATTGAGGTCTGCAAAACCTTTAATTACGTTACCGCAAAACGCTTGAACGACGGCGAATATGTAGTGAAGGAAGCCACGATGAGCAAACTCATTTCCACCAAAGTTGCCGATGAGGTAATGACCGAATGCCTCCAGTTTTTGGGCGGCTATGGCTATATGGAAGATTATCCGTTGGCGCGTTTGTTGCGAGATAGCAGGCTTGGGCCCATCGGTGGTGGAACTTCCGAGATTTTACGTGAGATAATTGCGAAGATGGTTATTGAGGGCAAGGAGTATAAGCCGGCTACATAATTTATTCATAATTCTAATTTCAGGAAATGAAGCATTTCACTTTAAAAAGTTTTTTCACCTTATTTATTTTTTTCATCACCGCAACCACCTTCGCCCAAACCGAGCTAAAAGGTAAAGTAGCCGATTTCCTGACCTTCCAGCCCATTGAAAGCGCCAGTGTTTATATTGAAAACACAACTATCGGCTCCATAACCAATGCCGATGGCAATTTCGTTTTGAAAGTGCCGCAGCAACATCTGCAGGATACGTTGGTAATTTCTTCCATCGGGTATAAAAGCTTTAAGGTTGTCATTAGCGAATTTGAAAACGGATCCGATATTTTTTTGGAAGAAGACGTCGCTTCCCTCGATGAGGTGGTGATAGTTGCAGATCCGCGGCCCACGACCGGAAATGGCATTGTTGAGAAAGCCATTGAAAAACTTCCGAAAAACCTTCCCGAACAACCCTATCTGCAAAAAGGGTTTCTTCGCCACAAAGAGCGCAACAAAAAGGAATATAAATGGCTTATTGAAAGCGCCATCACCTTATACGATTCCAGCTATGCTTCCGGAGCCAAAAACAACTTAAAAATAAATGTGGACGAAACTCGAAAGAGTTACGATCTACGGGATATCGACAGCGTTTTTACCTTTGCGGCATTTCTTAAAAGCAAAGGGATAAAGACTGAAACCATAAACAGGAATTTAGTAAAAACTTCGTCATTGATTGAAGCCATAAAATGGAACGACAGCCGCGTGAACGGTTTGGAAAATCTTTTTAAGGGAAAACTCAATTTGGTCCGCAATTCAAATGTTACGGGCGCTTTGTTGGGAAAAAATATGTTGGAAAAACATCAGTTTGAACTCGACACTATTTTGGTCGACAACGGAAGGAAGCTCTATAAAATTAAAATTGAAAAAGGTGCTGATTTTGTTGGGCTGAACACGCCAAACATTTACAACGAGGGTTTTGAGCCAAAGGGCTGGATCTATATTTATTATGACAACTACGCCATCAAAAAAGTGGAATACGAATTGGTTGCTGCGTCCGATGTTCAGAAAAAGCGCAGCAAGAGCCTTTTTGATACGCAGACCATCCACAAGCTCGTGATGACCTATAAAGATTACGACGGAAAAATGTACCCGAACTATATCTATTACGAAACACCAAAACTCGTAAACACGGGCGACCGCTCTTCCGATAGGATAAAGACCGAAGCAGAACCGGGTTTTGACAAGGATGAGCAGTATTACTACACCATTCAGGAAATTTTATTCAGCGACATCATCCAGGATCCGGAACTCGTAAAACAGGAACTGGAACAAAACGATTGGTCCGCAGATATTTTTTCGAGCAAGCCTTACAATGAAGCTTTTTGGAAAAACTACAACGTGTTGCTGGAAAGCAAAGAGGAGGAAAAGCTTATTTTGGATTTGAGCAAACGGGCAACCTTGTTCAGGGAATAACCTTCATATCCGCGAGATTTCTACTTAATAAACTATTGAAGCAATACCCATAAAATCCCTATCTTTAAGGGTATGGATGCCGGGAGTTTCAATTTCATCAGGATTGGTACAGAACCTTCGATGCCTTTTTTGGAGTCGCAAAAGGTAAGGCTGGCCAATCTCTATACGCTACTGTCCGTTTTCACGGCCTTGCACTATTTGTTTTTTTTCATTGGCAAACCTTTTTACGGTTTTGGTATTGCCCTTTCTTTTGTATTTCTGTTTCCCCTTTGTTGGCTCTTTAATCATCTGGGATATCCAAAACTGGCCCGAGGCTGGCTTTATGTATTGTCTGTTTTGTTTCTCTTCTGGCTCGCCTCATCTTTGGGCAAGGATGCCGGGATACAACTGATACTGGTTTTGGTGCTGGTAAGCGGTATCTTGATGTTTGAATTGGAAGAAAAAGGTGCCCTTGTCTTGTTGATCGTTTTAGGCACTTCTGCCTTTGTAGGGCTGGAACTTACTGACTATTCGCTGTTTCCACAGACCTTTTCCAAGGGACAATTGCACTATTTCCATTTTGTAAACATCTTCATAACATTGCTTGGCAGTATTGTCCTGGGTGTTTTTTATGCATCCCGATTATCAAGGCATTTAAAGCGGGAAAGGCTGGCCGTGGAAGAGGCTGCCGAAATTGAGGATACCATACACTACTTTTCAAATTCCCTTTTTGGGAAGAATACCGTGGACGAGATTCTCTGGGACGTTACCAAAAACTGCATTGGCCGTTTGGGTTTTGTGGACTGCGTAATCTACCTGATTGACGAAAAGAAGCAGGTGCTTGTCCAAAAAGCGGCCTATGGCACAAAAAACCCACGGGAATTTGAAATTTTCAAACCTATTGACATCCCCATAGGCGCGGGCATCGTGGGGCACGTTGCGCAGACCGCGATCCCGGAAATTGTGGCGGACACCTCCCGTGATCCGCGCTACATCGCAGACGACGCCAACCGTCTTTCTGAAATCGCCGTGCCACTGGTTTTCCGCGGAAAGGTGCTGGGAGTAATAGATTCCGAGCATCCCCAAAAAGGGTTCTATACCGCACGGCACTTGGGCGTGTTGAAAACCATCTCTTCTATATGTGCGAACAAGATTGCGGCGGCACAGGCCGAGGAAGAAAAGGAAAAGGCATTGAAAATGCGCATCCAGTCCGAAAAGATAAAGGCCTTCGATGAGCTGAAAACAAAGCTGTTCGCCAATATCTCGCACGAGCTCCGCACACCGCTCACATTAATAAACAGTACCGTTGAAAAATATTCGGCCGCCGAAAGAAATGCCGATTGGCATCTCGTAAAACAGCAGACGGACCGGCTGTTGCGGCTCATAAACCAAATCCTGGACCTTACCAAACTGGAATCGGGCTATTTTGGGCTCAACAAACGGCCAGATTATATTTTCAGGGCGTTACGGGCGCAGGTCTCCATTTTTTCCTCTATGGCAGCAAGCAAGCAAATAACCATAAACAGCCAAATGCCGAGCGAGGATGTGCAGGTGCTTTTTGATGCCGATGCCCTTGAGAAAATAGTTTCCAATCTGCTGTCCAATGCCATCAAGTTTTCCGACGAAAATACCGCTATCCACCTTGCTGCTTCCTATACCGATGGAATGCTCCACGTTTCGATAAAAGACCACGGAAAGGGCATTTCCGCGGAAGATATAGGAAATATTTTTGATCGATATTACCAAGGCGAAGGGGCGCCCATAACGGGTACGGGCATCGGCCTTTCACTAACCAAGGAGTTGGTAGAACTGCACGGTGGCACCATTAGTGCCGAAAATAATCCGGGAAAAGGGAGCACTTTTACGTTTACGATGAGGATGGAAAGGGCTACGGAAAGGGAAGATGCAGCAAATGATAGTGGGAAATCAAAATCTTCAATTTCCAAAATCCCCCCGCCATCTAATGAGAAAAATAAAGTTGGTGCAAAATCGGTACTTTTGGTAGAAGACCAAGCCGAACTTGCCGAAATTATTACTGAAAAGCTCGATCCATTTTATAATGTGCAATATGCCATGGATGGCAAAGTGGCCCTTGAGATAGCAAAAAAATCGCTTCCGGACTTAATAATCAGTGATGTAATGATGCCCGGAATAGATGGGTTGGAACTATGCCGAATTCTTAAGGAAACCGAGACTACCAGCCATATTCCCGTAGTATTGCTTACCGCGCGCGCCGATATGGAAACCAAACTGAAAGGCTTAAAGACAGGGGCGGACGACTATATTACCAAACCTTTCCATACCGAGGAATTGTTGTTGCGGTTGTCGAACCTTTTGGAGCAAAAGGAAAGGCTCAAAAAAAGATACCTGGAAATAAGCGGGCAGGACGTTTCCGAAATAGTCATCACAGGCCCCGAGGAAGTTTTTATGAAAAAACTGATACAGGCCGTGGAGGACAATCTGGAGGACAACCAATTTACCGTTGCCCAGCTATGTGCCGAAGTGGGCACCAGCAGGATGCAGTTGCACCGCAAGCTCAATGCCCTTACCGGCAAGGGTACCACGGCATTTATACGCCATAGGCGGTTGTTACGGGCGGCCAAATTGTTGGCTTCTGGTCTCGACGTTTCCCAAGCAGCATACTCGGTGGGTTTTTCCAGTCTTTCCTATTTCAGCAAATGTTTCAAAAAATACTACGGGGTCCTTCCATCCGAGTACAGTTCGAGATAGGTTTTTTCAACAAAAAGAACTTATTTTCCATCTTTCATATAGCAGTGTTACATAACAGCAAAAACTTGGTACATCTGTGATAACCGCAAGTTGGTATTTTTCAGAATTTTAAAGTGTAAAATTGCTTTCCTTCCCAATTGCTTGTGTTTTCCCGCAATGTTTAAGTTAAAACCTTGTAGTATGAAAAAATCAGCAATCATTTTAGTCACACTTGTTATTTGCCTTTCTGCTTCTTCGCAAGCGGAACAGGACACATCAGACATCAGCAAAACCATGGGAGCCCGCCCGCATAAATGCTTTGGGCAATTTCAAAAAACAGGACGGCCAATGGAAAATCATCAACCATTTGATAGACCAAGGGTAACCGAAAAAATAAACGTTCAATTCAAAACAAAGAACCTATGAAAGTCAAATACGTAATAATACCGTTACTTGCCATCGTGCTTTCCTTTCAAGCATTTTCACAAGAACCACAACTGGTAAAGGATATCAATCCCGGAGGTCAAAGCAGTACGCCGCAGGAGCTAACCGTCATCAATGAGCAACTTTTTTTTATTGCCCTGACCAATTCCGAAGGAAGGGAGATCCATATTTCAGACGGCACCACTGCTGGCACCCAATTGTTAAAGGATATAAATTTAGGAGGCGCGCACAGCAACCCAGACGACCTTATCGCTTTCAACGGTGCCCTTTACTTTCAGGCCGATGACGGCACCAATGGCAATGAGCTATGGAAATCGGAAGGCGCAACCGCCACAACCATTTTGTTGAAGGACATCCGTCCGAGCAGCTCAAGCAACCCAACCGAATTTGCCATTTATAACAACCTACTCTTTTTTCAGGCCAATGACGGTACAAATGGCTTGGAGCTTTGGCATACCGATGGCACCACCGCCGGCACGCAACTGTTCAAGGACCTTCGCGCTGGTGCTGGTAGCAGCAACCCCCGTAACCTTGCTGCTGCAGCTGGATTTCTGTATTTTGCGGCATCAGGCATCTCAGAAGGCAACGAACCCTGGGTAAGCGACGGCACCGTGGCAGGAACACAACGGCTAAAGAACATCAACCCGGGCGGCAACCATTCGCATCCACGTCATTTCATTGGTTTTGGCAACAATGCTATTTTTTATGCCGCACAGAGCGGTGTAGGCTATGAGCCCCAAATAACCGATGGTACGGAAGCAGGGACACAACGCATCATAGACCTTTATCCGGGAACCCAAAGTGGTATAGGTGAGAACATTGGTGACCGATTTGTGCCCTTCAACGGAAAACTGTATTTCAATGGCAATAATGGCACTTCTGGCTTTGAGCTTTTCAGTACCGATGGCACCGAGGCTGGCACCACCTTGGTAAAGGACATCAATGTTGGTGGAACCGGAAGCTACAGCAACCCCAGCAATTTCTTTGTGCATAACGGAATGCTCTATTTTAAGGCAGACGATGGCACAAACGGCAGGGAGTTGTGGGTTTCCGATGGCACAGCGACGGGAACACAGTTGCTCGCCGATTTGAACACTGGGCCAAACAGCAGCGATCCGGAGCTGTTTACGGCCTATAACAATAAGGTCTATTTTGTGGCACAGGGTTCCGAAAACGGATCGGACCTATATGTAACCGACGGGACAACGGTCGGCACACAAAGAGTATCAAGTGCCACCTCGCCTGCAAACCCAATGGGCAATACGGACAGCATGGTGGTTATGGGCAATAAACTTTACTTCGCCGGCAATTTCACGGCAGGATTGGGCACTGAACTTTACAGTTATATTGACCCAGAATTGTCCGTGGGAACCTTTGTCGCTTCCGAAATTGAGATATATCCAAATCCCGTGGCTGCAGAATTTTTTATCCATTCGGAAAATGCAATTGATGCAATTGAAATCTATGACTTCCTTGGGAAATTGGTGTTGCAACTGGAGGAAATTTCAGAAAAAGAAAGTATCGATATTCAAAAACTTAAAGCAGGAATGTATATAGTAAAGCTTTTTTCTGAAGGGAAAACCGAAAGCATTAAAATCATTAAAGAATGAAGCTATTGAAAAATTTCACCAGGAATATTAATGTTCTTTTCGAGCAAAAATCCAACGGAAACAAAGGAAACAAGTACAATAGCTCAAACGGTTTTGACCGAGTGGCAACTGTGAAAAAATCGATTCCATGCCAATCGTGTATCGATCGTGGCAATACCTTCACTTGGAAACCTTCCCGGTTCAAGGCATTCAAGTTCCATAAATAAATAGAAAACCGTTAGCCTTTTGTAGTATTATGAGGAATTTTTCACGGATGTTTGAATGAAAATTCCCAATCCATAGCTAAGGAGAGAAGTTAAAAGCTTATTCTACTGACTACTTCCAAATTGTTGCCGATGAAAAAAATCTAAAATCTAATGGCTGAAATCTAAAATCTTTTTCTATTTTTGCCGTCCTAAAGAAAGGAGGTGATGACACTATGTTAATTATACCAGTTAAAGACGGAGAAAATATAGACCGCGCGCTGAAACGTTTCAAGCGTAAATTTGACCGTACGGGCACGATGCGCCAGTTGCGCTCGCGACAAGCTTTTACTAAGCCTTCGGTTAAGAAAAGAGCACAGCTTCAAAAAGCACAATATATCCAGAACTTAAGAGATCAGGAAGATATTTAATATATTCTATTTGAATCTTAAACATATAAATCCGTTGGAAACTTTTCCAGCGGATTTTTTTTATTTCAACTGGCTTAACCTATCAATATTAATTTCGCTAAATTTAACTCATAACTCATAACTCATAACTCATAACTCATAACTTAAAGAAATGTCCTTTCAAGCCTTCACGGATTACCTTCAACTCGAAAAAAAATATTCGGTACATACAGTGACTGCTTATTTGAAGGATTTGGAAGATTTTCAAAAGTTTGCTTCGGAAGAATATCAGTATTCGGAAATTGTTACCGTAAATTATTCCATCGTGCGAAGCTGGATAGTTTCGCTTGTGGATTCGGGCATTTCAAACCGGACGGTAAACCGAAAGATTTCTTCATTAAAAACATACTATAAATTTCTTTTGAAGACGGAACAGATTGAAATCAACCCTTTGGCAAAGCACAAAGCCTTAAAGACTTCAAAAAAGATCCAAGTTCCTTTTTCCGAAATGGAAATTGAAAACGTGATGGAGCTATTGGAGCAGGAAGATTCTTTTGAAGCCCTTCGCGACCGTTTGATCGTCGAGCTTTTTTATTCCACGGGAATACGCAGGGCGGAGCTTATAAACATAAAACTCAATGACGTTTCCTTCGCGCAGAAAACCATTAAGGTTTTGGGAAAAAGAAACAAGGAACGGATTATTCCGCTGCTGCCCGCCGTACTCAACACATTTGATTCTTATTTATCATTTCGGACGCAGCTTGAAACTATTAAAGACTCCGATTATTTATTTCTCACCAATAAAGGGGTTAAAATTTATGAAACCCTTGTCTATCGGATTATTAATTCATACTTTAGTAAAACATCAGAAAAAGTAAAGAAAAGCCCGCATATATTGCGGCATTCTTTTGCAACGCATCTCTTAAATGAAGGCGCAGATATTAATGCGGTGAAAGAACTTTTGGGGCATTCCAGTTTGGCCTCAACCCAGGTTTACACCCAAAATAGTATTGCAAAACTGAAGGAGGTATATAAAAACGCCCATCCGCGTAACTAATGGATTCAAAATAGACTTTATGGGATAAAATTACATATTACATTAACTTTAAAAATAATATAGTATGAAGGTAAACATTCAAACTCCCAACTTTGCGGCCAAAGATGAGCTATTGGCATTTGTTGAAAACAGATTGTCTAAACTTGAACAATTTTATGATAGAATCGTCTTTGCGGATGTATTTTTAAAAGTGCAAAAAACAAGCGAAAAGGAAAACAAAATCGTGGAGGTATTGTTGAGTATCCCCGGAGATGATATAATGGTAAAGAAAGAAGCAAAAAGCTTTGAAGAGGCTATAGACGATGTAGTGAAAGCGCTCGAAAGGCAACTGAAAAAACACAAGCAAAAACAAAAAGCATATTTGTAATAGAATTTTTTAGAAAAAGTTTTGTAGAAAAAATAATTTCTCTACATTTGCAGTCCGTTAGAAATAGCGGACTTTTTTATGGTTAAAAAATGGCCTTAAAAAGTGATCAAAAAGCCGATGTAGCTCAGCTGGCTAGAGCAGCTGATTTGTAATCAGCAGGTCGTGGGTTCGAGTCCCTCTATCGGCTCTGAATTCCTGCAAGGACAGGAATCTTGAAATTTTGGAATTTGGAATTTCTCCCGATAGCTATCGGGATTGGGATTTTCAGAAAAGGGGAGATACTCAAGCGGCCAACGAGGGCAGACTGTAAATCTGCTGACTACGTCTTCGCAGGTTCGAATCCTGCTCTCCCCACAATTTAAAAATTCCAATTTTCAAGCACCAAATTCCAACAAGATTTGGGCTTAGAATTGGAAATGTTCTTAAAAATTTTGGAATTTGGAATTTCTTTTTTTTGGAATTTCAATAAATTGCGGGAGTAGCTCTCCCGATAGCTATCGGGATGGTAGAGCGTCCTTGATAAAATAATAGTTCATTAAAATATTGAAAACGTTTTGATTAGGTTCTAAGATAGGTTTTAAGTCCTTTGGGATTTGGTTTTTGGAATTTATTCGAAGAATTGCGGGAGTAGCTCAGTTGGTAGAGCGTCAGCCTTCCAAGCTGAATGTCGCCGGTTCGAACCCGGTCTCCCGCTCTAAAGAGTTAATGGTTAATAGTTAATGGTTAATAGGAATAACTTGAAACTTGCAACTTTGAACTGTCACCCTGAGCGCAGTCGAAGGGCTGAAACCCATTAACGCCGGTGTAGCTCAGGGGTAGAGCGTTTCCTTGGTAAGGAAGAGGTCATGGGTTCAATTCCCATCATTGGCTCAAAGAAATTGTCAGTGCCTATTTAATTTATTATTTAGGTCGTGGGTTCTCCCGAAGCGTCGGGACCATCATTGGCTCAAATTTGATTACAAGTAACACTAATATATTTATAACTAAGATTAAAATTAATACAAAATGGCAAAAGAAACATTCGATCGGTCAAAACCACACTTAAATGTTGGTACAATTGGACACGTAGATCACGGTAAAACAACGTTAACCGCAGCTATTACCAAAGTAATGGCCGATGCGGGTTATTCGGAAGCCAGATCATTCGACCAAATTGATAACGCTCCAGAGGAGAAAGAAAGAGGTATCACAATTAACTCTTCACACGTAGAGTACCAAACAGCTAACCGTCACTACGCACACGTTGACTGTCCTGGTCACGCGGATTACGTGAAGAACATGGTTACTGGTGCTGCCCAAATGGACGGTGCTATTCTAGTTGTAGCTGCTACAGACGGACCCATGCCACAAACACGTGAGCACATCCTTCTTGGCCGCCAGGTAGGTATTCCGCGTATCGTTGTATTCATGAACAAAGTGGATATGGTTGATGACGAGGAATTGCTTGAGCTAGTTGAAATGGAAATCCGTGACCTTCTTAACTTCTACGAGTATGATGGGGATAACGGACCTGTAATTGCTGGTTCTGCTCTTGGCGCACTTAACGGAGAGCAAAAATGGGTTGATACAGTACTTCAGTTAATGGAGGCTGTTGATAACTGGATTGAACTTCCAACACGTGATGTTGATAAGCCTTTCCTAATGCCTATTGAAGACGTATTCTCTATTACTGGTCGTGGTACTGTTGCCACAGGACGTATCGAAACAGGAGTAGCAAACACGGGTGATGTCGTTGACATTATCGGTATGGGTGCTGAAAAATTGACTTCTACAATTACTGGAGTTGAAATGTTCCGTAAAATCCTTGATAGAGGTGAAGCCGGAGATAACGTAGGTATCCTTTTGAGAGGTATTGAAAAGAACGACATCCGTCGTGGTATGGTTATCTGTAAAAAAGGTTCTGTAACTCCACACGCTAAATTCAAAGCTGAGGTTTATATCCTTAAAAAAGAAGAAGGTGGACGTCACACTCCATTCCACAACAACTACCGTCCACAGTTCTACGTTCGTACAACTGACGTAACCGGAACAATCATGCTTCCTGATGGTGTTGAAATGGTAATGCCTGGTGATAACTTAACTATCCACGTTGAGTTGCTTCAACCAATTGCAATGAACGTAGGTCTTCGTTTCGCTATCCGTGAAGGTGGACGTACCGTTGGTGCAGGTCAGGTAACTGAAATTTTAGATTAATTATCATATAATCAAAAGTTCTGGGTGTCCCGAATTTACTTCGGGATACCTTGACTTTTATAGCGGGTTTAACCAATCTGTTGATTTTTAAATCTGAATAATATTTCATAATTCTGAATTCATAATTCTGAATTATTGAAACGGGTTTAGCTCTCCCGATAGCTATCGGGATGGTAGAGCACGAAAGGAGATAAATAAAAATAATTTATCTACGGGTTTAGCTCAGTTGGTAGAGCACTGGTCTCCAAAACCAGGTGTCGTGAGTTCGAGTCTCGCAACCCGTGCTAAATTCCCACAGTCAGGAATTTCAATCCACAAGGAGTAGTAACCAAATTCCTGCAAGAGCAAGAATCTTTTCCTTATGAAAGGAATAAATTTAAAACGGCTACAAAATGACAAACTATATTACAGAATCATACAAGGAGCTTAAAAATCACGTTTCTTGGCCTACTTGGGCAGAAGCACAGAAGTTAACTGTTATCGTGGCAGTGTTTTCTGTTGTTTTGGCCTTGGCCGTTTGGGGAATAGATACAGTATTCCACTGGTTGGTGGATCAATATTTCATTTGGATCAAGTCGTAAGAAATGACCGAAACAACAAGTACAAAAAAGTGGTATGTAGTCCGTTCAGTAAGTGGACAGGAGAACAAGATCAAATCGTATATCGAAACTGAGATAAAACGATTGGAACTTGAGGATTATATTGACCAGGTGCTAGTACCCACTGAAAAAGTAATACAGATTCGTAACGGCAAAAAAGTGAACAAAGAACGCGTTTACTTTCCCGGTTACATCATGATACAGGCAAATTTGGGAGGTGAAATCCCCCACATCATAAAATCTATAAACGGCGTAATCGGCTTTTTGGGCGAAACCAAAGGCGGAGACCCCGTGCCACTTAGACAGTCTGAAGTAAACAGGATGTTAGGAAAGGTTGATGAGCTTTCAGTGAAAGATGACAGCGTAAACATCCCTTTCACTATTGGCGAAACCGTAAAAGTAATAGACGGGCCGTTCAACGGATTCAACGGTACCGTAGAAAAAATAAATGAAGAAAAACGCAAGCTCGAAGTAATGGTGAAGATTTTCGGAAGAAAAACACCTTTGGAATTGAGCTATATGCAAGTTGAAAAAGTTTAATTGTTACGCTTAATAGGTTTTTCGGAGGCTTCCACTTTTGAATGACCACATTTAAAAATTAGAAATGGCAAAAGAAATCAGTAAAGTAGTTAAGTTGCAAGTTCGTGGAGGTGCTGCCAATCCATCACCCCCAGTTGGACCTGCTCTTGGTGCTGCCGGTGTTAACATCATGGAGTTCTGTAAGCAATTCAACGCTAGAACCCAGGATAAGCAAGGGAAAGTATTGCCAGTAGCGATCACGGTTTATAAAGACAAGTCTTTTGACTTCGTTATTAAAACCCCACCCGCTGCCGTACAAATACTTGAAGCTGCCAAAGCAAAAAAAGGCTCCGGTGAACCACACGCAAAAAAAGTAGCCACAATCTCTTGGGACCAAATTAAAACGATCGCGGAAGACAAAATGCCCGATCTTAATGCATTTACCGTTGAGTCTGCTATGAAAATGGTAGCTGGTACTGCACGTTCTATGGGAGTTAAAGTAAAAGGTGACGCACCTTTTTAATCTGAAAAAAGAATCTATAAAATGGCACGATTAACTAAAAAGCAAAAGGAAGCCGCTTCAAAAATAGAGCCTAACAAGGCCTATTCAGTAGCTGAGGCTTCTGCTTTAATAAAAGAAATCACCAGCGTAAAGTTTGATGCTTCCGTTGACCTTGCGGTACGTCTTAACGTGGATCCACGTAAAGCGAACCAAATGGTCCGTGGCGTTGTTACCCTTCCGCACGGAACCGGTAAGGACGTAAAAGTATTGGCATTGGTAACTCCAGACAAGGAAGCCGAAGCCAAGGAAGCAGGAGCAGACTACGTAGGTCTTGATGAGTACCTCGACAAAATTAAAGGAGGATGGACAGATGTTGACGTAATTGTAACTATGCCAAGCGTTATGGGTAAATTAGGTCCTTTAGGACGTGTGTTAGGTCCCCGTGGCCTTATGCCAAACCCAAAAACAGGTACAGTAACCATGGACGTTGCT
Source organism: Aequorivita todarodis (assembly GCF_028561335.1). GTDB lineage: Bacteria > Bacteroidota > Bacteroidia > Flavobacteriales > Flavobacteriaceae > Aequorivita > Aequorivita todarodis. Next base: position 14,283 of record NZ_JAQQTG010000008.1, on the reverse strand, counting down.
AAAGCAGTTTCAGATGTAAAAGCTGGTAAAATTGACTTCAAAGTTGATAAGACCGGGATTGTACACGCCGCAATCGGGAAGGCTTCTTTTGATGCCGAAAAAATTGCAGGAAACGCAAGAGAATTATTAACAACCCTCGTTAAACTGAAACCTCAGGCCGCCAAAGGTGTGTACATTAAGAGCATCTTCATGTCCAGCACCATGAGCCCGGGCGTACAGGTTGACACTAAAAGGTTTACTGAGCAGTAAAAACTGGAAATTATGACAAGAGAAGAAAAATCACAAGTAATTGAAACGTTGACTGCCCAGTTGGCTGATAATGCAAATATCTATTTGGCAGACATTTCAGGCCTTGATGCAGGGAATACTTCCAACCTTCGCCGTGCTTGTTTCAAAGCAGGTGTTCAGTTGGCAGTTGTTAAGAACACATTGCTTAAAAAAGCAATGGAGAGTTCCGATAAAGACTTTGGTGAATTAACCGGAATACTTAAAGGAAACACTTCTTTAATGTTTTCTGAAACAGGTAATGCACCTGCTAAAGTTATCAAAGAATTCAGAAAAAAATCTGATAAGCCGCTTTTGAAAGGCGCCTACATCCAAGAGTCAATCTACGTTGGCGACAATCAATTGGATAGTCTGGTTGACCTTAAATCTAAAGACGAACTTGTTGGAGAAATCATCGGGTTGTTGCAATCGCCTGCTAAAAATGTTATTTCAGCGCTTAAATCAAGCGGTGGAAAACTTGCGGGAATTGTTAAGACCTTATCCGAAAAAGAAGGATAAAAATCATCCACTTGGCATCCCCTTTAGGGGACCGAGGGGTACAAACATTGCACTAATTAATTTATATAAACACAATTATTTTTAAAAACGATAGAAATGGCAGATTTGAAAGATTTCGCAGAAAAATTGGTTAACCTAACAGTAAAAGAAGTTAATGAGTTAGCTACAATATTAAAAGACGAGTATGGCATTGAGCCTGCTGCTGCAGCTGTTGCTGTTGCCGCTGGTGGTGGTGCTGCAGGTGGCGAAGCCGCTGAAGAGCAATCAGAATTCACAGTAATGTTGAAGGCTGCTGGTGCATCTAAACTTGCAGTTGTAAAACTAGTTAAGGAATTAACTGGTGCTGGTCTTAAAGAAGCAAAAGAAATGGTAGATAACGCTCCTTCTCCAATTAAAGAAGGCGTTTCTAAAGACGAAGCTGAAGCTTTGAAAGCTCAATTAGAAGAAGCTGGAGCTGAGGTTGAGCTTAAGTAAGCTCCTTACGTTCCAAACCTTAAGGTTTAGGTCTTCCGCTTCGGTGGAAAGACCTAAACCATTTTGCGTATATAATGGTTAATGCCTTTTTATACGACTTTTCATTTTCATTTTAATTAAAATTCCGTCCATAGATGTCAGCAACGCAAACTGAAAGATTGAATTTTTCCTCTGTAAAAAATAAGCCGGACTATCCCGACTTTTTGGACATTCAGATTAAATCCTTTCAGGATTTTTTCCAGTTGGAAACCAAATCAGAAGAAAGAGGCCAAGAAGGATTGTATAAAACCTTTTTGGAAAATTTCCCGATTACCGATACCCGCAACCAATTCGTTTTAGAGTTTTTAGACTATTTCGTGGATCCCCCAAGATATTCCATTCAGGAATGTATTGAGCGCGGTCTTACCTATAGCGTGCCTCTAAAAGCGCGATTGAAACTGTATTGTACAGATGCCGAGCACGAAGATTTTGAAACCATCGTGCAGGATGTTTACTTAGGTACCATTCCATACATGACCCCGAGCGGAACTTTCTGCATCAACGGGGCCGAGCGTGTAGTTGTTTCGCAGCTTCACCGTTCGCCAGGGGTGTTCTTTGGCCAGTCGTTCCACGCAAACGGAACCAAACTTTACTCTGCCCGTGTAATTCCTTTCAAGGGTTCATGGATTGAGTTTGCCACAGACATCAACAGCGTAATGTACGCGTACATTGACCGTAAGAAAAAGTTACCTGTAACTACACTTTTCCGTGCCATTGGTTTTGAAAGGGATAAGGATATTCTTGAAATATTTGACCTTGCGGAAGAAGTGAAAGCTTCAAAAACAGGACTTAAAAAATACATAGGCCGTAAGCTGGCCGCCCGTGTGCTAAAAACTTGGCACGAGGATTTTGTAGATGAAGATACTGGTGAAGTAGTTTCCATCGAGCGTAACGAGATTATTTTGGATCGTGATACCGTTCTTGAAAAAGAGCACATAGACGAAATCTTGGATTCCGGAACAAAAACAATCTTGTTGCACAAAGAGGATAACCTTTTGGCAGATTATGCCATTATCCACAATACCTTGCAAAAAGATCCTACCAACTCTGAAAAAGAAGCGGTAGAACACATATATAGACAACTTCGTAACGCCGAGCCGCCCGATGAGGAAACAGCCCGTGGAATCATCCACAAACTTTTCTTCAGCGACCAGAGATATAACCTTGGTGAGGTAGGGCGTTACAGAATGAACAAGAAACTGGGTCTTGATATCCCAATGGACAAGCAAGTGCTTACCAAGGAAGATATCATTACCATCGTTAAATATCTTATCGAGCTTATCAACTCCAAAGCTGAGATTGATGATATTGACCACCTTAGCAACCGTCGTGTACGTACTGTAGGTGAGCAATTGTCGCAACAGTTTGGCGTTGGTCTTGCCCGTATGGCGCGTACCATTCGCGAACGTATGAACGTTCGTGACAACGAGGTATTTACGCCTATCGATTTGATTAATGCGAAAACACTTTCATCGGTAATCAACTCGTTCTTTGGTACCAACCAGCTTTCACAGTTTATGGACCAGACCAACCCACTGGCGGAGATTACGCACAAGCGTCGTCTTTCGGCTCTTGGGCCAGGGGGTCTTTCCCGTGAAAGAGCAGGTTTTGAGGTTCGTGACGTTCACTATACACACTACGGACGTCTCTGCCCGATTGAAACTCCGGAAGGACCAAACATTGGTCTTATCTCTTCACTCGCAGTTTATGCGAAAGTGAACAATCTTGGTTTCATTGAAACGCCATATCGTAAGGTTACCGATGGAAAAATTGACTTGAAGCATGAGCCGGTTTATCTTTCTGCTGAAGAAGAAGAAGAAAAACACATTGCACAGGCAAACATTCCACTTTCAGACAAAGGTGTAATTGAAACCGATAAGGTAATTGCACGTATGGAAGGTGACTTCCCTCTTGTGGAACCAACGGTTGTAAATTATGCCGACGTTGCGCCAAACCAGATTGCATCTATTTCAGCATCGTTGATTCCATTCTTGGAGCACGATGACGCGAACCGTGCACTGATGGGCTCAAACATGATGCGCCAGGCGGTACCATTGTTAATTGCAGATTCACCAATCGTGGGAACAGGTCTTGAAAGACAGGTTGCTTCCGATAGCCGTGTATTGATAAATGCAGAAGGAGACGGTGTGGTAGAATATGTTGATGCTAATGAAATCACAATCAAATACGACCGTACCGAGAACGAACGTATGGTAAGTTTTGATTCTGATGAAAAAACATATCAACTGGTAAAATTCAGAAAGACAAACCAGAGTACTTCCATTAACTTGAAGCCTATTGTTCGCAAAGGCGACAGAGTGAAAAAAGGACAGGTGCTTTGTCAAGGATATGCTACTGAAAAAGGAGAATTGGCCTTAGGCCGAAACATGAAGGTTGCCTTCATGCCTTGGAAAGGGTATAACTTTGAGGATGCGATCGTAATTTCTGAAAAAGTAGTTCGCGAAGATATTTTCACTTCCATACATATAGATGAATACTCTTTGGAGGTTCGCGATACCAAATTGGGTAACGAGGAATTGACAAACGATATTCCAAACGTATCTGAAGAAGCTACAAAAGATTTGGATGAATTCGGTATGATCCGAATTGGCGCCGAGGTAAAACCTGGCGATATCCTTATCGGGAAAATTACGCCAAAAGGAGAAAGCGACCCAACGCCAGAGGAAAAACTGCTTCGCGCCATTTTTGGCGACAAAGCCGGTGATGTTAAGGATGCTTCGTTAAAAGCTTCGCCATCGTTGAACGGGGTGGTAATAGACAAGAAATTGTTTGCCCGTGCCGTAAAGGATAAGCGCAAGCGCGCGAAGGACAAAGAGGACATTGCAGAACTTGAGGCAAAATACTACGCTAAGTTTGATGATCTTCAAGCTGTTTTGGTTGAAAAACTTTTCGCTATTGTAGGTGGAAAAACTGCACAAGGTGTAAATAATGACCTTGGTGAAGTAGTTTTCCCTAAAGGTAAAAAGTTCACATTAAAAATGCTTCACGCGGTTGATGATTATACCCACTTAACGGGAGGTACATGGACGACTGATGATGAAACCAACGTGTTGGTGGCAGATTTAATGCACAACTATAAAATTAAGGAAAACGACCTTCAAGGTAACTTGCGTCGTGAGAAGTTTACAATCTCCGTTGGGGATGAGCTTCCTTCCGGAATTTTGAAACTTGCCAAAGTTTACATCGCTAAAAAGCGTAAACTGAAAGTAGGGGACAAGATGGCGGGACGCCACGGTAACAAAGGTATTGTTGCGCGTATTGTACGTGAGGAAGATATGCCTTTCCTTGAAGACGGAACTCCTGTAGATATCGTGTTGAACCCACTTGGGGTACCATCGCGTATGAACATTGGGCAGATTTATGAAACCGTTCTTGGATGGGCCGGGCAAAAGTTAGGTCGCAAATATGCAACCCCAATTTTTGACGGAGCAACCATTGACCAAATAAATGAATTGACCGATGAAGCTGGAATTCCAAGATTTGGACACACCTATCTATTTGATGGTGGAACCGGAAAGCGTTTTGACCAACCTGCAACCGTAGGTATAATCTATATGCTGAAATTGGGCCACATGGTAGATGACAAAATGCACGCGCGTTCCATCGGTCCGTACTCACTTATTACGCAACAACCCCTTGGTGGTAAAGCACAATTTGGTGGCCAGCGTTTTGGGGAGATGGAAGTTTGGGCCTTGGAAGCATACGGTGCATCCAGCACACTTAGAGAAATATTGACTGTTAAATCTGATGATGTTATTGGAAGGGCGAAAACCTACGAGGCGATCGTAAAAGGGGAAACCATGCCAGAACCAGGATTACCGGAATCTTTCAACGTACTTATGCACGAATTGAAAGGATTGGGTCTTGACATTAGATTAGAGGAATAGCCCACGGGGTCATTCCGATACCGTAGGCGCGCGATTAATCGCGCGCCTACAAACAAAAATTAATTTTTTTTCAACATGATGAACAGAAATAAAGAAAACACAGTACAGAAATTCGACAAGATTTCTATTGGTTTGGCTTCCCCTGAATCCATTTTGGCGGAATCGCGCGGCGAAGTACTAAAGCCCGAAACAATCAACTACCGTACGCACAAGCCTGAGCGTGACGGTCTTTTCTGTGAGCGCATCTTTGGTCCGGTAAAGGATTATGAGTGCGCCTGTGGTAAATATAAAAGAATCCGCTACAAGGGTATCGTTTGCGATCGTTGCGGGGTAGAAGTAACGGAGAAGAAAGTACGTCGCGACCGTGTGGGGCATATCAATTTGGTGGTTCCCGTGGCGCATATTTGGTACTTCCGTAGCCTTCCTAACAAGATTGGTTACCTTCTTGGATTACCTTCCAAGAAATTGGATATGATCATTTACTACGAACGTTATGTAGTAATTCAGCCAGGTATTGCAAAATACGAAGGTGGTGAGAATGTGAAGAAAATGGATTTCCTTACCGAAGAAGAATATCTTGCAATCCTTGATTCCCTTCCACAGGAAAACCAATATTTGGAAGAAACAGATCCAAATAAATTCATTGCGAAAATGGGAGCAGAGTGCTTGATCGATCTTTTACAGCGAATCGATTTGGACACACTTTCTTACAACCTTCGCCATAAAGCAAACAACGAAACTTCAAAACAACGTAAAACCGAAGCGTTAAAGCGTCTTCAGGTTGTGGAGGCACTTCGCGATGCGAACAAAAACCGCGAGAACAAGGCTGAGTGGATGATTATGAAAGTAATCCCAGTAATTCCGCCGGAATTGCGTCCGTTGGTGCCACTTGATGGTGGTCGTTTCGCAACTTCAGATTTGAACGATCTGTACCGCCGTGTAATTATCCGTAACAACCGTTTGAAGCGATTGATGGAGATTAAAGCTCCGGAAGTGATCCTTCGTAACGAAAAGCGTATGCTTCAGGAATCGGTAGATTCGTTGTTTGACAACACACGTAAATCTTCCGCAGTAAAAACGGATAGCAACCGTCCATTGAAATCCCTTTCAGATTCCTTGAAAGGTAAACAAGGGCGTTTCCGTCAAAACCTGCTTGGTAAGCGTGTGGATTATTCGGCACGTTCGGTAATCGTCGTGGGGCCGGAATTGAAATTGTTCGAGTGCGGTCTTCCAAAAGATATGGCTGCCGAGCTTTACAAGCCTTTCGTAATCCGTAAATTGATTGAAAGAGGGATTGTAAAAACCGTAAAATCTGCAAAGAAAATTATAGATAAAAAGGAGCCCGTAGTTTGGGATATTCTTGAAAATGTATTGAAGGGCCACCCCGTTATGCTTAACCGGGCCCCAACTTTGCACAGATTGGGTATTCAAGCGTTCCAGCCTAAATTGATTGAAGGAAAAGCGATTCAGCTTCACCCATTGGTTTGTACTGCATTTAATGCGGATTTCGATGGTGACCAGATGGCTGTTCACCTTCCATTGGGGCCAGAGGCTATTTTGGAATGCCAGCTTTTGATGCTTGCTTCACACAACATTTTGAACCCTGCAAACGGTAGTCCGGTTGCGGTTCCTTCACAGGATATGGTTTTGGGTCTTTATTATATGACCAAACTAAAGAAAACCATGGACGATGTGGTTGTGAAAGGAGAAGGCCTAACTTTCTATTCCGCCGAAGAAGCTATCATTGCCTACAACGAAGGGCAAGTAGATCTTAATGCCGAAATAAAAATCAGAACCAAGGATTTCAATGAAAATGGTGAGTTGGTAAACCAAATTATCACCACCACTTTGGGAAGGGTAATCTTTAACGAGAAAGTGCCTGAGGAAGCTGGTTTCATCAATGAAGTATTGACCAAAAAGTCGCTTCGTGATATTATCGGAAAAATCCTAAAGGTGACCGATGTACCGACCACTTCTGCTTTCCTTGATGAAATTAAGACCCTCGGATATAAGTTCGCTTTTGAAGGTGGATTGTCCTTCAGCTTGGGGGATATTATTATTCCTGCTGAAAAGAAATCGCTTATTGAAAGTGCCAACGAACAGGTTGACGGCATTATCAATAGCTACAATATGGGGCTTATTACCAACAACGAACGTTACAACCAGGTAATTGATATCTGGACCGCGACGAATGCCGAACTTACCGAGCTTTCCATGAAGCGTATCCGCGAGGACCAGCAAGGTTTCAACTCGGTGTATATGATGCTTGATTCTGGGGCGAGGGGTTCAAAGGAACAAATCCGCCAGTTAACAGGTATGCGTGGCTTGATGGCGAAACCGAAAAAATCAAACTCCGGTGGAGGCGAGATTATCGAGAACCCGATTCTTTCCAACTTTAAGGAAGGTCTTTCCATTCTTGAGTACTTTATCTCTACCCACGGGGCGCGTAAAGGTCTTGCCGATACCGCTCTTAAAACGGCGGATGCGGGTTACTTGACACGTCGTTTGGTAGATGTTTCACAAGATGTTATCATCAATATTGAAGATTGTTACACGCTTCGTGGTATTGAGGTTTCGGCCTTAAAGAAAAACGAGGAAGTGGTTGAAACACTATCCGCAAGGATTGTTGGGCGTACAGCGCTTAACGATGTTGTAAACCCACTTACCAAAGAATTATTGGTAGCTTCTGGCGATCATATTACTGAGGAAATAGCCGAGGCAATCGAAAAATCCCCGTTGGAAAGCGTGGAAGTTCGTTCTGCCCTTACCTGCGAGGCAAAACAGGGAATTTGTTCACAATGCTACGGCCGTAACCTTGCTACCAATAAAATGGTGCAACGTGGCGAAGCTGTGGGGGTTGTGGCAGCACAATCCATTGGGGAGCCTGGTACCCAGCTTACGCTTCGTACGTTCCACGTGGGTGGTATTGCCGGTAACATTTCCGAAGAAAATAAATTGATTGTTAGATTTGACGGTAAAGCCGAGATTGAAGATCTCAAAACCGTTAAAGGAGAAGATAACCAAGGGAAAGCTGTTGATATTGTTATTTCCCGTACATCAGAATTAAAGCTGGTTGACAAGAAAACAGGAATTACACTCAGCACCAACAACATTCCTTACGGTTCCACACTGTATGTGAAGGATGGCGACAGCCTGAATGCCGGTGATGTGGTGTGTTCTTGGGATCCATATAACGGGGTTATTATTTCAGAATTTGCTGGAAAGATTAAATACGAAAACATTGTTCAAGGTTTGACCTATCAGGTAGAAATTGATGAACAAACTGGTTTTCAAGAGAAGGTAATTTCTGAATCAAGAGATAAAAAACGTATTCCAACCCTTCAGATTTTAGGGAAGAAAGACGAAGTTATCCGTAGCTATAACTTGCCCGTTGGCGCCCACTTGATGGTGGACGATGGCGACAAGATCAAGATCGGTAAAATTTTGGTGAAAATTCCACGTAAATCTGCAAAAGCGGGTGATATTACGGGAGGTCTTCCACGAGTTACCGAACTTTTTGAAGCGCGTAACCCTTCAAACCCAGCGGTAGTTAGCGAGATTGATGGGGTAATTTCCTTCGGAAAAATTAAGCGTGGTAACCGCGAAATTATCGTTGAGTCCAAATTGGGCGAAGTGAAAAAGTATTTGGTAAAACTTTCAAACCAGATACTTGTTCAGGAAAACGATTACGTACGTGCAGGTATGCCGCTTTCTGATGGTTCCATTACACCGGAAGATATCCTTCGCATTAAAGGCCCATCGGCAGTACAGCAATATCTTGTGAACGAAGTTCAGGAGGTGTACCGTCTGCAAGGGGTGAAGATAAACGACAAGCACTTTGAAGTTGTGGTTCGCCAGATGATGCGCAAGGTACAGATCCAGGATCCGGGAGATACTACTTTCCTTGAGGACCAATTGGCCCATAAAGATGATTTCATTGAAGAAAACGATAAGATTTTCGGGATGAAGGTTGTTACCAACGCCGGCGATTCCGAAAACCTGAAGGAAGGCCAGATCCTTTCGCCACGAACCCTTCGCGATGAAAACTCTTTATTGAGAAGAAACGATAAAGTACTTGCAGAAGCGCGCGATGTGGTTCCTGCAACGGCTACTCCGGTACTTCAGGGTATCACGAGAGCGTCGTTACAGACCAAGTCGTTCATCTCTGCGGCTTCCTTCCAGGAAACCACCAAAGTATTGAACGAAGCAGCGGTTGCTGGTAAGGTCGATACCTTGGAAGGCTTGAAGGAGAACGTAATTGTAGGACATAAAATACCAGCCGGAACCGGTATGCGTAGGTATGATACCATAATTGTAGGTTCCAAGGAAGAGCTGGAGGAAATGAACCGCGCGAAGCAAGAGGTAAATTATAATTAATATATATGGCCGTAGAGACGCACGGCCGTGCGTCTTTACACGGCCGTGCGTCTCTACGCGGACGGAATAATAATGATATTTAAAAATTATGGCAGATCAAAAAAACCAACCCCCAAAACAAGGACAGATAAACATAGAACTGGACGAAACCGTGGCACAGGGCATTTACAGCAACTTGGCCATTATCAACCATTCGGTTTCTGAATTTGTGGTGGATTTTGTAACCATTATGCCGGGAATCCCAAAAAGCAAAGTGAAGTCCAGAATTATCTTGACGCCACAGCATGCAAAAAGGTTTTTGAAAGCGTTGGGAGATAATGTGAAACGATTTGAAAATGCCCACGGCGAAATAAAGGACTATGAGCAACCGCCCATACCTTTGAATTTTGGCCCAACGGGCGAAGCATAAGAACATAAAAAAGCCCTGAGAATTTCGGGGCTTTTTTATGTTCAAATTCCAATTTTTCAAATCCCAAATTCCAAAAAAAAATGTAGGCGCGCGATGAATCGCGCGCCTACATTTTTATTTTCCCCCTTTGGGGTTTAGGGGGCTAAACTCGCTCACAAAATGCAATTTCACATTCGGATATTTTGATTGTGTCATTTGCAGCGTAAATGCAGAATCTGCAAAAAAGACCAATTGGCCGCGTTTATCCCTCGCCAAAAACTTTGCCTTTACTCTTTTGAAGTCGGCAAATTCCTCACTTTTAGGATCCTTTGCTTCCACCCAGCAGGCTTTGTGTACGTTTAGGTTTTCATAGCTACATTTGGCGCCATATTCGTGTTCCAACCGGTATTGGATTACTTCAAACTGCAGGGCGCCGACGGTACCAATTACTTTTCGGTTATTTAACTCCAAGGTGAAAAGCTGCGCCACGCCTTCATCCATCAACTGGTCAATGCCCTTTTCCAGCTGCTTGCTCTTCATCGGATCGGCATTGTTGATATATTTAAAGTGTTCCGGGGAAAAGCTTGGAATGCCCCTATACTGCATTTCTTCTCCTTCCGTCAAGGTATCGCCTATCTTGAAGTTTCCCGTATCGTGCAGGCCCACGATATCGCCGGGATAGGAAATATCCACAATCTGTTTCTTTTCGGCAAAAAAGGCGTTCGGACTGCTGAATTTCAGTTTTTTCCCGTGGCGCACATGTAAATAAGGAGAATTCCGTTCAAAAGTTCCCGAAACAATTTTTACAAAAGCCAAACGATCGCGATGTTTCGGGTCCATGTTTGCATGTATTTTAAAAACGAAACCCGAAAACTCCTTTTCCTCCGGTTTTACCAAACGTGTGTTGCTTTCCTTTGGACGTGGGGTAGGAGCTATTTCAACAAAGCAATCCAATAATTCCCGAACTCCAAAATTATTCAAGGCGGAACCGAAAAATACGGGTTGCAGTTTTCCCTCCAAATATTCTTCACGGTCAAAATCTGGATAAACCTCATAGACCAATTCCAGTTCCTCGCGAAGTGTTTTAGCAGCTTTATCGCCGACCAATTTTTCAAGTTCAGTGCTGCTTATGTCTTCAATTTCAATAGTTTCTTCAATATTTTTTCTGCTATCCCCGCTGAAAAGGTTTACATTCTTTTCCCACACATTATAGATTCCCTTAAAATCATAGCCCATCCCTATTGGGAAGCTAAGCGGGGTTACGCGAAGGTTCAGTTTTTGTTCAATTTCATCGAGCAACTCAAAAGCGTCCTTACCCTCGCGGTCCATTTTATTGATGAAAACGATCATGGGGATATTTCGCATACGGCAGACTTCAACCAATTTCTCGGTCTGTTCCTCAACCCCTTTGGCTACGTCGATTACAACTATAACGCTATCTACCGCGGTAAGGGTTCTGAAAGTATCTTCGGCAAAATCCTTGTGGCCGGGGGTATCGAGAATGTTGATTTTTATGCCTTCATATTCAAAAGCTAAAACGGAAGTGGAAACGGAAATTCCACGCTGGCGTTCTATTTCCATAAAGTCACTGGTGGCACCTTTTTTAATTTTGTTGCTTTTTACCGCGCCGGCTTCTTGAATTGCACCCCCGAAGAGCAATAGTTTTTCCGTTAGGGTGGTTTTTCCGGCATCAGGGTGACTTATGATTCCAAAAGTTCTTCTGCGTTTTATTTCTTTTGTTAAAGACATTTGTTTTTCGCTATTTTGGGTGCAAAGATAAAGTTTGTTAGTGTAGTTTTAAACTGAAGCGGACTATAATATTATCGAAATTTTTATGGAGCCATTACACATTTTGAAGGTGTCTTTCTTCCTACACTTTATTCAAATGTGAAGAGTTCAAAATATACTGTTTTAGAGCTGTATTTGCTGGTTTAATTTGTGGAAATAAAATGGGCAACGTATTAAAAAGCTATTTTTTTCTTACCTATACACGCTTCAAAAGCCTTATATTTAGAGAATATACGTACTAACACGTATATCTTTTTCCTACAAAAAAACACTCGTTTTTATTCGTTTTGGGTCGTTTGCCGACTATTTTTTACAGTTCAACTAATACTTGTTTGTTAGTATTTTCTTAACACTTATTCCACTGTATATTTGACTATTAATTGATTTGAAATTTTCAATTATTGCATTGTCAAAAGATATCGGTACTAATAAAATTCTAACTTATGTTTAAAATAATTACTAAATTATTTACTTCTGATAAGAGGTTTTTAATAGGTCTCATTTTAATAGTCTGCTTGAGCAGTCAAGGATATTCTCAGGTAAAAAGTTCTGTGGATGGGGGAGAAGTGATATTACCTTATACGCAAGAGTATTTGGATCAATATAATGCTGCTCTTGATAAAAAAGCATCACAGTATAATGAAACGTTTCGTTCCAGATCTAAAGCTGAAGCTTTCAATAACAGCGTTAAGGGTAATATTACAGGAGCGTGTAATTTAATTACTTGCGGTTCTTTCGAGCGTTCAGATCTTTATAATACGGGAACATTTCGTACCGCTGTAGGAGGCGTTAACGGTCAATATTGGGCGAGTACAAGTGCGGGTGCCCCCTATAAATGTTGGGGTACAAGTGGTACGGTAGATTGGTCTGAAGGACAGTACGTGTCTTATTCAAATTCAAATTCCAATACGCAATATCCAGCAATTATACAGCCATCTACCTACGATGGAGGCGGGTTTGCTATATTTTCATATCGAAATGAAGCCATAAGCCAAACCCTAAGTGTTTTGCCAAATACAATATACACCGTATGTTTTGAGATTGCCGTAATACCACGTTATAACACGGTAAACCAGAACAACAATCAAGGGGGCTCCATAATAGAATATAGTCCAAATTTGGATTTTGGTGTAAGAAATGGCGCTGTTCAAATTAGCGATCCACTTACCTATAATGAAAACGATCTTATTCAACATACAAATAGTGATTTTCCTTCAAGATTATCTTTTGCAACTAGTGGAAATGGCGGGCACCAAAATCCTGGTGGATGGACTGAAATAAATCCATACTGGGAAAATAGATGTATTACTTTTAAATCAGGAAGTAGTGCGACCACAGTTGAAGTTTTTTATAAAACTGGAAACCCGGGAAGATCGGTCGTTTTAGTAGATGGCTTAAGATTGTCTGTTGAAGGCTATGCAAATTCTCCAGAACTTTCTGTAACCGATAAAACATATTGTGCGCCAACACAGGTGCAACTGGATACTTTTGTAACTTCAACCACACCAACAGGTGCGACGCTAAGATGGTCCCCAAACGTAGATTTAAGCTCTCCGTTGCCAATTAATCCAACAGTAACAACTCCTGGAGTTTGGTATGCGTTTTACGTAAACACGGCTTTGGGCTGTACTTCGCCTTCGAGGAAACTTACACTTAGAACTACGGACTTGGACTCAAGTTATACACAACAAAATATAACATGTTTTGGAGGGAATAACGGTTCTATTGATTTAACCGTTACTGGAGGATCATCTTCCTATACCTATTTATGGACAACTAGTGATGGAAGCGGATTAAACCCGACAGCGCAAGACCAATCTGGTTTAACGGCGGGTACTTATAATGTAACTGTTGATGATGGTACTTGTACTACACAGGAAACTATTGTTATTACGCAACCGAATCAAATAAATGTTGATGCGGGCAGTTACGGTCCACTTTGCGACAGTATGGGCCCAATTACTCTAACGGGAACCCCTACTAATTCCAATGGAATTTGGAGTGGAACGGGTGTTACCAATAACGGCAATGGAACGGCAAGCTTCAATCCCGCAGGTCTTAGTGGCACGATCACCGTTACGTATAGCTATACAAATGGCAGCGGTTGTTCAAACAGCGATACTGCGGACATAGTGGTAAACACCACGCCAACAGTTGACGATCCAGCGGACGTAACCTCCTGCGATAGCTACACCTTGCCCGCGCTTACCCATGGAAACTACTTCACCGGAAGCGGTGGGACCGGCACGCCATTGTTCGCCGGCAACAGCATCACCACCACCCAGACGATCTATGTGTACGCGGAGACTGGTACCACGCCGAACTGTTCCGCGGAGAACAGCTTCTTGGTAACGATAAACGCCACGCCTTTGGTTGACGATCCAGCGGACGTAACCTCTTGCGATAGCTACACCTTGCCCGCGCTTACCCATGGAAACTACTTCACCGGAAGCGGTGGGACCGGCACGCCATTGTTCGCCGGCAACAGCATCACCACCACCCAGACGATCTATGTGTACGCGGAGA
>NZ_JAQQTG010000007.1 GCF_028561335.1 Aequorivita todarodis | reverse complement strand
CCGTTGTCGAATTCTTTTAAAATCTTTGCAATTTGTTGCGGTGAAAATTTACTTCGTCTCATAATACTGTTTAAAATTAAGATAATTATTCTACTTTTAAACAGTTCGGTTTTAAGGGAAGCTTACAACATGATATAGAAGCTTTTGCAAGTAATATGTTAAAAGTTTTGGATGATAAAAGTTGGGCTATTAAAATGGGAGAAGCTGGCAAAAAACATATCCAAGATAATTATAGTTTAAAAAGACATATTGATGTTTTACAAAAAACTATAAATTCTACAATTAATTAGAAGTCAAAAAATATTTTTTATCTCTCTTTTATTAATGAAAGGCAAGTTTCTGCCATCAAAGCAGATAATAATCTATAATATTTAGTGGCATAATTATTAGAGATTCGTTTTTTCTCTTCATTTTTAATAATAACCATAATATCTGTCTTAGAATAGTGTTTTTGAACTTCAAAGTAATTAATGTCAATTCCAAATTTCTTGCAAAATTCTATGTTAGCATTTAGAAAGTATGAGTCAATATATTGTTTTAGTATTGTCAGAAAATTGCAGCTAGGTTCACTTAATATATTCATTTTATCAGAAATCCGTGCTAAATAATTATTGTCTTGGTGCGGAGTTGGTGTGTTTAAACCTTGTTGTGTTGCATTATTCAAAGCTTCAATAAGTTCTCTGTTGAAGTTTACGTTTGACTTAACATTTGTTGCTTTTTTAACATTGGTTTTGATACTTAAATCAGCCTTAGTACAAAAATCTTCAATTAGGTTTATGGAATATTGTTTATTTGGAATTACACCAGGTCTTATTTTTACTTTAAGCGAAGAGGTGAGTCTTTCAATGGCCTGATATGATTTATACCAATTTAATATGGACATATCAGATAGTTGTCTGGCACTGTAAAAATCATCAATAATTGAAGCAATTATATGCCTCTCAATACCATTAAAATGTATTGGTTCTAATTCATTTTTTATTAATGTTCCCTCAACCTCTTCAATTCTTGCTGATGATCTAAAAAACCATTGGGAATAAGTTGAAACCAAAAAGTCAGATTGTCTTCTACTATACCCAATTATTAATATTTCTGATACTTTATTCCTAGATATATTACAAATATTTTTTATTGCATTGGGGCAATCAAACAAATATTCGTGGCTTATTATTAATGTATCTTTCGATTTAAGAGCTTTTTCTATAAATTTATTAAAATAATTAATGTCATTTTTAATAACATTAATATGATTGAGTTTGTTAATGACCTGAGGTTCTAATTGAATAAATTCCAATTTTTCATAACACGGGTTTTTTTGGTTTTTGAAAAAATATTGAATGGAGGAAGACCCACATTTCCCTGGTCCCACATGTATAATAATTTTTTTCATGAAATAAATAAATTGTAGGTTCAAATAATAAGTGTAAAGCTAATATTTAAATCTCTTGGGGCTTGCCCCTAGAGATTTTGGGTCAATTGTTATATCAGTTTTGAATGAAAAAATACAATCAATTGAACCTACACCAAAGGTATCAAATCGAAGCGTTAATGGAAATTAGTAAAGGTGAAATTGCTGAAATCATAGGGATTGTCATTTGTACTATTCACAGGGCGCTCTGTAGGAATATAGCCAAACAGAGAAAACCATCTCGTAGATATGTAATGATAAACGTACAGCGGGGGGCAGAAATCAGACATGAAAAAAGACTGAGCAGTTATTGGTGACCGAGTCACTAAAAGAGCACATAGCTCTGTTCTGCTTTATTGGGAGAAATGTAGCCTTGAACATATAAGAAAGGGAGGAACTTGAAGGAGAAAAGTGTGTGGGCTGCGAAACGATAAACCAGAGTCCAGATGCCAAAGATAGAAGAGGAACCATAAAAGACAACCTAGGCATTGACCAGCGACCCGATTTTGTAGATGAGCATATACGTGTTGGGGATATAGAGGTCCTACTCATGGATGGGAAAGAGGCGGACACAAAACAGCTCTTATATTTTTTCTCATTAATTCTTAAAGCTAACTGTTTTAATTAAAACCAAAATTATGTTGGTAACAAGGATGGAAAAATTAAAAGAAAGCTCTGGAAGGATGAAAAAATATAACAGAGACTTAACGGTTTCAGTTTCTCTTATGTAAATACAATAACCTTTGACAAGGAGAAGAGTTTGCAGAGTAACAAAAAATAGGAGCCTTGCTAAACGCCAAAATATATTTCACAAGACCCTATGCCTCTCAAAATAAGGGGGCGATTGAAAATAGGATAGCGTGATTAGAAGGTTTTTTCCTAAGAAAACAGACTTGAGAAAAGTCTATGAAGAAAGAAGTTGAAAGATTACTAAGTTACAGACCAATCAGAAAATTTAATTATAATGAACCAATACAAGAACTAAAAAATAAATGTTTTGAACTTATAGGTTGACTCCAGCTTATCTTATAATTAAAATTTATATTGTATTTAAACCGTCCTGTTAACAAAAAAAACATAAATAATCAAGCCCATAACCCGTAATGCAAAAAACCCTCCGTAAATTCGAAGGGTCTTTTTTATACCAAAAATAAATCCCACTAACGCTTTTCCAACCGTTTGCTTATCCATTTAAGCAACACCGTCACCACAAAACTGGTCACCGTCCCGAAAGTGGCCATACACAGCGTAACCACGATATCCTCTATCGGAAGATTGGGCAAGAGCCCAAACACCATACCTCCAAAAATACTGATGCGATAATTATCCATCACTTATCTTTTATAGGTTAGGATCTAATAGCGGATTTCTATCCAAGGGGATAATCCTGCCCGACATATTAGATGTATCGTCATGATCATCATGCTCGTTTGTGTCGTTTATTACCATTTGGCTCACCACAGATGCCACTGTTCCCCCAACAATAAGATATCCTGCAATAATGGTCAGTGCAACAGGTAACACAAGAGGCATGGTCACAATAGCTCCGCCAATGGCCGTCATCCCAACCCCAATATTCCGTAGCCTACGAAAAAATCTCGGTGTAGGTCGTTTCAATCGTTCAAATAAATTCATAACCCAAAAATTTTAATTAATACCATTTTCTAAGAAATAACCCTTTTCCCCCAAAGCTATTTCAGTGTAGGTGGAGACAACCAATAAAGGAGCGTTACAAATAAAAACTGTCCTTCTTCGCACTCTGTCGCTCCAGTTTCGTACTTCTCACTTCCTCTCATCTTCCACAATGCTCCGAACAAATCGTCAAAAACACCGCCTCTCCAGGCTCGCGAAAAGCTTCAATACGCAAAATCAGAAGGTCAAGAGCCTTTCTCGATCCCAATCCCTTGCCAATTCCTGTAAGTTGTGAAACCGGGGCAATGCATCCTCCTAACTCGTTCAGTACATCATTGGCGGGAAGAATGAGTATGCCACTTCGCTGGGGCACACCTTTTACCAATAAATGATGCTTAAACTGTATAGAGTAAAAAATTTCCAACTCATAGGTACCGTCAGGAATACAGGAAATGTTGTGTTGGTTAACGTGCCAAGGAAGTTCTATGCTAAAGCACAAAAACCGATTCCTATGGAACAAACCCCCATTCGTCCCAGTCCTGTAATGTGTTCTATGCAGAAATAAATCCATCGCTCCGGTTTTTTAGGTTACACTTGATCTACACCAACGATGGCTAAGGCATTGAATGCTCCGTTTCGCAAAGAATACATTTCACCATTCACTTCCTGAAAAAAGCTCACCCCAATCACTTGTATTACGGGCAATGTTCCTCCACCGGTAATAGTTGGGCTTAGATTCAGAGCGGCCTGCAGATTCTGGTCCCATGGAATGATAGGGGAAAACGTGTGGTTTTCCTCAAAATTTCTTCCTGCAAAGTCCAATGCGCATACCCCAGCCGCCAATTGAATATGGGTAGTGCCGCGGGGAGCATCAATGGTTTCATTGGGCACAAAAGCATCAATGGCAACATCAAATACCCCGGTACCTCTATCAAAACTGGGCGTATACCCGCTGAAGAAGACTGTATTGAGCTTCCCCTTCTCGTTAAAGTCAAATTCCTTCAACAAGCTCATATCCCCATCCTGCACGGTACGTTTCCCGCGTTCGTTCAATGCATCGCTTTTAATAACCTTCATCAATAGTTGCACAAGTCTTGAAGTCAAACGATAGTCACTGGCCTGGCGGATCAATATTCGCTCTGCCTTTCTGATCAACTGTCCGCCTTTCCCCGCAGTTCCAAATTCCATCCCATTCTCACGGGTGCGCTTAAAAGCCGGGTCGTTCATAATGCGGTTCTTTTCAATTCCACCTTTCCCACGGGCCATATACCCGTCCTTGGTCTTGTAAAAGGTATAATCTCCTATTGTACCCTTTAGCTTTACAATTCCTTTCTGTTTTGCCATAATAACAAATTTTAGAGTTAAACAATACCCCAAACCTACAATCCGAAATCCCTTATCCAAAACCTCAAAGCACAGACTACCCTTTCTTGCACAATTTTGCATACAAAGGCACATTAGTTCATATTCCTGCATATAATTGCACACACCATCGTCCAAGAAAACACGGCAAAGCCCCGTCATTGGGAGCGCAGCGAAGCAATCTTCTCAATGCGCAAAATATTTTTTGTTATTCGGGATTTGTTATTTGTTATTTGGAATTTGTGGATTAGCATTGTCGCTCCTTCCCAATATCACTAAACATTTAGACCGACAATATAAAAGAACCTTAAAAGGTCAAATACTTCTTGAGATTGGCAATGTCGGGAAACGCGATGCAATCGCGCACCGGCAGAGAAGTAAAGATATATTTCTTGGCCTTTATAATTTGTTTTCCAACTGACGTGCTTGTTCTGTTAAATAACCTCTGGTTTCCCTATTGTCTTCGTTTTTAAGTCTTTTATGAATATCTATATATTTAGCGGCCAAAGCGCTAAATTGTTCCGTTTGGATCAAATCTTCCAACCATATTCCAAAGTCGGATAAATTTTCTTGCTGGTGGTTATATTGAAAATGGGCGGTGTGTGAGGCACGTTCCCAATTTGAACCTTCCCATTTGTCGATTGCTACAGAGGGTCTGCCGAAAAACTTATCGAAAAGGTACGTATTTCCCGTAAAAGTCTTAAATGCGTTCCTTGCTGCCTCTTTTAGTCGGCCTGTTTTATATAGAATGACCGTACACTCAAACAAAAAGTCGGGATAACCGATATCATCGGGAAAGTTTTTGTTGAACCAATTCAGATACCGAAGCCCACCGGTAAAGTCATTTAATTGCAGGTAAAGGCTGGGGGGTAAGTATCTAAGGCCTTGTCCATCGTGATGATAGCCGCCCCAATGCTTTTTGTCGGCCGCCAAGGCAGCTTTTATTTTCTTTATTTTGTTCCTGATTCTTTGCTCTCGCTTGGGGGTCATTTTTCTTATAGAATTAATAATCAAAACGAATGGATCAAACCTTATGAATATAACGAAAGACACGCTAAATATAAGAAATTGTGGGATTTAGGACTATCTAAAAAGGAAATCTCGGTGTAAGCCATATTCATTTTTCAAATTTTTTATTTGAACGGTATGGGAACGCGATGCAATCGCGCACCAGCCTAGCTAGGGGAATGGATTTTGAGATTCAAGATTCATAATTCAAGAAAACTGTAACTTGAAAGCTGAAATTTCAAATTCCAAACCTGCCTGTCGTGCCCCTGGCAGGCTGGTCCCAAATTCCAAAAAGCATAAAAGCCATCCTGGGTTTAGCGGAAGAATTTAATTTAATTCAAGATAAATATCTGGAATAGTCTAAATGTCTAGGTGAGATTTTATTTTGTTAATAAATTCAATTTCGCTATATTCCTTTTCTCCATCTATTAAAGCAAGTTCTTTAAGTTTTTCAATGATTTCCAATCCAGTCTGATTAGAAGAAAATTTTAAGTCCTTTTTTGATAATTCTGGCAAGGTATGCATATTCATTAAGTTAAATAATGTTTTCTTCTCAGCGTTTGTGAATTCTTTTAAATCTTGAATTTGACTCGACAAGTATTTTTTCTCAGCTTCCTCCATTACCCCATCAGCTTTTGCTAAATAAATCATTAGTTTAATTTCAATGAAACGGTCATTTTTTAATTTGCTTCTTTTTGTCTTTAATATTTTTGAGAAAATATTTACGGCAGATTTAGATATGCTATTTAAATCTGTCTTTATTAATTCTGGGTTCGTATAAAATTTTAGTTCTGGAGCTTCATTAATATTTATGATTACGCCCTTATGGACTTCATTTGAAATAATGTGGGTATAACTAAACTCAACGCAAGAAACTGTTTTACACGAAATTTGTTCTTTTAACAGTTTTGGAAAAGAATCTTTTTTTAAATTGAATTCCTTATGAAAAGAACTGCAATGTGGTTTCAATAAACCATCATAGCTGTTAGTGAGAACATCATTAATCTGATGAAATACAACCTGTTCTTGTTCTAATTGAGAATAAAAATTTTCTAATTCTGTTTTCTTTAACAATAGATTATCCCCATTTGGAATGATACGTCTTACACTATTCTCTTCTATTTTAGAATTTACATAATCAAAGGTTATAAATTCTCCTTGAGCACTACAAGTGCTACAATCAATTAAGCCATACCTTTTTCTATCTGGATAGCATTTTGAACAAGTTAGCAATCTTTTTCCAGAACATTTAGGACAGGTAACTTTTCCAGAAGTATTACAGGTTTTGCAATTTACTTTTCCTTTGCCGGAACAAGTGGAGCAATTGACTAACTTTTCCGATTCTTTTCCGTTAGCCAATTTGACTCTTTTTTTTACTTTACCAGAACCATCGCATCCTGAAAACCACCCTCCGCAAGTATTCCAGCCTTCTCCGTTGCAACTGTTACAATATATTTTTCCCTCTCCGATACATTCATCGCATTCCCATTTATGCTTGCCATAACAGGGGCTGGAATCACAGGTTACTAGACCATCTCCATTACAACTTTCACAACTATATTTTTTAATGCTATCAGTTAAGTAAAATAAACCTTGCGCTTCCAATACCTCACTGTTTTTTTCTTGGATTGGAAATTCCAATTCCTTGCTATTAGAATTAAAATCTATTACAGTAGAATATGGGTTTATGTAGTTTTCGTCAAGAACATTGTCATTTAAAAAATTTTTGTTTTGAAATGAAGCAGGTTCATTAGATAACTTTTCAAAAGACCTGTGCAGATCCTTAAAAAAAGGAATGTTTGTATTGCAAAGTGTTCTGCTAATTGTTTTATAACTGTATGATACAATTGCATAGTCATTCTTTTTAAGTTCGTCTGCAATGATTATTTTGTCATATAGTTCGGGATTTTGGTTTTTTATAATATTCTTAATATCAGATAATTTGGGTTGATTACTCATTTAATTGGTTGCCTTTTTTAGTTGAACTAAACATTAGAATTCCCGACACAATCAAATACTTGTAGCGGGAATAACTAAATTATGTACCCTACAATAAGGGTATTCTTATCAAATGTAATGGTTTAAAATAAAGTATCCAAAAGGCTATTTGAGTGCGTTTCTATTACAAATATTCTATTTTTATGCTAATAATAACGTTTCCAATAATTTACCTATTAAACATTCAAATAACCTCCCTTATCATTTATTTTTCCAATTTTAATAGATTAACACGATAAAACTAAAGCCATGAAATATGTTATAATATCCCTCTTCCTCATTTTTTCGCTATTCGCAAAAGCACAAAGCTACATCAGGGAGGGAAAAGGCGATTATAATACGGTTTTGGCTACTTGGGATGGCAAATACCTAAGGCAGGGCAAAGGGAATTATGAAACGGTATTATACACCTTGACCGATAAGTACATCCGGCAGGGCAAAGGAGATTACAATACGGTTTTGGCAACTTGGGACGGAAAATATCTGCGACAGGGCAAAGGAGATTATAACCCAGTGCTATATACCTGGGACGGGAAATATATAAGACAGGGAAAAGGCAATTATGAAACAGTGCTCTACACCTATGATGGAAAATATCTGCGACAGGGAAAGGGGGATTACAATACGGTGTTGTACACTATTTCAGGGGAAATTCCTATTGAAATACTGATTTTTATCATCCCGTAAATTCTAATTCAAAAGTTTTTGGATTAAAAAATTCCTTAATATCGATCTTAAAAAATTCGGCTAAGGCAACTAAGGTTGCAACAGTTAGGATTACTTTCCGCTCTCTCAATACGTCCCATCTGATTGGCAAATTTTCCAATTTCAATCCAAGTTGAAACTTTGATAGTACGTGTGGGAACGCAATGCAATCGCGCACCAGCATAGGGAAGGTTAAATAATTATAGCTAAAATATTTTGTTTTAAACCAAAATATCAGCTATATTTGCCACATTAATCCCCCGCACGCCTCTGATTCAAGCGCAATTTGCGGGGCTTTTTTTTTGCAATAAACCCAAGATAAAATGAAATATGAAAAACAGCCGAAAACGGTGGAAGAACATATTGAAGTTTTAATCAAACGAGGTCTCAATATTCCTAGACCAGCACGTGCTAAAATATATCTTAGAAATATTGGTTACTATCGTTTAACGGGATATATGTATCATTTGCAGGAAAATGATGGTTCACACGAATTTAAAGCTAAAGTATCTTTTAATGATATTATTCTTCACTATCAATTCGATAAAAAACTTAGAGCCCTAACAATTGAATATCTTGAGCGTATTGAGGTGGCATTGCGCGCACGGCTTACTGATTATTTTGCCGTTAATTATGGTTTTTTCTGGTTCAATCAGGTTGATTTATATGACGATAAGGATATTTATCGATTAATAAATACTGAAATTGCAGAGAGGTTTGAAAATCCGCAAGAACTATTTTTAAAATCGTTTAAAGCAAAATATACCTTGGAAAGTATTCCGCCCTCAAATATGGCTTTGGAAGTTTTAAGTTTGGGGAAACTAGCAAGATTATATAAGGGATTAAGTAACAATGTTGAAAAAATGACTATCGCCAAAGACTTTGGGCTCCCCAGCTCTGTTTTATCAACTTGGTTTATTTATTTAAATAACGTAAGAAATATCTGTGCTCATCACGGCCGTTTATGGAATCGGGGTATTACTGCCGATAGGCCGACTATTCCTACAAGAAAACAATATAGTTTCAATGGTAATTTACCTAATGATTTTAATAGGAGTTTCTATGGTGTAACAGCAATGATAGACAGGTTACTTTTGAATATTAATCCCAATAATAGGTTTGTGGAAAATGTAGTAAATTTAATTGATGACTATGCTAGTATAAATACTCGCTTTATGGGGTTTCCCGATAATTGGAGGGAAAATGCCGCTTGGGATAGGCATGCTTTATAAAAGCGCCAGGGGGTGGGAAATAAAGATGCTATTCTCGAATATCGTCCTTTTTAATATCAAACGGAAAATCC
Source organism: Aequorivita todarodis (assembly GCF_028561335.1). GTDB lineage: Bacteria > Bacteroidota > Bacteroidia > Flavobacteriales > Flavobacteriaceae > Aequorivita > Aequorivita todarodis. Next base: position 120,984 of record NZ_JAQQTG010000007.1, on the reverse strand, counting down.
AGAAGTTCTTGCGGTTGGTAGTAAGTCTGGGAACGCGATGCAATCGCGCACCAGCCTAAGGGAAATAACCATTTATTTCAACTTCCACAAATAGCCAGAGAAAACAGGTTTGTTCACATAAAACAAATACCTGTCAAGAAAAGAATCATACAAACCGGTATAATGGCAGCCGCTCACCGGAAATAGAACTATTTCTTTAGGCTTTGTTGCTTTATCCCCAAAACCAAGGACAATAAAAACTGCACTTTCGTTTTTATCAATAGCCTTATATCTTTTCAACTGTTTTGGATTGCACCATTCTATTTTGTTTTCCCTGTTATAAATGCCCATTCGCCATTTAACTTCCACATAAAATTCCTTGCCATTCTTCTTATCCCGAAACTTAAAGTCCGGTTTTAAACTTGACTCAATATAATCTCCGTTGTTTGCATTGTAATCGTGAGTTCTGTGAACCAGGTCATAATCAGACTTTGGAAAAATATATTTTCTAACATATTCCTCAAATGCTTCGCCTTTTATAAAAGAGTTTGGCTTATTAACTTCATTTTTGAAAGCCGTAATTCCTTTGGTTATTTTTTTTAAAAAACTCATTGTCAGATTTAATAAAATTTATTCGGGGTCAATATCAAATATAAAGTTTTTTACTGGTTTTAAAATGAGACGGTGCCAATAACGGTTGAAACAATAAATATACATTGTACACTTTTACTTCGTTTAGTACAGGCTATAACGCGCCAGTGGGGTATTAATGTGGAGCAAGCTTTATAAAAGCCAAATAGTCTGGGTACGCGATGCAATCGCACACCAGCATAGGGATTTTAAATAAATGAATTCTAATTTTCTTATCTTACTTTTTTAATGAATTATACTTATTTTTTATTGTTGCTTTTAAATTCCGATAGTATTCCTTTTTTTCATTATTTAATTTTTGATCAAGTCTGACTATTTCCTCAACAATTAAAAGCAGTTCGTTTTGAGGTAAGGGTTGAAATAAGGTGTTAAAATCAATATTTAATTCTTGGCTCAAAATGTATATTTTATCCCATCCACTCATAACTTCTGCACGCTCTATCCTTCCGACTGTTGTAGAAGTTGAATCAATTGCTGCAGCTAAATAATGTTGCGATATATCTTTTCTTAATCGATTTACTTTCAGAAGACAGCCGATTTGGATATTTAATAATCCTAAATATTTTTTTTCATCCTCATTCATTAAGTAAAAGTTGTAATAAAACAGAATTTTATTCGATACATATTTGTATTGAATAAATATTTTATTATATTGCAGGCAATATTTTAAATTTGCGATTCTTCTAAGAGCAAAAAATTAGAAGCACTCGTTTTGAATCTCGGACAGAAAACTGGTAATTTTTTACACACGAGAGGATAAGCAAGATGCTCACGACCCGGGCGTGGGCTCTCTTATTCGTGTGTGGGTATACCAGTACCTCTGTTCGGTAAGTTGAGTTCCGCGCCTTTTTGTATTTGGCTTGGTCGGTTTTTTCTTCTCAACTTTCTTCAAAGCTATCGGCTTCTTCCTTTTGCGTTAGTTCTCGCAACCCAACATTATGATTTTTATGGGATGATTTAGTTTTTATTACGGGATTGCTGCGCTATGCTCGCAATGACCTTGTCCCTTCAACTTGGGCCGTTCCAAACTCTCCCAGTTAGAACCTCCTCCCGATACTGTTTCGGGAGGGTTGAAGGGATTTTTTTTACTTACTGAATTAGAAATTTGAAAAGAGACTTGAGACTTGAGATTTGAGACTTGAGACTAGAGAAGTAGAGAAGTAGAGATTGGCGTGTAGCTTGCTTCGCTCGCAATGTGGAGGACGCCTAGCTATTCGAAAGATTGCTTCGTTTCACTCGCAATGAAAAGACCCGCTCCCAAGTTTTGCAGGACCCGAGGAGCAGGCCAGAACGTTAAAATTATTGTATAACCTTAACCATGCAAAATTATGAAAAATAATTACAGGCATCGCTTTGCGCTTGCAGTTACTTTTGCCCTATTAACCTACACCTCCCCAATTTTTTCCCAGAACCTTCCGCTTAAAACCATCAGTGGAACAATTACCGATGCCGATGGCCCGCTAAATGGGGTAAATGTGTTGGTAAAAAACACCTCCCGTGGTAGCGTTAGCGACCTAGAGGGGCGGTATGCCTTGTTGGCAAATTCAAGTGATACACTTGTGTTTACGTACTTGGGGTATAAGACCCAAGAAGTGGCAGTTGGCAGCAGCAGGATTCTAAATGTTAATATGCAGGCAGATGCCACTGCCCTGGATCAGGTGGTTATTAATGCTGGCTATTACAAAGTTTCCGATAAGGAGAGAACGGGGAGTATTGCCCGCATGACCGCCAAGGAAATAGAAAACCAGCCCGTCAACAATCCCTTGGAGGCCCTTCAAGGCAGAATGGCAGGAGTCAACATTATGGCAACCTCAGGGGTTCCCGGCGGCGGTTTTAACGTTCGCATCCGTGGCCAAAATAGCATTATGGCGGGTAATGAACCACTGTATATTATTGATGGCATTCCCTTCGATTCGCAAAGCTTGGGTTCTCCACTCTCCTCTGCCGGAATAATCCCGGTGGGTGCCATCAGTCCCCTCAACGCCATTAATCCCGCATCCATTGAATCCATAGAGGTACTAAAGGATGCAGACGCGACCGCCATTTATGGTTCCCGCGGGGCGAACGGCGTGGTATTGATAACCACAAAAAAAGGAAAGGCAGGCAAAACTAAATTTTCCTTCAGCAGTAGTACGGGCATTGCCCATATTACCCAAAAAAGGGAGCTTTTAAATACAGAACAATACCTCGAAATGCGGAGGGAGGCCTTTGCCAATGATGGCATTACCGAATATCCCGAATATGCCTATGATGTTAATGGCAGGTGGAATTTAAACAGATATACCGACTGGCAGGACGTGCTTATTGGCCATACCGCCAATATCCATAAAGTGCAGGGCTCGGTTTCTGGAGGTTCCGAAGGTACGCGCTTTTTGCTCACTGGAATGTACCAAAATGAAACCAGCGTCTTTCCGGGAAGTTTTAATTATGACCGTATCACAGTCAACTCAAGCCTGCAACACAAAGACAGGCAAGATAAATTTAAATTGGATTTCAATGCTGGTTATACCCTGGAAGACAATTTCCTCCCGGGGAGCGATTTGTCCGATTATGCAGTATCCTTAGCGCCCAATGCCCCTGCACTATATGATACCTCGGGCAACCTCAACTGGGAGGACGGTACTTGGAACAATCCCTTGGCTCAGTTTGAAAACAAGTACAAAAATAAATCCAATACTCTGTTTACCAGTTTGTCATTATCCTATAAGCTTGTGGAACAACTGGATGTTAAATTGAACTCAGGCTATGGTGCCAGTAGCTTAAAGGACCATGTAACTGCACCCCATACAGCATTTAACCCCGCTTGGGGAATGACCAGCGCCAATTCTATGGTTACCACCAATGAGGGGAACAAAAAGTATTGGATTCTGGAACCGCAATTAAATTGGAAACAGACTTGGGAAAATGGGGTGCTAAATATTTTGCTCGGCGGCACCTTCCAAAAGCAGCAATTTGACCAATACGGTGTATATGGAATCGGTTTCCCTACCAATAGTTTTATAACCAATTTAAGTGCCGCAACCACGATTCTGGTAAACAATGAGGTAAGCACCCAATATAACACCCAATCATGGTTTACAAGAATCAATTATGCGCTCAAGAATAAGCTTTTTCTTAATATCACGGGAAGACGGGACGGTTCCAGTCGTTTTGGCTCCGGAAATAAATATGGGAACTTTGGGGCCCTTGGAGCAGCCTACGTTTTTTCGGATGATTTAAATCTTGACTGGCTCAATTTTGGAAAAATCCGGGGCAGCTATGGCATTACGGGCAATGACCAGATAGGCGATTACCAATATTTGCAAACCTATACCATTACAGGCCAGCCCTATGATGGCAATATTGGGCTGCAACCCGCCAGATTGTACAACCCAAATTTTAAATGGGAAGAAAACAGAAAAAGCGAGATTGCCCTAGAAATGGGCTTTCTGAAAAATAAAATAGCCCTATCTGTTGCATATTATAACAACCGTTCCTCCAATCAGCTCATCAATTATTCCCTCCCCACAACCACGGGCTTCAGTTCCATCTTGGCGAATCTCGATGCGGAAGTAGAAAATAAGGGTTGGGAATTTGACCTAAAAATGACACCCCTCCAAACAGAAAATTTTAAATGGACAAGCTCCATTAACCTTTCCCTTTCAAAAAATAAACTGCTTGCATTCCCAGGGCTCGAAACCTCTGCCTATGCCAATAAATATGTAATAGGGGAGTCCCTGTATATTGTAAAACTTTACAAACTTAAAGGAGTGAATCCACAAACTGGGCTCTTTGAATTTGAGGATTATAACAACGACGGACAGCTAACGGGAACAGATGACCGGGAGTATGTCGCCGACCTTACTCCAAAATATTTTGGTGGGTTTTCAAACTTCCTTAGCTATAAAAACTGGGAACTGGACATTTTTTTTCAGTTTGTAAAGAAAAAGGGCTATAACCAATATCGAGCAACTGAACCAGTTGGAACGATGGCCAATCAGTCTGTGAGTGTACTGGATAGATGGCAGCAGCCAGGCGATGTTGCTAATATGCAACGCTTTACCACCGGAGCCGATCCAGATGCCTATACTGCGTATTATAAATTTATCCAAAGCAACGGCATCATCTCTGATGCCTCCTTTATTCGTCTAAAATCCTTGGCTCTTGCATATACCCTTTCCCTTGGCAAAGCATCCAATACCTCTTGTCGCCTCTTGCTCACAGGCCAAAACCTACTCACAATTACCAAATTCGAAGGTGGCGACCCTGAACAAATGGATGGCAATTTACCTCCACTTACCCGGCTCACCTTCGGCTTTCAATTGAACTTATAAACTTCAAAAATCAATGATAATGAAAACAACACTAAAAAATTGGTTTACACACCAAAATAAAACAGGAGTTCTTTTAATACTATTGCTTTCGGTTTCTTTCTCTGGCTGCGATGATTTTTTGGAGGTTGATGCCCCCCTAGGGCAAATTCCCCACCAGGAAGTATTCACCGATGAGGCTACGGCTACTGCCGCCACCACTTCATTATATGGAAAATTGAGAGACCTGGTAATGGTCTCTGGCTCAAACTCTGGTATGGGCGTATTAATGGGTTTATATGCTGATGAACTGGATTTTTACGGCATGCCTTGGGACACCGCCCAAACTTTATATTTCCATAATGTCCTCGCCACGGATCCTGCGGTTCAAAGTATTTGGGACAATGCTTATAATCTAATTTATATGTGCAATGCAGTGCTGGAAGGTCTGGAAAACGCAGACCAGCTTCCCGCAGAATTCAAGCAGCACTTAAGGGGAGAGGCGCTCTTTGTTAGAGGCTTGGTGCATTTTTACCTTGTCAACCTTTTTGGCGACATACCTTATCCCAAAACAACGGACTATCAATCAAACGGTAAAATAAAGAAAATACCAGAGGCCATGGTCTATGATGCTATATTGGATGATTTAAGCAACGCTAAGGGTCTATTGGGCGATAGCTATATAACAGGGGAACGAACCCGAGCCAACAGCTGGGCAGTTTCTGCGCTAATTGCTCGGGTTTACCTATACCTTGGGCGATGGCAAGAGGCTGAGGCCGAAAGTGGCAGGATAATAAACAATGCCTCCCTCTTCACTTTGGAGACGGAGCTAAACAATGTTTTTTTAAAGGAAAGCCGCTCTGCAATACTACAGCTGAAACCACAAAATCCTGGCTCAAACTCTCAAGAGGCATCAACCTATATCTTCGATTCCCCACCACCCCCTTTTGTCGCCCTTTCCAGTGCACTGGTAGCAAGCATGCAACCAAACGATCTGCGGAAAACCCAATGGATCGGGGAAGTGAGTGATGGCTCCCAGTCTTGGTATTATGCTTATAAATACAAACAACAATTTAATACGGGCAGCAGTATGGAATATTCCATTGTGCTCCGTTTGGCAGAGCAATATCTTATAAGGGCAGAGGCAAGAGCCAACCAAAATAATATTGCCGGCGCACAGCAAGATATTAATGCCATCCGCCTTCGTGCTGGGTTGGATAATACCCAGGCCAATACCCCAGAACAATTAAGGCTTGCCATTCTACAGGAAAGGCGTTTCGAGCTCTTTGCCGAACATGGCCATAGATGGTTTGATATTCGCCGTTTTGGAATGGCAAACGAGATTCTCAGTCCGATAAAAACGGCTTGGAAACCAACAGACGTGCTGCTGCCAATTCCAGAATCAGACCTTTTGCTGAATCCAAATTTAGCACCACAAAATCCAGGATATTAATTTAAACAATAGATGGAAATGCATTTTTTCAAAAATAATGCGAAATCAGGGATGAGTCTTTTCTTTCTTATATTGATCCATATAGCTTACGCCCAAACAGCCTTTCCGGATTCCGCGGAAGAAAAAGATTGGTCCCACACCTATTTAGTTAGTGCCTCCGAAAACGGAGAGTGGGCCCACTACATGAATTATTATTTGGATGGCACATATACGGCCTCTATTATAAATTTAAAAACGGATAATATGTTCAATTTTCCGAATGGAAATTGGGGTAAGTTCAGTAGTAACAATAAATGGTTCGCCTTGCCCTTAGCGTCAGATTCCTTGATTCTTGTCAATATCGAAAAAAATTTATCTGACACCATTCCCAATGTAAAAATCAATCATTTCGCCCCTTCGGGAGATTATTGGTTAACCCAGTCAATGGAAGATTCATTAACCGTTACCGCTCTTGATACCAAGAAAATTTATAATCTGGGAAAAAGCAATGGATTTGAAATAAACCCACTAAAAAACCTTGTGGCTATGGCCATTGTAAACAACTATGGAGAATCCCTGCAAATTTTGAATTTGGAATCGTTAAACAGCTTCGAGATTATGGAAGGTAAAAATGTGAGCTTCCAAAGATTTACATGGAGTGCCAATGGAGAAAAATTGACTTTTCTCTATAGCCGCGATAATGGAAAAACGTATAATGTAGCCCTATTCGACCTTAAATCCAGGACTTCCAAATTTTTGGATGTCGATACGTATTCTAATGAAGAAGTATCCATTGCAAATACTAAAATTTCCGTTTCAGATACAGGCGATAAAGTATTCTTCAATGTTAATCTGCCAGAAACCCTTGCGCAAGCTAATTCAGGTCCTGAAATTTGGGACACCTTTGACACTGCCTTATATACGCAAAACAATTTTATAACTTCAGGAAAGAAAGGGCCCTGGCAGCAAGTTTGGTTTACAAATGAGAGTAGGGTGGTGCCATTGGGAAACAGGGAAATGCCCCAAGTGCTGTTCAATCCCAATTCTAACTATGCCCTCAACTTTGATGCTTATGCAAGGGAGCCCCAATTCGGTTCCAATACCTTTGTGGATATCTATGCCATAAATTTAAAAAGCGGCAAAAAGGAACTGGTTGTACCCAACCAATTCACAGCTATAAATTTTGTCCATTTCTCTCCAGGAGGTAGATATGTGACCTATTTTAAAGATCGCCATTGGTGGATTTATGATATCAAGGAAAGAAAACATAGTAATATTACCATAAATCTGCCCCATTCCGTATTCAATAAAAAATCCCCTAGCCTTAACACCCCTCATCCATATGGACTGGCTGGCTGGACCAAAGATGAGACCGAACTTTTTCTTTACGATGAATTTGATGTATGGAAAATAAGTTGCGATGGGAGGCATAGGGAAAAGCTCACAAACGGCAGAGATTCAAAAACTGTATTTCGCATTGTCTATGGAACTAAGGATCAAAGAATGAATTATGGCGATTTTGGGTTCAATACCTATAAAATAGATAATCAAGAAGGCCTAATTTTGAGTGCTAAAAATTATCAAACCCTCAAAACAGGCTACTATCACTGGCAAGACAATAATATCCGTAAAATCGCTTGGAAAGACAAACGTCTTTCCAAATTGCTTCAACTGGACAAAAACAGTTTTCTTTTCGCGCAGCAAAGCTTTACAGACCCTATCTCTATTGAATATGTTGATTTAAAAACAGACTCTGTAAAGACTATTTATAAAAGCAATCCCGAATGGGATCAATTCAAATGGCCAAAAAGGGAACTTATTACATACAATACTGAAATAGCCGATTCCTTAAAAGGGGTCTTGATTTATCCCCTTAATTATGATACTAATAAAAAATATCCTATGGTCGTTCATATTTATCAAGAACAATCCTTTTTGTATCATCAGTTCACTCCCCCTTCGCCCTATGACGATGTTGGTTTCAATTTTATGAACTATGCCCTAAATGGTTATTTTGTTCTCTTGCCAGACATTCAATCCGAACATAATGCCCCCGGTATTTCCGCTGTTATTTGCGTTGAAAAAGCCGTTGATACAGCATTAAAAACAGCGGCTATAGACGAAAAAAGAATAGGGCTGATTGGACATTCGCTTGGTGGGTATGAAACTGCATTTATAATTACGCAAACCGATAGGTTTACCACAGCGGTATCAGGCTGTGGGATACTTAACCTTGTAAGTTTTTATTTTGATATTTTTAAAACAACGGGACAGTCAGAAATGACCAGAGTAGAACAAAATATTTTTAAAATGCAGAATTCCTATTTCCAAAATCCTCAAGTTTATATAGCAAATTCTCCATTGCATCAGGCGTCTAACATAAATACCCCAATCTTGCTATGGGCTGGAAAGGAGGATAATAATGTGAATCCCGATCAAAGCCTTCAAGGCTATTTAGCATTAAGACGACTTAGAAAACCTGCAACACTATATTATTATCAAGGTGAAGGCCATGTGCTTCACAAAAAGGAAAATAGAAAAGATTTATCAGAAAAAATAAAGGAGTGGTTCGACTCTTATTTAAAATAATAAACCTCTCCAATACACAGGCTCTATGTTTTGGAGAGGAAATTAAAATTAATTACTCCAGTGGTACAATTCCGAGCCACATTGGGTTTCATTGATCTTGGTGCGTAGAGTGGCACCAACCATACAACTAGGTCCAGGGATTGTACTACATTTTGTTACAAATTCACATTTTCCATTTTGAAAAATGTATCCATCCACCAAAGCCACATCTTCCGATGCTGGTTTGGAGTTCGTGGCAAAAGCAAACACGATTGCCAGTAAAAATGCCATCAATGGCATACCGAATTTTAAAATTTTTGTTTTCATACTATAAATTTTAATGTAATTAGCGACCTACTTTTTTCTACAGGTGTTCGGTCTTATTCCTGATACTGCGCAGTATGTGTTGGGTTGGGGCCAGCGTGAAAATACGCTGGCTTCAACCTATATAACCATAGTTTATCACCCACGATAGCTATCAATAAATCGTTTTTTACCTTAAATTCCGTTAGGTTTTCATCCCGTTGATGGAAGAGATAAAAACTAAAGACATATGTATAATTTCTTAAATCATATACATCAATAATGGAGGCAGTATTTAATATCCTATCATCCTCAAATTTTCCCAATCTGTTGCTGTGGATAAACAAATAGTTCCCACTTGTGGAACTTTGCAGATTGACAAGAACAGATTTCCCGCCAACCTTAGTTTCTCCTTTTGTGCTATGATGCGCTACATCCAAAACAGGGGTTGATATGGTATCAATAGTTTTTCCCACAGCTTCTTGAGTCAGCTGTTTACTTATAATCTTGTATTCGTTCTTATAATAATATAGGTAGATGAATTTTTGAAATTTTGAATTATAAAGCAGCGCGCCATCTGTAGCTATCCTACCGAATTTTTCTTGTCCCAGTAGCTCAGTGTTTAATTGGAGACTCTCATTGTTATTTCTTTTGTCGAATTTTCCAATGGCATTAGAGCCGGTTTTGCTACTGGTTGTAACAAACCCAATTAATAGGGAATCGGCTACGGTATATTGTGTAAAATAGGCTTCTTTATAGGACAGGGGAGTGGCTCTCCAATCTTTTATTTTGCCTCTAAAAAGTATGGGCACCGTCCCATCCCCCAAGTAAAAATAGGGTGGGTTTACTGTGATTATTGCCCGTCTATAGGGTAAATAGGCATTTGAAATGGAAACCTTAAAATCCCGAATATGCTTTAAAGCGGTATCAACTTCCTTTAAATATAGCGGTGCTCCGTAATTCCCCAAATAGATGGTGTCATTTGCTATTCCGGCAATATAGTGTGCATTGTTTTTAAGATCGTATTCCCCTATCTTTGTAAGTGGGTGGGGCATATACCTTCTTTGAAACGCATTGTTTCGGTGCATCTTTTTCTCCGAAAATGCAAACAGCAAACCCACAATACTTATCCCAATTATTGCCAATGCTGCAAGTACTAATAGTTTCCCTTGAAATTTCCAGGGCTTGGATATAAAGATTGCTAACCCAGCCAAAAATATAAATACCACATTAAAGATGAGGTGCTGTGTCCAACTTAGTTTTTCAAGTACGCCCCCACAAGAGCAGGGAATAAAGTCCGAGAAATTAAGGATGATAAAAATATAGGTCGTAAACATCACCATCAGTAGAAAGGAGTAGTAAAGCGCTTTAATATTATAACGGGGAAACATTAAGAGTGCAGTGATACCTATTTCAACACTAGGGATCAAGCGAGCAATTATTCCAGCAAACGCACTTAATAGTGGAGATTGGGCAAGTTGAAGTCTAAAAGTCTCAAAATCCATAACTTTACTTACCGCAGCATAAATAAAGAGAAGGATAAATAAATAGCGTATGCCATTTATTATAAAAGTAGATAGGCTTTTTCTATTTATTGCGGTTACCATTTTATTAGGTATGGGTTACCTAACAAAACTAAAAGACATAAATAGTAAGCTATGACCTTTTAAATGTCAGTTTTGACAAGAACCGATTCATTTTTTGTTGTAGTTAAATAAACCCAAGTTCCCTCGCCTTTTCAATGAGTTCCCTATCATCATCACCTTCCACCTCAAAAAGCTCCTTAAGTTTTCGCTTTCGTCTCCCCACTGAAGACAAGGATAGCGGTAGAATTTGTGGTAAATGTGTTGTTTTCGTACCTCGCTCCAGTTCGAATAAAATCTTTCTATCCCACTCGTCCAAAAAAAGATCCATCGCGATATTTGTTCGCATGGTTTGAAGCACAGATTTACTGTAGTAAAAACCCTCATTTAGAATTTCTTTGATGGCAGTCATAAAAATCTCTCGACTGCTATCGCCTTTATAGATAAATCCTTCTGGATCTAAACTTCTAAAGATACTCTGTATTTTAAGTTGATGGCTTTCTGAAGTAGCAAACATTATTTTGGTTTGTGGAAACTTTTTTCGAATATACAATCCAATATCCTCCCCAGAAATATATTTCCCATCAGTGGAAGGCGGTATCCTAAAATCCAAAAAAACCAAATCAAAACCTTCCATGGGTGCCTGGTTCTCCAAGATAAAAATTGCGATATCGCAGGTATCTCCATTCTTTATATTGAATTTCCAACTTGAATTTTCTTCTTCTAATTCATCAAAAATAGACTTATAACTCTCCATAAGAATAGGATGGTCCTCAACAATCAAAATATTGAATGTTCTCTTTTCCATATCGTTTTCTATTCCTTTTTATAACAACAATTATATTGCGTTACTAAAACTATAAAAACTGGGTAAAAAAAAGTTTACCCCAAAGGATTTCTAATTTCCCGTAAAGGATTTTTAAAATTTTGGCTTTTTTCTAAGATTCAAGATTCAAGATTCAAGATTCAAGGTTCAAGATTTAAGAAACCTGAAACCTGAAACCTGAAATTCCAAACCTGCCTGTCGTGCCTCTGGCAGGCAGGTTTCAAATTCCAAAAAACAAATACGAAATACGAAAGTAGAAATACCAAATCGGAACTATGAAAACTTGATACCATTGAAAATTCGAGCGGACCCCCTGCCCCCTAAAGGGGGATAGATTCAAAATTCCACACCTATAAAAATCCTTATTCCCTTACTTTTTTTGGGGAGACCCCATATTCTATTTTGAAATCCTTTGTAAAGTGGGAGGAACTAGTGTACCCGCACATAGGAGCGATAGTTTTAACTGGAAGACTGGTATTTTCCAAAAGAAGTCTGCCTTTTTTTAGGCGTTCACTTTTCAAAAAACGAAAGACGGTAGTGTTGTACAGTTGTTTGAAGCCATATTTTAACTTAAACTCGTTGGTGCCGAAGTTATGGGCCAGGGTTTCCAAATGGGGCAACGGTTTATCCAAATTCTGGGAAATATGGTGGTGGATTTCCTGTAATATCTTTCTGTCCTTTGCCCGCATCAATACTTTAGGAAGTTTGTTTTTCGGGTCTTTTGCGGTTTGTACGTTCAAGGGTTTGTCCTCCAACATTCTACTTTTCACAAGGGGTTCGTAAATGTTTACCATTATGTACTGCTTTGGGGAGCTAACGTTATAAAGGGAAGAAATGGAGCAAAAGCACGGGCGTTCCATTTTGTTCTTGCAGTTTAAGATTAGGCGATGTTGTTCATTATATCCAACGGTATCGAGCATTTTATTGCCAATTGAGCGCCATAGACGTTTGTGGCTGTTGGACAGCAATTTTGAAAAGGACTCATTTATTAAGTCCTCATCTTTATAGCCCAATTCTGCCAAAACATCGGCACTAATATATTGTATCCTAAACTCTTGATTGAGAATGAATGCCATGTTTATATGTGCTGATGGGGTGGATTGGATATGGAGGTCGGTATATAACTTTAATGTTTCCTTCATTTCCTCCGCCATCATATTAAGCAGGACGGTAATGGATTCAATAAGATCGTCTTCCCCGGTGCGTGGAATCCGGGAATTAAAGTTGCCTTGGGCCATTGCATACAGCATATTTTTTACGGCCTTCAATCTCTCTACATCCTTCGCTTGCATAATTAATGTATATAATCAAATAGCTATAATCCTTCTTGCCCCCTAAGAAAGTTTATGGCCAGATCCCTATCGTTGAATATAGCTGATGGTACCAGTGGCTTGTTCCTCAATAGATAGTAGTTAAGCATGAGTCCTCCCACATCCCGGTCGTCGTAAATAGCTATTGCTTTGGCCAGGGTAGAACCTTCCTGTGCGAGATAATCACGCGCAGCCTTACTACTATCCATTATACCGCGGGTATCGCAGAATATTGGATAAGGTTCATTTTCCTGAAAGAGTATCCTACTGGATACTATTGATTTTGCCATTTTCTCATCGAGATAGGATATGGGCTTGTAGATCACATATAATAACCCATTTTCTATCCATAACCTGCAGAAGGCAGTTTCGCTAGACCGTTCCATATAATTCGTATTTCTCCCAAGTCTAAATTAAGAAATATTTTGAAAAATTCTTACGGTATATCCCAGTTTGTCTTACAAAAATGAGATGAAAATCGTAAAAATTTACTTAGAGGGATTAAAAAAAGAATATCAGGGATTATTGCCAAGATATACATAACTCAAATTTGTATATGCTGTTTATTTTCCCAAACTTTAAATAGGAATTCGGCGGGAGGGGCTTGTTTACAATCGTTTAGCGCTGTTGTAAATTCAAGATTCAAGATTCCAAACCTGCCTGTCGTGCCTCTGGCAGGCAGGTCCCAAATTCCAAAACTGAAATACGAAATATGACCTCATACCTCAAACCTTGAACCTACAACCTGAAACCTAAAATAAGAACCCCAAAACCCCAAAGTCATGGCAAAAATCAAACACAACAACTTTATGGATTCGATAGATGAAGTAATAAGCAATGCTAAAAAAGAAGGAGTAATACATCTATATGCAGATGGGAAGACCCTAAGTGGCCGGAAAATAAGTATTGATGGCAAGCTAATGTTCCATTTTGGCACGACGGGTTACCTCGGACTTGAGCAGGATATGCGTTTAAAGGAGGCCGCGGCAAAGGCTATCTTCGATTATGGCACCCAATTTCCCTTGTCAAAGACCTACATATCGCATCCACTTTATGCTTCCTTGGAAGAAAAATTGGGGGCAATGTACAGGCAGCCCATTATTGTAACCAAAAACAGTACGCTTGGCCATTTGGCCGTTATTCCTACAGTGGTAAGGGATGAGGATGCGGTTATTTTGGACCACCAAGTGCATTGGTCTGTTCAAAGTGCCGCCCAGCTATTAAAAGTAAGGGGCATTCCCGTAGAAATGATCCGTCATAACAATTTGGAAATGCTCGAATCGAAAATTAAGGAGCTCACCAATAAGGCCAAGAAAATTTGGTACATGGCGGATGGGGTCTATTCCATGTTTGGCGATTTTGCCCCCATTGCCGAGTTAATGGTCCTGTCCCATAAATATCCACAACTTCACCTCTATATAGACGATGTGCACGGGATGAGCTGGAGGGGGAAGTACGGTACGGGATTCGTAGCAAGTAATTTTGAAACCCTACCAGAAAATATTCTCTTATTTACTACCCTCAGCAAAACCTTTGGGGCCAGTGGGGCCGTTTTGGTATGCCCAAATAAAAAATTCCATCAAACCATCAAGAACTTTGGGGGTCCGCTCACTTTTTCTGCCCAGTTGGAACCTGCATCAGTAGCAGCTGCCATAGCCTCGGCAGACATACATCTTTCCGGGGAGATATACATGCTTCAGGACCAGTTGAGCCAAAGGATAGAATACTTCAACGATTTGTTGGGTAAAACGCAGTTGCCATTAGTGGATAGAAACAATTCTCCTGTATTTTATATCGGTACCGGGATGCCGGCCACAGGCTATAATTTTGTAAAACGCTTGATGAATGACGGATTTTTTGTAAATCTCGGGCTTTTCCCTGCGGTTCCCGTTAAAAATACGGGGGTTCGGATTACGATTGCCAGACATAACCAAAATGAGGATATGGAACAATTGGTGGCAGCCATGGAACATCATTATCCAGAGGCACTAAGGGAAACGCATACCGTACCGGAACGGGTCTTTAAGCTTTTTAATATAAAGGCTGCCTCTCCCAATATGCCAATCCAAGATGTCTCACAGTTATATCTGTCCTATCAAAACGACATTGAAACGATTGACAAAAAGTTTTGGAATACCTATATGGGCGACAGTGGCTGTTGTAATTGGAAGGGAATAAAATTTCTCCAAAAAGCATTTTCCGGGAATAAGGAAAAGGAGCACAATTGGAAATTTCATTTCTATATCGTTTTCGATGAAAAAAATGTGCCCGTGGTTATTACATTTTTTACTACCGGGATTTGGAAGGACGATATGTTGTCGCCAATCCCCATATCCCGGAAGATGGAGGAAGTGCGGAAAACCGACACTTATTATGCTACCCAGACCGTAACTGCAATGGGTTCGCTGTTTTCAGCCGGGAACCATCATTATACCAATATTGGCCATAAGGCCTGGAAGCAAGCGTGGCGTAAGATATTATTGCACCTTGAGGATGTATCCCAGAAATTCAAGAGCCAGCTTACGGTTCTTAGGGACTTTTTGCGAGAGGATACATTTTTGAACAATTTTTTTGGGGAGCAAGGCTTTGTAAAAATTCAAATGCCAGACGTGTGTATAATCCGTGATAGCAGTTGGAACAGCAATGAGGAGTATATAAAACAGCTCTCCAAAAGATCGGCAAGACATTTTCGAAAAGACATAGCCCCCTTTATTGATAAAGTGGTGGTAGAGATAGAATCCAATCTTTCGGAGACTACCTTACAGGAATGTTGGCAGCTTTATAAGAATGTGAAGAACAACAATTTGGCCATCAATACTTTTACCTATCCGTTGAAGCTGTTCAGGGAAATGAACCAAAGCGACAATTGGGAATTTATCCTGCTCTATCCCAAAGAGGAAATTAGCGGAACTATTTCAAGAACACTTTTGGGCGTGATGTTTTGTTATAAAAACCGGAAGGAAATATACGTTCCCTCCTTGGTGGGTATGGATTACCAATATCTGGAAACCTATCAAACCTACCGGCAGTTGCTCTACCAAAGTATTTTAGCGGCGTGCTCGCAAAATTTTAGAACAATTGATTTTGGAATCTCGGCAAGCTTTGAAAAGAAAAAACTTGGAGCCAGTATAATTCCCATGCATGCCTATATTCAGGCTGATGACAACTATGCGTTGGAGAGGCTGGAAACAATGCGCTAACAGTCATAGCATAGCAAACACGTCATTTCAATCTCATGACAGGCGGTAAAAGCAAGTGCTCGTTAAAATAGTATCGTCATTGCGGGTCTGCCATAGGTGGGCGAAGCAACCCCATGAGGTCTGTTCTAATCACGAATAAAACCTATCCCCAAAAAATTTTTTTGCATTCGTGGGCAAAACCAAATTTCCAATAACTCAACAACTCAACAACGAATCCCAAAATAATAATTTAAATATCAAAACCATGAAAACAGAAATAACAAAATTTTGGAATTACTTTCTATCCATACAAATGGATCTAGTTTATGCAAATAACACTGGTAATTTAGAATTAAGTACGGATCTTATTAATAGGCTGCAGTGCAAGGCAAAAAATATTCACTCTGAATTGACCTTGGTCTTTCAATTTAGTGGGGGTGATTTTGCAAAATTAATTTTCATTACGAAGGGGAAGTATAAATTAAATGCAATTGTTAAACAAATGCTGGTGTCAAAACCACAATTGGCAATGTGGCAATATCAAATCGGCATCAAGCAATATAAGCGTTCAATAACTTCCCTATGCAAAAACAATAATTTTATAGACCAGCACACTGTCATCCATCAAATTTATTTTGCCGTTCACAAGCTTTACAAAACCTCAAACAAACTACACCTGCTCATATATATAGAAATGGATAAAAAACATTCAAAATCTGACCTCCACGACGCCATGGGCACAATCTTGCTTTGGTTTTTAGGCGATGCATATTACCAAAAACATATCGGCAAATACAGAATAGTGCGCCGCAAATTCTCCAGTATTCGGTTCATGCCCCTAGATGAATTAAAACACTTAATTCATTTTAAATCTTTTAACTAAAAAAATAAAACCTAAAGCTTCCCATAAATTAACAAATACACCAAACCGACAACCAAACCCCTTTTAATGTACCGTTCAAAATTGTCTATGTATGGTTCAAGGTGTCTTAATGTACCGTTCACCCCGTTTCTATATATGGTTCATATAGGTTCCATGCCACTCTAATGCTACATTCATGCTAGTGTTTCCCTACTAAACCCCTACTATCATGCTAGTATTAAACTAAATCTCCTTATTTCGTGATACATAAAACAATATGTATTCCTGAGGATGTAAAAGGTTCTTTTGCATAATTTATAGCAAACTTCGACAATTAACAAATAATCCTCTTATGTTAATAAAGGACAAAATAAACGAAATCGATTTCGTATGCAGAGTGAAGAAGAAAATAACGTCGGTCAACCCCAAAGGAAAAATTTTAAAAGCTGCCGGGTAGTTATTTATCCAAAGGATATACAGCTACTTACAGGGAAATCATACCGCCATGCACTCTATCTAAATAAAGAAATTCGGGATTATTTCAAGAAGAAAAAACACCAACTCCTCACTATATACGAATTCGCCGACTATACAGGCATCAGCCCAGATATTATCCGCAACCATATCAAATAAAAAACCCATTCGTTATTGCTCCGCCATATGCAGTCGAAGCAAGCGCTTGGGCGCCCTTCAAGTTAAAATCCCAAATCCCAATAACTCCCTGACCCCTAAAGGGGAAATGAAAATGTGGGTCAGTTTTGGTTCTTGCTTTCTCACTAGGTTACGAATTAACAATTAGCAAATACCTAAACTCCAATAACCCCTGGCCCCAAAGGGAAGAGAGTTTTCTTTCAGTCTTGTTTCTTGATTCCCTTTAGTCCTGTTTCCAAATCCCAGATTAACAAATCCCCGATTAACAAATCACAAATCCCAAATCCCCCACCCAGCAACAATTCCAAAATAAGAACAATTCCAATAGAATTTTCTTCAGTCTTTTCCCTATTTTTGGAGCCAAACAAACAGTCCCGTGCCTACCGATACCCCCTTAGTCTCCATCATTATCCCCACCTTTAACCGTGCCCATTTAATAGGGGAGACACTGGCTTCTATATTGGCTCAGACGTATCAAAATTGGGAGTGTATTGTAATAGATGATGGCAGTACAGATAATACCGAGGAGGTAATGGCAGGATATATGGCAAGGGATTCTCGGTTTAGATACTATAGTAGGCCAGCCCATAAAGTAAAAGGCGCCAATTCTTGCCGTAATATAGGTCTAAACCTTGTAATGGGTGAATTTATTGTTTTTTTTGATAGTGATGATATAATGATATCAGATCATTTAAAGGTTAAAATATCAGAAATTTTATTACATGATTGTGATTACGTTATAACGAAAACAGAATTTATTGGTAGCGAAAAGAAAGTTGGTAAAAATAATTATAGGTTTCATTTGTATCCTCTCACCTCTTATAATTATGTTTCCCAAGCTATAAACTGGCTGACATATGATGTTTGTATAAAAAAAAATGTTGCACAATCAATCCAATTTAACGAAGATTTACATTCTGGACAAGAGTATAACTATTTCTCTAAATTAGTTCATAAATCTATAAATGCTAAATTTATAGATAAGACTGTCACATTAAGAAGATACCATAAAGACACGATTCGCGGCAATCTAAACACTTCTCAAAAATTATTGGAAAGTTCTTTTAGAGCTAAGTGGTTTACATATTGTGATTTAATGGAAATTGCCGATCAAGAAACCAGACTTGTATTGTTGAATAAATGTATCTCTTTAATTTATCAAAATAAAAGAATTTGGAATTCGAATAATAGATCTTTTACCATGGCGATTTTTAAA
The DNA here is from genome assembly GCF_028561335.1 of Aequorivita todarodis. Taxonomy (GTDB): domain Bacteria; phylum Bacteroidota; class Bacteroidia; order Flavobacteriales; family Flavobacteriaceae; genus Aequorivita; species Aequorivita todarodis. Next base: position 102,135 of record NZ_JAQQTG010000007.1, on the reverse strand, counting down.
GAATATGGAGGCCGCGGAATTTACTTTTTATTGATGTTGCTCAATCTTAGATTATTTGGGAAAGGTTATTTTTTTTATAAAAAACTGACTTCATGATATTTTTCAAACTTTCTTCATTAGTTGCCAACATTATAAAATGAAATCAAATAAAATCAGTTTTTTTTATTATCCAGTGAATACCAAAAAAAATTTAATTTAAGGAGCAGCTGATATCAATACTATATATTAAATATTGTAAAAATGGTAAAACTATACACTTTCCTTAATAGAATATTTATAAAATGTTTTCATTAAATGCTTTTTAACTCTTTAGACTTTGCGATTTTCTTGCCAATTGTTTTTGCCCTTTATTGGACAATTGGCCATAAGAATATAAAATGGCAAAATGCATTTATTGTTATAGCGAGTTATGTTTTTTATGGATGGTGGGATTATCGATTTTTAAGTCTTATACTGTTTAGCACATTGGTGGATTATACCATTGGCCTATCTTTAAAAAACAAAAAAAAACCTAGTACAAGAAAGGCGTTGCTATGGATAAGCATAATTGTGAACATTGGTTTTTTGGGCTTTTTTAAATACTACAACTTCTTTATAGATAGTTTTATTGATGCGTTTAGTCTATTTGGTCATACTGTAAATGCCAATACACTAAATATAATTTTGCCGGTGGGGATTAGCTTTTATACTTTTCAAACACTCAGTTATACTATTGATGTATATCGTAGGAAATTGGAGCCTACTTCAGATTTAATTGGATTTTCAGCATTTGTGTGTTTTTTCCCTCAGCTAGTAGCTGGTCCTATTGAAAGAGCAACCCATTTATTACCACAATTTCATAAAGCGAGAAAATTCAGCTATGATTCTGCTATTGATGGGTTAAGACAAATTTTATGGGGCTTATTTAAAAAAATGGTAATTGCCGATAACTGTGCTCGATTTGCCAATGAAATTTTTAATAATTATGGCGAATATTCCGCAAGTACGTTATTTATGGGGGCGGTGTTTTTTGCATTTCAGATTTATGGAGATTTTTCTGGATATAGTGACATTGCTATAGGTACTTCCCGTTTGTTTGGTTTTGACTTAAGGCAAAACTTTGCTTATCCTTATTTTTCAAGAGATATGGCTGAATTTTGGAGAAGATGGCATATATCTTTATCTACTTGGTTTAGGGATTATGTATATATCCCCCTAGGTGGTAGTAAAGGAACTAAATGGATTCAGATTAGGAATGTTTTTATTGTTTTTATTGTAAGTGGTTTTTGGCATGGAGCTAATTGGACCTTTCTTGCTTGGGGGGCATTAAATGCACTTTATTTTCTACCATTATTAATTTTTAATAAAAATAGAAGTCATCTAAATATTGTGGCAAGAAATAAATTATTACCTTCAATTAAGGAAATGTCATCAATTATTTTTACATTTTTGTTGACAGTATTTGCTTGGATCTTCTTTAGATCTGAAAATTTGTCGCATGCTTTTAATTACATAGAAGGCTTGACGAGCTTTGATTTATTTACTCTTCCAGAGTATATAATTCGTAAAAAAGTATATCCTACTGTATTGTTACTTGTTTTTTTCTTTATTGTTGAATGGTTGGGAAGGAATCATAAATACGCAATCGAAGGAATAAAGGAAAAAACATCTTTGGTGGCAAGATGGGGCTTCTATGCCTTTGTGATTTTTTTAATAGGAATGTATATGGAAACAGATGAAAGTCCATTTATTTATTTTCAGTTTTAAGCATGGATGTTCAATTTATTAAATTCTTTAAGAGATTTACCGCGTTTGTATTTATATGCGCCTTAATTTACACTCAATTAGTTTGTATTTGGGGCTATTTCCTTCCAGTAAAATATTCCAAAAATCTAAATTTTAAAATGGGAAGTAGTTTTATTAGATTTCAGGAGGTTAAGAAATATGAGAATATAGACATCCTTTTTGCTGGCTCTTCTCACGCATATCGAGGTTTTGATACACGCTTATTTGATAATGCTGGATACTCGTCTTTTAATTTAGGGTCAACAGCCCAAACACCACTACAAACAGAATGTCTCCTTGAACAATATCTTGAAAAACTCAATCCGAAAATTGTAGTTATAGAGGTCTATCCAAAAGTTTTTACAATAGATGGTATTGAATCCACTCTCGATATTTTATCCAATAACTTTGATATTAATGGACTTTTCTTAACTCTGGAGCATACAAATTTTAAAGTTTTAAATACTTTTATATATTCAAGATTTTTTGAATACTTTCTATTAAATGATAATCAAAATAATCTTATTCTATCTTCAAATGATGTTTATGTAGATGGAGGATATGTTGAAAGAAAATTAGCTTTTAATAAAGATAGAAAATATAAACCTGCAAACCTTAGTTTTGTAGATAAACAATTTAAATCTTTACAGGAGATTGATAAGTTAATTAAAGAAAGAGGAATTTTACCATTATATGTCATGGCGCCCATTGACAGTAAATTATATAATTCATTTCTTAATATAGATGAAATCAAAGAAAGAATAAAAAAGCTTGGAACCTTATACGACTTCAATGAGATATTAACCTTAAACGATACTTTGCATTTTTATGATTCTCATCATTTAAATCAAAACGGAGTAGAAATATTTAATAATGAATTAATCAATATACTAAATACAGTTGAAAAGTAAATAAACTGTTATGGTTTTTCTATAAGATACAATTCTTTTGCGTTAAAAACTAGATTAAATGTCTCAAAATTCCTTAGTTTCTATCATTATACCTACATTCAACCGTGGTCATATAATTGGCGAAACATTAAATAGTGTTAAAGCTCAATCCTACCAAAATTGGGAATGTATAGTAATTGATGATGGCAGTATAGATAAAACAAAAGAAGTTATAAATTCATATGTAAAAGAAGATTCTCGTTTTAAATATTATGAATGTCCGAAGAATAGATTAAAAGGCGGAAATGCCGCCCGTAATTATGGATTTGAAATGAGCAAGGGGCATTACATTCAATGGTTTGATAGTGATGATATAATGTTTCCAGATTTTTTGAAAAAGCGTTTTGAAATATTTAGTAATTATCCAGATACCGATGTTGTTTTTTGTGCCTTTACTTATTTCGATGAAAATGGAGTACAAGATAGGATAACAAACAAATCTTTTAATGGAAATATTATTGACGATTTAATAGAAAAAAACATATCATTTAGTCCTTTATCATATATTTTAAAAAAAGAAATTCTAGATAATCTGAAATTTGATGAAACATTACGTAGGGCACAGGATTTGGATTTCTTTTTTAGAATATTCACAACATTAAAAAATATCCAAATTCGGCATACTTCTGAGGTTTTATTTAAAGTGAGAAAACACGAAAACGCAATTAGTTCAGACAAGGACAAATCCGGCATTAAATTGAATTCAAGATTTATTGTTAATAAACGAATCCTAGAATACTTTTCAAAGCAACAATCTCAGAAAGCAATGCTCAAATATAAAGCGCAATGCCTACTCGACTTAAAAAGAATGTTAGAAAATAAAAATTACAGATTGGTTGTTATAAATCTTCTAAATTTTAAATATTTAAACTTTGAGCAAAAAGTTTATCTGCTATTCTGTGTTACTACCCAAATTTTTATAGGCAAAGGTTCTTCTCAGTTTAAATCAATTTTAAATTAGTATGAAATTAAAATCCTTATGTTTTTCATCATTTGTTTTTGGTAGTTACACAAAGTATATTCCTTATTATATTTTTTCAATAAATAAAAACTATCCTGATGCCTTCATTAAGATATTCGTTTATCAGCATATAGACTCAAAAGTAAAAGAGGCAATTAAAATTATGAGTGACCATAAAATCACGAATTTCGAAATTATTCCATTAGAAAAGAATATTTTAGAATTTACTTCATATAAAATTAAGGGTGGTGGTGGCAAGCTTATTCGATGGCTGGTAGATTCTAGTTATTTTAAAGAGTTTAATTATGTGTATATTGGAGATATAGACATTTTATTTTTAAAAGAAAAACAAGCACTTCTTAAATTTCATACAGAACAGTTAAAATCTCTCAATGTTCCTTTCTCTAATAAAGTACGGATAGATGAAAAAGGAAATTATACAAATCGACTTACAGGCCTACATTTCTTTAAAACAAAAGAATATTTTGAAAAAATTGACCCAATTTTAATCCGTCTTAAAAATGATAAGTTATACAGAAATCAATATTTAAAAGGACTGGAAAGAGATGAAAATTTTTTGTATAAACTAAATAAGGAAGCATTTAATTTTGATGATGAAGTACTTTCACACGCTCAAAGACCATGGCATGGTTTGCATCTGGGCATAACAAGGGGGAATAAGGGAATTGATGAGAAAATCATAATTCAGAATTCAAGCTTATCTATAGATGAAATACGAGCTTATTTAGTAGAATACTCAAATGACCCTTTGTTCAAAGAAATACAAAAACTGGTTTTTGTTATTGAATTAGATGTAATCTTAAAAAAACTCTCGGTAAAAAGGCCCTTTTCTTGGATTTGGGAAGGTTCTCTATATCAAATTAAAAACAAACTGAGAACAACCATTCGTCAATTAAAATCCCTATTAAATGGATAAAAAAATTGCTATTATTGCATCTTATCTTCATCCAATTAGGCAAAAGCATTTGATTGATTGGTACATAGATTTCTCGTCAAATAGAAAAACCGTAAGCTTATTCTTGGGTTCTAAATCTAACAAAATACCTATAGCTAAAAACTATAAAATAAATAATAAGAGGGAATTTTATAAATATCAATTCTATAATCTCTTCCAAAGTAGAAGGTTTTCCGAAAAGCAAAATAGAATTCAACCTTTAATAAACTATAAGCCTGAAATAATACATCTTATTACCTCAAATGCCTTTCAAGCTATTGAACCTATATTGGAAAATAAAAAAATCCAACTAATAGTGAGTTTTAGGGGTTTTGATATTAACGTTTTTCCATATCAATCTGAAGAAAATTTAAAATTGACGAGAAAAATTTTTGAAAGAGCTGATAAGCTACATTTTATTAGTTATGCACTACGGGATAGCGCCATAAAATTAGGGGCAAATCCGGATAAATGTATGGTTATATATAGGTCGATACAAATCGATAAAGCAAATGGTTTACAGATAAATGACTTACCGGAAGATCATCGTTTATTAATTTTATCAGTTGGTAGGTTAGTATGGGAAAAAGGGTTTTTATATGCTCTGGAAACAATGTCAATTTTAAAAAATAAAGGTTTTGATTTTCAATATCAAATTGCTGGTTCAGGAATTGATCGGGAGATGATTAATTATCATATAAAAAGATTGCGTATAGAAAATGAAGTAAGTTTATTAGGAGAGTTGTCTCGGGTCGATGTAAAAAAGAAGCTTCAGGCAGCACAGATATATTTTCAACCTTCACTTTCTGAAGCTTTGTCATTATCATTAATTGAAGCATCTTATTATGGCCTTCCAATCATTTCCTCAGAAATAGGAGGCATTCCTGAAGTAGTTAAAAATAATGTTTCGGGCTTTTTGAGTGCTCCTTGTAATCCTGAGGGTTATGCCCTAAATTTTATAAGATTAATGGAAAATAAAGATTTACGTTATCAGATGGGGCAGTCAGGATATAAAATAGTCCAAAATTTATTTTCTAGACAAGGAGAATTACAGAAATGGGATAATTTTTATGAACAACTATGTCGGTAGAATCAAAGCTTCATAATGTAAAAATAATCATTTTCGACGGCAGTTTTAAAACCACGCCCTTTATTAATCGTTTGGTAAAAGGGCTGGCTTTAAACCATCAGATATATATCCTAGGTTTCAATGAAAAGTTGACCAACCCTATAAGCGGAGTAAATTATGTGTCGCTAGGTAGCAACCAAAGCAAGTTGAAATTCACCGTTGCTACATTGGGCAAGCTTTTTCAGTCAAAAAAATTTAATTTATTGCTCCCTACACTAAAAAAATTAATACAGGGAAAGCGCCAAGCATTACAAAAGCTAAACCTGGAATTGGCCCTTAAAAATATTGCCCCAGACCTAATACATTTACAATGGCCCTCTGTAATCCCTTGGTTTGAAGTAGTGCTTTTAAAACAGGAAATTCCAGTAATATTGAGTCAAAGAGGGTTTCATAACAATGTCCGCCCTTTTGTTGATGGAGAAAATTTTGAATATCTAAAAAAGTGGTATCCCAAAATGGCAGGCTTCCATTCCGTTTCCAAAGCTATTGCAGCCAATGGCGATAAAATTTGGACTTCATCAGAGAAGATTGATAAAGTAGTTTATACAGGCTTGCCTTTGGAAGAAATGCCCTTTTCTGAAGCCTACTTTTTGTCAAGGCCATTGAGAATAGTTTCGGTAGGCCGAACACATTGGAAAAAGGGCTATGATTACGCCTTGCGGGCCTGTAAATTATTAAAAGAAAAAAACATTTCATTTCAATATACAATCATAGGCGGGGCGGGAGATGAGGAGTTACAGTTTTTAGTGGACGATCTCGGATTGCAGGATTATGTGAACTTGGAAAAACGAATCCCTCAAAAAGAAGTATTCAGGTTAATACAGGAAGCTTCGCTGCTATTGATGCCAAGTCTGGAAGAGGGGATTCCAAATGTGGTGGTGGAGGCTATGGCTATCGGGCTACCGGTAATCAGTACGGATTGTGGGGGTGTGCCAGAATTGATTGAGGAGGGTGTGAATGGGTGGATGGTGCCTACTAGAAAGCCGGAAGCTATTGCAGCGGCAATTATTCATTTTATGGAATTACCTTTAGATATGATTGAAAAAGTAAGAATCGAGGCTCGGAGAAAAGTGGAGCAGCAACATAATGAGGCGCAGATGGTTCGGGGGATGGAAGAGTTGTTTTATGAGGTGGTTGAAATGAAATAAGCTTGAAAAAATCCCTCCCAGCCCTCCCTTCAAAGGGAGGGAGCAAATTTTCGTTTTTATCTTTGATTTGTGGTTATTAGCATATACTAGCCATTGAAATGAAGATTTTTTGATAGAACTCCCAATTTTTAATTTTAGTTAAAATTTTAACTCCTCTCTTTTATGGCGATGTACTGAACATCTCAAAGTAAGATATAATAGGGGGGGGTATAGCAGTTATTGCCAATAGCCCCCATTGATTATTTTAAACGAAAACTATTGATTAAACTCAGAATTTTATTTTTTCTCCAAAGCAAACCCCTCCCTTTGAAGGGAGGTTGGGAGGGATGTAATATTTAATTACTTTTACGATTTACACATAAACTCAAATGCCCACAATCAAAACCCCAATAATCCCAACCCACCAACAATTCGTTAAGGTAAATGCGCCGCGCGAACTGGACAAAAAAGCGATATGCATCTTTGCCGCCACCGGGTTCTTTTTGGATTCTGATACCTATTGGAAAAACAAAAAAGTATTGCCTGCCGCTTCCGATAATATATTGGATGATAACGGTTTCTTAATTGAAAGCAAACCCTGGTTCCAATGGCATTACAAACTGCGGAAAATCAGTTTTGAAACGGCATTGGAAGAATTCACTACACTCTTTGAACAGATTATCTCAGAACAGACTAAGACCCACAAAGTAATCCTCCCTCTTTCTGGGGGATTGGACAGCCGCACCCAAGCAGTTGCGCTGGCAAAGCTCAAGAAACCCGTTACAGCGTATAGCTATTCCTTTAAAGGTGGTTTTTCAGAAAGTGGGATCGGTAAGAGAATTGCGAAGGCGTGTGGCTTTGACTTTAAGGAGTTTACAATAGAATCAGGATATCTTTGGCCAAAACTGGAAGAACTGGCTTCCATAAACCAATGTTATTCCGATTTTACGCATCCCCGGCAAATGGCGGTTTTGGAAGAATTCAAAAAAATGGAAGGCTTGTTTTCCCTGGGGCATTGGGGCGATGTCTTGTTCGACCGGGGAGCTCCCGAAGGGACAAGGGAAGAAGATCTGTTGGATATTATTATCAAGAAAATTGTCAAAAAAGGCGGGATGGAACTCGCCACCGCCCTGTGGCAGGAGTGGGAGTTGGAAGACGACTTTGAAAGCTATTTGCGCGAAAGAATTGCTGGATTGCTCAAAAAAATTGACATTGAAAACCCAAGTGCAAAACTGCGGGCCTTTAAGAGTTTGTATTGGGCGCCGCGCTGGACCTCAGTCAATCTTTCCGTCTTTGAGGCCGCATACCCAATAACGGTACCCTATTATGACGATAGGATGTGTGAATTTATCTGTACTATTCCAGAGGAGTATCTTGCAGACAGGAAGCTACAAATAGCTTATATAAAACTGCAGAACCCGGCCTTGGCCAAAATAACTTGGCAGGACCATAAACCATTCAATCTATATACTTTTGAAAACAACAAAACACCATACAACCTACCATACAGAATAGGAAACAAGCTAAAAAGGGAAGTGATGAATAAAATGGGGAAACCTTACATTCAGCGCAATTGGGAACTTCAGTTTTTGGGAATGGAAAACGACGAAAAGCTGCAGGAACAACTATTTGCTAAAAATCTGCATCCTTTTATTTCAAAATCCTTGCTGGCTAAGTTTTACAATAGCTTTAAAACCGGGGATGCCGTTAAATATTCGCATCCTTTGAGTATGTTGCTTACTTTGGCAGTTTGGTATAGTAAACATAAGAAATAGATCCAAGAGGAGGCATTCTATGAATAAGCTCTTCTTCAATTGAATATAAATAACATAACTCTCAAACCTGAAATAAAATAATGTGTGGATTCTTAGTAGAATATTCACTCGATAATAAAAAAGGATTGGCTAAGTACGACTTTATCAGGTTGCTTAATAAATCTACAATGAGAGGACCTGATTCTCAGGGCTACTTTTCCAATGATGTCAACTTACAAGTAGGGTTTAATAGGCTTGCCATATTAGAACTCTCCGAAGCGGGAGCACAACCCATGAAAAGTCATAATGACAGGTATATCTTGGTGTTTAACGGCGAAATATACAATCACCTTGAATTAAGGAAAAGACTGGAATTTTCAAATTATAGGGGATTAAGTGATTCGGAAACCGTTACTGCCTGTATGGCAGAATGGGGTGTTGAAAAAACTGTTAATGAGCTAAATGGTATGTTTTCGCTGGTCGTTTACGATAAGTTGGAAGAAAGTATCTATTTAATTAGAGATTTTGCTGGAATTAAACCCCTTTTCTACGGTTGGAATGGCAAAACAATGGTTGCCGCTAGCCAATATGACCAAATCCTTTCACATCCAGAATACAAAACAAAATCAATAGATCCCCAGGTACTGAAACTGTATATAGAGCAGCATTACATGCCTGCCCCATTTGGTCTATATATGGATACTTATCAGGTGGCACCGGGAGAAATAGTTATTTTAAAAAAGAACGGCAGTATTAGAAAAAGTAAATACTGGGAACTTCCAACTGACGTTGATTATTCTGTTTCAAACAAAATGGAAGCGATAAGATTTGTGGAAAAAGCACTTGGCAATTCGGTGCAACGTCAAATGCTTTCTGACATTCCTCTTGGAGCTTTTTTATCTGGAGGGGTTGATTCCAGTTTGACAACCTCCTTTATGAAGGAATATAAAGCCAATCCTCAGGTTTTTACCATTGGTTCCGATAGTAAGAATCATGACGAATCAGAGCGTGCAAGACAGTTTGCAGAGGCATTGGATGTACAGCAGGAAATATGGAAATTATCGGCGAAGGAGGTACTGGGTTTTTGGGATGAAGCCATGAATGCTTTACATGAGCCTTTTGCCGATTTCAGTATTTTACCGACCTATTTGGTGTCAAAACTTGCCAAGAAAAAAGTTGGGGTTGCTCTAAGTGGAGATGGGGGAGATGAACTGTTTTTTGGATATGAAAGATTTTGGAGCATTGGCAAAAATATTTCTTTTCAACACTATCCGAGTATTTTAAAAAAGGCTATTTATGGTATTGATAAATACACATCAAGCAACAAACGAGTGAATAGTGTATTGTTATCACCCAGTCAGGGAAGTGCGCAACAAGGTCTTCATTCAAGATTTAGAAAGAATTTGTTGGATGAAATTGCACCTAGTTTATCTGAAACCACCTTGCCAGAAAATTTCTCCATATATAATTACTCAAACACAAAGGATATTCGCCAATTGCTTTATAATGTGCGATATGCGGAATTTTATGGAATGATGCAAAAAACATTGCGGAAGGTTGATCTAGCTAGTATGGAGAACAGTCTTGAAGTTAGAGTGCCATTTTTAGATAAAAACATGATTGAGACTGCTTTAAAGATAGATCCTCTTTTGAGTTATGGCGGTGGACGGCAAAAACAACTTTTAAAATATTTACTATCCAAACGGATTCCAACTGTTAAAGAAGAATCGGTAAAAAAGGGGTTTTCAATTCCTTTGACGAGCTGGCTACGCCAAGACCTTAAAGAAATAATAAGTGACCAATTATTAAGTTCCGCTATTTCCGATTTTGGTTTTGAAAAAAGAGCTATTGAGAAAATGTTGCAAAGTCATTCCGAAAAGAAAGAAGATTTGAAATGGCCCATATTTACTCTTTATGCACTAACGCGATTTAGATGAAAAAGATAAAAATTTTATTTACAATTCCCAATTTTGATACGGCTGGTAGTGGAAAAGCACTTCTAAATATTGCCAATGGATTGAATCCTGAAGCTTTTGAAGCCCATATTATGTGTTTACACAATAAGGGCACTTTCTATAAAGTAGTTGAAAATTCTGGTTTACACATACATATTTATAATTTTACATCCCCTGCCAGGCCATTAATGAGAATGATTAAAGAATGTTGGCGGATATCAAGAAAATTTAAGGAAATAGCTCCCAATGTTATTCACAGTTATCATTACGGTCCAGATTATACAGAAGCTATAGCTGCACGAATGGCGGGGATTCCGTGGGTGTTTACTAAGAAAAACATGAATTGGGGTGGAAAATCCAAAAACGCCTGGAAACTCAGATCTTTTTTGGCGAAAAAGATTGCTGTTCAAAACAGCGATATGTTGAGTAAATTCTATAAGGAATCTAATAAAGCCATATTGATTCCCAGAGGTGTAGATGTTATGTATTTTCAATCATTAGCATTGCACGGAAATTTTTATAATAAATCTGAGCTTGAACATGACAGGCGATTTTTGATTTGTGTTGCCAATATCGTTCCAATTAAGGGAATAGAAACTCTGGTTCAGGCTTTTTATAAATTGCATGATAAATTTCCGTTTTGGAATCTTTTATTAGTAGGTGATGATACTAATAGTTATGGAAATGAGCTTAAGAAACTTGTAAAAGAACTAAGATTAAGCCAAAGAGTCAATTTTACTGGAAAACAACAGGATGTTCGCTCCTTTTTAAATCGTGCTGAAATCTTTGTGTTGCCAACTAAAGAAAAGGGTGAGGGATCTCCTGTGGCCCTTTTGGAGGCAATGGCAAATGGAAAGATTGTTTTAGGGTCTAATATACCTGGTATTAGAGACCAACTGGAAAAATTTCCTAACTCATTATTTGACGCGTCCAATATTGATGAATTGAGCTTAAAACTTGAATATTATATGGGTAAATCACAGGAAGAATTAAAAATGTTGGGGAATTCTTTTTACCAGCATGTAAATTCAGAATACCCTATTGAAAAAGAGATTGAAAGACATGGGAATCTATATAAATCAATAGTAAGAAAATGAAAATAGGCCTCGTCCTCTCCCAAACCCCCGGTTATTCCGAAACCTTTTTTAATTCTAAAATTAGAGGGTTACAGCGCAGTGGCGTGGACATCCGTTTGTATAGTCAAAGCAAAAAGGACGACTTTAACCTTTGCCCCGTAATACTAAGCCCAAGGGTAAGCAGCAATCCGCTCTTGCAACCTTGGTTTTTTTTAAAAGAATTCTTTTTACTGTTACCACATCTATCTGCCGTTATCCGCTATATAAACCTGGAACGCAAAGAGGGCACTGGTATTCTTCAACTTTTTAAAAAAACATATCTCAACGCGCATTTATTAAAAGCCAACTTGGACTGGCTGCACTTTGGTTTCGCCACCATGGCCTTGGGCAGCGAGACGGTGGCAAAGGCCATTGGCGCAAAAATGGCGGTGAGCTTTCGGGGCTTCGATATAAATGTGTATCCCATAAAACACCCAGAATGTTATAAAAACCTTTGGAAACAGGTTGATAAGGTGCACAGTATCTCCCAATATCTTTTGCACAAAGCAATATCCTTGGGTCTTTCAGTAGAAACTCCCTTTGCTATTATCACCCCAGCGGTGCAATTGGATGCTTTGCCTATGCCCAAAACAATCACATCAGCCTCAGAAAGCATTAAAATAGTTACAATTGCCCGGCTCACTTGGATAAAAGGATTGGACGTGGCCATTGCGGCAATGGGCATACTAAAGGAGAAAGACATAAACTTCACCTATTATATTATTGGCGATGGGGATCAAAATTACACGGAACGCTATAAATTTATGGCTTATGAGTTGGGTCTAAAAGAAGAAGTCGTTTTCTGCGGAAAACTATCCCATAAGGAAGTCTTGGAACATTTAACTACTGCTGATCTATATGTGCAACCAAGCCTTAACGAAGGTTTCTGCAATGCCGTGTTGGAAGCACAGGCCATGGGAAAACTTACCATAGCCTCAAATGTGGGAGGCTTGCCGGAAAACATTGTGGATGGTAAAACCGGATGGCTGTTTGAAAATCTTTCACCGGAATCCTTGGCACAACAAGTAGAAAGGGTCTTGGCTTTAAGTGAAACTGATAAAAAAACAATCTCCCAAAATGCCCAGAAAAGGGTAATGGAGGAATTTAATATCGAAAAGCAGCAATCTGAATTCATAAATTTTTACGAAATGTGAAGTCCCCCTTCGAAGGGGGATTTAGGGGGATGTTTTCCCAAATCCCAAATTAACGAATCCCGTTCCGATAGCTATCGGGACCCCAATTAACCAATTAACCAAGTTTGAAACTCTACTACCCAAAATCCCATTACAACAAAGCCCATCGCGGCCTGCTCTTTCCATTATTGAAGCCCTTCCTTAAAGCTGAGGGATACACCGATGCAGAGCGCGTGGCTACCTATGGGGTTTCAGAAAAGGATTTCGAGTTTACGGAATATCTGGAAGAGGCAGATGTAGTTATTCTAACCATGGCTTGGAACTATTACGTAAGAACAAAGCAAGAAAGCCTTGCAATTGCTTTTGTAAATGAATGTGGAGCCCTAAACAAAAAGGTAATTGCCTTTAACGCGGGCGACTTTGGGGTGCGGATTCCGTATTATGGCAATCTACTTGTCCTTCGCCCCAGTGGATATAAATCAAAATTTACTGAGAATGAATATGCGTTTCCGGCTATTATTGCAGATCCACTAAAGAAATATTTTGACATAGATATGGTACTCCAAAGGCCCTATCAACCCAAAGCTATTATTGGTTTCTGTGGCCAGGCCAACCTTTCCCGCCTGAATGCCATTAAGGAAGTATTCAAAACATTGCTCCGAAATACAAAATGCTTTCTGGGGTTTTCCAAAGAGGAACCCCAGCAACTGCTTTCCACTTCCTTTTTGAGGGCAACTGTCTTAAAAACACTCCAGAAATCAAAGGATGTTAAAACAAATTTCATATTCCGAAAAAAATATCGAGCGGGTGTTACAAGCGATAAGGATTCCCATAAAACCACCTTGGAATTTTACAACAACCTAAAGGATTCCGATTATGTGGTCTGTGTTCGCGGGGCAGGTAATTTCTCCGTCCGTTTTTATGAAACCTTGGCTATGGGACGAATTCCTGTTTTTATAAATACGGATTGCGCATTGCCCTTTGACAACGAAATCGATTGGAAAAATCATGTGGTTTGGGTGGAGTATAAAGATCGGAATCAAGTAGCGCAAAAAGTAAAGGAGTTTCACGAGGCCCTATCTAAGGAGGATTTTATAGATTTACAACTGGCAAATAGAAAACTATTTGAAGAACGCTTAACACTATCGGGATTCTTTAAAACTATGCTCAATGCTCAATAAAATCATTTTGGGATTATACAGAATATTGCCGTCTAAAGTTCGAAATGGAATTGGTCAGTCCCGGTTTTTAAAGCCCTTAAGGGACATCCTTCTCCGCTCTCAAGGAAGTTATAGGGAAACCAAGGTTTTGGTAAAAAGAAATTATTTGGGTTATATGGTCCATTTCTATTTTTTTGCATCTATGAAGATAGCTTCAAAAGCGACAAAAAGTGGAATTGAAAATACAATTTTGAGAAACTCCATCCAACTTATCAACTTGAGGACAAAGGAAAATGATGCCGTAGTTTTGGATGTTGGGGCAAATTTTGGATATTTAAGCTTGGTATGGGCCAACTCAATTTCCCTAAATGGAAAGGTCATAGCTTTTGAACCAAATTTGAACGTATATAACAGTTTTAGAAACTCCATTCAATCCAATAGTTTGGAATCAAACGTTGAATTGAATAACCTCGCCGTTGGGAAAAAAGATGGCAACATAGAACTCTTTTTAAGCTCCACCACATCAAATACCTTGCACGCAGATAGGCTCAACAATAAAAGTACACCTATCGAAATGGTTTCTCTCGATTCCTTCTCCAGAAGAAATGTTATGGACCGTTGCGATCTTGTTAAAATTGATGTTGACGGAATAGAATTGGATATTTTGATGGGCGCAACCCATTTGATTGAAAAGTTTAACCCGATTTTTATCGTAGAGACCAATGGCGATGAAAAGATTATCAATTTTTTCAATCAGCACAATTATCAGATTTTGGATATGGAGTTAAATCCATTCCAATCTGAAAATCAACTTCCCCCAAATATCTTTTGCATCCCAAAAAATTAAGTAATGCTCTTCCATTTCCTAAAATACCTCCAACCCACACATTATTTTCAACTATATCGGAAAGATGGAACTTCTATTTTTCCAATAATTGAAAACCTACCAAAGGAAGTTGTTGAACAATTGGAACCTGATCCAAAATTCAAAAGTGAAAAGGCCCGAGAATACGATCTGTCGTGGCAAGCTGTCAATAAAGGCTATATTGGAAGCTCAGAAGTTTATACTTCTTTTGAAAAACTCCCCGTAATTGACGAATACCGCTTTCTTCGAAAGTACTTCCATTTAGTTTGGGTTATTTATGTTCTGATCTTGCGGATCCTCTCTTTTAAAAATCCGTTTCGGGAAATAAGTGCTTGGAAGAATAGTGGCGACGTACAGAGAGGCGATTATTTAAAAAACCCTATACTTTATGATGATTGGAATAGTTATAAATCCTCACTTGTTGAGAAAAACCCCTTTGTAAGCGTTGTGATTCCTACGCTGAACCGCTATGAATACCTTAAAGATGTGCTGGAGGATTTGGAAAAACAGGAGTGCAAAAACTTTGAGGTTATCATCGTTGACCAATCCAATCCTTTTCAAAAGGATTTTTACAAAAAGTTTAAATTGGATATTAAGCTTGTCCAACAAACGGAACGTGCCCTGTGGCTTGCGAGAAACCATGCCATTGAAATTTCAAAAGGGGAGTATGTGCTACTTTTTGATGATGACAGTAGGGTAGAACCTAACTGGATTAGCAATCATTTAAAATGTCTCGATTTTTTTAAAGCCGATATTTCTTCAGGGGTTTCTATCTCGGCAGTGGGGGCTGAAGTTCCCCAGAACTACTCCTTTTTCAGAATTTCGGATCAAATTGACACCGGCAACGTACTTCTGAAAAAACGGGTTTTTAGAGAAATGGGCCTTTTCGACAGACAATTTGAAAAGCAACGCATGGGCGATGGGGAATATGGGCTTCGGGCTTATTTGAATGGCTATACAAATATTTCAAACCCTTATGCAGGAAGAATCCATCTAAAGGTAGGCTCTGGCGGCTTACGCGAAATGGGCAGTTGGGATGCCTTCCGACCTAAAAAACTATTCGCTCCGCGGCCCATACCAAGCGTGCTATATTTATACCGAAAATATTTCGGCAAAAAAAGAACCCTGCTCGCCATTCTCAGAACCGTTCCCCAATCCATAATCCCGTACCGTTATAAGAAAAACAAAAAAATGTTGGTCTTGGGTCTTTTTATCTCGCTATTTTTGTTTCCGTTCGTGATTTTGCAAGTAGTAATTTCATGGCGATTAGCGACGCGGAAGTTGAGGGAAGGAGCGATGATTGAGAGCTTGTGAATTTTTTGTTTTCGGTTATCTGTTTTCGGTTATCGGGTGTCAGTTGTCCGTTTGTTGTGAAAATGAACTTTACTTCTCCCCTTTAGGCGATGTGCTGAGCATGCCGAAGTAGGTCGGGGGTCAAACGAAAGTATATTTAATATAAAACCTATGTGCAATAAAATATAACCGCAAAGGCGCGAAGTACGCAGAGATACTTACTCATTATTTTTCTTTGCGCCCTCTGCGCCTTTGCGGTAAAACTAACATACGCTATCAATTAATCCCAAAACTTGAAAACCAATACTCTTATTCTAACCTCTGAATTCCCTCCCCAACCGGGCGGTATAGGTAACCATGCCTATAATTTAGCAAAGGGGTTGCAGGGCAATGGTTTTGAAGTGAGATTGCTATGTGATATCCGTTCAACAAATGGAGAAGTAGAAAATGTATTTGACAAAGATCTTCCTTTTGAAGTGGTTCGGATTCCAAGGAAAAAGATAATCCTTTTCAGTTATTTAAAACGCATCAGCACTGCTTTTTCCTTAAGCCGAAAAACTGAAACCGTAGTATGTTCTGGCAAATTTTCACTGTGGTTAGGTGCGCTGCTCACCTTTTTCTTTAACAAGAAATTTATAGCCATCATTCATGGAAGTGAAGTGCGGCTGCCCAATAAAATGCTTCGAAAGCTCACGGACCTATCGTTAAAACGCTTTGATAAAGTGATAGCGGTAAGCAATTATACCAAATCCTTGGTTTCCCATCTCGCCTTGAAAAATATTGAAGTGGTCCCCAATGGTTTTAAAATGGAGGTTCCTTCAGACTCCCGAAATAAAAACGAACCAGTACCAGTCTTAATAACCGTGGGCAACCTAACCCAACGCAAGGGGCAACACAATGTAATTAATGCGTTGCCGCTGCTTTTAAGAAAATATCCAGACCTTAAATATCATATGGTTGGTATTCCTACCGATATAGCAAAACTGGAAAGGTTGACCTTGGATTTGGGGGTTGACGATGCCGTATATTTTTTCGGAAAGGTTTCCGAAGAAGAGAAAATAGAACGGCTACAACAAGCCGATGTCTTCGTAATGCTCAGCGAAACCACACAAACAGGCGATGCCGAAGGTTTTGGGATTGCTATTTTGGAAGCAAATGCTTTGGGAATTCCGGCAATCGGTTCCTTGGGCTGCGGAATAGAAGATGCAATAAAGGATGGAGTTTCCGGAAAATTAATAAACAACAAAGACCCAAAACAGTTTATAGCTGCCTTGGAAGAAATTTTGAATAATTATGAAAGCTATTCGCAAAGTGCAGAACAATGGTCAAAAAACTTCACGTGGGACAAGGTAATCGAGACTTATTTGAAGATTTTAAAAGAATAAAGAATAAAGAAAAAAGAAAAAAAAGAATAAAGAAACAGGAAACATGACGTAAGACACAGGACACAAAAAAATACTCAAGAAAACCACAAAGAACACTAAGAAGGCACAAAGTGCACAAAGAGATACTTTGTGGTCTTTGTGTATCCCGATAGCTATCGGGACCGTGTCCTTTGTGGTTAAGATAAAGTTGTAATTTTATAGACACATAACAAAGAAGATTTCTTGAAGGGAATACAAAATACAACAAGGCAAATAACAATCTTTGAATTTGAATTCATCCCCCCTTTGAAGGGGGCTAGGGGGATGTTCATGATTCAAATTTAAAATTTTTAATAACAATGAAACTCGCCATAATCTCCCATACCGAACACTACAAAAGGCCCGACGGCACAATCGTAGGTTGGGGACCGACGATTAGCGAAATCAACCATCTGGCACAGGATTTTGAGGAAATACAGCACATCGCCTTTTTGCATCCCGGCCCGCCGCCGCCGAGTTCTTTGCCCTACACTTCTTCAAATATAAAATTTGTTCCTTTAAAACCAGTCGGCGGAAAGGGGATAGGCGCCAAGTTGGAAGTTGTACTGAATATTCCCAAAATAATAACTGCGGTAAAAAAAACATTAAAACAAGTCGATGTTTTTCAATTGCGGACACCCACTGGAATAGGCGTTTTTTTGATTCCCTATCTCACTCTTTTCAGCAATAAAAAAGGCTGGTACAAATATGCCGGCAACTGGAACCAAGAAAATCCACCCTTGGGCTATGCCTTGCAGCGTTGGATGCTAAAAAATCAAAAGCGAAAAGTAACCATCAACGGTAATTGGCCGACACAGCCCAGGCATTGCCTCACTTTTGAAAATCCCTGCCTTACTTCGGAAGAAAGAGAAGAAGGTTTGCAAATTGTAAATTCAAAAACATTTGTTCCTCCTTTTACCTTCTGCTTTGTGGGCAGATTGGAAGATGCCAAGGGGGTGCAGCGAATCATTGAGGCCTTTGGTGCTTTAGATAATTTAGCGAAAATAAAAACGATTCATTTTATTGGGGATGGGGAAAAGAAGGAGTTTTACAAACAGCAATGTGAAAATTTAAAACTACCGGTTGTGTTTCATGGCTTTTTGGAAAGACAGGAGGTTTTTGGGATTTATAAAAATTCTCATTTCATTTTGTTGCCAAGTGATTCCGAAGGCTTTCCAAAAGTAATCGCAGAGGCTATGAATTATGGCTGTATTCCTATTGTATCTGATGTTTCCAGCATTGGGCAGTACGTTACCGATGACAACGGATTTCTTTTAAATCCTATTAATGGGCAACGCTTGCGAGAAGTGCTGCACGAAGCTTTATCAAAAAATACGGAGGAACTGACAAAAATGGCATCCGATTGCTATCTTGTGGCTTCAAAGTTTACGTTTGCTATTTACAGCTATAAAATACAAGAGGAAATTATAAAATCTTAAAAATACTAATAACGATTACACCTTCAATTTTCCAAAATATTAAACCCTTTAGAGCCATAATCTTTCATGTTATGATTGGTTTTTTGGCCTTTACCAATCGATCCTTAATGTTTTGGTATATGTTGGGGATATTTGGGTATTTTATTTATAAGATTATTTCGTCAAAAGATAAAGTAAAATATGTACTCCTTGCTACTGCATATATAACTGGAGCCGAGGTTTTTCTTAGAATGACCAAGGCCTTTATTTTTTATGAAACTGGCAAATATGCGGTAATTTTCTTCATGCTATTGGGAGTGTTTTTTTTAGGATTTAAAAAGAATGCCTTTCCCTATATAATATACTTATTACTTTTGTTGCCAGCTGTTTTGATATCCTTGGATGCTATCGCTTTTGACGCCAATTTTAGAAATACAGTGCTTTTCAATTTGAGTGGCCCTTTATGTTTAAGTTTCGCGGCCATATTTTGTTATGGTAGAAGCATTCAGTTTCAGGATTTTCTCAAGCTTCTTGATTATATTATTTATCCTTTAATAAGCATGGTTGTTTACATATCGCTTTATACTCCCAATGTGCAGGATGTAGTAACAGGAACAGCTTCAAATTCGGCCTTGTCTGGAGGATATGGACCTAATCAAGTGGCAACAATATTGGGGCTCGGTATTTTTATCCTTTTTTCCCGTTTATTGATTCCCTATAAAAATATGCTTGTTCATTGGACAATGATGTTCTTAATGATAGTTATGACCTATAGGGCACTGCTTACTTTCTCTAGAGGTGGAGTTTTGGTCGCAGTTTTCATGTGCTTGGTTTTTATTTTCATTATATATTTTAGCACAGGTTTAAAGACTAAGGCTAAAGTCTCTGTAAAAGTATTGGCCATTGTCGGAGTTGTTTTGCTTGTTTGGTCTTATACACTTGTCCAAACGGGAGGATTAATAGCTAATCGCTACGCCAATGAAGACGCTTTGGGCAGGGAAAAAGATGATGTAACCACAGGTCGTGTTGATTTATTGGCTGTTGAGATAGATGCTTTTAAAGAAAATCCGGTATTTGGTATTGGCGTTGGTCAAGGTAAATTTCAATTCAGGGAAGAAATGGGTATTACATCCGCTTCCCATAATGAAATTTCCCGTATGCTATCGGAACACGGTTTGTTTGGGATATTTGCGTTGTTGGTTCTTATTTTTGCGCCTATTATTACAAAAATGAGTGGTCGGAAAAATATCTATTTTTATCCATTTCTTCTTTTTTGGGGCCTTACTATAGTCCATACTTCCATGCGGATTGCCGCCCCAGCCTTTATATATGCCTTATGTTTGTTGAACTTAGATTATGCGCCCAAGAAAAAGCCTGCTCTACATAGGAAATAAACTGGCCGTCCACGGAAAGCCTCCTGCTGCCATAGACTCCTTATCCCTTAAACTGATAGAGGAAGGATATTCCGTTATAACAGCATCTTCAAAACAGAATAAAATCTTTCGTATGCTCGATATGGTGCTTACCACTATTCAAAACAAGAACCGTGTAAAACTTGTTTTGATCGATACCTACAGCACCCAAAATTTTTACTA
This sequence comes from Aequorivita todarodis, assembly GCF_028561335.1. Lineage (GTDB taxonomy): Bacteria > Bacteroidota > Bacteroidia > Flavobacteriales > Flavobacteriaceae > Aequorivita > Aequorivita todarodis. Next base: position 81,558 of record NZ_JAQQTG010000007.1, on the reverse strand, counting down.
TGCGGTAATTATTGCAATGTTCTGCAGGCTTTTCAAATTGCCCTATATTCCAATCTTGCACGGCGGCAATTTGCCAAACCGATTGAGGAACAGTAAAAGTTTGAGCAACATACTTTTTGGAGAAGCACATACCAATGTGGCCCCTTCAAAATATATGATGCAGCAATTTCAGGAAGCAGGTATTAATAATATAACCTATGTACCCAATACCATTGAAATAGATAATTATTCTTTTAGGCATCGGGAGTCAATAACTGCAAAATTGTTGTGGGTACGTTCCTTTTCAGAAATATACAACCCATTGTTGGCCTTGAAAGTATTGGAAATGCTTAAGGGAAAAGGAATAAATGCTTCGCTTTGTATGGTAGGCCCAGACAAGGATGGTGCTTTGGGAATCTGCAAGAGAAGGGCTACAGCACTAAATCTACCTGTTACCTTTACGGGAATGTTGCAAAAAGAAGAATGGATTGCCCTTTCCAAAGAGTATGACATTTTTATTAATACCACCAATTTTGACAATATGCCTATAAGCGTAATGGAAGCAATGGCTCTTGGGCTTCTTGTTATCTCTACAAATGTGGGGGGCTTACCTCATTTGATTAATGATGGAGTGGACGGTATTTTGGTTCCCTCAAACAACGCGGAAGCTTTTGTGGATGCTATTGAAAATCTGTGCGCAAATCCAATAAAGGCACATGAAATCACAAAAAATGCCCGTCTCAAAATGGAAGGGTTCGATTGGGAAATTATAAAACATAAATGGATAAAACTTTTAGGGGAATGAAATTTCAGTAAATTTGGAGGGTAGTTGGTAGTTTGTAGGTGGTAGGTGGTAGGTGGTAGTGGGTAGTGAGTAGAGTATGTGAGTATGTTAAATAAACACTCCCCCCCACTTAACCCCAAACCCTTAACCCATAACTCAATAACCCAGTAACCCAAACCCCAAACAAGAAACCAGAAACCAGAAACAATAAACAACAAACCCCAAACCCCAAATAACAAACAAAACAACCCCCCGAATGCCCAAAAACAACATCCACTTTGATATTTCCGAAAGAAAGATTCTCCTCAGAATCCTGGATATTGTCTGTGTGCTTGCTTTGCTCTATGTAGTGGGTATCGTTTTCAATTTCGATTACTTCAAGATAAATTCCGAGCACTGGGTATGGTCCATTGTTCTGGCTACCTACCTTACCGTATTTGCGACCATTTTCGAGCTTTATAACCTTCAAAAGGCAAGTAAGTTTGATGTGGTCGTAAAAAACGTGATCATTACCTCTTCGGTAACAGTGCTGTTCTATTTGTTGACGCCCTTTTACACCCCTATGCTGCCTTCCAATCGTTTGCAGATAGTCTATTTCTTCTTGGCCATCAACGTGGCAATGCTGGCTTGGCGCTATGCCTATATCGTTCTCGTTTCGGCACCGCGGTTTTACAAACGGGTACTCCTGATTGCCCACTCCGGTGATGTGGAGGCCATTGTGGCCTCGCTACAAAAATCTGACCCCAATTATCGCGTTATTGGATATTTCAACACAGGCCCCCAGAATGGTACAATAATCAATAATCTTGAAATTGATGCCATAACCATAGCAGACATCGGGATGTTGACCGAAGAAATGACCATTTCCGAAATTGTTGTGGGCTCCCCGCTTTCAGAAGGCATGACCGTAGAACTGAACAATCAGTTGATAAAACTGCTGGAGAACGGAATCCCCATCCGCGAATACACCCAGGTTTATGAGGAACTTACCCATCGCATTCCCGTGCAGCATGTGGAGAAGGATTTTTATCGCTATTTTCCATTTAGCCGAAGCAACCAAAACAAACTCTATCTTTTTTTCAATAGAATTTTGGATTTGTTCTTTTCGGTGTTGGGCCTTGCATTTGGATTGATCCTATTGCCTATTTTATTAATAGGAAATTTATTGGCCAATCGGGGCCCATTGTTTTACAGCCAAACAAGGGTAGGAAAAAATGGCAAATATTTCAGGATATACAAACTGCGGAGCATGGTAATAAATGCAGAGAAGGATGGGGCGCAGTTTGCGGAGGCCAAGGATGTCCGTGTCACCAAATTTGGACGTTTCCTGCGAAAATCCCGTTTTGATGAAATCCCCCAATTCTTGAATGTAATAAAAGGCGAGATGAGCGTCATTGGCCCCCGCCCCGAACGTCCGGAATTTGTTGAGGGCTTAAAGGAAAAAATACCTTTTTACGAAGTACGCCACCTCGTAAAACCCGGCGTAACTGGCTGGGCGCAGGTAAACGCCAAATACGGCTCCAGTGAAGAGGATTCCCTTGAAAAGCTGCAATACGATTTATACTACATAAAGCACCGTAGCCTTTTTCTGGATATAACCATCATCATCAAAACGCTGAGTACCATTGTGTTTTTTAGGGGGCAGTGATTCAGTATTCAGTAATCAGTAATCAGTGTTCGGTGTTCGGTGTTCAGGGCGCAGTAGGGGCGCGATTTATCGCGCGCAAATGATATTGGGGATTTTGCTATTCTATTTTCGCATATATGCTCCTTCCCTCCGCAAAAGGCAACATCAAAAGCACGAATGCAAATCAAGGGGAAGGTGGCCCCCGCCGCACTTTCTTCAATATAGTATCAAATCAATCTTTCGGGGGCCGGAAGGGGTAAAACGCCAACTGCCAAAACTTACGGTACTTATTATTTGTTTCACCATAACAGTTCCTTCCCCTCCGCAAAAAGCAACATCAAAAGCACGAATGCAAATCAAGGGGAAGGTGGCCCCCGCCGCACTTTCTTCAATATAGCATCAAATCAATCTTAAAGATCGCAAAGGAACCATTCCGGGGCCGGAAGGGGTAAAACGCCAACTGCCAAAACTTACGGCACTTATTATTTGTTTCACCATAACAGCTCCTTCCCCCCAGCAAAAAGCAACATCAAAAGCACGAATGCAAATCAAGGGGAAGGTGGCCCCCGCCGCACTTTCTTCAATATAGCATCAAATCAATCTTAAAGATCGCAAAGGAACCATTCCGGGGCCGGAAGGGGTGGATGATAATATAGCCTTTCCCTTAAGCACAAAATAAGCGCCCCCTCCCTTCGAAGGGAGGGCCGGGGAGGGATGTTATTCCTTTTTCCCAATAAAATACATCAAATAAACATAGCGCACTGCCAATGCAAGCAACAGCGGCAACAAAGCGATTGCAAAAACCTGCACCCCCGTTAACCAATGGATGGCGAGAAGTACTAAAAGCAATATTAGCAGAAGAACATATCGCTTTAGTTTAGGTATAACACGCTTTTTTGCGATCGCCACAATGAGAAAAATTGAAATGGGAAAGGCCCAAAGCAAATTATAGTTGTTTGCAGTAGCCGTGTGGTCTGTGGCAAACCAAAGCAACAAAAGAAATATTCCAATCAAGCCTGTAAAAAAGAAAAGGAACGCGTCCAAATAGCGACTTCGCACATTTCTTTTATAATCGCGGAAGGTTACGAAAACAATCAATAACCCCAATAATCCCAATATAAACAACGGACTCAGTAAAAAATTGGTATCGGGTGGGGTAGGTCGGTTCTCAAAAAGAACGGTTGTTTGTTTCACCAAACTTTCCGAAGTTCCATTTCTATGTATAACTGCATTTGCAGCTCCTTCATAAACATATTCCGGAAGAAATTGGTATTCTATGGGCTTCGCTTTTCTATCTATTACGGCTCCCAGGGCAATGTCTATGCCCATACTTCCCCAAGTATTCGCCTGTAGGTTCTGCTGTATAAGTTGTCGGAAGGTAAGTTCTTCTTTTATATGGTCTTCCTTAAATTCGAGCTTATCGCCCAATACTTTTTGGATTACGTCGCGAATTTTGGTGGCGCAGTTATCAAAAAAGAAATCGTATTTGTATTTTTTGTTTTCGGGTAAGGCATTGTTCCACAGAAAATCGGAAATCGCCTGTTTTTCGCTGTGGCTAAGATTTAAAGTTTGCTCTTTTACCCAACGGTTTTGGGCTATATAGCTTTCAAGGAAGGGTTGATAATAACTTACGCCCAGTTCATAGAGTAGTTTTCCGCGGGCGAACTTGGTATAGAAATTTGGTGTATTGAAATCAAACTTCCCGTAGTTAAAAACCACATCCACCCCGCTAAGGGTATCCTTGATCCTAAAAGCGCTATGCCCAAACTTGTCGTATAGTTCTGCCCCAGGGCCAATGGTCAATATACTAATTTCTGCTGCCGGCGATAAAGACCCAAACTGTGCTTTTGCGGAAACAGTCGCTAATAGAAGAAGGAAGAGGAGGTATTTTTTTGTCACGTTTTTTGGGTTTCAGGTTCAGATTCAAGATTCAAGATTCAAGATTCAAGGTTTGTGGTATGGGGTATGAGTTTTTGTATTTTGATTCGTTGATTCGTTGATTCGGGATGTAATTTCGTATTTCCACTTTCATCTTTCCACTTTCTTATAGCAACTTTCATATTTGGAATTTACCACCTGTCATCCAGCACCCAGCACCCAGCACCCTCCATCATCTAAAAATCTCCCAATCCAATTTCAACGAAAACACATTGGAATACAGCGCCGCGCTTTGGTCGCCAATATCGGTCAGGGCGTAATCCACTTGAATGCCTTTGTATCGAAACCCTACGCCAATATTAGGCTGAAAACCAACGGAGTCGCCGCCGTCCAATTGTTTTATGTTTTGAAAATTGCCCACCCCGCCGCGAACGTAAACCATAGCGATATACGCAAATTCAAGCCCCAGGGAAGGGGTAATGCTCGCAAAGGAAGAAGAAATAATATCGTTGGTTTCAGCAAATCTAAAATTGAGATCTACTTCTGCCAAGAGTGAAAAATCATACCGATATACAAATTTTCGGGCCATTCCCAACTGAAGTTTCGGGATGGTAATTTCTGTAGTTTCAGGTAGTTCCTGGTTTTGGCCTTCCACCGCACCCTGTATTTCAGCAAACTTTTCTTCGTCAATACTCCAAGCGTTGAAGGTGGTGGTAATGTCGCGCGCCATAATTCCAAACATCCACTTGTCGGTTCTAAATTGAACGGCGGCATCCAACCCAAAGCCCCAAGAAGAGGCAAAATCGCCGATAATGCGACGGATTACCTTTGCGTTTACCCCATAGTTCAAACCATCCAACGGCAGTCTTCGGGCGTAGGAAAACGTAACCCCATAATCTGCCGTTGAAAACTTAGTGATACGGTTGTAGTCTATATTTCCTTGGGCATCTATCAACTGTGTGGTATTTAAGATATCATCCACCCCAAAACGGATAACGGAAAGTCCTACCGCGCTCCTATCGTCCAAGGGCATCGCAAAAGCGGCGTAATCATAGTTCGCAATATTGGCAAAATAGGAGGCGTGCATCAGTGAAATCTGCTTGTCCTCAAGATTTACCAAGCCCGCCGGATTCCAATACCCCGAGTTTACATCTGCTGAGGAAGCCACCACGGCATTGCTCATCCCGAAAGCCGCGGCATCCACCCCTATATTCATAAATTCGTTGGAATATTTACGCACGGTCTGCGCGCCCAGTGTGGCCGAAACAAGGAATAAAAGGAGCAGTAATTTCTCTTTCAAGTTTTTTAAAATTTTGGACAAATATGGCACTATTTTACAGAATACTAAACTTTAAATTTATGTACATATTGTGTTTTGATAGCTTTGGACGGAAATACTTTGTTATTTTTACACATAATCTTAATAGATATTAAAAAATCCACTCCTATTAGGCTCCTCCCCTTTGAAGAGCTTGTCCCGAACTCGATTCGGGAGGAGGCTGGGAGGGGATGTTGTCCCTGAATAATAAATAGAATCCAAATTGCTCGATAAAGACCATGAATATAATAAAACAAATCCCAAACATCATTACCTCCCTAAACATCCTCTGTGGCTGTGTGGCTATACTTTTTGCGACCTCGGGAGATTTGATAACGGCTTCCTTCTTTGTTTTCCTCGGAATTTTCTTCGACTTTTTTGATGGGCTTGCCGCGCGCTTGCTAAAAGCCCAAAGCGAAGTCGGGCTCCAACTTGATTCCTTGGCAGACGTAATCACCAGTGGCGTTGCACCGGGTATCATAATGTATCAAATGTTGAATTTGTCTTATTTCCACCAAATGCAGACGCTTACCGAAACATTTTCCTTGGAGGGATGGAATATTGGGTTTAAGAGCTATATGCCTTTATTAGGCTTGCTGATTGTAGTTGCCTCGGCCTATCGTTTGGCAAAATTTAATGTTGACACACGACAGACTTCTGGGTTTATTGGGTTGCCAACGCCCGCAAACACGCTGTTGATTTTGAGTCTGCCGCTTATTTTACAGTTTCAATATTCCGAATTAGCGGAAAGCATCATTCTCAATAAGTGGTTTTTGATAGGAATGACGCTACTAAGCTGCATTTTGCTGAATGCCGAAATATCCCTTTTCGCCTTAAAATTCAAAACCTGGGATTTTAAAAGTAATGCCGTCCGTTATGTGTTTTTGGTTCTTTGTGTAGTGTTATTGGTACTGCTGAAGTTTTTGGCGATACCATTTATTATACTGCTTTATATATTGTTATCGTTGTTTGGAAAGGTAGAGAAGTGAAAAACTTACCACAAATTCACGAATTAATTTCATTCGCTACGCTCGGATAACATAGTGACAATGATGTCTCGAATTTTTCCTTTACTTCAATCGAATTGGTAGCCACGAATATTTGTGTTTTGCTTTTCTTGCTGTCTAAGTTTTTATCGACATTATACGAATACTTTCACTTAGCTTTTGGACAGCATGTCCTACGTCTTACGTCCTTTAGCAAGGCGGTCTTACGTCATAGTTCGGGAAATTTAAGTTGTCAATAAATATTGGTAAACTTTTCTGTTGGTAAATTTCGAGGATAAGATACTAACTGATTTCCCCCTTTGGGGGCCAGGGGGCTTAAAACTCCAACTTCTTCTTCCGAAGCTCAAAATTCTGCCCCAGATATACTTTTCGCACCATTTCGTCTGCGGCCAGTTCTTCCGGCACTCCGTGTTTTAGGATGCTTCCTTCAAACATCAAATAGGTTCTATCGGTAATGGCCAGCGTTTCCTGTACGTTGTGGTCGGTAATAAGAATCCCGATATTTTTGTTTTTGAGCTGCGCCACGATACGCTGAATGTCTTCAACCGCAACGGGGTCCACTCCCGCAAAGGGCTCGTCCAAAAGTATAAAATGCGGGTCGGTAGCAAGGGCACGCGCAATCTCGGTTCGTCTTCGCTCCCCACCGCTCAAAAGATCGCCGCGGTTTTTGCGGATATGGCCCAACCCAAATTCCTCGATAAGCGATTCCATTTTGGCGCGCTGCTCTTTTTTGGAAAGCTTCGTAAGCTGCAAAACGCTCAAAATATTGTCCTCAACGCTCAATTTCCTAAAAACGGAGGCTTCCTGTGCCAAATAGCCAATCCCGTGCTGGGCGCGTTTGTACATGGGGTACTTTGTAATTTCGGTGCCCTCCAAAAAAATCCTGCCGCCATTGGGTTTGATTAAGCCCACTATCATATAGAAAGAAGTGGTTTTTCCGGCTCCATTCGGTCCAAGCAAACCAACAATTTCTCCTTGGTTTACTTCCACGGTGATGCCCTTAACAACCTTTCGGCCTTTATAGGATTTCATTAAATTTTCAGCTTTAAGCTTCATCTAAATGTATTTTTTTAGCCACGAATCCGTCCATCGTCAGGCAGGTTCACGAATAATTTATGGTTTGCCACAAATCCGTTTTCTTGGTTAATAATTTCAATCATTAGTCGTGCAACTATCATTTATCGATTAACCTCTACAACTAATTTGCGCAATATACTCAATTCTTAGTCTTTAAGTAAAAACTAATTTTGCTGCGCCTCCAAAGCTTCCCAATATTCAAAAGCTCTTCTTAAATGAGGAATTACAATGGTTCCACCAATCAAAAGGGAAATGCTCATCCCTTCCACCACTTCTTCCTTGGTCAACCCAAGTTTGTGGCATTCCTCCAAATGGTAGCGCACGCAATCGTCGCAACGAAGCACCAACGAATTTCCCAAACCGAGCAGTTCCTTTGTTTTCTTCGGAAGCACCCCTTCCATATAGGCATTGGTATCTAAATTGAAAATGCGTTTGATGATTTTATTGTTGTCATCCAGCATTTTTTCGTTCATCTTTTCGCGATACGCATTGAATTCTTCAACTATATTCTTTTTCATATTTATTTATTTGAACCAAGATTAAAGGGAATCAAGACTCAAGACAGGTTTTGGATAAATTTGAAAAACCGTCCCGTTTCCCTTAAATCCTGTTACTTGATACATAATTTTATTCCAAAACACCCAGCAACCGTCATCCCGCACCCAGCACCATCACCCAGCGCCCATCTTCCTTCTTCGCTCCTCCCGCTTCTGGTTCCTGATTACAATTTTTGAAATATAAATGCTCACCTCATAAAGGATAAGTATCGGGATGGCTACGATAATCTGGCTTACGATATCCGGCGGCGTAATTACTGCCGAAAGCACCAAAACGATAATCAATGCGAATTTTCTGTATTTCCGAAGAATTTCTGGCGTTACCAACCCAATTTTTGTGAGGATGTACATTAAGATCGGTAATTCAAAAACAATTCCGCAGGCCAATACTGAAGTTCTGACCAAGCCAATATAGCTTTCCAGATCAAACTGGTTTATCACTTCATCGCTTACTTGATAATTCCCCAAAAAGTTGATGGATAGTGGAGTGATGAGATAATACCCGAACAAAACCCCTATAAAGAAAAGTACGGAGGCAATCACAATAAAACCGCGACTGGACTTGCGTTCGTTTTCCTTTAGACCGGGGCTTATAAATCTCCAAAACTCAAATAGAATATAAGGAAATGCCACAATGATCCCAGCGTAGATAGACGTCCACATATGTGCTGAAAACTGCCCTGCCATTGTTCTACTTTGAATTTTAAAGGGCATTTCCTGAAAGCAAAAGGTATCCATTCCCAGGGCGCGCGAGATTTCGCAAAACATGCTATAGGTAGCAAAATCGGGTTTTGAAGGCCCAAAGATGAGTACGTCAAAAATAAATCGTTTAAAAATAAAAGCCAGAACCGCTACGATTAATACCGCAAGGGTGGAACGTACCAAGTGCCAGCGCAGTTCTTCCAAATGGTCCAAAAAGGACATCTCTTTTTCTGGGGAAGCTTTTTTCTTCATCAAATAATGCCCTCTTTGGTAAGGTTATGAATATGGACCACCCCACTGTACTTGCCTTTATCTTCAGCAAGAATCTGGGTGATGCCGTAGCTGTCCATCATTTCCATTGCTTCAACGGCCATGGCGTTGTTGGCTATTTTTTTTGGGTTTTGGGTCATAATATCCTTTGCGGTGAGTCCTGCAAAGTTATCGGTTCTCGTCAACATGCGTCGCAAGTCGCCGTCTGTTATTATACCCACAATTTCATCGTTTTCAACCACAGCCGTTACGCCCAGCATTTTTTCGGAAATTTCAACAATTACTTTTTTTACGTCGGTATCGGGGCTTACCTGTGGCTTTTCATTTAACGAGGTAAGATTGCTGACCCGCAAATATAATTTTTTCCCCAAAGAACCACCGGGATGGAATTTTGCAAAATCCTTGCTGGAAAACCCGCGAAGGTCCAAAAGGCACATGGCCAAGGCGTCGCCAATTACCAATTGGGCGGTGGTGCTGGTGGTTGGCGCCAGATTATTGGGACAGGCTTCTTTTTCCACATAAGCGTTGAGCACAAAATCTGCTTGTTGGCCCAAAAAAGATTCACGGTTTCCGGTAATGGCAATCAATTTGTTGTCAATGGCTTTTATGAGGGGCACAAGCACCTTTATTTCGGGGGTGTTCCCGCTTTTTGAAATACAGATAACCGTATCGTTTTCTTGAATGGTCCCCAAATCACCGTGGATGGCATCTGCGGCATGCATAAAGATCGCGGGAGTTCCCGTTGAGTTTAACGTAGCTACAATTTTGGTAGCAATATTTGCGCTTTTGCCAATGCCGGTAACAATAACCCTCCCCTTGGAATGATAAATATAATCAACTGCGCCTGCAAACTCCCGGTCCACCAAATGGGCCAAATTTGCAATGGCTTTACTCTCAGTTTCTATGGTATTTTTGGCTACGGAAATAATTCTTTCTTGCTTGTTCAAAATTTTAATGCTTTTGAATGTTTGTAACTGTATCAGAAATTAGTATATTTAGAATGCTATTTAATTAAATTCAGTAATCTTAAATATAGATACCTTTCTTTTAAGATGCAGTTAGCTCAATACGGTTGCAAAATTACAATTGTTAATCTGTAAAACAATGTATTGTTGGCTAAAACTGAATTGCCCATTAAAAACGAAGAAGCGTGGCAGAGATTGACATTTATGCAGCACTAAAGAAATTTTTTGGATTTACCCGTTTTAAGGGTCTGCAGGAGGAAGTCGTAAAAAGCATCCTTAACGGTAACAATACCTTTGTGGTTATGCCCACGGGCGGAGGAAAGTCGCTTTGTTACCAACTTCCGGTGCTCATGCAGGAAGGAACGGCCATAGTGGTTTCGCCACTCATTGCGCTTATGAAAAACCAAGTGGATGCCCTGCGTGCCCTTTCTTCGGAAGAAGGGATTGCCCACGTACTAAACTCCTCCCTCAACAAAACCGAAGTAAAAAAAGTAAAGAGCGACATTGTGAGCGGCGTAACAAAATTGCTCTACGTAGCGCCCGAATCGCTCACCAAGGAAGAATACGTAAATTTTCTGCAAACCCAGAAAATCTCTTTCATGGCCATAGATGAGGCCCACTGCATCAGTGAGTGGGGCCACGATTTTAGGCCGGAATACCGAAACCTTAAAAGTATTATTCAACGAATTGGAAACGATATTCCAATAATTGGGCTTACCGCCACCGCCACCCCAAAAGTGCAGGAGGATATTCTGAAAAACCTCAATATGCAGAATGCAACCACCTTTAAGGCATCTTTCAATCGCCCAAACCTTTATTATGAAATAAGGCCGAAAACAAAAAATGTGGATTCAGACATCATTCGCTTTGTAAAACAGAATGAAGGCAAAAGCGGCATTATTTATTGCTTAAGCAGAAAAAGGGTAGAAGAGCTTGCACAGGCACTGCAGGTAAACGGTATAAAGGCCGTTCCCTATCACGCCGGTCTCGACGGCAAGACCCGCGTAAAGCACCAAGACATGTTCTTGATGGAAGACGTAGATGTGGTCGTGGCTACCATAGCCTTCGGAATGGGAATTGACAAACCAGACGTTCGTTTTGTGATCCATAACGATATCCCTAAAAGTATTGAAAGCTACTATCAAGAAACCGGGCGCGCCGGTCGTGATGGGGGCGAAGGGCACTGCCTTGCTTTTTATAGTTACAAAGACATTGAGAAACTCGAAAAATTTATGAGCGGCAAGCCTGTTGCCGAACAGGAAATAGGCCATGCCCTCTTGCAGGAAGTGGTCGCTTTTGCCGAAACTTCAATATCCCGAAGAAAATTCATCCTCCATTATTTTGGGGAGGAATTTGACAACGAGACCGGCGAAGGCGGCATGATGGACGACAATATGCGCCACCCCAAAAAGAAACACGAGGCAAAAGACGATGCAAAACAGCTTTTGGAAGTAGTTTTTAAAACCAATGAACAATATAAAAGTAAGGAAATTGTAAATGTTTTGGTCGGCAAGGTAAATGCCCTTATAAAATCGCACCGAACGGATGCCCAAGCGTATTTCGGCTCTGGCGCCAAGCACGATGCGGCCTATTGGATGGCTCTGTTGCGCCAGTTATTGGTGGCAGGCTACTTGAAAAAGGATATTGAAACCTATGGCGTTATTCATTTAACAGATGCGGGAAAGAAATTTATAAAATCGCCCACCTCCTTTATGATGACCGAGGACCATTCGTTTAAGGACGCCAATGACGACGTGATTGTAGCCTCCAATAAAGGTGGCGAAGTTGTTGACGAAAATCTTTTCAAACTTTTGAAAGCAGAGTTGAAAAAAGTAGCACACAATTTAGACCTTCCCCCATTTGTGATTTTTCAGGAGCCCTCGTTGGAAGATATGGCACTTAAATATCCTATAACAATGGATGAGCTCTCCAACGTCCACGGAGTGGGAGAGGGCAAGGCGAAAAAATATGGCAAACCTTTCCTAAAGATCATCCAGGACTACGTTGAGGAAAACGACATAATCCGTCCGGAAGATTTTGTTGTGAAATCCACCGGCAGCAATAGCTCCCTTAAATTATACATTATTCAAAACGTGGATCGCAAACTTGCCCTGCCCGATATTGCCAACGCCAAAGGCCTTGAGATGCCAGAATTTATTAAGGAAATGGAAGCCATTGTTTATAGCGGCACCAAGCTGAATATAGATTATTGGATTGATGAGGTGTTGGATGAAGACCAGCAGGAAGAAATCCACGAATATTTCTTGGAGGCAAAAACGGATAAGATCGAAGAGGCCTTAGACGAATTTGACGGCGATTATGACGAAGAGGAACTGCGGCTGTACCGAATCAAATTCATCAGCGAAGTTGGGAATTAACCATACGTAGAGACGCACGGCCGTGCGTCTCGTCGAAACAATTTATGGTCGTGCGTCTCGCCGAAACAATGTACAGCCGTGCGTCTCGCCGAAACAATCTACGGCCGTATTTGACCCAAAAAGACGCACGGCCGTGCGTCTCTACGATTTCTGTTCCTTGTTAAAATACACCAAATAATAATACATCTGCTTCTCCTCGTCCCAGCCTTTTTCCACAAACTTTTCGGCACTTTCAGGGTTGATGAAATCCAGTTTTATCTGGATGTTGGTATCCAGGTTTATTACGTTTTTTATTTTTTTACGGGCGGCAGTTACGGCAGTATTCGCAATTGGAAAGGTGGTTAAATCCTCAATACTGTATTTGGGTGCTTTTTCACTTTTGTAATGACGGAATTCCGGCAATAAATCCGGATTGTCTATCACCTCGTTCATAAAGGCGGTTTCCTCAAAATTGTCGTTTTTGGCAAAATGGTTCACGGCGCGGTTCATAAATAGCACTTCCTGCTTTTTGTCCTCGGCTGGCAAAACCACGTCCTTGGCAAAATCCTGACAGAACTTTAAGTACTTTTTTGTGTAGAAATTATCGTCCGCAAGTGCTTCAACCCCTAAAAAGCTTTCCAGCCAGTAGCGCGCATCGTAACGGTTGCTGTCCACCGAAAGAATTTTATAGCCTTCTTCCTTTTGGGAATTGAAAATGATACAGCCCTTATCCAATTTGTTGAGATTTACCCCATGTTGTAGCAAGGCTTCCAATTGGTTTCCTTCCTCGGCAAACTGAAGGAAATCCTGTTTCAATTCACTTTTGAAAATTCCGATGGCGTCCATCTTCACATTGTCCAACTGCACATTTTCGAGATAGGCCACATAAACCTCTCCACTTTTAATATGTGGATGTTCAGACTGGTTATATAGATAAGTCGTTATTTTTCGGCTTTCTTCGTGTATGTTCTGTTGGTTGTCAAAAATCTTGGAAGCGCTGTTGAAGAGCTCGTGGAATTCCAGATCGGCCTCGTGCGAAAAATGGAAATAGTTTTCTTCCTTATCGCGAAACGGTTTCAGAAAAAATTCTTTTAGCAATGGCGTAATCTCATCATCCATTCTATACGGTTCCGCGGAAAGAAAAATGGCTTCATTTCGGCTTTTATTGCCCACTCTGTGTATGGAAAGCGATGCAATGTGGGTATTGAAGAGGTTGATCATTGGGGTTAGGAGTTAAGCGTTAAGGGTTAGGGGTTAAGCGTTAAGCGTTAAGGGTTAAGGGTTAAGCGTTGGGTAATTTCCTCTACTTTTTCGAAACTGAAAACTGCGACTGCGACTGCGACCGAGACTGATCACTGAACCTAATTCCAGTTTTCGTCAAAATCAAGGTTGTCGTAATCTTCCGGGTCCAGATCAAATTCTTCGTCGAAATCTTCTTCGCCTTCAATGGGTTCCGAAATGAATTCCTTTTCAGGGGCTTCTTCGGGAATTTGGCCGTGGGAATACATCAAGTTTGGGTAAATACGCCCGGCTTCAGCTTCGGCAATATCGGCAAGTTCCACCATAAACGTCCACATATTCAGAAAATCGTACACATAAAGCAGTCGCGTGTTTTTTTCATCAACGATGTCTTCCAGATAGGTTTCGCCCATAATGCGAACGCCGCCAGGTTCGTCGCTTACATCGAAAAGGGAAATTTCCTCGTCTTCTTCCCACAGTTCGTTGGTGGTATAAAACGAAGCCATTTCCTGTCCATCAAACCCGAAGGACTGGGTAATGGCATTGTGAAAGTCCTCCAAAGTGGCCGTTGCTTCTATTTCTATGTCGCGGAAAACATCTTCGTGGGTATCGAGGATTACTCTGAAACGGTAAATCATGGGTCTAAAATTTTTGGACTGCAAAGTTATTGAAAAGTATGCAGTTTTTAGTGGCAGTTTTCAGTTTTGCTTCGGAATTTATTTTGAAAAACGATGCAGCACAAAAGTCATCGTTGCCAATAGAAAAAATGCCGTTACTTGATGCAGAACGCCCAAAACCACGGGCACGTGCAGGATAAGGGTGAAAATTCCCAATATGAATTGCACCAAAACCAAAACCAATAACAGGTTTATTCCGTTTTTTTGCGGAAGGGTGAGCTGCAATTTTCTGGTTCTGTACCAAATGAAAAAGATGATCGCAACAACCACATAGGCCATAGAGCGATGGAAAAACTGCACTCCGCTTCTGCCTTCAACGAAATTTCTCCACAATGGAACCTGTTCTGTATATACGGTTTCGTGCATCCATTTGCCTTCGTTCATCAATGGCCAGTGGTTGTGGATTAGGCCCGCGTCGAGACCCGCCACGAATGCGCCCCAAATAATTTGGATTAAGAGGATTGCCATTCCAAACCGGATGATATTCCGGATGTGGCCGTCAACTTCCTTTTTAACGGGATACCACAAATCCAACGCGACCCAAAAGGTGTATGCAAAAGTTATAAAGGCGGTTGTTAAGTGCATGGCAAGCCGATAGTGGCTCACATCGGGAATGTCCACCAAACCACTTTTCACCATATACCAGCCCAAAAATCCTTGGAACGCTCCCAAGCACATTAGGACAATTGCTTTTTTGATAGTTGGCTTGGTAAGTTGTTTTTTCAGAAGAAAATATAAGAAAGGAATAATAAAAACCACCCCTAAAAGCCTTCCCAGCAGGCGATGGAGCCATTCCCAGAAATAAATATCCTTAAAATCCTCTAAACTGAAGTGGTTGTTCAGTTTTTGGTATTCGGGAAATTGTTTGTAATGGTCAAACTCCGCGATCCATTGTGCTTCGTTCATTGGCGGCAGCGTGCCCGAAATAAGTTTATAGCTCGATATTGAAAGCCCCGAATGCGTAAGGCGTGTTATTCCGCCTACAACGACCATTACAAAAATCAGGAAACATCCCGTTAAGAGCCAGTAGATTACTTTTTTGTTGTCTTTCTTTGCCACGAATTCTCTAAATTTTTATTTAATTCTTATGTTTTTTTAACCACAAAGTTCACAGAGTTTTCTTTGTGATCTCTGTATTAAACCTTTGTGTTCTTTGTGGTTAAATATTTTTTATTCGTGTATTCGTGGCGAATTTTTGACTACGAATTCACGAATTATTTTTTACATCAATTTGCACGCGATAAATCGCGAGCCTACAGTTTCGATTTTCCCCCTTTGGGGGTTTGGGGGCTTAACCCCAATTCATTTCCCTTTTTCAACATAAATTCCCGTGCTGCTTCATATTCATTCGGAATTTCACCCTCAAGTATTGCCTCTTTAATTGCGTCTTTTATAATGCCAATTTCACGCGAGGGCTTTAAATTGAAGGTTTCCATAATTTCTTCCCCGGTGACCGGCGGTTGAAAATTCCGAACATGGTCGCGTTCCTCAACCTCCACAATTTTATCGCGCACCAACTGAAAATTAGCGTGGTATTTTTTAAATTTCTTTGGGTTTTTTGTGGTAATATCTGCTTCGCAAAGGGTCATTAGATCTTCCACGTTTTCGCCGGCGTCAAAAATCAAACGGCGTACGGCACTGTCGGTTACATCGCTTGCCAGGGCGATAGGGCGGGAACTCATCAAGACCATTTTTTGGACGAACTTCATCTTTTCGTTCAAAGGCATCTTGAGGCGTTTGAAGAGTTTGTAAACCATTTTCGCGCCCACAAATTCGTGGGTGTGAAAAGTCCATCCCAGTTTTTTATCGAACTTTTTTGTAGGCGCTTTCCCAATATCGTGAAGCAAAGCCGCCCACCGCAGCCAAAGATCGTCCGTGGTTTTTGAAATATTATCGACCACTTCCAAGGTATGCCAAAAATTGTCTTTATGGGTTTGCCCTTCTTTTTCGTCAATGCCTTGCAGCGCAACCAATTCTGGCAAAATATAGGGCAATAGGCCCGTTTTGTGCAACAGGGCAAATCCCTTTGAAGGCACTTCGGAAAGCAATATTTTGTTTAATTCGTCAACAATCCGTTCTTTGGAAATGATTTTTATGCGGTCTGCATTTCGTGTAATAGCTTCCAAGGAATCTTTTTCAATAGTGAAATCCAATTGCGTTGCAAACCGGATGGCGCGAAGCATCCGCAGCGGGTCGTCACTATAGGTAATATTTGGATCTAAGGGGGTACGGATTATTTTTTTCTGAAGATCTTCAATGCCGTTGAAAGGATCGAGCAATTCGCCAAAATTTTCATCGCCCAGACTAAGCGCCAAGGCATTTATTGTAAAATCCCTTCGGTTTTGGTCGTCTTCCAAAGTACCGTTTTCAACGGCGGGATTTCGGCTTTCCTCGGAATAGGATTCCTTTCGGGCTCCCACAAATTCAAGTTCAATGCCACCACTTTTTAGCATTGCAGTGCCATAAGTCTTAAAAACGGAAACTTTCGGGTTTCCAGGTAAGAGCTTTGAAACCTCCTCAGCTAGTTCGATTCCGCTTCCCACTGCAACTATATCAATGTCTTTGGCTTCGCCACGTTTCAAAAGAAAATCACGCACGTAGCCGCCAATTACATAGCTTTCCAGATTTAAGTTTGAAGCGGCTTTGGAAATGGTTCTAAAGATTGGGTTTTCTAAAGCGGATATGTAGGTTTGTTTTGTCATAATTTTCGCCACAAATACACGAATACCTTTAATTGTGTAGTTAAAGAATAATTGTCTCTAATATAATTTTCGCCACAAATACACAAATATTTTTTAATTTTCCGCTTAAGGGAGAATTTTCACGAATCTCTTTTACGCCAGAATAGATGTATGACTCTTTTAACTTTCGATAGGTTTATTTTGAATAAAGTGCATTAATATTAATTATTGAAGTGGCTTTTAATACTATTAAAATTTAGAGTACGATTCTTTTATAGTTTAAAAAATCTCGATGAAAATTGATCAAAAATGCAAGTTTACATTCCGATACTTTTAAATAATTTATGCATTGGGCAAAATGTTTCTCGTGGAAGGTTTTAATAGACTTTATTTCGAGAATAATTTTGTCCATAACCACAAAATCAGCATAGAATTTATGAGGTAAAATTATATCCTTATATTTCACGGAATACATTTTTTCTCTTTCGTAATCAATGCTTTTTAATTTGAATTCATATTCTAGCGCATCTTTATAAACTATTTCAGAAAATCCACCTCCAAGATTATTATGCACATCAAACAAACATCCTACGATAGCATAACTTTCTTCTTTATAAATTATGTTTTCCACAATTATTGAATTTTACTACAGAAAATTCGTGTCTATTAATATTTCCACGTTTATCCCCACCGTTTATAAAATAATCCTTGAACATTAGTGCACATTCTAAATTTCACATACTACAAAATCATTCGTGTATTCGTGGCAAAAGTTACTTCCGGATCACCTTCACGCTTCCATCATTCTTCAACTTAATAATCGCCGAAGGTTTTCCTGATTTTTTTTCGTGGTGCAAATTTACAACATAGTCCACGCCCTCCAAAATTAAAGGGTCTATTTCGGCATAGCTTTGCGGGGTTTTTTCCCCCGAAATATTTGCGGATGTGGAAACCAATGGCCTGCGGAACCGCTGTATCAGTTTTTTGCAGAACTCGTCCTTGGTTACGCGAATGGCCAGTGAATTGTCTGCGGCAATGATATTTTCTGCTACCCGGATGGGGTCATCGTAAATGATGGTCGTGGGTTTTCTTGCGTATTTTAAAATATCATACGCCACTTCCGGTACATTTTCAACGTATTCGTTCAGCATTTTAAAATCGCTCACCAAGCAGATCAGCGATTTTTCGTCGCTTCTTTTTTTCAGTTGAAAAACTTTATCAACGGCATCTGGGTTGGTGGCATCACAGCCTATTCCCCAAACCGTGTCCGTAGGGTAGAGGATGAGGCCGCCTTTTTTTAGAACGAGCAGTGCATTTTCAATTTCTTCTTTCATCATAGCAAAGGGGTTACTTGGTTCTTTTCTGGTATGTAAAGCGGATTTTCAGCGTGCAAATTCTCGCCATTGGCTACTTTTTTATACAATTTTAAATATTCCAAAGTCATTTTTTTTGCATTGAAATGTTCCTTTGCATAGCTATTACAGCGTTGCGGGTCATATTTGAAATTGCGCAGGGCTTCCGCCAATGCATCGGAATCATTGGAGGCCATGCCAACTTCGGGACTTAAAAGTTCAGGCAGCGAACCGTTTGTGGTGCAAAACACGGCGCAACCCGCATAAAGGCTTTCAATAATTACCAAACCAAAGGGCTCGTGCCATTCCACCGGAAAGACCAACGCTTTCGATTTTTCCATAACCTTCATTTTTTCGGCATCGTCCAGCATTCCCAAAAAGGTAATATTTGGATTGAAAATATACTTGAACCCCCGTGTGAAATTTCTGGAGTTCCATCGTTCCCCGCCCATAACCATCAGCTTTCCTTTGGCTTTTAAAACGATTTTTGCGGCGCCGAATACGTTTTTCACCCTTCGGGAAGCCTTTCCCAAGAAATGAAAATAGGTGCGGGGCTTGTCTAAATTGGGAGTGCCATAGTCGTCCCAATACAAACCGTTGTGTACAAACACATCAGAATTATGGCGCTCCGCTTGGTTTCTTGAAATAAAAACGGTGTTAGGGTCTATGTGCTCGTCTGGCCATGGATTGCCGTGCATCGTTATAATATAAGGCTTATGGATGGGTTGATGGGGAGGATAGTTGAGATGGACCACGTCCACATCTTCGGGAATTTGGTCATTTAGATCCTTGGTTTGGTCCAGCGGGATACTTTCGGCAAAATCGCCCGTAAAGCCATCGGGCACCAAAAAAGTAACTTTGTGGCCAAGTTCGTGGAGACATTTGCCTAGCCCCCAAATAACGCGTTCCGTCCCGCCGTATTTTAGCGCGGGAATTGGGCCCGACCAATCTACTATTAAAATGTGCATACTACGTATTTAAGGGGTTGTCCTCTTCAATTTTAAAGATTTTTTATCGCGTTTCTTGATTGATATTTTAAAAAAATATTTTCAAAAAACTTTAATATATTTCTTTTGTCCGTATTTCTCATTAGTTTAAAAGCAGTTTCGGGATTTACCTTACCATATTTTATAAAGATCTGGTATAGTTTTGATTTTTTATCGCTAAGATGGAAAAAATCATTGATCGGATACCTCTGGAGGTGCTTTTTTATCAGAGAAACCCCTTCAGCTTTATAAGGGACCTTGTTTTTTTTCAAAAACCTGAAAAAGCCGGATATTATCATAATCTGCTGGTTAAGGATATAGGTTCCTACCATTAATTTCTTTTTATCATTCCTTTCGGTGGCATAATGGTCGGTGAAAATATGCGCGACAACTTGTAGATAATTATCCAGATTATTTAAATTGTATGTTTTGGTTATTGAATTTTGATTGCCAATATTATAGTAGTAGGTCACTTTTGAATTGAAAATAATCTTTTTGGCTAAATGCATTATTTCAAAAAACCATAGTTCATCTTCGTGGATTATTCCATCCTTAAAAGTCAAGCTGTTCGAATCAATAAATTCTCTGCTGTATAATTTGTTCCAGGCCACAACACTAATTGGAGATCTTAACGACAGTTCCAAAAAATCCTGATCGCTTAATACTTTATCGGTAATTGGGTAGTGCTCCAAGGTTTTTATGATGTCCGTGGTTTGATTTAGAACTTCGGCATTTTTTCCAATAACGATATCAATTGATGGCTGATATAGACTTACAAGACTGTTTAAGCAGTCCGCATCCAATAAATCATCTGAATCGAAAAAAAATATGCAGTCGCCCGAAGCATCCTTCAAACCCGCGTTTCTTGCCCCGGACGGCCCGGTGTTTTCTTGGGAAATTAATCTAAATCTCGGCTCTCGCTGTGTCCATTGCTTTATTTTCCGTTCAGTATTATCCGTACTTCCGTCATTGACCGCGATACATTCCCAATTTCCATAGGATTGGTTTTTTATGCTTTCAAATGATTTGTCAATATATTTTTCAACATTATAACAGGGCACGATAATGCTTATAAGTGGCGTTTTCATAGCTTTAATTGAAAAAGGATTTTAAAAAGAAAATTGCGGCATCCAATTTTGGGATTTTAGAAAAAAAGCCAGATTCCTTTTTTACGTATTTGTAAAAGTCTCTGTTATTGTTTTTGGCATTCCTAATAGTTCTAACTATGGTCTTATCTATATGGTTCTCAAAAATGGTTTGGTTGTAATATTGAATCTCTTTGTTGCTTTCTTTGAGTTTATTGGCAGCTTTTATGGTTTTTATGATTGATTCTGTTGGCTGATTTCTTTTTAATGAAACCGCATGGACATAATATTCCAAATCGGGATTATTGGGGTGAATTCCGAGATTTTCCAATTGTTTGGCCTTAATTGAAAATTCAGAGGTTTCTAAATTCTCAATCTTGGTCTGGCTCATATTATCCGAATGCCATCTATAAAACAATAAGGACTCTGGAATGTTGTGGAATTTTGTATTTGCGATCAATTGGCTCCATAAGGAATAATCCTCTGCGATTTTCATGCTTTCGTCAAACCGTAAATTGCCCAAGCTCGATTTCCGCAACATTACGGTAGGATTGCCAATGGTACAGCTTCTTAAAAAACCCACTTTAATCCTATCGTGGTCCGTATCGTGCTTTACCACTTTATTTTCTTTTCCAAAAAATGTGAACCAAGAGCCACAAACCCCTACCTCTAAATGGGTTTTTAAATAGTCCAATTGTTTTTCCAACCGCGTGGCCACTGCCCTGTCATCAGCATCCATCAAGGCTATAAACTCTGTATCTGCAGCATCTATTGCAAGATTACGGGATTTGGCGGGTCCAAAATTGGTGTTATTGGTTATACTTTGAACCCTCTTGTCAAGACTGATATACTTATCAATAATCTTCTGGGTAGTATCAGTAGAGTTATCATTAACAATAATTAACGAGAAATTGGAGAACGTTTGGCCTAAGATACTTTCTATAGCTTCCTCTAAAAAAAGTTCTCCGTTATAAACGGGCATAATTACGGTTAATTCGGGCATTTTACGGGATTGTATGTACAAAAATAGGTATTAATATGACTTAAACTATATTTGTAAAAATTAATCTATGGAATGCGCACGAACAATTTTGAAAACCAATCGATGATGAACAAACTGGGCCTTCCATTCCTGTGCAGAGCGCAGTTGAAGCATTCCGCCTCCTCAAATATTTTGAACAGATGAAAAGAATACACGTTGGGTTTTTGCTTTCCTATGACTATGAAAACCTTAAAAAGGCCATTCCCCCGGTTTATGACGATGCCGATGCCATCTTTATCGCAGAGGATAAGGAATACCGAACTTGGTCTGGCGAACGGTTTGAGGTTTTACCATCTTTTTACGAATGGTTGAAAGAATTTGATACCGATAATAAAATACAGATATATAAAGAGGATTTTTATGTTCCGGAACTTTCCCCCAGTGAAAACGAAACCCGGGAACGTACCCTGCTTTCGGAGAAAATGGGTCTTGGCAACTGGTTAGTGCAAGTAGATGCCGACGAATATTTTATAGATTTTAAAGGGTTTGTAAAAACGCTGCGCAAGTACGACCGCTTTTTGAAAAACCCTCAGAAAACGCCAGTTCAGATTGCAGGTTTTCTGATAAATATGTATAAATACACCGATGATGGGCTGCTGTATGTTGACAATCCGACCAAGGTTTTGCTGGCAACCAATTATCCTAAATACACTTTTGCGCGCCAAAATAGAAAACGCATTATTTATACGGACAATCTTTTGATGCACGAATGCATCTCGCGCAGTGAAAAGGATTTGATGACCAAGCTTACCAATTGGGGCCATTCCAAGGATTTTGATATTGAAAAGTACGTTGAAAAATGGCGTTCGGTGAACAAGGATAATTACAAGGAAATGCAGGACTTTTTCTACTTGCAGCCCGAAGGTTGGAAGACCCTGGATTATATTGGTTCAAAAGACATGGATGAAATAAAGAGACAACTGAACGCGAAACCGGAGTTGCATCCGTCGTCATTTTTTCTTTTTAAAAAGAACATTGGGCAGTATTTTAAACACCTTTTTAAATGAAGACTTCCTTATTAATTTCAACATATAATTGGCCCGAAGCATTGGAATTGGTGCTTTTGAGTTTGAAAAACCAAACTGAAAAACCAGACGAAGTTCTCATTGCTGATGACGGTTCTTCCGAAGATACAAAAACCTTAATTGAAGATTTTAAAAAGAAATTAATAGTGCCGATTCACCATTTTTGGCACGAGGACAAAGGTTTTCGAAAAGCAATTATTCTGAATAAAGCCATCGCTGCCGCAAAGAGCGACTACATTATTCAAGTAGATGGCGATTGCATTATGCACAAGGATTTTGTAAGGGACCATAAAGCCTTGGCGCAACCCAATGTGTATCTTTTTGGGAGCCGGGTGAATATTCAGGAAAAATTCCTTCCAAAGTTATTCGCTTCACAAAAAATAAAATTCAACTTTTTTGATAAAGGCATCAAAAAGCGCACCCGGAGCCTTCGCGTTCCTGCTTTAAGCAGTCTTTACAAGACCACCGACCAAGTTTCGGACAAAATGCGCGGGTGCAACGTTTCCTTTTGGAAAAAAGATGTGATTGCCGTAAACGGGTATAATGAAGAATTTGAAGGCTGGGGCAGAGAGGATTCGGAATTGATTATTCGAATGATGCACAATGGCGTTTTGGGCAGAAGGCTTCGTTACCGCGGGATTGTTTATCACATTTGGCACAAGGTAAAAGACCAAAGTCGGTTTGAAATTAACGATACATTGCAGGAAAAGGCACTTGCCGAAAAAAGCAAATGGTGCGAAAAGGGCATTGATAAATATTTGTAGCAAAAAAAGAACCCGAAGGGTTCTAAGTTATTTATAGAAAGGATTTTCATTACGTGGGTACGACCCCGTCGGGGGTCGCATAATTTGGCATTAATGACGTAAATACTGTCCTTTAATACTTAAGCTGAATTATTATCCCAAGTATTCCAATTAACAGACATAAAGGCGAGAATAATCTGGTGTCGAGCTTTCCAAAAGCTGTATTTTTTACGGTTTTAAAAAACCCGACGTAGTTAAACTCACCGATTGCTCTTAGTATGAAAATTGCTGGAATTAACCAACCTCCAAAATTTATAATCCATTCTGGTGGATGGTAGTCTATCAAGCCAGATTTCATACTATAGAAAATCCCGAAAGTTGTTAGTCCAATGCCAACTATGGCACTGTCTATTTTCCTGGGGTTTAATACTCTTTCCCCATTTTCGTTGGTAGGTAACGATTCAGCAAACCCGAATTTTCCTCCAATAGCCCAGTTAAAATGAATTATTCCAAGTGCAATTAGGATGAGGCTTAATAAAATGGATAAAATCATAATTCTATATTGGTAGTTTTTAAAGGGTATTATTACTCAATCTTTCGATACAGCAGCCAAAGATTCACATATCGCTTAAACACCGAAAAGGCACTCACATAGGCCAGAACAAAACCTTCCTTGCCGTCCAAAATTCCCAATCTAAAAATAAACTGATTCCAAAAACGGTAAAAGGGGCGGAAAAGAAAATGGTAATAGTTCGGCTTCGTTCCCTTTTTATAGAGCATTTCTGCCTGCAATGCGCTGTAACGGTGTGCTTTTGCAGTGTATTCGTCAAAGGATTTATAGGTATGGTGCGGCAAGGTGTTTTTTAAATTTTCGCTTTTGCCATCAACTTCCAAGGTTTCGTGCACCAGATTTGCGTTGTATTTGCAATGGTTTTTATTGAAAAAACGCACGACGTAATCATTCTGTAAGCCGCTGTATTTTATGCGTTTCCCCATAAAATAAAAGTCGCGTTTTACAAAATAGGCCACTGCTTTTGGGTCATTGGATTTTGCAACAATTTCCTTTGCCAAATCAGCAGTTATGACTTCATCCAGATCAAAAAAGGTAACCCAATCGTTATTCGCTTTTGAAATGGCAAAGTTTTTTTGTGCTGAAAAATTATCGAAGGTACGTTGGTAAACCGTAACCTTTTCGTGTTTTGAGGCCAATGCCACCGTTTCATCTGTAGAAAAGGAATCCACGATCACAATTTCATCCGCAAACCAGAGGCTTTTTAGATAAGCCTCAATATTGTGTGCCTCGTTGAGCGTGATGGCAAGGGCGGTAATTTTTACGGGGTTTTCCAAATATGGGCTGTAGTTTGCGTAAAAGTAATAATTTTACAGGTATAAATTTGAAAACTGTTATGACGAAACTGCCAATTTTAATGTACCATCACGTTACCGTTGAAGCGGGAAAGGACTTGACTATTTCTGTGGAAAAGCTTGAAAAGCAATTCAAACATTTGGCTGAAAACGGTTACAAAACCTATCACTTAAAAGAATTGTTGCAAATGAAGCAATTGCCAAAAGGTAAAAATATTGTCATCACTTTTGATGATGGCTACGTCAGCCAAAAAGAACTCGCGCTTCCCTTGCTAAAAAAATACAAACTGAAAGCCACTTTTTTTGTCCCGCTTGATTTTCTTGGGAAAACAGATAGCTGGAATACTTCTTCCCTAAAAATAATGACTTTGGAGCAGTTGAAATCCCTTGATCCTAAAATTGTGGAACTCGGTTTTCATTCCTATTACCATAAAAAATACACCGAACTTTCCAATGCTGAAATTGAAGCCGATACCCGGCGTTGCGTGGAATTCGTTTCGGAAAACAACTTGAATTTTTCGCCCGTTCTGGCATATCCGTATGGCAAGTTCCCGAAAGAGAAAACCCGAAATAAAATTTTCAAAAAGTTACTTTCAAATAACGGAATACAATACGGTTTGCGGATTGGCAACCGAATAAACCGCTTTCCGTTTAAAAAACCTTTCGAAATAGAGCGTATTGATGTGAAGGGAGAGTTTTCATTGTTGAAGTTTAGACAGAAGATTCGGTTTGGGAAACTGTTCTAAGCCCCCTAACCCCCGAAGGGGGAATTAGCCCCCTCCGCCCCCAAAGGGGAAACACTTACTCAGACTTAATAAAAAACTTCTTTTGGAGTTTTTTCCTTTTTCACAATAGTGGAATTCCCCTTTTTGGGAGTTAGCGGGATTTTTTATGCAACAACATCAACTTCACATACCGTTCAAAAACACCATAAGCGTTAACGGCTGCAACGGTCATTCCTGGAACTCCATCGCGGAAACCGCCTTTTAAAATGAAAGAACGGAAAAAGCGATAGCTGGGTTTAAATAATAAGTGAAACCAGGTGGTCTTTTTGCCTTTATCAAATTGCTGCTGCGCCTGAAACCACGCATAGGATTCCTTTTTCGAAATATAGTTTTCCAAACCTTTGTAGGTAAAATGGAGCATTTTGTTCTTAAGTTTCCCGATACTTCCCTCGCAATGTAGTTTTTCGTGAACGGTGCCGGAAAATACTGCACCTTCGCGTTTTACCAACCGCAGAACATCATCGCTGTGATGGTACAAAAAGCGATTCATATAAAAATGTGGGAAGTTTATTTTATAGCCGCCGTGTTTTGGATTTTGGAGGGTTTCCTTAATTTCGGCTTCCAATGAATGCGTAACGCGTTCGTCGGCATCCACAAAGAGAACCCAATCGCCAGTTGCCTCTTTTAGGGCGAAGTTTTTTTGGTTTGAGAAATTATCGAACTTTCGCTGGAGGAATTTGGTGGCGTATTTTTTGGCTATTTCCGGAGTTTTATCGGTACTGAAGGAATCAACCACGATTATTTCATCGGCAAATGCGACGGAAAAAAGCGCATCTTCAATGTAGGCTTCTTCATTAAATGTGGGTATGATTACGGTGAGTTTGATCATTTTTCTGCCATGAATGCACGAATGATTGTAACTGAAAAATATTCGTGAATTCGTGGTCTATCTTTTTTTCGAAATTACAACTTTTTGTTTCCTGAGCCAACTGGGTAAATAACTTTATCTTTGTACCGATGAAACAACTGGACACTTCCATAATCATAAGCACCTACAATGCCACGGAATGGCTGGAAAAAGTGCTGTATGGCTATAACAATCAAACCTATAGGCAGTTTGAAGTGGTAATTGCAGACGACGGTTCCAATGACGCAACACGGCAGTTGCTCAAAAGGATGGAAGCCGAGGTCTTTTACCCGATAGTCCATGTTTGGCAGGAAGACAAGGGGTTTCAGAAATCGCAGATACTCAATAAGGCCATTCAGCAGTGCAGTACTGAATATATTATAATGAGCGACGGCGACTGTATTCCTCGGAAGGATTTTGTGGAGCAACACGTAAAATACAGAGAGGAGGGCTACTTTCTCTCGGGAGGCTATTTTATGCTGCCAATGGATATTTCAGAAAAAATCACCAAGGAAGATATCTATACTGAAAGATGTTTTGACCTAAAATGGCTAAAAAAACACGGCTTAAAACCGTCGTTTAAAAACAACAAACTCCATTCGGGCCCTTTTAAGGCATATCTTTTGAATGCGCTCACACCCACAAACGCCAGTTGGAACGGCCATAACGCTTCAGGGTGGAAAAAGGATATTTTGGCCATAAACGGGTTTGACGAACGCATGCAATACGGCGGGCAGGATCGCGAACTTGGAGAGCGCTTGACCAACTTGGGCATAAAAAGCAAGCAGATTCGCTACAATGCGGTGGTGCTGCATTTGGACCATCCCCGCGGCTACAAAAACCAGCAGTCCATAGAAAAAAATCTGGCCATTCGCAGACAAACCCGCGATCAAAAAAAGAAGTGGACGCCCTACGGAATTGTGAAAAACACAGATGCCACACCCTATGTTTCCGTTATCGTGAGCACCTACAATCAACCCGATTGGCTCCAAAAAGCACTTTGGGGTTTTGAGCAGCAATTGGAAAAGAATTTCGAAATAATAATAGCCGATGACGGTTCTACGGAAGAAACGAAAAGGCTGATAGACTCCTTTAAGGAAAATTCGTTTTTAAATATCACCCACGTTTGGCAGGAAGACCACGGTTTTCAGAAAACGAAAATACTCAACAAGGCCATCCTTGCTTCAAAAGGGGAGTATCTTATTTTTACCGATGGCGACTGTATTCCGCGGAACGATTTGGTTTCAACACATTTGGGGCTGAGCCGTCCGGGATGTTTTCTTTCGGCAGGTTATTTTAAGCTTTCCATGAAAATCTCTAAACAGATAACTAAAGACGATATTGAAACCCAGCGGTGTTTCAATGCGAAATGGCTCTTGAAACACGGCCTGAAAAAAACTTTTAAGATCAACAAACTTACTTCCTATGGCCTAAAGGAGGATATTCTGAATAATTTTACCCCAACAAGCGCCACTTGGGACGGTAACAATGCTTCGGGTTGGCGTAAGGATATACTGGCAGTGAACGGTTTTGACGAACGCATGCAATACGGTGGCGAAGACCGCGAAATGGGCGAGCGCCTTATGAACTACGGAATAAGGCCGCAACAAATTAGATATAGTACCGTAACGCTCCATTTGGACCACGAGCGCGGCTATGTTACCAAGGAAATGTTTGTGAAAAACAAAGCCATCCGAAAAGTTACCAAGCAGGAAAAACGCGTTTGGACAGAATACGGTATCGTTAAGGCTAAAAATCCCGTAAGTCTTACAAAGGAAGAAACGCTAAAAAATTAGGAAGAAAATCCTGCGAGGTGATGCTCCAAAAAGGGTTTTAGTTTTGAGAGGATCATTTCTGGCGTCAGTTCTTTGTAGAGCGAATTTGGGTCTTCTTCAATGGTTCTTCGTTCTTCCAAAGTGAAACTGCTGAAAAGGTCGGGTTTTTCTTCCAATAAATGTATGGAATCGTGATGGTCGCCATCCTCAAAACTGCACCAGTGTTCTTTATTTACATATGGCGAATAAATTGTAAATGTTGGTTTATCCAATGCTTTGGTAATGTGAACGCTTCCCCCTTCGTTTGAAACCAAGAGGTCGCATTTGTTCATAAGTTTTATAAATCCACGGATGGAGTCTTCGTATATGTCGAGGTTTATCCGGTTTTTGTTTTTGCACATTTCATAAACCTTCTGCGCTTCTTCTTTTTGATTGGGAGCATAATTGAAAAGAACAGTACCAAGATGGTTTTCAGTGATGTAGTCTATAATTTCAACCATATAGGTATAGGGCATGGATTTTTGGGGCGTACTGCCCAAAATACCCAGCATAATTACGGGTTTTTGCAGGGAATCGATTCTGTTGTATTGTTTTTCTACTTCCGTCAAGAATATTTTCGGGGCGTATTCGGGCTCTTTCAGCTCAAAAACCGAGGCAATCATATTGATTCTATCCTCAATTGCCTTGCCGCAGTTTTTGGTGCGGTGTTTCAAATGGCTTATGGGGTGGGTGTAGAAGGGAAGCTTCAAATCCTTATGGGCGCGTTTTAGACCAATTCGGTATTCGGCACCGGAAAAAAGACAGATCAGCCTGCTTTGCAATTTGGAATACGGATCAAAAATAATGTCGTACTCCTCTTTTTTTATTCTGGAAATGGTCTGAAAAAGCTTGGCATAGCTCTTTAGTTCCTTTTCCTTTACCGAAATAATACGGTCGATGTTTGGATTGTTTTCCAGAACACCCGCGGTGTATTCATATACAAAATAGGTTACTTCGCTTTTGGGAAAAACCTTCTTTATATTATTGGCAATGACCGAGCTGATGAGCACATCGCCAATTCTTTTGTTTTGTATTACGAGTATTTTCTTCATAAAACTTGCTTTCGCAAAACTTAGGATAACCCCCTGCCCCCTAAAGGGGGAAATATTGCCGTTTTTAAAATTCCTACCTTTAGGGTTGGGACAAGAATTTTAATGGATTACCTTCGCAAAATACCTTTTTTAAAAGTATTTTTTTATAAATGCGCGAGAATTTTGTTATCAATCCAAAATATTCCCACTTGGCCGAAACCCTGAGGGAGGTGCTGCACAATTTTTCCGTAAGAGGGGAATATGTGACCCAAGGCGAGCGCAATGTGATAAAAATGGTGCAGCTTGAGGGAACTTCCTTCAACATCAAAAAGTTTAGGACGCCGAATGCTTTTCAGGCCCTGGTGTATCAATTTCTTCGGAAAAGTAAGGCGAAGCGCTCTTTTGAATACGCCTCAAAATTGATCGGTTTTGGAATAAAAACACCTTTTCCCGTGGCGTATTTGGAAACATTTTCGGGCGGATTGCGGGAGAGTTTCTACATAAGCGAACACATTGATTACGATTTTGATTTCCGGGAATTGATACACAACCCGAGGTTTAAGAAGCGCAACGAAATATTGAGACAGTTTACCCGATTCACTTTTAAACTTCACGAAAACGGGGTGAACTTTTTGGACCATTCGCCGGGAAATACGTTGATTGTGGACAATGGTAACGATAGCTACGAATTCTATTTGATAGACTTGAACCGTATGCGTTTTGAACCGATGGACTTTGAAAAGCGCATGCACAACTTCCGCAGGTTGTGGCTTTCAAGGACAATGGTGAAAATTATGGCGCAGGAATATGCCGTGCTTTATGGGAAAAGTTTTGAAGAAACCCATACACTGATATTGAAGCATAGCAGGGCTTTTCAGAAAAAGGTCAATAGCAAGAAGTTGCGGCGGCGGTAACGGTTATAGTTTGTTGGCGGTAGTGCATTTATTCAGCCGTTGAGGGTCTTTTCTTTTTTGTAGAGTTTGCTTTTTTTGTTTTCCGTTCCGATAGTTTCATTTTCTTTTCGGTAAAGTATTTTTGCAACTCCATTTCTTCTTCTTTTGTCAATGGACCTTGTCCTCCTATGAAGTCAGGTTCTTTTATTTTCTTTTTCATAAATCCAAATTTTTAAAATATCTGTCTATCAATTTTATTGCAGACTTGGTTTCGATTATCATCACACGTCCACCAAAATGTCTTGCACCAAGAGTTTTTTCGTAATATTCTATCAGTTGTGACTTTGATAGAAAAGATACGTTTCCTTCGTTGCCTCGTTGGAATGACAGTCTGCAAGCAAAGGCTACAAGGTTTCCAGGAACACCTGCATACATTTTTTCACTCCCTCTATTGAACGGCGCATTTTCGACCAAGTGCATATAAACGTGGTCTGTTTTTATTTCCAAGCACATTAGTCCTTGGATTACAGTTGGATTTCCGGAAATCGTCAATTTGTAAACCTCTCTTTCAGGTTGCCTGTGCTCAAATTTCCAGTCGAAAAGCCAATTGTTTTTTTTCGTTACAGCTTTTAGGTCGTTTTTAGAAACCAAGGAAACAACGGTTTGAAAACTATCGCCAGTTACTACATTTTCAATGGAATTTGTCAGCTTATCAATTAAGAAATCGAGTTCTATATTTTCTTTTTTTTTCACTCGTTTAATTTACTATAAATTGTCAAGTTGGACTAATGTTTCTTGGAGGTCTATATTTCTTGCATTACCACCAATATACAGATAAATGCAACAGCAGCATCCACCCACATTATATTTTTAACTTCAAATATACAAATTTACCCCTCCCAAACCGTCCCGGACCCGTTAGAGGCATAACTAAATCCAATTGAACAAAAAAAGCTTCAATGAATCCCAAACAGCATAAGAAAAAAGAAGAATACCAACTCCCACTGAACGCCGCAACTGAAAACTGCAACTGAACACCGCAACTGAAAACTGCGACTGAAAACTGCGACTGGACTAAACCGCCACCCCATACTCCCGCAAAGCATCATTCAAGGAAGTTTTAAGATTGGTACTTTCCTTTCGAACCCCAATAATCAGCGCGCACGGCACTTGGTAGTCGCCTGCGGGGAATTTTTTGGTATAGCTTCCGGGAATGACCACCGAGCGTTCGGGGACGAAACCTTTAACTTCCACTGGATTTTCACCCGTAACATCAATTATTTTAGTGGAAGCCGTAAGCACCACATTGGCACCCAAAACGGCTTCCTTGCCCACGCGAACGCCTTCAACAACGATGCAACGGGAACCTATAAAAGCACCATCTTCAATAATTACGGGCGCTGCCTGTAAGGGTTCCAATACGCCGCCAATGCCCACGCCCCCGCTAAGGTGTACGTTTTTGCCAATCTGCGCGCAACTGCCTACCGTGGCCCACGTGTCCACCATGGTGCCTTCATCTACGTAGGCACCAATGTTTACGTAGCTTGGCATCAGGATTACACCCTTGGAAATATATGCGCCATGGCGCGCAACCGCGTGTGGTACTACGCGAATGCCCTTAGCTTCGTAGCCAGATTTTAAGGGAATCTTATCGTGATATTCGAAAATACCCACTTCCAAAGTCTTCATTTTTTGGATGGGGAAGTAGAGCACGATTGCCTTTTTTACCCATTCGTTTATCCGCCAACCGTCAGCAGTTGGTTCGGCGCACCGCAGTGTGCCTTCATCGCAAAGGTTTACCACTTCGCGAATGGCGACGATGGTTTCGGTTTCAGTGAGTAGGGAACGGTCTTCCCAGGCTTTTTCTATGGTTTGTTGTAGTTCGGTCATATTATTTTTGGAATCAAGACGAACGGGAACCAAGAACCCAGACAAACAACCACGACAGACTCGTCCTGTTTCCCTTTAGTCCTGTTTCCTGTTATACAAATATAAAACCTCCATCCCAATTAACGCCCCATTTTTAGCATACTATTTCCGAAACGCTTATTTTTGCAGCCGGTATGGGACGGATTTTAGCACTGGATTACGGCAGCAAGCGCACGGGCATCGCCATTACGGACGAGCTGCAGCTTATTGCTTCGGGTTTAACGACGGTGGCTACTGCCGAATTGATGGATTTCTTGAAAAAATATATCGCTTCGGAAAAAGTGGAACTAATATTGGTAGGCGAACCAAAACAGAAGGATGGAACCCATTCCAATATTGAAGCGGAAATTCAGCAATTTTTGAAGAAATTTTCCGAAGTCTTTCCCGACTTAGAAGTGAAGCGCGTTGATGAGCGTTATACCAGCAAAATGGCGTTCCAAACCATGATCGATAGCGGCCTGAAAAGGAAACAACGACAGAACAAGGCGTTGGTTGATGAAATTAGTGCGACGATAATTCTTCAGGAATATCTTTATAATAAATAGAGGAAAGAGGTAGTCTCGCGATTTATCCCGTGCAAATGATTTAAAAAATTTGGAACGATAGAAACAATAGATTCCAAAGTATCCATAAAATCTCAAACAACAATAAAAAATAATAATAGAAAATAAACAATGATTTTACCGATTGTAGCCTACGGCGACCCCGTTTTAAGAAAGGAAACCGAAGAGATAACGAAAGATTACCCAAACTTGGATAAAGTGCTCGAAAATATGTTCGAGACCATGTACGAAGCACGAGGCATTGGCCTTGCCGCACCGCAGGTAAATCTGCCCATCCGTCTTTTTATTGTGGATGCTACCCCGTTTGAAGATGATGAAGACCTAAGTGAGGAAGAGCGGAAATTCGTTGCTACCTTTAAACGAGTTTTCATAAATGCCCGAATTCTTGATGAAACCGGCGACGAATGGGCTTTCAACGAAGGTTGCTTGAGCATTCCCGAGGTTCGGGAGGATATTTTCCGCCAGCCTGAAATTGTTATGGAATATGAAGACGAAAACTTCAAAAAGCACAAAGAATCTTTCAGCGGAATCGTGGCGCGGATTATCCAGCATGAATACGACCATATTGAAGGAATCCTTTTTACCGACAAGCTTTCACCGTTGAAGAAAAGACTGATAAAAAGCAAGTTGGCCAATATTTCAAAAGGAAACGTAAGTGTGGATTACCGCATGAAATTTCCCAATGCAAAAAAGAAACGTTAAGGCGCTTGTATATATAAACCAAACCAAGGATATTTGTATCTGTTAAAACATTTTAAAAGTATTTTATGAGCTTAGAAAAAGTGCTTTCCATTACCGGCAAACCCGGACTTTACAAATTAAAAACCCAAACCCGTACTGGCTTTCTGGCTGAATCGCTTTTAGATGGGAAAACCATAAACGTAAGCGGCCGCCAAAATGTGAGCCTGCTTTCGGAAATAGCGGTTTACACCCTAACGGAAGAAGTGCCGCTGCGCGAGGTATTCCAGAAAATTGCTGAGAAAGCAGAGGGAAAGGAAACCATAAGCCATAAAGCTTCAAAAGAGGAGCTTGAGGAATTTTTCTTCGGCGTAATGCCAGATTATGATGAAGACCGCGTGTATGCAAGCGATATTAAAAAAGTGGTGCAATGGTATAACCTTCTTGTGAAAAATGGCTTGACTGACTTTTCCGAAGCCAAAGAGGAAAGCCCCCAAACCCCCGAAGGAGCTACTGCGACGGATAAAAACCCTGTTGAAAAAATAGCCGCTAAGCCCAATAAAGCCAGTGTTACAAAAACAAATGTTCCAAAGGCATCTTCAACCAAAAAAGGAGGGGCAACAAAAAATGCCGCTTCGCGAAAAACATAGAATTTTGTTGCAATAGAATAATATAAATCCCGCAGGTTTCGAAACTTTCGGGATTTTTTTGTTTTTTCCGTTTAAATTCAACCCTTAGCCTGCGCTCAGGGTAACAGGTTCAAAATTCATAACAAGAAATAAGAAACAATGAAAAATTCCCGAAAAGACCAACTTAAAGCCTTCGACAGACTTTTGACCATTATGGACGAGCTGCGCGAGCAATGTCCGTGGGACAAAAAACAAACCATGGAAACACTTCGGCATTTGACCATTGAGGAAACTTACGAGTTGGGCGATGCTATTCTTGACAATGATTTAAACGAGGTAAAAAAGGAATTGGGCGATGTTTTACTTCACATTGTTTTTTATGCCAAAATAGGCAGTGAAACAAACGCTTTCGATGTTGCTGATGTATGCAACGATATTTGTGAAAAATTGATCTCACGACACCCACATATTTATGGCGACGTAAAGGTGGCTGACGAAGAAGAAGTAAAACGAAATTGGGAAAACTTAAAGTTGAAGGAAGGTAAAAAAAGCGTTTTGGAAGGCGTGCCAAAATCGTTGCCTGCTTTGGTTAAGGCCAGTAGAATTCAAGAAAAAGTTGCCGGAGTGGGTTTTGACTGGGAAGAACCGCAACAGGTTTTTGAAAAATTGCAGGAAGAGTTGGGCGAGCTGCAGCACGAAGTGAACGCAAACAACCAAGAAAAGATAGAAGCCGAATTTGGCGATGTACTTTTCTCTATGATAAACTACGCAAGATTCTTAAAGGTAAATCCCGAAAACGCATTGGAGCGAACTAATAAAAAATTCATCAAACGTTTTCAGTATTTGGAAAGCAAAGCCGCGGAGATGAACAAATCCTTAAAAGATATGACGCTGACCGAGATGGACGTTTTTTGGAACGAAGCTAAATCTCAGTAAGCAGTTTTCAGTTTTTTATTGAAGTAAAAAGCATGGTCCAATTTGTTTCCCACACTTGGTTTGCTTCATTATAATACGCTTGTTCCCATTGTGCTGTGTCTGCGGTTTCCTTTTTCCAAAAAAACCTTAAATTGTATTCCTTTCCTTTGTAATCTTCTTTCCCGAAAAATTTTCCAACACCATTTTCAAATTTTCCAACAACTTGTTTTTTCAAACCAATTTCTGGGTTTGCAGTATCTGCCCAAAAGATTTTCCATTCATGGGAAACTGGATTTAAAATCCGGATGCTGAGGCCAATAAAGTTATCGCCAAAATGCGCTGATTTCATTTCGTCCATAATTCCTAAACCATTCAAAATTGGATTGGTTTCCATTTCGGCAGTGAATTCAGTCCATTCATCACAATCGGCTAAACGTTCATTTAAACGTCGGTTTAACACATTCCATTTGCCAATAAGAAAATCGAAATTGTGAATATCAATCATAAAATTATGTGGAATTTTAATCCTCCCGAACTTCCTTGATTTTTGAAAGTTTCGCCTTCCAAACTTCAAGTTGTTCTTTGTGGCGGGCTATGTTTTTGTGCACTTCCTTTACCAATGGATTGTTTTCATCAACGTGGTGGAAAAAGCCAAGATTGTTCTCCAATTGACGGATTTCATCCTTGGTTTCATCAATCTTTTTCGAAATAAAGAAGTGCTCGTTCTGCAGTTTGCGATCGTCTTCACGGTTTACGAGCGTGTTCAATTTATTGTCGAACTTGATAAGCTCGGTTTCCTTTTTGCCCAAATCGAGTTTTGAAAACACGCCGTCCAGGATTTTGTTGAATTTTTGTTCAATACTGCGTTTATTGTAGGGAACACGGCCAATTTCTTTCCAGGCGGTAATTTGCTCCTTTATTGCTTTCACGTCGGCCTTATGGTCGCCACTTAATTCAAAAGAAGCTAATTTATCAAGCATTGCCTGTTTGGCTTCAAAGTGAACCATTTCTTCTTTATTGGCCTCGTTTTTCTGGGCGTGTAGCCTGTCAAAATAATGGTTGCAAGCTTTTTTGAACCGCTTCCAGATCTTGTCGCTGTCCTTTCTCGGCACATGCCCAATACTTTTCCAATCGTTTTGGATTTTTTTCATCAGCGGAGTTGTGGCTTCAAAATCGTCGCTGTCTTTGTTTTCCTCTGCAATTTTTATGAGCTCGCGTTTCTTTTCAAGATTGGTGTACTGCTCTTTTTTCTGGTTTTTATAGAAACTATTTTTTTGGTGGTTAAAGTTGGCTGTGGCATCTTTGAAAGCCTTCCAGATTTCTTTATTGTTGGTCCGAGGAACACGACCGGTGTTAAAAAAAGCATCCCGAAGTTCCTGTACTTTTTTAATGGCGTTTTGCCAGCCTTGGTGGCTCGGCTTCGCTTCTTCGGTCGCCTTTTTTATGTCTTCAACAATCTGCCTTTTCTTTTCCAGATTGTCTTCAAAATCTTTTTCCATTTCGGCCAACTGTGCTTGGCGCTTATCGTGGATTACTTTTGTGGCCTCGCTGAACTTGTTCCAAACTTCATCGCGATACTCCTTTGCTACGGGACCAATATCTTCTTTCCACATTTTGTGGAGCATCTGCAATTCCCTAAAAGCCTTATTGACATCTGCTTCCTGGCCTAACTCTTCGGCACGGGTAATGATTTTCAGCTTGCTGTCTAAATTGTGCTTGAAATCCAAATCGCGGAACTCACGGTTTAAATGAAGAAAATCATAAAAATTCTCAACATGGTGGTGGTAGGTGTTCCAAACGGTGTTGTATTTGTCCCTTGGAATTGCCCCCGCAACGTGCCATTTTTCCTGAATTTCCTTGAAATGGTTATAGGTAGTGTTGATATTTTCCTCGGCGCTCAATAGGCCCTTTAGTTCTTCAATAAGTTCCCAGCGCTTATCCAAATTGGCTTGAAGGTCTTTTTTAAGATTTTTATAGTGATTGTTTCGCTTTTCTTTATAATCAAAATAAAGCGAATTGAATTCTTTTTTCAGCGGAGTAGTGTAATGGAAGTCGATGATATTCCCGCCTTCTGCAAGAAATTCCTCCTTTTTGTGCTCCAGTTCCTCGTTGAATTTACTATTGAACTCGGAACGGATTTCCTCAACATCGTGCTTTAGCTCCTGTATTTTTTTTGTTTTCAGAAGTTTGTCAAGTTCGGCAACCAATTCTTTTTCTGAAAGGGTGCTGTAGTCTTTTTGGGCTTTTGCCTCGTGTTCCTCTTCGTCCTCTTCATCTTCCGAAGAAGCTACTTCCTCTTCCTCGTCCTCAATTTCCTCGTCTTCGGAAGCCTCAATCTTTTCAGAAGCCTCAATCTTTTCATTGGTAGATGCTTCAATAGCTTCTTTCTTTTTCACAGATTCCTTTTCGGCAACCATTGCTTCTTCCACCGCGTTTACTTCCTCAGCATTTTCTTCGGCAACAGCATCTTCTTTTGAAGTTTCTTCGGAAGCATTTTTTTCTTCCGCAACTTTTTCAGCTTCAACAGTACTTTCCTCATTTGAGGTTTCTACAGGCGCTGAGGCAGTGTTTGTTTCTTCCGAAGTTTCATTCGTTAAAATTTTTTCAGAATCATTTTCCCCTTTGGAGGTTAGAGGGCTTCCATTTTTCTCGTCAGACATTTGTTTCAATGTTTAGGTTCGTTTTTCTTGGAGGGTCAAGATACTAACAACTGCGCAATTGGCAAAGCACACAGCTTTTTTTTGGGTTTTTTTATGCGAATTTTATGAATTCCAGATTTCCCAGGCTTTTTCGGCCTGTAATTCCAACATTCTCAAACCATTGCTGGTTTTTGTGCCCTGAAGTTTTCCACGTTTTAAAAATTCGGTCTCGGCGGGATTGTAGATTAGGTCGAAAAGCAGATGGTTTTTTGTGAGAAATTGATAGGGAAGTGGCGGACAATCAGCGATATTCGGAAAGGTGCCAAGCGGGGTGCAGTTTACTATTAAAAGATGGTTTTCAACGGTTGATCGGTCCAATTCAGAATATAGCAAACCGGCAGTTGTTTTTTTCCTGCTTGCAAATTTGAATTCGAAACCCAACTTGTCCAAAGCATACGCAACAGCTTTTGAAGCGCCGCCCGTGCCCAATATAAGCGCGGTTTTCTGTTGAAGTGGTAAAAAGGCTTCCAACGATTTCTGAAAACCG
Source organism: Aequorivita todarodis (assembly GCF_028561335.1). Taxonomy (GTDB): domain Bacteria; phylum Bacteroidota; class Bacteroidia; order Flavobacteriales; family Flavobacteriaceae; genus Aequorivita; species Aequorivita todarodis. The sequence goes on along the minus strand of NZ_JAQQTG010000007.1, from coordinate 43,572 downwards.
AAATGGTCCGTATTATAGCCGATGCGTTTTCCTTTTTCAGAAATTTTAACAGTGTTTACGGCGCCAATTTTTTTTGCCTCTTCATCCAGTTCATCCAGAAAATTAATCACTTCTTCTTTATAGGGAATGGTAACGTTTACGCCTTTTAAAGAAGGAGTTTCGGAAATTATCCTCGGGAAAAATGCTATTGAAGGAATATCGAAATTCTCGTATGTGTGATCCAGATTTTCCTTCTCAAATTTTTCGGAAAAGAAAGTTTTTGAAAAAGAATAGCCGATGTTTTTTCCGATCAATCCAAATTTAGACACGCGGTTTCTTTTTATAATTATCATACCAGTCCAGGCTTAGCACAATAGCCGCTCCCACGATCATAAATACGATGGCCAGGGTGGTTTCAGTGCCAAAGTTTTCAGGGAAATAGCGGGTGTAGCCTGTTATTATTTCTCTTCCATTGGCGTCAAGTTTTATTTTTCCCAAGCTGTCAAAGACATATTTTTCTTCTTTCCACGGCCACACCACGCCCAGCGAACCGGCGATAAACCCGATGATAACGGCATAAGTAGCTTTTTTGAACCGTTTCAAAACATACGCCAACAAATGTGAAAGGGAAACCAAACCAACCAAGGAGCCCAAGGAAAAAACTGCCAAAACCTTTAAAAGTTCAATCCTTTCGGGATCGTAAATCCAAACGAAATCCCACTGAAAAATATCGGCGAACGTGTCAAAAAGTGCATTTACGGCATCTACCAATAGCAATACATAATTCCCCAAAAGGATCAAAATGAAAGAACCCGAAAGTCCGGGCAAGGTCATTCCCGAAACGCTGATAATTCCACAGAAAAACACAAAAAACAAATTGCTGTTCTCCTTTGCGGGTTCCAAAAAACTTATTGCCACACCCGCTATGACCCCGCACAGCAGATAAGCTACATATTTTCGGTTCCATTCGCCAAAATCCTTTGCAATAAAATAAATGGAGCCTATTATCATACCGAAAAAGGCGCTCCAAACATAAAGTTCGTAATGGTCAATTAAATAATCAAGAACCTTGGAAATACTGAAATAACTGACGACCATTCCCAAGATCAACAAACTCAGGAATTGCCCGTTCGTGTAGCGGTACAGGCTTTTATAACGGCCGCCGATAAGCAGCTTGAAGGCTTTTCTGTTAATTTTTTGAAGCGAATAAATAAATTCCTCATAAAAACCTGCCACAAAAGCCACAACGCCCCCCGACACACCGGGCACCTTATTGGCCGCGCCCATTCCCAGCCCTTTTAGGACCAGCCAAGCTTTATCGGAGAAGGAGCGATTTTCGTACACGGGTTGGTTTGAAAGTTAAGTGTTAAGGGTTAAGTGTTAAGGGTTAGGAGTTAATTGGGTTGTTTATTGGTGCTGGAAACTGCGACTTTATTTACGGCGATTCTTTCCAATAAAAAGATTGTCAGAAAGCCTATAACGGCAAAAATTATAGCGTACAAAATTTGTGGATTGCCCTCATAATTTTGCGGAAATATGCTTCTTTCAATAAAGGGAATTTGTTCTCCGGCATGGTTCAATCGGTATTGCAAAACTTCCTTCCATGGCCAAATCTTGTTCAGCGCGCCAATCATAAAACCGGTAAGTACCGCAAGTATTAAATTTTTGTGGTGCTTGAACATCCAGTTCAATACCCGCGAAAACATCTTTAACCCTAAAATAGCTCCAACTCCAAATATTAGAAGTTTTCCAAGGGCGCTCAAAAAAAGCGAGCCATTTAATGTTGTTATTCCCTCGCCCAATTGGGTCACGATCCCGATAACGGCTGTGTAAGCCCCCAAGAGCAAAAGAATAAAAGCACCCGAGATTCCGGGAAGTATCATTGCGATTATAGCAATAAAGCCGGCCAGAAACAGAAACCAAATGCTTTCCGGAGAACCGATAGGATCTGCAATAGTTATTAAATAGGACAGAAAGGAAGCTAAAATAAGAGCGCCGATTACCGCCAATCGCCAGTTGGTAATTTGTTTGCCCACGTAAACAATACTGGCAATTACCAACCCGAAAAAGAACGACCAGACCATAATTGGGTAAACCTCCAAAAGCCAAGTAATCAATTTTGCCAAGGAAATGATACTGATAAAAACTCCCGAAAACAGCGCCAAAAGAAACCCGAGGTTATAATGTTTCCACGCTTTTAAAAAACCGTCAGCTTTCCAGATTTTGAAGAACCCGAGATCCAATTTATGGATGGTTTCTATCAATTCTTCATAAATTCCGGAAATGAAGGCGATGGTACCGCCCGAAACGCCAGGGACAACATCGGCAGCGCCCATGGCGAGGCCTTTTGCGGTAATAATTAAATACTGAAAAAAATTCCTTTGAGGCATAGGTCTATTTTGCTAAAACCCCAAAAATACAGAAATTAAAGCGAAGGATTTTTGTGTTGTTTGATTATTTCCACTACCGCTGGCATTTGGTAAACCTGCGGAAAAAGTTCCTCAATAATCATCAAGAATTCGGGCTCAGATTTTAGGGCATTTTTTAAGTGGAACGCGCCTTTGTCATTTTCGTTCAATGTGAAATAAAGGCCTGAAAGACGGTATTCTATTTCGGCGTGTTCCGGATAGAATTCCAAAGATTGATTGAAATTGTTCACTGCAGCCTCAAATTCACCGAGATTGGTCAAAATATCACCGCGCGTTAACCAAGATTCCAATTCATAATTGCCCAATTCCAACGCCTTTCTGAAACCGACTTCCGCTTCCTCAAATAGGTTGAGTTTATTGTTTATTTTGGCATAACGCTTCCAATAAAGCACGTTTTCACTGTCAATATTGATGGCTTTTTCTATATAATAAAGCGCTTTTTGATATTGTTTGTTTTTTATGTAAAAATCGGTAATGGCTATCCAACCTTTGTCCAGTAGGGAATCTTCCTCCACACATTTTGTATAAAACTGGATCGCCATTTCGGCGTTGCCCAATTTTTCGTAGCATTTCCCTATTCGCAATAGTGCGTAGGAAGTTGGGTCGTCGAGTCCTAAGGTAATGGAGTAGCTTTCAATGGCTTCTTCATATCGTTTCAGTTTTTCGAGCACTCTTCCTTTTTCAAGGTAAGCGCCTATAAAACGGTCGTCGCTGATTATGGCGAAATCAAAGGCGGCAAGGGCTTTTTTATAGTCCTTCAGTTCATAATACTGTTTGCCTACTTGGTGCCACGCAACTTCGCAATACGGGTTTTTATTGAGAAAATCATTCAAATAATCGATGGCCGCTTCGTATTCATCCAAGAATTCAAAGCAGTAAATAATATTGTAGAGTGCAGAATAATCTTCCTCGTCTTCTTCCAAACATCTCATAAAATAGAGCTTGGCGTTTTCGTAATCTTCCAGAAATAAATATTCCATTCCCAGCAACGACAATACATCAGCCTCATCCATAGTAATCTCCAAGGCCTGTTCCAGCAGGGTAATGGCTTCTTTGTGCATGTCGCGGCGCGAGAAAATGTTCGCCTTTTGGATGTAGATTTCCTCGTTGCTTTGTTCCAATTGGTATAGTTCGTCCAAAAGTTCTTCGGCGACTTCCAATTGGTTTTCAAAAATGTACATTTCTATTTGGAAAAGCTTAAGGTTTGTGGAGGATGGGTGTTGTTCCAACCCTAATTTGGTCGCTTTTTTGGCAAGTGCAATTTTTCCATTTTCAAGGTAGTGATGCACTATTTCCTCAAATTCCTCTGAGTCGAAAAACAGAACGCTGTTGGTTTTCAGCATAGATTCGAATCTTTCCAGCGAGAAGTTGTTATGCTCGTTTGAACTTAATTGCATACGCACGGTTTAACGGTTTCTTCTATTTTAAAGATAATAATGTATAAATAAGTTCAATTGTTATGCCGCGTTTATTGTTAACGGACTTATCAACAGTAGGTTTGTTTGTAAACCTCTGTAAACAAAGGCTTTGCGCAACATCTATCTCTTTTGAAGGGAGTTTAGAACGTCTGTCAGTATTTTACAGCCCTCCTCAATTTCGTCATTGCTGATTGTCAGTGGCGGCGTAATACGGATGGCCCGACCTTCAAAAAGAAGCCAAAAAAGCACCAATCCGCGCTCTTTGCAAGCCAGGATTACTTCGGAAGCGATTTCGGGACTTTCAACCATTGCGGCAAGCATCAGGCCTCGACCCCGAACTTCCTTTATTAGCGAATGTTCCAGCAATTTTCTTAAAAGTTTTTCTTTTTGAAGTGTTTGCTGAACAATATCAGTTTCCGTCAATTCCTGAAGGGTTGCCAAAGCGGCAGCCGCAATCACGGGATTTCCGCCAAAAGTGGTAATATGCCCCAGCTTTGGGTTGTCCTGAAGCAGTGCCATCACTTCGTGTGAAGCCGTAAAAGCACCGATGGGCAAGCCGCCGCCCATGCCTTTTCCCATCACTAAAATATCGGGCACGATGCCGAAATGTTCAAAAGCGAAAAGTTTGCCGGTCCTTCCAAATCCGGGTTGAATTTCGTCCAAAATCAAAAGCGTCCCGGTTTCATCACAACGCTTTCGCACTTTTTTCAGATAATCATTTTCGGGCTGGATAAAGCCTGCGCCGCCTTGGATGGTTTCCAAAATAATAGCAGCCGTTTCCGTGGTTATTTTTTGAAGGTCTGCTTCACCATTGAAATTTACAGGGAAGCAATCCGGAACTAAAGGTTTGAATGCATTTTTGCGCTCTTCATAGCCCATGACGCTCATCGAGCCCATGGTGTTGCCGTGGTAGGCATTATTTGCGTAAAGAATTTGCGTTCTGCCCGTTGCGCGGCGGGCGAGTTTTAACGCGCCTTCGATAGCTTCGGTGCCGCTGTTTACCAAATAAGTTGTGTTTAGGTTTTGCGGAAGATTATTGGCCAGTAGTTTTGCAAGTTCCACGGCGGGTTCTTGAATATATTCGCCATAAACCATGACGTGCAGATATTTTTCAGCTTGCGTTTTTATTGCCGAAACAACGCGCGGATGGCAATGCCCCAGCGTGCAGGCGGAAACTCCCGCTACAAAATCCAAATGCTTTTTGCCGGAAGTATCGTAAATGTAACTTCCTTCGGCGTGCGAAATTTCCAGCGCCAGCGGATGTGGCGTGGTCTGGGCTTGGTATTTGTAGAAATCCTCAGTCATTAGTTCCCGGTTTGAATGGAATCATTAGCTTTCTGCTGAATGGAATCCCGCTTCGCCTCGCTTTCCAAAGTTTCGGGTTTGGGGTCGTCCGGTCGGTTTTGTAAATCTTTTGGGGAAAGTTTGGACTCTTCGGGAAGTTCAATTTCGTCTTCGGGAATATCCTCAAAAAATTCACCCTCGTCCTTCGGCAGTGGGATTCCCTTAATTTTTGGGAGTATGGGTGCGGGTTTTCCTTTAAATAAATCTTCCACGGAATACAATCGTTCATCGCCCCGCCATTGAAACCCGGGAAGAATTCTCGCATTCTCAGGCAGCATTGACGGCGGATACACTTTCCCATCTGCCTTTTTTATAAACCTGATTCCGGTAATTTGCTGCTCTTCCAAATACATTTGAATGGAACTGGAAACCGTATTGTTTATACCGACCAATTTCTCGTTATCATCTCGGGAATAATAGATTACTTGTGCGTTTTTGTTGATGTTTACCGTGTCCAGTTCATTATTTGTAAAAAGTCCGATAAGCCGTTCGCCCTTAACCTGATTGAAGCCCATGCTGTCTTTTTGCACCAAAAAAGCATTGTTGAAAACCTTGAGCGTATCCAGTTTATCCGTTATCGTATCTGAAAGAATGTGGATGGTATCGCCAATCATTTGGTTTTCGCCGCTCCACAAAACTGGGTTTCGCAATAGTTTTGTAATTCCCCTTTTTTCGTTGACGTAAATACTGTCACATTTTCCGCTGGTGGGGTCGTCGCCTTCTTTTCCGGGTTTGAAAAGCCGGGCGCGATAAAATCCTTTTACAATTCTATTCTCAGGTTTGCCCGTAACCCGAAGCGTATCAGCGTGCACATAAATGGAATCGCCATCGCGAACCGTGATTGCCACGGCTCTTTTCGTAATAAAAACCGAATCCTTTTCGCGGTAAACTTCGGCGTAATGGCCGCGGATTACACTTTTGTTGATGGTATCCAAAACACGAATATTATTGGTGGCAGAGGCAAAACTTTTGTTTCGGTCAAAGTAGATGCTGTCGCCGTAAAGCGTTCGGTTTTCGTAATCTACTTTTGAATTTTTTACGAAATAGCCCGTATCGCCGCGCGTATCGTAATAACCACGTTCACAATAAACGGTACTGGTTTCGCTCACAATGGTGGAAGGGCCGTAAAGATACGCATCGCCAGTTTCGGAATAAAAATCGAGTTGGTTACTGTTTACAGTATATTTCGGGTTTACGATTTTAACATTTTGAAGAAATTGGTACTTTTTACTTTCGGCAAAATACCTTCCCGAACGGCTGGTCAAAACGCTGGAAGTATCCTGCACCGTGCCACCAGTCCTGTAATAGGCCTGTTGTTTTATCCTGTCGAAATAAAGCGTATCTGTTTTAAGGGTGGTTTTCGGTTCTGTTAAAACTACATCACCGCTGGCAAAGGCAAACTGCGTGTTTCCGTTGTATTCAGCGTATTTGCTGTTCATTGAGACGGTATCGCCTTGCGTAATCCGCACATCGCCATAGGCTTTTACGAAATTATTTTTTAGGTAAACAAAAGCTTGGTCGCACCACATTTCCACACCTTCGTGTACGATATACACCTGCCCGGTTTCGTCTTTGGTGTAAATGGCGGCATCGGGAAATTCGGGCCTTATTTCAAGGTAACCGGACTGTATATCCACCTTTTGTTTTTCCTGTGCGGAACCATTTATTCCGAAGAAGAGGAAAAAAAGAAGAAAAAAACTATATATCGAATTTATTTTCAAATGATATTTTTAAAATCCCAAATCCCATCTCGATAGCTATCGGGACCCTAATCCCTAATCCCAAATCCCTAACCCCGATGAATGGTTTGCTTTCTGTCCGGCCCTACGGAAACAATTTTAATCGGCACTTTTAGCTCTTTTTCCAAGAAATCGATATAATCGTTCAAGGCCTGTGGCATTTGCGAGGCTTCTGTCATTTTGGTTAAGTCTGCTTGCCAGCCCTTCATTTCAGTATATACGGGCGTTACGTTTTCGGCCTCAATATTATACGGAAAATGATGGATTGTTTCACCTTTATAGTTATAGGCAGTACATACTTTAAGTGTGTCGAAACCACTCAACACGTCGCCTTTCATCATAATCAATTGGGTAACGCCATTTACTTGCACTGCATAGCGAAGCGCTACCAAATCCAACCAGCCACAACGGCGCGGACGGCCTGTAGTTGCGCCAAATTCATTGCCCACACGGCCCATGGTTTCGCCATCTTCGTCAAAAAGTTCGGTAGGGAAGGGGCCACTGCCCACGCGAGTGGTGTAAGCCTTAAAAATTCCGAATACTTCCTTTATTTTTCCGGGAGCTATTCCCAAACCGGTACACGCTCCTGCGGCCGTAGTGTTTGATGAGGTTACGAAGGGATAGGTGCCAAAATCTATATCGAGCAAAGACCCCTGAGCGCCTTCGGCAAGAATGGTTTTGCCATCTTTTTGGGCTTGGTGCAAATATTCCTCGCTATCAATAAATGTCAGGCTTTTTAATACTTCAACCGCTTTGAAGAATTCTGCTTCAAGGTCTGCCAAATCGTATTGTACATCCACATTGTAAAAATCAATCATCGCTTCGTGCTTATCTGCCAGAGCGCGGTACTTCTCCTGCCAGTTGTCCATTTCCAAATCGCCGACACGCATGCCGTTGCGACCGGTCTTGTCCATATAAGTTGGGCCAATGCCCTTAAGCGTTGAGCCAATCTTCGCTTTTCCTTTTGAAGCTTCGGAAGCAGCGTCCAATAAACGATGGGTTGGCAAAATAAGATGCGCCTTTCGCGAAATAAGCAGGCTCTTTTTAAGGTCTAAATTGAATTTTGCAAGATTATCGAGCTCCCTTTTGAAAATTACGGGGTCAATCACCACGCCGTTCCCCACCAAATTGATAGTTCCCTCGTGAAAAATTCCACTGGGAATGGTGTGCAAGACGTGCTTGTGGCCATCAAATTCCAAAGTGTGGCCCGCATTCGGCCCGCCCTGAAAACGCGCGATTATATCATAGTTTTTTGTTAGGACATCGACAATTTTTCCTTTGCCTTCGTCGCCCCATTGCAATCCAAGTAGTAAGTCTACTGCCATAATTTTTATTGATTGTTCCCGTCATCGGTAGTGGCGGGATTTTTTCTATTTCCGTAGAAATAAAGTGAATGGTTGGTTATTTCAATATTAAAAACCTCTTCTATGGTTTTTTTTATGTTGTGAATTCGCGGGTCGCAAAACTCAATCACTTCGCCATCGGCGAGAATAACGTGGTCGTGGTTGCGGTCAAAATACGATTTTTCGTAATGCGCCTGGTTTTGGCCAAACTGGTGTTTGCGCACCAAGCCGCATTCCAAAAGCAACTCAATAGTATTGTAAAGCGTGGCACGGCTTACGCGGTAATTTTTGTTCTTCATATTTATGTACAGCGACTCAATATCAAAATGGTCGTCGTGGTCGTAAATTTCCTGAAGAATTGCGTAGCGTTCCGGCGTTTTGCGGTGCCCCTTTTGCTCAAGAAAGCCCGTGAAAACGTTCTTTACAATTTCTTGATTATTTATGTCTGTTTTTGAACTCATAATTAAGTGTGCAAAGTTACTCAAATTTTAGATGTGGCATTGGCGAAATGGTAGAAAATGAAATCATCCGTGAAATGGACTTAAGACGGTAGGACGTAAGACGAATGACTTCTTTACGAAAATGTTAAACCGCTAACCTTTTTTTCATCATCCCTCATCCTAAACCCGGGTAACCTTATCAATTCCGTTTATTTTTTTGATGTTGTCCACAAGATTGTTCAGAATCGATTTGTTTTTTACCACCACAACTATTTTGCCTGTAAAAACCCCGTCATTACTGTCGAAGTGGACACTCTTCATGTCTATATGAAGGTTGTTTGAAATTACTTTCGTTACTTCATTTACCAAACCAATCGTGTCAATTCCCGAAATGTTAAGGACGGCTTTAAACTCGCGTTGCGTGCTGTCAATCCACTTGGCGGGCATAATGCGGTAGCTGTAATTGCTCTGAAGTTGCAACGCATTCGGGCAGTTGGTCTTATGTACTTTTATGCCTTCATTCACCGTAACGAAGCCGAAAACATCATCCCCGGGAATGGGGTTGCAGCAGTTAGCCATTTTATAATCCAACTTATCTTCGTTTTTCCCGAAAACAAGCTGATCAAACTTTTCAGTGATTTCTTCTTTGTTAACATCCTCGGGCTTGTCGGGCTTTCGGATTCTATTTTTGAAGAAACTGATAAAAGCATTGCTTCGCGAAGCGGCAAAATCCTTCAATTTTTGGTTGTCGATGATTCCCGCGCCAACGCGATAGTACAAATCCAAACTCGTTTTCACCTTAAAGAAAACCACCAATTGGTTGAGTAGGCTTTCATCGAGGTTTAGTTTCAGCGATTTTAATTTTCGGGCCAGGATTACTTTTCCTTCTTCGGCGAGCTGTTTCTTTTCGTCCTTCAGTGACGATTTAATCTTTGAACGCGCGCGGCCAGTGGTGGCGTAATTGAGCCAGTTGGCCGTAGGTTTTGCGTTATCTGACGTAATAACCTCTACTTGGTCACCACTTTTGAGCTCATGGCTCAGCGGGACGAGTTTTCCATTCACCTTTGTACCGCGGGTGTGCATCCCGATTTCGGTGTGAATGTGAAAGGCGAAATCCAGAGCCGTGGCTCCTTTCGGAAGTGAATACAGGTCTCCTTTCGGGGTAAAGACAAAAATTTCCTTGGCATAAAGATTCAGTTTGAATTCCTCTACAAAATCCACGGCACTTATTTCTGAATTCTCCAGCGTGTCTTGTAGTTTGTTCAGCCAGTTTTCGAGGCCGCCGTCGTCTTTTTCCTTGTTTTTGTATTTGTAGTGGGCAGCAAAACCTTTCTCGGCAATCTCGTTCATCCGCTCGCTGCGAATCTGCACTTCTACCCAACGGCCTTTCGGGCCCATCACGGTTATGTGCAGTGCTTCGTAACCCGTTGATTTGGGGGAAGAAATCCAGTCGCGAAGCCGTATGGGGTTGGGGCGGAAATGGTCGGTAACTATGGAATAAATCTTCCACGCGAAGAATTTTTCGTTTTCGGGCTTGCTTTTATAGATAATCCGAACGGCGAATTTGTCATACACCTCGTCAAAGGTGACGTTCTGGGCAAGCATTTTTCTTCGGATGGAAAAGATGGATTTGGGTCTTCCCTTTATTTCGTATTCTAAATTTTCGGCATCCAACGAGTCTTTAATCACTTTGTTGAAAGCCTCTATATAAGCGTCCTGTTCTTCCTTGCTTTCCTTTATGCGGCCTAAAATATCTGCATACACATCTGGCTCGGTAAACTTCAGTCCTAAGTCCTCCAATTCGGTTTTTATGTTGTAAAGCCCAATGCGGTGGGCGAGCGGGGCGTAAATGTAAAGCGTTTCCGAAGCGATTTTCCGCTGTTTGTCCGGCGGCATGCTGTCCATAGTTTGCATATTGTGCAGCCGGTCCGCAATTTTTATGATGATTACGCGAATGTCCTCATTGAGGGTAAGCAACATTTTTCTGAAATTTTCCGCCTGCATGGAAACGTCTTCAGACATATTGATATGGGCAATCTTGGTAAGCCCGTCCACAATGCGGGCCACGGGAGTGCCAAACATACGCTCGATATCCTCTAAGGAATATTCAGTATCCTCAACCACGTCGTGCAAAAGGGCGGCAGCGATGCTGGTAGCGTCCAGTCCAATCTCCGAAGCAACAATTTTTGCGACCGCTATAGGGTGAAAAATATAAGCCTCGCCACTTTTGCGGCGTTGCTCCTTGTGGGCATCAACGGCAAGGTCAAATGCGCTGCGGATCAGTTTTTTATCTGCTTTGGTAAGGGTGCGGTAACTGATCTTGAGCAGCTGTTTGTACTGCTTGGCGAGCTCCTTTTTCTCTTCTTCTAAAGCGGCTTCTGTCATAAACCTAAAAGTATTGAAAAGTAATCGAATTGGCAAGAAAATTAATTGGGGAACGGCATTGTGCTTGTGAAGGACCTTCGGAAATTGACGGTTTCAGAAAAGGGAATCAAACTACTCAGGTGTGTTTTACGAAATATAATTCCAGATATTTCGGTACTTCACAAGCTGGGCATAGGTATTTTTAATTGGAATGTTTTCTTCGGAAGTAAGGTTTGGGTCAGTTTTTAGAGTTTGGGGGCAAAGCTGCGGATGATTTTCAATAGCTCGCTATCGTTTAAAATAGAGACATTGCGAAAGGTTTAACATTTCGTTTTATTTATTAATTAAAATAGTCTTCTGCTACATATAATGGTGGCAGAAGACTATAAGGCTTTATTTTGGACTTGCAAATTAATATGCGATAATAAATGCAAGAGACGTTGTAATGTTTTTAGATTTCAGCTTAAGTATATAAGAGCCGTTAGTTAAATGCTGTAGATTGATTTCAGAATTGCTGGTACCTGTAGAAAATTCTCGAAGATCTTGATAAACCTTTTTTCCTGCTAAATCATAAACTTCAACAAGCGATGTAAATCCAGACTTAGCATTCTCAACCCGTAAAGTCAAGAGGCCAGTGGAAGGATTGGGGAAAATAAATATTTCTGCAGCAAACTGATCGTGTTCACCAATGCTCAGCCAAGTAGATAAATCAGTTTCATCAGAACCTACACTAATGGGTATGGCAAGTTCTGCGACAGTTGCCAAAACTGCTTTCACTACATTTTTCATAAAACCAAAATCTAAGGTGCCAATGCTATCACCGGGGGTATGATAGTTTGGGTTTCTAAAATCGGCAGTATCTGTTAGCATCAGTGCCTGTAAACCGGCATCCCAAAACATGGCGTGATCACTTCTGCGCAGGTCCGGAACGCTCTGACCGGTACCAGCAACAGTAACCGTAATTAGCCTTAAATCAGGAACATAATCTTCAGAAGCAGCAATAAAAGCTGATAATAGCGGATCTGAAATCGTGTTACCAACTCCAAATAGAAAATTGCCTCTAAATTCATCGTCCTCAATTTGCTGTGCCGCTTCTGGAAAGAGTGTCGCGAAGCCTGCCGGCAATGTTTGCGAATTAATTGCATCAGAATAAAAACCGATCATCTCCATATTTAGAGTTCCTTGTAAGTCTTCAAATGGTTTTATACCATTCAGAACGTAATTGTAACTTCCAGGATAACCGATTGGAGAATATACTTCCTCAGCATCAAAACCAATAAATCGAATGGAATGCTCAAAAGAATATTGCGAGAGTATGCGAAGCGCTTCAAGCGTTCCTGCTACTGCCGAGCCATTGTCATCTGCAGAGGGACTGTTAGATCTACCATCGAAATGGCCATCAATAATATAAGTAATGGCTTCATCTTTAGCACCGGGCTTGCGACCGAGAATATTCTGCATCATCAAATGGGAATGAACGAAAAAATGGCGCTCGGTCTGAAGATTTACTTCCATAAACGCATTTTCAATAAATGTCCGTACTTCTTCCAGATGTACAGGGGCCGTTAAGTAATGGCGCTCCCCCTCAATAAATTGTAAGTTGCTCAACAAGTTTGCCTCATCTACTTGGCTGACCATTTCTGCAATATCAACCGCTTGGTTATCGGAAGCGAATAGTTTTATATCTACACTTCTAATTTCCACGGTTAAGTCTGAATAATCCCAAGTTAAAGAGAGTGTTGGATCAGGGTTTATACCTGTACCGATATCGCCGGTAATTTTGGCGATTGGAACAGTTTCATAATAAATTCCGTCGTCCAACGACATTTTGAGCCATACCTCACAAGTATTACTTTCGGCATCGCTTAAGGAGTAATTAACGGTTAGGGTTTTTGCGGTTTCATCTGCCGCAATATCTGTAATTTCAATTTGTGGTGCAGTATTTTGTGCAAAACTGAATAAAGTGAAAAGACCTACAATTAATGTTAGAAAATAAGTCATTCTATTGCGCCGATACCCATTTTTGTGTGTACCAGATGTATTATTGTCTTTTAATTGGAGTGGTTCGGCAGAATCGCCAAAATAGTTCACTGTTGTTTTTGTTCCGGAATGGATAATGTTTAAATGTCCCATAATGATATATTTAAAAAGGTTAATATTCGTTTTTGAATCAATTGTGGGAGTTGATATGTAGAATCAAGATTAAAAGTAGTTAGAAAACTTAATAGCGAGTTGTATAAAACCGCCCTTTATGTTTTGGAAATCAATTGTATAAAGTTTTAAAGGTATTTTATGGAGACTAGTCCATTAACGCTTTTGAAGCCACAACTTCTTGACAATCACAGACTTTTAGCTATAGTCTTCTATGCCTTGATTTATTAAGTTCATTTTAATATCTATTAAACTAATTGGCTACCCATACAATGCAAATGATCATTATTCTTTTAATACTTTAATCATACTGAATCTGCCATCAATAGCAGTAACTTTTAAAATATATATTCCTTGGCTAAACCCAGTTAAATCAATTTGGTCCCTATTATTGTTAGATGCTACCAATTGTCCATATATATTATAGACTTCAATAGCACTTATTTGGGTAGTGGTTTTTATGTTTACAATTCCACCTGTTGGATTTGGGTATGCCTTAATGATGTTTTCAAAATCTGTATCGGCAATAGAAAGCGATTCACAATTATAGATCATAATTTCATCCAAGGCCCAACCCAATACACCACCACATTTATCTGTACCTACTTCAAATCTGAATTGAACGGTTGAATTTGCTGTTACTCCAAGAGTGGATAAATTTATAACACTGGTTCCCCAGGTTAGATAAGCACCTGCACCATCTAAACCAGTAAAAGCTGGCTCGCCAGATAACGGGTTATCACTGTTAGGTAAAACACTATAGTTATAGGTGTTCTCAGTAAATGAAGATGCCTCAACTAAGTTCCAATTGCCTCCATCTAAACTGTACTTAATGTTTGCGCCGTCATATCCAGTTTCTAAAGAAATCGTGTGATTAAATGCCATTTCAAATGTAGGATTAGGATCATTTGGCATGGTAATAATGGGGCTTGTTAACCGAATAATACCTTCTTGGCCGTTCGTGGTGCAATTGGCATAATAATCTGCGGGGCCGTAAGCAATGAGTCCATCTCTATTATCTAAAGGACCCGTATAAATCATCCAATCTCTGGGCACCCATAAAGCTGGATGTACAGGTAGTTCTTCATGGGTCCAATCGCCAAATCCACCTTCCCAATCTTCGAAAAATATTGGGTTAGAAATTGCGGCTTCGCACAATTCATCAGTTAAAGGTTGCAAAATGGTTACAAAACACGCAGCGGGTGGATCGTTTCTTAATTCTACGGCAAGAATGGTATTGGTAACTTGCGTAAGGTCATTTGCCGTAATTATTTCGCCAGAAGGTCCTGCTGGAGAAGCCGTGGACAAGCCTTCCAGGTTGATACCCATTAAATCTGAAGTGGCTGCTTCTAAAGCATCTGCAAAAGTTATAAAGCCACTTGTTTGTGTTAAATACTGGCTCTGTGCTCTCCAAAAAATATGGGCAGCTTTTGTAAAACCAATACCAGTGATGGTCTGTCCATTATAAGTGCCGCCATCTACCAATAATGCGTAAAGATGGTTGGATATACCAGAATTTGTATGCACTCCACCCCAATCGGCTCCTGAACACCAAAATTGGGGATCACTTACTTTTCCTGGGTCTCCTTTGCAATTAGGGTTCCACATATCTCTTATCGCGCCTCCAAAACCGCTTGCATCTTCACCTTGCATCCAACGATCAGAGCTACCGCAACCGGTTCTTAGCGAAAGATCTTCTCCGTCATCTTCATAACCATTCAATAAATCGATTGTTTCTCCCCAAATATCTGCATAAGATTCATCAAGTGCACCCGATTGCCAGCTATAAATTAGTCCACCGGTATATTCCATGTATGCGTGTCCCCATTCGTGCCCTATAACATCATCTGATGCTACGTTATCACAAAAACTTGCAGTGATGCCATTCCAGGTGGCATTTGGACAAACGATATTTGGGTCATTATTGATTACTTTCATTTGTATGTCTGCACCGTTATAAGACACATGCCCAAAAGCATTTTTAAAAAAATTATAGGTATGCTCAGACACTACTACCTCATTTTGTTGCCATTGGTCAAGTGTTCCTGGAAATGGATCGCCTTCTTCCCAAACAATATTTGAAGTATTCACCTCATAAATGGTGCGGTGTATGGCATGGGCTATTCCAGTATATTGTTCTATTACGATGCCGGTATGTGCGTCTATAAAAAGAAACTCCCTAACATCTACTTGGTTGCTCACTTCAATTTTATAAACCAAATGTTGCGCCCCGCGATAGCCTTGTGTCATTCCTTTTTGGAATATATAGAGGGTCTTTTCCAGTACCTGCATTGGAGCTCCTGAAAAATTAATGTTTTGATTATGTATTGTTTCCAGAGCAATTGATGAAGCCCGTGATTGGGGTATACTTGGAACAGGATTTACTTTAATGTTAGCCATATAGTTTCCGTTGATGGCAGTCAGCTTTTCCTCCGTATTAAAATGGAAATATAATTTGCCGTCAAATATGGGAACTCCGTGATATACTTGGGTCAACACAACTCGTTTCAACCCATATTGATCAGTTTCGGTTGTTTTGTGAATAAAGGCTTCATCTATGTTTTCCACAGTGTAAATGCCTTTGTTGTCTTTTAAAAATGAAATCGCTTTTTCATATGCAGTATTGCCTTGTAAGTTTAAAGGTTCCGTAGCTGGAAATTTGATAAATTGGACAATGCCACAATTTTTGTTTACGGTGATTACCGCATCTGTCTGTTGGGTTAAAGCATCAATAGATGTTTGAACGTTTTGAGCTAAGGCCAATGTGCCCATTAGAAGTAAACATACGAACATTGAAATTACTTTTTTTAATATTCTTGATGTTGCCTTCGAATAATGTGTTTTAATGGCGTGAATTGCAAAGTAGCTCTCTGCTGATCGTGCTCTTGAATTAAGAAAGTTTAAATGTCCCATAATGTTAAATTTAAAGTGGTTAATATTCTTTTAATAATAAATAATGGGGGAGTTGAGATGTCTAAATGTAAGATGGAAATTTTATAGCGAGTTGTATAAAACCGCCCTTTATGCTTTGGAAATCAATTGCATAAAGATTTAAAGGTATTTTATGGAGACTAGTCCATTAACGCTTTTGAAGCCACAACTTCTCGAAGAAAATGGAACTTTTCAATGTGAAATGCTGATGGGCAGCTGCCACAATACCTTTTAAAATCCTTGGTAAAATGGGGAAGGTCATAATAATTGCAGAGCGCACTTAAGGATTGATAATCTATAGGGGAATTTGGTTGAATTTGATCAATAATAATATTAAAACCTCGAAAGACACTGATGAAGCGCCCATGACTGCGATGGACAATTAAGTTCTCCACGAAACTTTTCAAATATTAATATTGTTAACATTAGTTTACAAGCAAAAATGTTGTGTTAAGTGAAGTGCGATTCTTCTTATCATCATATTGGAATCTAATATTTCCATTAAACATAAAAATCGATGCCTACACCGCTAATTTCTAGAATTTTAGTTGCATTTACACGTTCTCCTTTTATTTTAAGGGAGATGCAAAGCGCCCCCATAACGGAAGGTGTGGTAGGTATATTGAATCGGTGCATTTTTTCTGGCCCCCACAATTGTGTATTTGCTTGGCTAAAGATACTCTTATTTCCATGCCATACCTCTACTTGACCAATATGCATTTTTATATCTGTGCTCATACAACTAACTAAGCACAGTCCTGCTTTCGCCCTTGTTCCTGCTGCAATTAAAGGAGTAGGAATAGCATAATGCACCCAGAACTCGCCGTTTTTATCATTATTTTTAGTGCCACGATCCCATATAATAAATTGACCACCACCAGAAGTTGGGATCATAGTGCCTGCAGCTTCACCTTCCAATGCTACAGTAGTCCCAGGCATGCCACCATTATTTCCAGATCTAAAATAGTTCATTGAGCTGATGGTCATCATTTTCTTTTTTAGTTTGGCCATTGTTATAGGGCTTTTCTGCCCATCGTGTGCACATCCCTCTATTCTTCCTGCGCTTCCATGTATCCACATAGCCCAGGTTTGTACGGTTGGTAATGCCGTACTTGCCAGTGCAGTATTGGGCATCAATCCCAATCCTACTCCTGTACTCACAGCGACGCCAAGTTTGGTCAAAAATTTTCTTCAGTTTTGATTTTTATTTTCCATGATTTCTATACGTTAATGAGTGTTTTTTTTAAATCAATAGATTATTAATAGATTCTAACATTTGTTAAATATGTCAAGAAATTTATATTTGGCAGACCAATAAATAATATCAAAAAACAAATGATTTAATTACATCCAACGATTTGGTATTTAATAAATTTAAAGCCACTCTCAATCTTTGCGTGCGCAAGAGTTTAGAAATTGATTGGGGTGAACATTAAAAATAATATCGGCCTTTTCACTTTTTTGATAAAAGATAGCTGCCTCTACAAGTTGTTAATTATAAAGCGAATAAAACAATTAATTGCATGGGTGTTATTTTAAAACAATTTGTTTTTGTATTTCCTTAATTAGTTACAATTTGTTTTTTTTGACTTGTCGCTATCGTCGCAATCTATTGAGTTGCTTACATAACCGTCAGGCTGGTAGCAATTCTTAACACCTCGGGAAACATCAGGGTTGCCCAAACCATCACCATCTTCATCTCTGTAATATTGTGTTTTTAATAAGCCTTCATCTATATTGCCGTCACAGTTATTGTCTTTACCGTCGCATGTTTCGATTCTACCTTCATATATGTCTGGGTCATTATCATTACAGTCGTCTCCGCTTTTTCTAATATTTCCTTTTTCATCTATGTTAGTTACCCGATAATCGGTGTGCCCATCCCCATCACGATCCAATTTACCTATGGTCTCATAATTACAGTCTTCGTCATAGCCATTCATATCGGCAACTTCCGAATTTCCTGGAAATCTATTGGGGTCGTTGTCATCACAATCATCACAGAAAGTGCAATTGTAAGCCCCAATATATCCATGGCCATCATTGTCCTTGTCATTATTTTCGGAGAGTCTGGGGTCCTTGTAGGGAGAGCTGGGTGGGGTATATTTAAAATATGCTTGGTTTTTCTGTATGTTTGATGCCACATTAGCTGTACGGTTAAGATCATATTTATGAAGGGGTATCATTCTATATTGCATTCCCGAAACCATTCCATCTGGACAAACAAATGTAATCCCGTCTGGTCTAGGATATGATCCAGCTTCCAAATTATAGCAATCCGAACTGTTTAAATAAGATATTCCACGGCTATCCCACATAAATTTATAATTAACTGTTTTGTCATTTGGTCCTATAGTATTTACTAAATTCATATCCAGTTGATAAGTATTACCATATTTTGTGTTTAATTGTTTTGTTCGAGTACCAATGCCAATAAATTGTATTACCCCATCTACTGTTTCACCCAACATAAATATTTTATCTCCAGCATTGTTAACATGCCACATAATCTGTCTTTTTGAATCTGTGTAAGTGTTCGAAAAGGAAAGGGGGCCAACTAGGACTGAGGTTCCTGCTTTAGGTGTGGGGGGGGAAAATACCTTTTTACTTCGCACCAATGGTCCAGAATATTTTTTCCAAACATTCGTACCACGTGTATCCATAAAACTTCCTTTTAAATCCTTCTCGAAAATCCAATTGTCAAAACCGGTGTTGTTTTTATTGAAGGCATAACCGTATTCAAATTTAAAAGTACCGTCGGGATTTTTTTTAGCTGTTCCGATAATAGTCCATAATGGATTAATGACTTTTTCCTCGGAAACGAAAAAGAATTTCACATCATTTTCTTTATAAATATATAGCATATTCTTATTCGCATTTGTCCATTTTCCATAAAGTGTTGGAACAATGTTTATTCTTTTTGGGGTGGTATTTTTTGGAATCTCAACCTGATTGTTTTTGGTTGGAATTTCTATCACATTTTCAGGAATGAATCTATCGGGTGAATTTGTTTTAGGTTTGATTTGCCCAAAACTTATGCAACCATAAATGAAAAATGTAGTAAGGATCAAATATTTCATGATATTTGTTTTTAAATTTGTTTAAATTTTCTTTTTCCCATTTGTAATTGACCTAATTTTCTTTTTCGTCCACTTACAACTCTAAAAGTAATAGGAACACTTAATAACGAGTTGTATAAAACCGCCCTTTATGCTTTGGAAATCAATTGCATAAAGTTTTAAAGGTATTTTATGGAGACTAGTCCATTAACGCTTTTGAAGCCACAACTTCTCGAAGAAAATGGAACTTTTCAATATGAAATGCTGATGGGCAGCTGCCACAATACCTTTTAAAATCCTTGGTAAAATGGGGAAAGTCGTAATAATTATAAAAGGCACTTAAGCCTTTGCAATCAATGGGGGCATCAATTTTTAATTGGGAAAACATACAATTAAAACGCACTATCCGTTTATAGGTGGTAGGGGTAATACCAACCATTTTTTTAAAGTTTTTTTGAAAGTACCGAGCACTAATTCCCAATTCATCAATAAGCGCTGCAATAGAACCGCAGCCATAGGTTTCATTTATCTTTTGGATAGCGGTATCAATAACATTCAACTGCGGTTGTACAGATAATATTTCATCGAGCAAGAGATTCTCAATAAGTTTTATTTTTAAAGCAGGCTCTTGATCTTCATTAAATTGTTTTGTAAATTTTTCGATATTAGTGCTAAAGAGCGCGGTGCTTGCAAAAGCTTTATCGGTAATGGATGGCATATCCAACCCAAATAGATGCCACATTGCAGTTGGGTGAAATGTTACTCCATAAAAATCTACCAGTTCTGAATCTGAGTTAATATAGTATTGGTGCGTTTGTTGCCCGACCCCATAAAACCTGGCAAGGTCTTGCTTCTTGTTTTTTTGAAGGACGTAAAAGGAACCCCTATAGTGAAACCCCATATGTCCAAATCCACTTGGTAGCGCGTATTCACTAATTATTTGGTCGTAATTTATTTTCTCACATTTTATGGTATAAAAAAATGCAACGTAGGGTTGAAGAATTTTGGATGGAATAAATGTTTTAAACATTTCATTTACTTTAAGACTGGGTGTTTTGGCCCATATCTTTCTAATATCTAACAAAATACGAAAAATTGATTTAATTATTTAGGGGGAAATCCCCCTAAATTGATGGGGGTTTTCCCCCCTATATGGAAGTGTTGTGATTATATAAAATTTTATAGTAGAACTAAGAAATGTAATTCCAGATATTTCGGTACTTTACAAGCTGCTCGAATGTGTTTTTTATAGGAATATTTTCTTCGGAAGAAAGGTTGGGGTCTGCTTTTAGGGTCTGTGAGGCATAGCTCCGGGCAATCTTCAATATTTCCGAATCTTTTACGAGGTCTGCAATGCGAAGGTTCAGCACGCCGCTTTGCTGGGTGCCCATCAAATCGCCGGGGCCGCGAAGTTTTAAATCCACTTCGGCAATTTCAAAACCGTCGCTAGTGCGTACCATAGTTTCCAAGCGGGTTTTGGCATCTGCCGAAAGGTTGTGGCCGGTCATTAAAATGCAGTAACTCTGTTCGGCACCGCGACCAACTCTGCCGCGCAATTGATGTAATTGTGATAGTCCAAAACGTTCCGCACTTTCAATAATCATCACACTGGCATTTGGCACATTTACGCCAACTTCTATAACCGTTGTGGCGACCATAATTTGGGTTTCGCCTTTTATAAAACGGTTCATTTCATAATCCTTATCGGCTGGTTTCATCTGTCCGTGAACGATGGAAACTTGATATTTCGGTCCCGAACCGTCGGGAGGAAATTCGCGCACGATGCTTTCGTATCCATCCATCAAATCCTTGTAATCCATCGCCTCACTTTCCTGTATCAATGGATAGACAAAATACACCTGCCGTCCCTTCGAAATTTCGTCCTTTATAAAGCGAAAAACCTTTAGTCTATTGGCGTCAAAACGGTGGACAGTTTTGATGTTTTTTCGGCCTGGCGGCAACTCGTCAATCACACTGATATCCAGGTCGCCATACACACTCATGGCGAGGGTGCGGGGGATGGGGGTGGCGGTCATAACGAGGATGTGGGGGGGAATGGCCCCGGCCCCTCCAACCTCCCCGGAGGGGAGGCTTTTTAAAGCTGTTTCAATTGTTTTTAGCGAGGCATCGATATTGCCTATTATTTCTTCATTTGGGAACCGTAGTACTTTAAACTTCAGTTCTTTTAAAATCTGCGTTCTCAGCTCATCAGCTTCTTTTTGCTGTGGATGGTTGTGATATCCCCCATCTACTTCAATTATCAGCTTTTTTTCGAGACAGACAAAATCGACAATAAACTCATCAATAATATGTTGTCGTCTAAATTTATAATCAAGTTTTTTGGTTCGTAAACATTCCCATAAAATTGCTTCGGCTTGGGTGGGTTGTTTTTTGTTTTTTTGCTGGAGCTCTTTTAGTAATTTATAAGCAGATGGCCTAGCCGTCATATATTTTTTACGCACTCTTGCTGCTTCCTCCCTCAGGGAGGATTGAGGTGGGCCTCCCTTATGCCATAATTTGCTCCGTTGTTCCACTCCAAAACGGTGTTGCTCATCCACAATTGCAAGCCCTAAATTTTTAAATTTTACCTTATCTTCGAGCAAGGCGTGGGTGCCAATTAAGATGTCTAACTCGCCATTTTCAAGTTTTTCGTGAATTTCTTTTCTTTTTGAAGTTTTGGTTGAGCCGGTCAATAATTCAATACTGGTGTTCAGGCTTTTACACATTTCAGCTAAACCATTGTAATGTTGAACTGACAAAATTTCAGTCGGCGCCATTAAACAGGCCTGAAAACCGTTGTCAAGTGCTATTAACATTGACATGAACGCTACTATGGTTTTCCCCGAACCCACATCGCCCTGCAAAAGTCGGTTCATCTGCGCATTGCTTCCCAAATCGTTGCGGATTTCCTTGATGACGCGCTTCTGTGCCTCGGTCAATTCAAAGGGCAAATGTTGCGAATAAAAGGTGTTGAAGTTATGGCCTATTTTATCAAACATATGGCCCTTGATTTTCGATTTATGGATGAGGTTTTTTCGGATTAATTGCAACTGAATATAAAACAATTCCTCAAACTTTAATCGGTATTGTGCCCGTGCCAAATGCCCCTGACTTTTCGGAAAATGTATGTTGAAAAGTGCCTCCTTTTTCGAGACCAATTTCAGCTGTTCCAAAAGTGGTTTTGAGAGGGTCTCGGCGAAGTTATTTTTGCTCTCTAAAAACAGCTGCTGCATCAGTCCATTTATCACCCTATTTGTGATGCCACTGTTGCTTAATTTTTCAGAGGAAGGATACACGGGTTGCATTGCGGAACGAATACTTTTTTCGTGCGCATCGAGCAATTCCATTTCAGGGTGCGGCATGGAAAAACTACCGTTGAAATAATTCGTCTTTCCGAAAATTACGTACGGAACATTCAGCTTTAAATTTTCACGAATCCATTTTTGGCCACGGAACCAAACCAATTCCATCGTTCCCGTTTCGTCAATAAAAGTTGCAACTAATCGCTTCCCTCGTTTTTGTTCTACGGTTTTAATGTGGGTGATTTTTCCGATAATCTGTACCTCGGCATTGGTCTGTTGCAACTGCGCGATTTTGTAATACTGGGTACGGTCCAAATATCTATTCGGAAAAAGATTCAGCAAATCCTGAAAGGTATGGATGCCGAGTTCCTTTTTCAGCAAATCGGCCCGGTTGGGCCCAACGCCTTTTAGGTAATCTATCGGGGTTTGCAGAAAATTGGCATTCATATAATTAGGCTTCCATTTTAAGAAAAAAAAATCCCTGGCTTACTTCCTCTGAAGTTTTAAATGATATATTTGTTGGTATATCTTGGCTAATTTAATCATTCAAATAGTATTTACAGATGAAAAAAAACTACCTTTTATTTGCATTGGCATTTTTTCTGCAACTTTCAGTGTTTGCTGAAAATCTTGCCACTCCCGAACTTACTACGCGACTCACGGAAGATTATCCGCTTGAAATGCCCGTTTTAAAACCGTACCCTATTTATATGAATGCTTCGGTAGATTCGCCCGATAGCATTTCAGAAGTAATTGTAAACATAAACGGCACAGATTACCCAGCCGTGGCAGAAACCGGTTTTTATTACTATTTGTGGACGCCCGCCAATTACGGAGCGCACACCATTGTTATTACCGCCAAAACCACGGATGGCGATGAAACTTCCCTCACCCGTAATATTACGGTAAACCAGACCGCCAACACCCAAGTAGTGCGAAGTTTGGAAGATGTGGTTATTGAATTTACGGGCCAAAACGACCGCTGGTACTACGGAACCCATACCTTTCCGCAATTCGTGGGTGCCTATAACGATATGAACGCGTTTTTGGAAGTGGAATGCCCAAATATTCCAGGAGGATGTGATGATTGGGACCGCTGGGCATTTATAGATGTAAAGGCACCGGACGGCAATTGGATTCAATTAATTAGATACATTACTCCCTATGGCGTGGGGTGCAATCACGAGTTGGATGTTACCGATTATATGTCGTTGCTGCAAGGCGAGGTGGAAATCCGTGTGTTTATTGACACTTGGGGCACGGGAGGCTGGCAACTTACCTTAGACACCGAATATACTGCCGGTGCACCGCAGTACGCTTATAGCAATGTTGTAGAAGTTTGGGACGACGGTTATGCCTTTGGCGATCCTGCCAATTTGCAGCCTGTTGAAACTTTTAGTGTGGAAATTCCGGAAGGAGTGCAGGCTTCCCATTTGCGTGTTTCAAACACGGGGCACGGCTGGGGAGGCAACAACACGGCAAATGCCGCGGAATTTTTTAATGCTACACACTATTTTGATATTAATGGTACCGAAACTTTTACGCAGCACCTGTGGAACCAATGCAATCCGAACCCCGATGGCTGTACCGGTCAGCAGGGAACTTGGCAGTACAGCAGGGCGGGTTGGTGTCCCGGAGCTATTTCGCCGCCGCATGTTTACGACTTAACCCAATACGCGGGCACTACTTTTAACCTCGACTACCGTTTCCATCCGGGGTATCAGGATAATTGCCACCCGAACAATCCAAATTGCGTTTCGGGCCAGACCTGTGCAGATTGCAATGACGGGTATAACCCAATTTATTATGTAGATACGCACATTATAAACCACAGCAATAACCCGATGGTTTATGGAAACACACTCGGAATAACGGCAATAGACAATACCGCGGTGTATGATATTACAATATATCCAAACCCCTCAAATGGTGTTTTTCAAATAAAGACCCAATATCCAGAATCCGTTTCACGCATGACCATCAACACTGTGGACGGAAAATCGGTAAAGTCATATTATTTTAAATCAGTTGCTGAATTGAACAACTATTCTTTTGATCTTACTGACCTTTCAAAAGGAGTTTATTTCATCAACCTTGAAAATTCTTACGGAACAGGCGCGAAAAGAATCATTTTAGAATAGAAAATTACTTCACAAACTTTTAAAAAGGTTATTTTTGGTAAACACGAATAACCTTTTTTTATGTTTTATTTTTTGAAATTGAAGCCAACTAATTTGTTGCGAAGGTTTTCGTCGATAGTATTTCTGCTATTCATAATATTTGGGGGATGTGCGGAATTGCAAGCCCAACAGACCGATGTTGTGGATTTTTTGAGGATTGAGGCTTCTATTGGCCCCAATGTTTTTGAAAAGAAAATAGAAGGACGTTTTACGGTCACTTTTAAAGTTTTAAAAAACACCGATTCTGTATTCTTAAATGCCGTAAACATTGAATTGTTGGACATAATTACGAAAGATTTCAAAATTTCTTCTGACGAAAAAAAACTGTGGTTTTCAGGTAATTTTGAAGCAGGAAAAACCTATAAGGCAGATTTGTGGTACAGTATGAAACCAAAGCAGACACTCTACTTCTTCGACACTGAAATTTGGACGCAAGGCCAGGGGAAATACACTTCAAATTGGTTGCCCAGCATCGATGACGTAAATGATAAAATTGAATTCGATTTACAGATAATTGCGTCAAAGGAAAAAACGGTGGTTGCCAATGGAAAATTATTGAATGTGGAAAATGTACACGAAATAAACGGCTGGCGCTTTGATATGAATGAACCCATGTCCAGCTATCTCGTGGCTTTCGCCATCGGCGATTTCAACAAAAAAAACCTCGTTTCAAACTCAGGAATTCCTATCGAATTGTATTTCAAACCGAAAGATTCCCTAAAAGTAGAACCTACGTATCGTTACAGTAAACGAATATTCGATTTTCTGGAAACCGAAATCGGCGTGCCGTATCCGTGGCAAAACTACAAACAGGTTCCCGTCCGCGATTTTCTGTATGCCGGGATGGAAAATACGACCCTCACCATTTTTTCCGAAGCGTTTGTGGTAGATTCCACGGGTTTTAACGACAGAAACTACGTAAACGTAAACGCCCACGAGCTGGCCCACCAATGGTTTGGCGATATGGTTACCGAAAAGGCTAATGAAGATCATTGGCTGCAGGAAGGTTTCGCAACCTATTATGCGTTACTGGCTGAAAAGGAAATTTTCGGCGAAGATTATTATTACTGGCAATTATACCAAACCGCCGAGCAATTAAAGGCTGCGAGCGATGAAGGCAAAGGCGAATCACTTTTAAACCCAAAGGCAAGCTCGCTTACCTTTTATCAAAAAGGGGCATGGGCGCTGCACATTTTACGCGAGCGAATGGGGGAGGATGCTTTTAAATTGGCTATTAAAAATTATCTGGAAAAATATAAATTCAAAAATGTTGCCACGGAAGATTTTTTAAATGAAGTGAAAAAGGTTTCCGATGCGGATATTTCGACCTTTGAAAAGGATTGGCTGCAACAAACGGCATTTCAAAGTGAAGATGCGTACCAATCCTTGCTGAAATCGGCCTTCATCCATAAATATTTTGAAATTTCCGCGCTTCGGGCCGTTCCATTTTCAGATAAAAAAAATCAGTTGAAAACCGCGCTTACCTTCCCGAACGATTTTATTGGGCAGGAAGCGGTATATCAATTGGCGGATGAACCACTTGCTGAAACGCTTCCACTTTATAAAACTGCTTTTGAAAGCAATAATCTATACGTTCGGCAGGCTATGGCGCTTTCGCTGGAAATTATTCCAAAGGAACTTCGAACCGAATATGAAAGTTTGCTGCAAGATGATTCCTATGTAACGATGGAATCTGCGCTGTATCAATTATGGACGCAATTTCCTAAAAAAAGAACAGAATATTTAAACAAAACGAAGGGAATTGAAGGTTTTCAAAATAAAAACATTCGGCAGTTGTGGCTTGCTCTGGCCTTGCTGACGGAGGGATATGACAATCCGGAAAAGGAAAATTATGTAAGCGAACTTAAACATTACACTTCAACAGATTACAGTTTCGAAATCCGCGAAAAGGCTTTTGAATATGTAAACGAGCTTCAACTCTGGGACCTGCAAACGCTTAAAAATCTGGCAGAAGCCTGTGTGCATCCTACGTGGCGCTTTTCAAAGCCTTCAAAAGAAATGTTGAATAAGTTGCTTCAGGACAAAAAATACCACGAACAGGTAAAAGTTTTGGGCAGGCAGGTTTCAGAAAAGGCGGCAAATTATTTAAATTCAATCATAAAGGAATGAGAGCATTGGTAATATCTGGCGGTGGGAGCAAGGGCGCATTTGCGGGAGGCGTGGCGCAATACTTAATTGATACGCTGCACCATAATTACGATCTTTTTGTGGGCACCTCTACGGGCAGTTTGCTCATTTCGCATTTGGCACTGGACAAGGTTGAAAAAATCAAGGAAATCTATACTTCGGTCAATCAAAAGAGCATTTTCAACAGTTGCCCCTTTGTTATCAAGGAAGACAAATTCGGCGGAAAACAAATTGGTATTGACCATTATACCGTGCTCCTGAATTTTTTGAAAGGGAAAAAGACCTTCGGCGAAAGTCTGAATTTGCGAAAATTGATAGAAAAGTCGGTAACCGAAACAGAGTTCAATACTTTAAAGGCTTCGAAAAAAGAGGTGGTGGTAACGGTTTCCAATCTTTCGCTAAATCAAGTGGAATACAAATCGGTCAATGATTTTGAGTACCAGGATTTCTTGGACTGGATTTGGATTTCATCAAATTTCACCCCTTTTATGAGTCTTGTTAAAAAGGACGGCTGTGAATATGCCGATGGGGGTTTTGGCAGCATGGTCCCCATTGAAGAGGCCATCAACCGCGGTGCAAAGAGCATTGACGTTATTATTTTGGAAACGGAGATTACCTATTACAATCGGCTTCCCTCAAAAAATGTGTTTTCCTTACTTACCAATATGCACAGTTATATGGCAGACCGTATTGAAAAGCAGAACATCCGTATTGGGAAATTTGTGGCTACCAACAATAACGTAATCATCAATCTTTATTATACCCCTACGGTGCTGACCACCAATTCCTTGATTTTCGACAAGAAAATGATGAGCAAATGGTGGGAGCGCGGGTATGAATACGCACACCAAAAGAACGAGGAATTGAACGAAATTCGTACTAAAGACGATTAATCTTCCTACATTTTATAGGGGGAAATCCCCCTTTTTTTAAGTGTTTTCCCCGTATTTTTTTGTGAAATTTTATTTAAGTAATTAATAATCAGACTTAATGGTGTATCTTCACTTTTAGATTATAAAACCACATTTTTTAATGTGTTCTTTAGTAATTACATTTATCCCACAACTGTAAAAACCTTTTATTATGACAGCAAAAATGACAAACCGTTTATTCGTATTGATTTTCGTCAATTTGATGCTTGTTGGCTGCCAAGAGCCAACTACACACACAGAGCCACCTTATGAAGGTCCGCCGAAAGACCATATAATCTCTGTGGAGCGCGCCCAGGAAATGTATGATGCCTATGCGCAAAGACGCGTGCCGATTATCCAAAAATATGAGGACAGCATAGTTCCGGGGGGCGATAAATTTACGCCCACACGTTATGCGGAATACGATCTTAAAACCATAAAACAATACATTGCCTATATAGAGCACGAAGCCAAAGAGGCCAATGTAGATATACAGACCTTGCGTTTCTACCTTTCCAATTACCCGAATAGCGACACCTTTCCAAATGGCGATGCCGTTAGATATCCCAGAAGGAATAGCCTTTTTGTATTGCCAACAATGGCTTATGAAGGAAAAAACGTAGGTTTTTCAGTGGAGGAAGTGGATGGTAGATATACGGCGGTACCCATCAATAGACGTACGCTGCAGCAGGAAGGAAACCAAGATAAGCGCCAGGCCGATTCTACAGGCCAGATGAATGAGGCTGGATTTTTTATGTCGAACAATGCAACGGTCGGAGGTACTGAAAGCAGTTTGATTTTGAATGACGGATCCATAATCCCGCCACCTGGTACAAATGATTTTGGGAATGATTAAAAACTCGTTCATTTAGTGGAAACAGCATTAACCATTCTTCAAAATACTTATTTGGTACTATACGCCATTGTTTTTGTAATTTCATTAATAAGATTTCCACTTTATAAAAATACTGCTTTAAAGTTTTTGCCCATTGTATTGTTTGTTACCATGGTTACGGAATTTTTGGGCACTTACCTAAAAAATTCAGGGAATACACAACTTATTTTTACCATTTTCAATGGGTATTATCTGATTCATTTTTCCATATTCTTCTATATTTTTATGAAGATGATTGAAAATGAAAGATTCAAAAAAAACATTCAAATAGGTTTCGGTATTTTTTTGTTATTTTTTTTGAGCGATATAGTGTTTACCGG
This sequence comes from Aequorivita todarodis, assembly GCF_028561335.1. Taxonomy (GTDB): domain Bacteria; phylum Bacteroidota; class Bacteroidia; order Flavobacteriales; family Flavobacteriaceae; genus Aequorivita; species Aequorivita todarodis. Next base: position 14,619 of record NZ_JAQQTG010000007.1, on the reverse strand, counting down.
CTTTTTTAAGGATTCTTTCACGAGAACCTATATTGCTGGAGCGAGTATTTTAATATTTTGTATAATTCTATATTATATAAGTATCTTACAGTCCTCATTGGTATTGGTAGTTAAGAACGACCTGTTGTTTTGGGTAAGTGTTGGGCTATTCTTGTTTTATATTGGTTATTTGCCAATAAAAATTATTAAAACATGGTTCTATAAGCCGGATAGTTTTTTTGACCTATTGCTAATAATACAGTTTTCGCTCATAATACTAATGTATTTGTTCTTTTTGACGGGCTTTCTATGGATGAAAAAGAGATCATAATAATAGCGGCAATAGCTATTCCAATATCCTTGGTCATTATTGTTATTGTATTGTTCTCCGTTTTTACCCGAAGAAAGAACCGCTTGTTGCGGGAACAGGCAGAAGCCAAAAAAGCTTTTGAGCGCGAATTGGCAGAATCGCAGATAGAAATTAGGGAAGAAACCTTGCGCAACATAAGTTGGGAACTGCACGACAACATTGGGCAGTTGATGACCTTGGCAAAAATACAGGCACAAATGGCCTTGGAAAAGCCAGAGATGATGATCGAGGTTTCAGAAACCATAGGCACAGGGATTGACGAGTTGCGGGCGCTTTCAAAGCTGATAAACCCCGAAGCTCTAAAGAGCCTTAGTTTGCGGGAAGCCGTTAGGTTGGAGATTGAGCGTTTCAATAGATTGAAATTCATAGCCGCAAAATTAACAGTAGAGGGAACAGTGGTGCCGATTGAAGCAAATACACAGATAATTCTTTTTCGGATTTTGCAGGAATTTTTTTCAAACACCATAAAACATTCAAAGGCATCCTCACTCAAGGTAGTACTGAATTACACCGAGGAGAAATTGACCATTACAGCCGCGGATAACGGAGTGGGGTTTGAAAAGGATGACGATTTCATGGGCATTGGATTGAAAAATATGAAAACCCGGGCAAAGCTTATCAATTCAACTTTGAGAATAGATTCGGTAAAAGGCGAGGGCACTGCTCTGCTCTTAAAATATAAATTTGCTTAGGGCATTCTTTAGATATAAAAACATTTAAAAGGAATTATACAATGAAGTATTCAGTAGTAGTAGTTGACGATCATTTTTTGCTTTCCCAGGCTATTGGTGGGCTCGTCCAGGATTTTGAAAATTTTGATGTGCTTTATTTATGCAAAAATGGAAGGGAACTGCTAGATAAATTTGAAAACCCACAAAACATTCCCGATTTGGTGCTGATGGATATTAAAATGCCCATTTTGAACGGTATAGAAACTACCGAAAAGCTTAAACAGAATTACCCAGAGGTAAAAGTGCTGGCCCTTTCCATTGAAGAGGATGAATACACCATTTTGAAGATGCTCCGCGCTGGAGCCAAGGGGTATCTTATGAAAGATACCAAAAAGGATATCCTTGAACAAGCTTTGTTGGAAGTAATTAAAAACGGCCAATATTACACGAATACCGTTTCGCAAATACTTATGGATTCAATAGAAAAAAACCTTGATACCGAAATAAAGGACAAGGAACTGGAATTCATAAAATTGGCCTGTACCGATATGAGCTATAAGGAAATTGCCGAAACTATGTTCTGCAGCTACAAAACGGTTGAAGGTTACAGGGATTCACTATACAAAAAACTCGGAATAAAGAACAGGATTGGGCTTATGCTTTTCGCCATTCACCACAATATATTTACCCCTTAAAAAAAGTTGATTTTTGATGATAGGATATATGACATATAACATATAAAGAATATAAAGCCCTCTGAAAAATAATTGTCCACGAGCTCGTCTTAACCTGTGCTATTAAAAACTCAGAAAAGTTCGCTCACCTCTTTTTTTACGTATCCCAGCGCTTTCTGGGATGGGGTAACCTCTTCCATAAAGTTCTGTAACAACCACTCCCGCATTTTATCTACATTTCCTTCCTTTTCGTGCATCGCCCCCTGACGGATAACGTGGATTGTCGCATTTTTGGCGGCATTCACCAGGTTCCAACATTCGGGAGAAACATAGATTTGCTGCGTTAAATTATGGTCAAATTCCTGCTCAATATTCTTCACGAGCAGGTTTTCATAATCGTCCTTTGAATCGGAAAAAGGCCTTACCCGAACCAATAACTTATTGGGGTCTATGCGCTCCAGAAATAAAGTAATACGTTCATACGCCTGTAATCGAAGGGGCAACACTTGTTTTTGTGCCTCTTTTTGGACCAAATACCTTCGGCGCCCTTCTTCATTGGCGGTATGGCCCTTAAAGAAAAAATAGGCGACCAGCCCCACAACAATTGCGGGCAATAAGTAGGCTACATAGCTAATAACTTGGGATGCTTCTTCCATAGAATTTAATTTATTGACAAACTTAAGTCGTTTTTAATAGTTGTACAACTATTAGTTCCTTGCATCAAACCCATAATAGATCGGCTCAAACCCTCGTGCCAATAAATGGAGGTTTTAAAATTAACTAAAAGCCTTGACCTTAGGGAAGAAATTTCAACTACGTATTAATTATTAAATATTTCACCAATGAAAACAAAATTACTAATAACCCTGTTTTTTTTGACCTTTGCCATATCCGGTTGGTGTCAATTTCAAACAAATGTTTCGGTAGCTACTATGGTCTATCACGATGTATGTATCGAGCCCCTCTCATTTAATAGTCCGCCAACTACAGATTATATTGTGGCTGGCAATCTCTTTGACACGGCCCTGCAATCTGAACGAGCGTTTCTAAAAAAAGTGGATGAAAATGGCGCCGTAATTTGGAATATCGTCTATCAGGAACCAACTTCACCCCATTTGCGTATTCTGGATATAGTGAGCCATTTGGATCTTATTTTCGCTACGGGCTATATAGACATTGGCGGTAAACGAAAAGTATTCGTGGCACAATTTGAGGCACTGAGCGGAAACTTTCTCCAAGCCAATTATTATGATGTGGTGGGCCCCAATTTTAATAGCACCGGCCTGCACATCAGTTTTTCAAACAGCGATGCCAATGGCGATAGTATTGCCGATCCTGGCTTCGTAATTGCCGGGTATTTCAGTGATTGTTACAGCCTTGATATCAATTGTGTTTTTAACAACATTGGTTTTGTGCTACGTACTGATTCGGGTTTAAACGTGTTATGGGCCGCAGAAACCGATGCTCCCAATACGGTAAATACCTTAGAATACGACTTTGTAAATGGTGTGGCCGAAACCAGTGATGGATTTTTTCTTACCGGAAGCGCAACCTGGCAAGACCTATCGAACAATACGGCCCAACAAATAGTATTGGCGCACAAATTGGACTTTCAGGGAACTATGCAATGGGACCAAAGCTATGTGTTTGGAAATGCCAATGATGTAAGTGTCGATGCCTATTTTGATAGTACGACCAGTAAAATCTATATGCTTACCAATTATTCCTTCTCGCATTACTTTGGAATAACGGTTTTTGATAATAATGGAACCTATGATAGTGCCCGCTCCTGGTATGCCGACGATCCCAACAACCTGAACATGTACGGTTTTGCTCTGATGCCATCCTTCAACAGTGCGAATAACCTTGTAATTGCAGGCTATGATAGAGATGAAAGCTGGAACATTGGTGCCAATTCATATTATGGCGAAAGCAATGTCTTTTTTTATGAATTTGACAAAAACACTGGAAATCCTGTTGCGACGAACTATCAATACCTTGTGCCAAACGTAGAGCCCGGTACCGAGGATTTTAACCTTTGGGATTTTCAGATGCCCACCATCTATTACCCCGATATGGCCTTTCCAAAAACAGACAACAGCAACAATAACCACTATTATTTGGCGGGCTACCGTGCTATTGATCCTACGGTGACCGATGTAAGTCTGGAACTTTTTAAAGTAGATCCCGCAAAACGCAATACCTGCGACAGCAAGATTATCAATCCCAACCATTTGTCCTTGACCAAGCAGTCGGTGCCGGTTACCTCGGCACACGTGCCGACTAATGCTTTTCCTATAAATCTTACGGCAACGGCAATGCCCTATACCGAGGATTTCTGCGTACGCGAATTGGCTGTCGAAGAACATTCGATGGAAAAAATAAAAATGTTTCCAAACCCAGCCATACAGCAAATTTCATTTACCGGAGTTGATGCCCTTGACGTTACTATTATGGATGCTTCTGGGAAAATTGTATCGCAACAATACCTTAATAATGAACGGCAAATGGACGTTTCTGAGCTTGCGGCTGGCCTGTACTTTGTTGAAATTTCCAACGGAAAAAATACTACCACCTTTAAGCTCATTAAAGAGTAGCACCCTCCTTCTTGCGCCATATTTTCCTTACCTTAGTTATTGGAAAAAAGATTAATACTCTCCCTTTTAATATGAGCAGAACAAAATTCCATATCATTGTATTTATTGTGATGTGGAATTTTTGTGCTGCACAGGAATTTGTGAATTACACCATAAAGGATGGCCTACCCAGCAACCGAATCTACCGATTGACCCAAGATAACGAAGGCTTTATTTGGGTCATTACCGATAAGGGTATGGCAAAATTCAACGGAAGGGAATTTAAGGTTTTCAATACCCGTAATGGATTGCCAACCAACGATATTTGGGACCTACGGGTTGATGCCGAAAATAGGATTTGGTTCTTTTCAAAATCAACTTTGCTGGGGTATATTGAAAATGGGAAGGTACATACCTTTCCCAATTGCCAGGCGGGAGTCGTAATGTTTCCGGCATCTACCAATGTTTATGGTAACACCTTAATAGTCGGAAATAGCGGGCAATGGTTTTATCTGGAAAACGGATGTTGGAAAAACCTCACATTTTCAGAGGTACAGGATACCTCAAAATACCATTTTAAAAAGCTTCATAAAAAAGCGGTACAATTGGCAGAGCTTCCTGTTTTTAAAGAAAAGTCCGTAACACGGTTCAGAAACCGCGATTCTATCATGGTAATGCTCTATAACGAAGGTTTTAGCGTAATAAACCTGCTTAGCGGGAAAATTTATGAAAGGGAGTTTAAAAAATACGCCAGTCACCAAAACCCCAATTTTATTCGCAACCATTTTGTGAACGATCAAATCCAGATAACGGGATTTGACTTTGTGGGCATACTGGACGAGAATTTTGAGATGGAAAAGGTGGTTAAGATACCCCCCAATCTAAAGGCCTATTTTTCAATGATAGACAGAAGTGAGAACATTTGGTGCGCCACCTTTTCGCGTGGAATCTTTATGTTGCCACAGGTAAAGCGCCAGTGTACCTACGTACTTCCTCATCAAAAAGTAGATCAACTGGCCAGAGTGGGTAAACGGATAGTGGCCAATGTGTACAATAAAGGATTTTATGAATACGATTCACTTCAAAAAAAGTTTAGGCCGTTTATAACGGATAAAAGTTTTGTTTTCAACGCGGTATATTTAGATTCCCTTGAAAGTTCATTTTTCTGTTCTGAAAAGAAAACCATACAAATTGCGAATGAAGCAGCCAGCCGGCACCAAGTCGATCATTTCAATAAAATTGGTGGCGTAAGGAGCTTGGTCTATCTCAACGGTTTTTTATACGGAAATATATCCTCAGGGGTAATAAAAATAGACCCAGAAACCTTTGAGCGAATCAAAACCTACGATTATTATGGCGTAAGGGATTTGTTGAGGTTTCGCGATTCCCTGCTCTTGGCAACTTCTGATGGTTTAAAAATACTATCGGACGGGACCATAACCTCCGTAACCCTTGCCGATAATCTTTTAAAGAAACCTATCTTGAGCCTCACTAAGGTTACGGACTCCCAATTTTTGGTCAATACTGACGGGCACGGTTCTTATCTCACAGACCTCAAGGAGGTATCACAATTGCCGAATTCAGAATTTTTGAGTGTTGAAAGCGCTGTTGCAAACAAGGATTTTATCTGGCTGGCTTCTGAAAGCGGAATTTTACAATATAAAAAAGCAGGTCCCGATTATCAATATACAGGCACTTTAAACGAAAACGACGGACTGCCTTCGAAAAAGGTTAACGCTATTCTGCCGGTGGGCGATGATTTGCTTGTATCAACGGACGATGGGGTTGCCATTCTTCCGAGAGCCCTTTATAAGCAGCCCCAACTTTTGAAAATTTACGTTGAAAGGGCACTGTTCAATCAAAGTCCTATCCCAGCCTCCGAACCTGCAATGCGCTACACCACCGACAATAGTGTAGATTTTTCCATTGCCACCATAGACTTTTCGTCCGCCCAAAACCAACTGAGCTACAGGTACCGTTTGCTGCCCATTCAAAAAGATTGGACAACTACAACCGCTTCAAACCTTAATTTTTCAAATCTGCCACCAGACAAGTACGCCCTGCAATTGAAAACCGGAAACCTAATGGAAACCGCCAATTTCACTATTTTGCCATTATGGTGGCAAAGGCCTTTGGCAAAAGCCGTGTTTTGGCTGGCGGGCATTTCGCTCTTAGGCGGAATGCTCTTTTATTTCAGAAACAAGGAAGTTTCAAAAAAAACCGCCAAGATTACCGCACAGAAAAAGATGGCTGAATATGAGTTATATGCCCTGCGCGCCCAGATGAACCCGCATTTTGTTTTCAACTCGCTTGCTGCTATCCAGTATTATATCAACAATAACGACTTTGAAACTTCAGAAAAATATCTGGTGAAATTCTCAAAATTGATACGCCAGTTTTTTGAGCTTTCAAAAGAAAGTGAAATTCCGCTGGAAACTGAAATTAAATTGCTGAAAAACTATTTGGATATTGAAAAGCTCCGTTTTAAGGAGAAATTGGACTATCAGATACATATAGATTCTACGTTAAATTTACCCGAAACCACCATTCCCAGTATGCTGCTCCAGCCCATTGTAGAGAACGCTGTGAACCACGGTATCTTCAATAAAGAAAAAGAGGGCAATATCAATCTGTATTTTCGTAGCATTGACGAGCAGGAATTTATGGTGGAAATTATGGATGACGGCGTGGGCTTTTCAAACTCAAGAAAGAAACCCAACGGCAAGGTAAATTCTTCCGCAGTTCTTGAAAATAGAATTGCGGTCTTAAACCGTTCCAAACAATGGGAAATACAATTTTTTAATGCGGAAGCATTTCCGGAGAAGATCGATACAGGCAATATTACTACCTTTAAAATTAAGAAAGTGCGATGACGACTATAACGGCCATATTGATAGACGATGAATTTTCTGCCCTAAAGGGACTGCAACAAAAGGTGGAAAAGTTTTTTCCCGAGATTTCAATAACCGCTACCTTCCAAAAACCCGAGGACGCCATAGCGTATATAAAAAAGGATCCTCCCGAAATTCTTTTTCTCGATATACAAATGCCACGTTTGAATGGCTTCGAACTGCTTTCGGAACTGGACGGATTGGATTTTCAGGTCATTTTTGTAACCGCCTACAACGAATACGCCGTGGCAGCGTTAAAAAAATCGGCAATTGGATACATTTTAAAACCTGTGGATGATGACGATCTGAAACATGCAATTACAAAAGCCATAACCACAATACGGGAAAAACAACAATTGGAAAGCAGCAACAAACTCATAGAAGTTCTCACGGAAACCATTTCAAAAAGAAACAAGATTATCGTTCCTACCGAAAAAGGGCTATCCTTTATTCCTCAAGACGAGGTACTGCATTTGGAAGGTTTTCAGGGTTATACTAAATTTCATTTAAGCAACAATACAGAACTTTTAAGCAGTTATAACCTCGGGAAATTTGAACCTTCCTTGGGGCGAATATTTTTCAAATGCCACAAATCGCATATCGTGAACCTCGAAAAAGTGCGCAGTTTTGAAAACGAAGGCTATTTGGTACTGGAAAACGGCAACCGCGTGCCCATTTCAAAAACCAACCGAAAAGCATTTTTGGAAATGTTCCGTTGAGGTTTTTTATTCAGTGTTCAGTATTCGGCAATGCAGCACACCTTAACAGTTCCTCCTTCGGGGGTTAGGGGGCTAATACCTTACCTTATTCTTTTTCCGCATCTCCTTCACTTCTTTCTTGGCCTCTTTTTCGTGATAGTTTCCTCCCAGGTATTCACATTTCGACAAGGCTTTCATACTTTCAAAAGGCACGGCACATTTGTGGTACATAAACGATTGCGCCAAGGTTTTGATGAGGTTTTTGTCGCCCACGGTCAAATCCACATCGTCCATGGTAAACTGGCACGGATGCTCATAACCGCAGGCATGGGTCATCTCCAATAATTCCTTTCTGAAGTTTTTGAAATAGAAATGTGCCCGTACCGATTTGTCTTCTATATTGATACCCCGCTGCAGCCATTTGTTTTGGGTGGCAACCCCACTGGGGCATTTGTTTGTATGGCATTGCTGTGCTTGTATGCAACCGATACTCATCATGGCTTCGCGGGCCACATTCACTAAATCGGCACCCATAGAGAAAGCCATGGCCGCCTTTGCGGGAAAGCCTAACTTACCGCTGCCAATAAAGACTATCTGGTCGCAGATGTCGTTCTTTTTAAAGATTTTATAGACCTCCGCAAACCCGAAAAGCCATGGTAGCGAAACGTGGTCCGCAAAACTGGGGGGCGCTGCACCCGTTCCGCCCTCGCCACCGTCAATAGTAATAAAGTCCGGTCCTTTGCCGGTTTCTTTCATGACTTTCGCCAACTCTTCCCATTCATTTAAACGGCCCACGGCAGATTTTATTCCAACCGGTAGTCCAGTTGCTTCGGCAATGCTTTCCACAAATTCAACTAAGCCTTTAACCCCTTCAAAAGCGGTATGGTTTGGTGGCGACAGCACATCTTTTCCCAAGGGAACATGTCTAATTTCGGCAATTTCCTGAGTAATTTTTGAACCGGGCAAAACACCTCCCTTTCCAGGTTTTGCACCTTGTGAAAGTTTTACCTCTATGGCCCGAACCTGCGGATTGTCATTTACAAGTTTCACGATTTTCTCCATGGAGAAATTACCGTGCTCATCGCGCACGCCAAAGTAGCCTGTTCCAAAATGAAAAACAACGTCTGCCCCGGTTTTATGGTATGGAGAGAGCCCCCCTTCCCCTGTATTATGATAGGCATAGGCGTGTCCACATCCTCTATTTAAAGATTCCACAGCCCTTGCTGAAAGCGACCCAAAGCTCATGGCCGAAACGTTTATTACCGAAGCGGGCCGGTACGGACGGCGACGTTTGTGATATTCGCCCATAACCTTGGCACAGGGCAGAAAATAAGGGTTTTTATAGTTGGGGTTGTCCTTTTCCACTTTATACGGAAGCAGGGAATTGTTTATAAAAATATAGTTCGGCTCATAAATATCGCGGTCCGTCCCAAAACCTTCGTAGTTGTTTTCGTTCTTCGCGGACGCATAGATCCAGCCGCGCTCAATTCTATTAAAGGGAAGCTCTTCGCGGTTGTTGGCAACAATGTACTGCCGAAGTTCCGGCCCAATACTTTCCAGCATATAACGTATATGGCCAACAATGGGAAAGTTGTGGCTCACCGTGTGGTGCTTATTGAAAAATACATCGCGAATGGCGACAATTAAAAGGAAAATAAGCACCCAGGCCCACCAAGGCACTTGCCCCAAGAAAGATAGAAACTCGTCCATAGAATCAATTTTTGATAAAGATATTTAAAAAAAATATTGTTTCTAAAGAATTATTGTTGAAGTAGGCCATTGTTTATAATTTCCCTGCCGCTGGTGGGCGGTTGCATCGCGTTCCCCGCTGCTGGGCGCAATTGCATCGCGTTCCCTTCCCCGCCGTAAATAGCAAAATTAATTTACAATATTTTTAAAATTCTTCATGCTACATTCTATTCTTGTTGTTTATAATTTCCTTAAAAACCCTTCGCAAAAAAGTTTCATAATGGCTATTTTCACAACCTGAAGAAAATGAAGTTTTGGAAGCATATTTAGAACAACTCAACGATGCCCAGCGTGCGCCCGTACTGCAAAAGGATGGGGCCATGATCGTTATTGCCGGAGCGGGTTCGGGCAAGACCCGGGTGCTTACCTTTCGTATTGCATACCTGATGTCGCAAGGGGTGGACCCGTTCAATATTTTGGCGCTCACCTTTACCAACAAGGCTGCGCGCGAGATGAAAAACCGCATCGCAAAAATCGTTGGCGCCAGCGAGGCAAAAAACCTTTGGATGGGGACCTTCCATAGTATTTTTGCGAAAATCCTTCGGTTTGAGGCCGATAAACTGGGCTATCCTTCCAATTTTACCATTTACGATACCCAGGATTCGCAAAGCGTGATCCGCGCGGTGATAAAGGAAATGAACCTGGACAAGGATGTGTATAAATACAAGCAGGTTTATTCGCGCATTTCTTCCTATAAAAATAGTTTGATAACCGTTAAGGCATATTTCAACAACCCCGAATTGATGGAAGCCGATGCCATGGCCAAAATGCCACGACTCGGCGATATTTACAAAGCATATGTGGACAAATGCTTTAAGGCCGGCGCGATGGATTTTGACGACCTGTTGCTGAAAACCAACGAGCTGTTGACCCGTTTCCCGGAAGTATTGGCAAAATACCAAAACCGTTTCCGCTACATTTTGGTGGACGAGTACCAGGATACCAACCACAGCCAGTATCTAATTGTACGCGCACTTTCCGATAGGTTCCAAAATATCTGCGTAGTGGGCGATGATGCGCAGAGTATTTACGCCTTTCGCGGCGCGAACATCAACAATATTTTAAATTTTCAAAAGGATTATGACGATGTAAAGGTGTTTCGGTTGGAACAGAATTACCGCTCCACCAAAAACATCGTAAATGCCGCGAACAATATCATCGAAAAAAATAAGACGAGACTTGAAAAAGTAGTCTGGACCGCAAATGATGAAGGCAACAAAATCCTCGTAAACCGTACCATGACCGATGGGGATGAAGGCCGATTTGTGGCGAGTTCCATTTTTGAGAATAAAATGAACCACCAATTGAAGGATGGTGATTTTGCGGTTTTATACCGAACCAATGCCCAAAGCCGTGCCATTGAGGATGCGCTTCGGAAAAAGGATATTCCGTACAGAATCTACGGTGGGCTCAGTTTTTACCAACGAAAGGAAATAAAAGACGTGTTGGCGTATTTGCGATTGGTGTTAAACCCGAAAGATGAAGAGGCGCTGAAACGCGTAATCAATTATCCCGCTCGTGGAATTGGTGAAACGACCATTGAACGTTTGATCGTTGCCGCCAACCATTACAACCGTTCGATTTTTGAAGTGATGAAAAACATCGATAAAATTGATCTAAAAATAAATTCCGGGACCAAAAACAAGTTGCGGGATTTTGTAACGATGATTGAAAGTTTTCAGGTCTTGAACCAAAATTACGACGCGTTTACCATTACAGAACACGTTGCCAAAAAAACAGGTTTACTTCAGGAATTAAAGAAAGACGGCACGCCCGAAGGAATTGCCCGGATAGAAAACATTGAGGAATTACTGAACGGGATGCGCGATTTTGTGGAAGAGCAAAAGGAAATTGCCGATGCCACGGGCTCGCTTGCTGAATTTATGGAAGATGTAGCCCTCGCAACCGATTTGGATAACGACAAGGGCGATAGCGACCGTGTAGCTTTGATGACGGTGCATTTGGCCAAAGGGTTGGAATTTCCGTACGTATATATCGTGGGGATGGAAGAAGACCTTTTTCCCAGCGGGATGAATATGAATTCCCGCAGCGAACTGGAAGAGGAGCGCAGACTGTTTTACGTTGCCCTTACCCGTGCCGAAAAGCAGGCGTATATAACCTATACCCAGTCCCGTTACCGTTGGGGAAAATTAATTGATGCCGAACCCAGCCGCTTTATCGAGGAAATTGACGAAAGTTTTTTGGAATATTTAACGCCAATTACCGAAAACCGCTACAAACCCCTTTTGGATGCCGATATTTTTGATGAGGTGGACCACAGCAAGCTTAGATTAAAAAAGCCTGTTGCCGGCAAAGCACCAATGGGTCCGACGGAAGAGCAACTTAAGAAACTGCGAAGATTGAGGCCCGTCTCCAGTGAAACGAATAAAAATTTCAGCGCGAAGGATGCAAATCTGGAGGTGGGAACCATGGTGGAGCACGTTCGCTTCGGAAAAGGAAAAATCGTTAAAATTGAAGGGGTAGGCGCAGACACTAAGGCCGAAATAGATTTTGAGAATGGAGGCTTGAAAAAACTGCTCCTTCGTTTTGCAAAACTGAAAGTCGTGAATTCGTGAATTCGGGATTTGTTACTACGTAAAGGGATTCAGTTGAAAAATAATTTCATACACCCCTTTAGGGGTCGGGGGTAAATTCGTGGATTTGCGATTCGTGGATTCGGGATACGGGATTCGTGAATTCGAAGGTTCTATAATCAAAAAAAAAATAGTTTTTTTGCATCCTGCATCCCGCATCCTGCATCCCGCATCCCGCATCCCGCATCTCTTTTTTAATTCACTTCCAAATACATATCAACATACGTACTTATCTGTGCTTTCATATTTTCAATATCCACGTTTGACCAATCGCCGTGGCCACCTTCATAAACATTCAAAGTATGGTCTATTTGCGCAATGTTGAGCGCCGAATTTAAGGTTGTGGCATTTGAAAGCGGCACCAAAGGATCGGCGTTTCCGTAGAAAAGTAGGGTAGGGCTGCTGGCATTCGAGACTTGAAATGCAGGACTCAAAACCTCGGCATAATTTGTTCCGGCAGGATAGGCACTCTCGTCCACCAAGGCTGCCATCAAAACCGGAAAATTGGGGTTGTCGCTATAGAACGGATCCGTAAAATCAGTCGGCCCCACAATATCGCCTACTATTTTTACCTGATCGTCTGTGTCATAAACATAATCGTACATTAAGGAAATATGTGCGCCAGCACTAACACCAACCAGTGCAAATTGCGGCAAAATATGCAATTCATCCTTTTCACTGGTCAGCTTGTTGATGACGGCATCCAAATTTAAAAATTGGTTGGGGAAAGCTGGCGTGTTTGCATCTGCCAAAACATAATTTATATTGACAATTGCGTGGTCGGGATGTCTCAATTTTATGTACGGTATCAGAAAATCCATATCTGCTTTGTCGCCTTCAATCCAGCCTCCGCCGTGTACCAGTACAATTACTTTTGTCCTTTCCGCGGAACGGTTTTCGGGCAAATAAAGATCGTATTTTTCTTGGGCGTTACTTCCGTAGGAAACATTCAAGAATGTTTCGGCCGGCAAAGATTGCTCTTCGTTGGCATCAGAGTCTTTTGAGCAGGAAATATAAGAAAATTGGATTCCGAAGAATAAAATTAGAATGAGGAGTTTTTTCATAAATTAAGCTTTGCTACAAGCTGTAACGAAGAAATATGATTTTTATGTTACGGCGATATTCTTGAAGTTGTTAATTCCTATAAAATGGTTTATATTTAAAAAAAATAATTGCGCTATGGCCGAGTTTATAAAGATTTACGAGGAAAACCCAAACCCAAGGGAAATTAAGCGTGTTGTGAAAATACTTCGCGATGGCGGGGTTATTATTTATCCGAGTGATACCGTTTATGCCTTGGGCTGTGATATAAAAAATACCCGCGCCATGGAACGTGTGGCCCAGTTGCGGGGCGTGAAACTTGAAAAGGCCAATTTTTCCTTTGTTTGTGAGGATTTGAGCAACCTTAGCGATTATGTGAAACAAATTGATACGCCCACCTTTAAATTGCTGAAACGAAACCTGCCCGGCCCCTATACTTTTATTCTTCCGGGAAACAACAATCTTCCCTCGGTGTTTAAAAAGAAAAAGGAGGTGGGGATTCGTGTTCCTGACAATTCCATAACCCTTGCTATTGTTCAGGAATTGGGCAATCCGATTATTTCAACTTCAATAAAAGATGAGGATGAGGTTATTGAGTACACCACCGATCCCGAACTTATTTTAGAGAAATGGGACAACTTGGTCGATCTCGTAATTGATGGTGGATATGGCGGAAACATTCCTTCAACGGTAATTGATCTTACCGGCGATGAACCCTTGGTAATACGTGAAGGGAAGGGAAGTTTGGAGTTGTAAAATACAGGGAAGCTCGCGTTTTTAATTTCTTGTGAAAAAGTTTCACAATAAGCAAATGATGAATTCAATCAACTTTTCCTATTTTTTCAGCAAATGCTTCAGCCCGCGATATAGGTTTTGTTCCAAAATGTCCATTTCGCCATCTGCTAAAAATAACTTTTTTATACTTTGGAAGGCTTCGTCTATTTCTTCTTTGGAATATTCAAACCTTTCTATGGCGGCATTTATTTTCTGAATCTGCTGGTAATCATTATCGTTTTCAAATTCTTTATGGATTTTTCGGTATTTTTCCTCTCCCACCCTAGACTTTATATATTCTTTTTCTTCTTTTGAAACATTAAAATCTGCGTGAGCGCAGTATAACAACATATAGGCTTTTAACTCGTCGTGTGTCCAGTCGGTGGTGAAATCTTCCATTTCGCTACAATTTTGTTTTTGGTTTATTTGCTATACAAGATACGAAAAGCTTGGCAATACCAATGGATGAGCTGACAAAAAGAAGCCGTCTCAATAATCTAATTGGGACGGTTTTTTATTTTTTGGTTGATGGCGATGATTTTTTGGTAATTTTAAATTTAGACGCAAAGTTGGCCTTTCTTAGGCACTTTTCTTTCTTAAAT
>NZ_JAQQTG010000006.1 GCF_028561335.1 Aequorivita todarodis | reverse complement strand
TTAAGAAAGAAAAGTGCCTAAGAAAGGCCAACTTTGCGTCTAAATTTAAAATTACCAAAAAATCATCGCCATCAACCAAAAAATAAAAAACCGTCCCAATTAGATTATTGAGACGGCTTCTTTTTATTTTCGGGATTTAATCAATTTCAAATACTTCACTTTAAAAAGCCAAAAAAAATGTATTTTTGCTTCCTGTTCCGATAGCTATCGGAAAAAATTCAGAACTTCCTATGAGCCAAAAAGTGTTACTGAACGCAACCGAGATAAACATTGCGCTTAACCGTTTGGCTTGCCAATTGATCGAAAAACACGACGATTTTTCCAAAACAGTACTTATCGGCATACAGCCACGGGGCGTTTTTTTAGCCGAAAGGTTAAAAACCCTCCTAGAAACCGAATACAAAATCAAGAACATCAAGCTTGGATATTTGGACATCACCTTTTTCCGCGACGATTTCCGAAGAGGGGAAAAACCGCTGGAAGCCAACAAAACCAAAATAGATTTTATAGTTGAGGACAAAAACGTTGTCTTTGTTGACGACGTACTTTTCACCGGAAGAAGCATTCGTTCGGCATTGACCGCGGTACAATCTTTCGGAAGACCTTTGGAAATAGAATTGTTGACATTGATAGACCGCCGTTTTAGCCGCCATTTGCCCATACAGCCCGATTATCGTGGAAGACAGGTAGATGCTATCAACGGTGAAAAAGTAAAAGTGTGCTGGAAGGAGAACGATGGGGAAGACGCTGTTTATTTAGTAGCCCGCTAACCCCCAAAGGGCAACGCCGGAAAAGAATTTGAAAACGAAAACATAATTAGAATAGTAGTGTTTCAGAAACCTGAAACCTGCAACTTGAAACCTGAAACCAAAAAATGGAACTAAGTGTAAACCACTTACTGGGAATAAAATACATCACCGAAGCCGATATCCAACTCATCTTCGAAACGGCAGACCATTTTAAAGAGGTAATTAACCGACCCATAAAAAAAGTTCCCTCGCTTCGCGACATTACCATTGCCAATCTCTTTTTTGAAAACAGTACGCGTACCAAACTTTCCTTTGAACTTGCAGAGAAAAGGCTTTCCGCAGATGTTATAAACTTCGCTTCTTCGAGTTCCTCCGTTACCAAAGGCGAAACGCTAATTGATACCGTAAACAACATCCTTTCAATGAAAGTGGATATGGTGGTGATGCGCCACCCCAATCCGGGTGCGGGTGTATTTCTTTCAAAGCATGTAAACGCAAGTATTATCAACGCCGGCGATGGTGCTCACGAGCACCCAACCCAAGCATTGCTTGACACCTATTCCATTCGTGAAAAGCTGGGTGATGTGGCAGGAAAAAAGGTTGTTATAGTAGGAGATATTCTTCATTCACGGGTTGCGTTGTCGAATATTTTCGCTCTACAAAAACTTGGAGCGACCGTTAAGGTATGTGGCCCTAAAACGCTTATTCCTAAATATATGGAAAAACTTGAGATTGGCGTTGAAACGAATCTCCGCAAGGCGTTGGAATGGTGCGATGTGGCAAATATGCTCCGCGTGCAGAACGAGCGGATGGACATCAGCTACTTCCCGACAACGAGGGAATATACCCAGCAATTTGGGCTGAACAAACAACTGCTCGATTCACTAAACAAAGAAATTGTTGTGATGCACCCAGGCCCAATAAACCGCGGCGTGGAAATTACCAGCGATGTGGCCGACAGCAAACAATCCATTATTTTGGAACAGGTGCAGAACGGCGTTGCCATACGTATGGCGGTAATCTATTTATTGGCTTCAAAAATAAAACATCCTGAAAATATTAATTAAAAGAGATACCCGCCTGCGCGGGCAATATTATGAAGATTGAGAATCACCCTAATTTCGTGGTCCTTGAAGATGAAAAGGACGATATTATTGACTTTGCCTCGTTCATTGAGAGCCAAGTGCCTTCCAAATACAAAGGGCAAAATGTAGTTTTGAATCTTTTGAAATACGAAGATTTGGAGCTTCCGCAATTATTGCAGTTTCTTAAAACATCCAACCTTCACCGCAAAACCAAGCAATCCTTTGTAATTGTGAACGACGCTATCGATATTGACGACGTTCCTTTTGAAATGATAGTGGTGCCAACCCTACAGGAAGCGGGCGATATTATTGAGATGGAAGAAATTGAAAGAGACCTTGGATTCTGAAAATTCAAAATTCAAGTTTCAAAATTCAATATTTACTCGACTTATCTTAATTTTGAACCTGCCTGCCGACAGGCAGGTCTTAAATTTTAAATCTTGAATTTAACAATCCTCGGATGCCATTCTGCCACGCCCACAGCCTCCGCGCACCCAACGGCGCAGGTATTGGAAATAAAGGGGCGTTTGTTTTTGATTGATTGCGGCGAGGGCACCCAAATGCAGCTTCGGAAATACAGGGTAAAATACTCGCGGATTCGGCATATTTTTATTTCACATTTGCACGGTGACCATTTTTATGGTTTGGTGGGTCTTATTTCAACTTTTCTGCTTTTGGGAAGGGAGGCAGAGTTGCACATCTATGGGCCGAAGGGAATAAAGCAGGCAATATTGCTGCTGCTTAAACTGGGGAAAGCTTATACCAACTATCCGCTGTATTTTCACGAATTGGAAGAAACAACACCACAGCTTATTTTTGAGGATGATAAAGTTTCTGTGGAAACCATTCCTTTGGACCACAGGGTTTATACCAACGGATTTCTTTTCAAGGAAAAACCTGACGACCGAAAATTAGATATAGAAAAAGCCCGAAAACTCAATATCGATTTAAGTTATTTCAACAAAATAAAACAGGGCTTTGATGTTGAGAATAGGGATGGAAAGCTCATTCCCAATAAAGAAATAACTTTTGACCCGCCACCGCCAAAAAGTTACGCCTATTGCAGCGATACGGCCTATTACCCTGAAATAGTGCCGCAAATAGAAGGCGCGACAGTTTTGTACCACGAATCCACCTTTTTGGAAGAACACCACCATCTCTGCGAAAAAACCAAGCACAGCACTGCAAAGGAAGCGGGTGTAATTGCGCGAAAGGCAAATGTGGGCACTTTAATTCTTGGGCATTATTCCGGACGTTACGGCAATTTGGAGCTTTTCCGAAGAGAGGCGCAGGAGGTATTTGATAATGTAGAGTTGGCAGAGGACGGAAAAGTATTTACTTTTTAAATCGATCCCGATAGCTGTCGGGACGAAATCGAAGTTGTTTCAAAGTTGATGTTTTTTCAAAAACAACACAAAATATAGCATCCAAAGCACCCCGCACCCCGCACCCAGCACCCAGCATCAAAAATTTTAATACATATTTAATAAGCCACTATTTTATAGCTTCGTTAAAACTCTTAACTTGCGTGAAAACTTGAGCAATGGCCGAAAAGCTTCACGATTACCGAAAATCCTACGAAAAAGGAATCCTTTCCGAAGAAACCGTTGACGAAAACCCGATGCAGCAATTCCGAACCTGGTTTTTTGAGGTAAAGGACAGCGGGGGCGTGGATGAAGTGAATGCAATGACCATTTCCACGATCGGCACCGATGGTTTTCCGAAGGGAAGGGTAGTCTTACTGAAAAAATATGACGAATACGGCTTCTATTTTTACACCAATTACAACAGCGAAAAAGGTAAATCCATAGCCAATAACAATAAGGTTTCGCTTTCCTTTTTTTGGCCAAATATGGAGCGGCAGGTCATAATAAAAGGAACTGCGGAAAAAACCTCCGAGGCAGATTCGACCAATTATTTTCATTCAAGGCCCAAGGGAAGCCAATTGGGCGCGGCGGTTTCGCATCAAAGTGAAGTCGTAGCTTCCCGAGAGGTTTTGGAAAAGAACTTAGCTGAGCTCGAAAAGAAATACGAAAATAAAGAAGTTCCCAAGCCTGAGGATTGGGGCGGCTTTTTTGTGAAACCTATTTCCATAGAATTTTGGCAGGGCAGACCCAATCGGCTTCACGATAGGATTCGTTATACTTTGAAGGACGACGATTGGATGATTGAACGTTTGGCACCATAGTTTTAAAAATTTCAAATTCCAAACCTGCCTGTCGTGCCTCTGGCAGGCAGGTTCCAAATTCCAAATCACAACTTCTGCATCTGAAACGAGAAACCTGAAACCAGAAACAAAAAACAAGCAACAATTTTATGAAAACACTATACTTAGTCCGCCACGCAAAATCATCCTGGAAGCACGACGTTGACGACCATAAACGGCCTTTAAAAGAAAGGGGCGCGCGCGATGGGCAATTGGTTTCAAATAAAGTTTCAAAGGAAATTGATCCGCCGCAGAAAATAATCAGCAGCGATGCTACTCGGGCATATACAACGGCCCAATTTTTTAAGGAAGCTTTAAATATTTCCGAGGCGAACTTTGAGACCAATCACGATCTTTATGATTTCAGCGGCCAAAACGTAATGCGAATTATAAAATCGTTGGACGACGATTTGGATTCCGTAATGATCGTGGGCCATAACCACGCCTTCACTTCCATTGCAAATATGCTTGGAAACCGCTATATTGAAAACGTTCCAACCTGCGGCTTCGTGATGCTTCAGTTTGATGAAAAAAAATGGAGCAAAATAACTACGGGCAAAACCGTAAAAACAATTTTCCCTCGGGATCTCAAATAATGACTGAAAAAGTTGGCACACATACACACATTCGCAATAAATACAACAACAGGGAGTTAAGCTGGCTTCAGTTTAATGCCCGGGTTTTACAGGAAGCGAATGACAAGAAAATACCCTTATTGGAGCGACTTCGGTTTTTGGGTATTTTTTCAAACAATCTTGATGAATTTTTCAAAGTGCGCTATGCCACCATCAGACGGATTGTGGAAGCCGGAAAGACGGGCCGTAGCTTTTTGGGCGGTATTTCCGCAAAAGATCTTTTGGAGCAAATTACGCATACGGTAATAGACCAGCAGGCGCACAGTCTAAAAATCCTGAGCGATATTCAGAAAGAGCTTCGGAAAGAGAATATTTTTATAATCAATGAAACGGAAATTACCCCTGCGCAGAGCAAATTCATTTCAGAATATTTTATAAGGCAGGTAAGCCCTGCCCTGATGACCATTATGATTGGAGAACTGGATGAATTTCCAAGCTTGCGCGATAGTGCTGCCTATCTGGCCGTAACGATGGTGATGAGCAAAGAGGACAATACTTTTGAAGCAAAGCACAACTACGCGCTCATAGAAATACCGCGTACCATAAATAGGTTTGTAGTGCTTCCACAGGAAGGGGACAAACAATATGTTATCATACTGGACGACCTTATTCGCCATTGCCTGCACAATATTTTCAGCATTTTTAAGTACGACACTATTTCGGCGCATATGATAAAAATTACACGTGATGCCGAACTGGACATAGATAGCGATTTGAGTAAAAGTTTTATTGATAAAATTTCAAAAAGCGTAAAGGATAGAAGTACGGGCGACCCGGTTCGCTTTGTGTATGACGATAGTATCCATAAACGAACACTTCAGTTTTTGTTGGATAAAATGGAGATTGATAAAACGGACAGTATCATTCCCGGCGGCCGTTATCACAACCGTCGTGATTATATGAACTTTCCGCGTTTGGGAAGACCCGATCTGCAATATGAGCCCATGGAGCCTTTGCCCATTCCGGGCCTGAGTCTTCAGGGAAGTCTTTTTGATAAAATTATTGAGAAGGATTATCTGCTGCACACGCCCTACCAAACGTTTATGTACGTGATAAAGTTTTTGCGGGAAGCTGCACTGGACCCAAAGGTAAAAACCATTAAAATCACCATTTACCGTTTGGCGGAAGTGTCGCACATTGCCAGTTCGCTCATCAATGCCAAGAAAAACGGCAAGGATGTAACCGTGCAGATAGAACTACAGGCCCGATTTGACGAGGAGGCAAATATTGAATATGCCGAACTATTGCAGAGTGAAGACATTCGTTTGATTTTTGGGGTCAAAGGCTTAAAAGTGCACACTAAAGTTTGTATTGTTGAAAGACTGGAAAATCATAAAATGGTGCGTTACGGCATCATTAGCACGGGGAATTTCAACGAATCCACAGCGCGTCTTTACACAGATTACACCCTTTTTACGGCGGACCAAAGGATCTGCAAAGAGATAAACAGAGTGTTTGAATTTTTTGAAGTGAACTATCAAGTGCGCAAATACAACCATTTAATCGTTTCGCCACATTATACCCGCAAGGCCATATACCATTTGATCGATAATGAAATAAAGAATAAAAAGGCAGGCTTGCCCAGTGGCATAAAACTGAAACTGAACAGTCTTTCGGATTTTAAGATGATAGACAAACTGTATGAAGCGAGCCGTGCGGGCGTGAAGATAAAAATGATCGTGCGCGGTATTTGCTGTTTGATTCCCGGCGTGGAGGGAATGAGCGAGAACATTGAGGCCATCAGTATTGTTGGAAAGTTTTTGGAGCATCCGCGTTTGTTTATCTTTGAAAATGGCGGCGATACCAAGGTGTATATTTCTTCCGCAGATTTTATGGGAAGAAACCTGGACAATAGAGTAGAGATTTCCTGCCCCATTTATGATGAGGATATAAAAAAAGAAATACTCGAAAATTTTGAAATAGGATGGAGCGATAACGTAAAGGCGCGTGTAATAAGCATTAAGAACGATAATGCTTATCTTAAGAACAATAAGCCGCCCGTGCGTTCCCAATTCAAAATGTATGATTATTATTTAAAAAAACTTGAAGTAAACTGATTTGTTGAACATTGAAAAATACGGTGCGGTAGATATTGGCAGTAACGCCATCCGTTTGTTGGTGGTTACCGTGATCGAACAGGAAGGCAAGGACACTATTTTTAAAAAGACTTCCTTGGTGCGGGTTCCAATCCGGTTGGGGGCCGAGGTTTTTCTTGAGGGAAAAATTTCTGAAAACAGCGCCGCCCGAATGATGGACGCTATGGTTGCCTTTAAACTGTTGATGAAAACCCACGGCATTAAACGGTTTAGGGCCTGCGCTACTTCGGCGATGCGAGAGGCCTCAAATGGGCGGGCGCTTGCTGAGGCTATAGCGGAAAAGAGCGGATTGTCCATAAATATTATTGATGGCAATGATGAAGCCGCCATCATTGCTTCCACAGATTTGAAAAATTTGATTCAGGACGATAAAGTGTTTCTATATGTGGATGTGGGGGGTGGAAGCACGGAGCTTACCCTTTTTGCCAAGGGTAAAAGTGTAGCTTCACAAAGTTTTAAGCTGGGAACGGTAAGATTGCTGGAGGGCCTTGTTGATGAGCGCGTTTGGGGCGAGATGGAGGATTGGATAAAACTGAAAACCAGGGATTTCAAAAAAATTTCAATGATTGGCAGCGGGGGCAACATCAATACCATCTTTAAAAAGAGCGGCAAGAAAATGGGGAAGCCCTTAAGCTATTTATATCTTTCTTCTTATTACGAACTGATTAAATCGCTCACCTTTGAAGAGCGCATTACGGAACTGGATATGAACCCAGACCGTGCAGATGTGGTGATTCCGGCCACACGAATCTATCTATCCGCGATGAAATGGAGCAGGGCGAAGAATGTTTTTGTTCCGAAAATTGGGCTTAGCGATGGCATTGTGCGCAGTCTTTACAACGAGAAGGTTGCTGCCGAGATGGAAGTTAATTCCTGAAATGTGTTTTGTGAAATGTTAATCGTTTTTTGGTTTTCTTTTTTGGGAAAGAAACAACCAATTGACGGGTAGCAAGAACTATCGTAACGCCCGGTTTGATTTAAAACTCCCCTTTGAAGCTGATATTTTGCCCGCATCAAGATAGCGTTTGGTTACTG
This sequence comes from Aequorivita todarodis, assembly GCF_028561335.1. Classification (GTDB taxonomy): domain Bacteria; phylum Bacteroidota; class Bacteroidia; order Flavobacteriales; family Flavobacteriaceae; genus Aequorivita; species Aequorivita todarodis. The sequence goes on along the minus strand of NZ_JAQQTG010000006.1, from coordinate 254,792 downwards.
CGGCCCTGTTTTTGGCATCGGTCATGGGCGATGCCCCATAGGTTTCCCGTATATTGAGGTATTGATTGATAACCTTCATTTCTTCCCTGTCCCCACCATTTTTTAACTGATCGTAAGTAAGTCCGGCTTTGCTAACGGCCTTTACAACACACGGCCAAAGATAGGCAGGCCTGTTTACGTGGTTATCCAGGAACAAAGCAGCTGCATATTCAGAGGAAAGCAGATCAAATAATGTATTGCCGCCTAATTTATCCGTTTGGTTGAAGTAAAAAAGGTTGAACCGGTTAATGGCGTGCAAAACTTCTACGGCACACACTCGATTGTCCATGCCTGCGGCAGCGAAACGATAGGCTACTATATTACTTCGGAAAAATTGTTTATCGGCAGCAGTATTTACTTTTTTGTTTTTATATATTAAATAACCATACGTATCGTGGGTATCTGCAGAAACATCAACGCCAAATTGTCCGCAGTACTGCTCAAAGGCATCAGGGTATTTTTCTTTTACTAGTTTAATGAACGCCGGCAATTCTCCCTGCGCACTTCCTGCGCCAAGCGTCCATTGAAACATGCCGAAACTCATAAAGGAATTGTCCCAAGTGTTTACGGCATCAAGATTGCCTTCGTTTTCTGAGGTGGCCAACAATGCATTCACTTCTGATTTGCTAATTTTAAGGCTGGCTAACAGCGTTGGGTTTTCCTCAATAAATTTTTCTGTGGTATGCACGCCACGTCTATAAATCCCTTTTCTGAATTTTTTCCCCAAAAAGTTTTTGGCAGGGTTGTTTTGATATTGGTAATAAACCCGAGGGTCTTCTTCAATAATAATCACGTCGGCCCTTTCAGTGCTGGCTTCGGGCTCACTCTCTATGGGCAATTGCAATACCTGGCCCACTTCAATTTTGCTTGGGTTTACAATATTGTTCAATTCTGCAATTTCGCGCCACTTGGCGGTAACGCCTAATTGTTTGAATGCTATTGAACCTAAAGAGTCGCCGCTTTTTACCGTGTATGTTTTCATTTGATTTTTGTGATGACGCAGCACTTGCGTTGCACGTCATTTATTATTTGGTTAGTTGCTATCAAATATACACAATATCAGCCGTTTATGGACTTATGACATCATTTTTTGTTGTGTAAACGATAGTTGCTTTTGTGTCGTTGGGAATCGTTAACCTGCTTAAACTGTAGTTAGAGCGGGGTTGGGCACTATTGATGGCTACTCTTTTTGAGATTGTTGCTTTAGCGCATTTTTATACTTCGGATGCCTTCATAAACTACGATGCTAACGGCATTGGCCAGATTTAAGCTTCGGATATGCGGACTGTATATTGGGATGTTATATACTAAATCGGCATTTTCTGCAATTATATTTTTTGGCAAACCGACTGATTCTTTTCCAAAAATCAGGAACATGTCGTCTTTGAAGTCAATAGCGCAGTAATCTTGGGTTCCGTGACTTGAGAAATAGACAAAGTGTTTCTCTTTGTTTTTTGCGTAAAAGTCATCAATGCTTTCATAAATAAAGAGGGTAATGTGCTTCCAGTAATCTAATCCGGCTCTTTTTAAACGGGTATCGTTTATTTCAAAACCAAATGGTTTTACCAGATGTAATTTTGACCCGGATGCTAAACTGAGGCGCCCGATATTTCCTGTGTTCATAGGTATTTCCGGTTCAAAAAGCACAATATTAAAAGCCATTGTTTATAGTGTTGTTTACTTTCAAATATACCCCAAACCCTTTCTTTCAGTACTTAAAAGGGAAGTAATTATAAACGGACTTATCAACGAGAAGACCGGAAGACCCGGAACATCGTACTTGTTCAGGTGCGCTAACTACAAAAAGCTTCAACGTATTTTCTGTAACAAGTAGAACGCTGTGCCTCCCAAAAAATAACAGAGAACATCCCAAATATCGCCCGTATAGCGGTGCGATTGCTGCGGCAAGTAATATTCAAAAAAAATGGAAAACAGTGCCACCAGGCTGAAAATGGTAAAAATATTCAGACGAATGCTCTTGTCTTTTTTAACAAGCCATACGCCGTGCAAACACACCGTAGCCACCAGCGGAATGGTTAAAAAATCATTGAGATGATGAAAAATCCAGTTTGAACGAATACCAAAAAAGTATTTCAAACTTTGCACATATAAAAATACAGCCAAAGACAGCAGCACATAAAGGTGTAACCCTTTTAAAGGAAGCCGCCGTATCATATAAATAAGAGGGAAATTAACCAGGCAATAAAGCCTCCGATGACCATAACGACCGTCCAGACCGCGCGCAAGACTATATAGGAACCGCGAACCAACCAAAATCTGCTGGTTCTCCATCTTTGAGAAAAAGATTCTTTTTCTATTTCCACTTCCGAAACGGTCGTGGGCTCTTTTTTTTGGGAAGGAATGCGGGAAGTGGAATCTTCGGGAGTTAAAGCAGGATTATCAATTTCGAAATTTCCGTTCTCGTTCTGTTCAAACATGGCCTATATTTCAACTTACAAGAATACAAAATATTACAATGATAAAGGAACAAAGCCAAGGAATACGCCTTTACCAAAGCATTTTTATCTCTTTCGAAATGAACAAAACAGAAAGTTCTGAAAAGTATCAAACGGGGTTTTATGGTCTATCGTCAAGCAGTTGATTTTTTGGAATGCTTCGCCAATCACTGCGCTAAATTTTTCTTCAGTATATTGTGAAATCTCAAGTCCACTGCATTTTTGGGGTCCGTTTTCAGAAAATGTGCCAATAATCAAATAACCGCCCACGTGGTTTTGAATCGTTTTTCTGTATTTTTCGATGTCTTCCGCTTCGGTTAAAAAGTGAAAGGTGGCCCTGTCGTGCCATAGGTCATACATTTCGGTGGGTTCAAATTCGGTAATGTCGCCCACAATCCAAGTTACTTTTTCCGCTTTCCCGCCGAGTCTTTCTTTTGCCCGTTCCAGCGCCTTTGCAGAAATATCCAATACGCTCACGTTCTCAAAACCGTTATGTAGCAAATGGTCCACAAGCTTGCTGTCGCCACCGCCCACATCTATTATTTTGGCATTTTTCTTCAGATTTAATGACTCTATAAAATCCAAGGAAGGTTGCGGCACGTCCTGTGTCCAGCTTACCTGGTCGGGGGTTTTGGTTTTATAGACGGTTTCCCAATGGGTTTTTTTGTCCATCTCAAATATTTTTTGAAATTATTTATTTTTTTAAAGCCCTTTTTTCCTTTTCCTCCATTTGCGCACTAATAAACGGAATTCGAGGTGCGAGAAAATACCCCGTTAAACTCGCAAAAAGTATCGGGACGAAATAGGTAAAACCTGTTAAAGTAGCCAAAAGAATAGTGGTACTCATAGGCGTTCGCGTAACACAGGCATTTATTGCCGCCATACAGCTTACAATAGTTAATGATAGGCTGATAGAAGGAAAAACCGTATGGATAAGTAACCCGAGCGCCGTACCGCAGAAAAACAAGGGGATGATAAACCCCCCGCGCCAACCCGAAGTTACGGTAATGGCGATGGCAATAATCTTAAAGACCAGGACCCCGATAAGAAATTGGACAGTGCCGTTCTCCTGGAGAAGCTCATTGATTTCAAAATGGCTAAAATATCTGGTCAGGGGTATATAAAATGCGATGGTTCCCAACAAAACGCCGCCAATCAATGTTTTGATGTAAATAGGGGTTTTTAATTTTTCGAAGAGCCTTTTAAAGAATTTGGTACAGAAAATAAATCCCCAGCCCACAATGGTCGCCATAACCCCAAAAAAGACCGCCCAGCCAAAGTCAAAAACCGTTGCCATCTCGTATGCAGGCAAGTTCCACATAGGTCCCAAACCCAACTGTACGATAATGGCGAAAATGATATAGCTAAAGCCACTGGCTACAAGCGCAGGGATAATGGCTTGGTAATATTCTACAGCGTGTTTGTGATGTAGAATTTCTAAAGAAAAAAGACTCCCGCCCAAAGGCGCCCCAAACAGGGCCGTAAACCCCGAAGCCATCCCCGCAATGCTTAAAGAACGCAATTCCTCACCTTTTAATCTGAAAATTTTTCCCATCCAAGATCCCGTGGAACCGGTAACCTGAACCAAGGGAGATTCAGGGCCTAGGCTTCCTCCAGCAGCAACGCAAAGCAAGGAGGAAAGTATCATAGAGGGATTGTTCTTTGGATCCAGTTTTCCTTTGTTGAAACGGATGTTGTTTACAATCAACTGCATTTCACCCGGATCGCCGATAAAGTAAATAATCAAACCAGCCAAGAGACCTGAAATGGCCATTACCGGAATAACGAGCCAGCCCCCATAGCCTCCCAAAAATTCCGTGAGAAACATAAGTACAATCCAATACGTGCCCGATATTAATCCGCCAATTAAACCCAAAATGGCCCAAAGAATAAACATTCTGCTAAAAACAAATGGGTTAAACCGAATGGGTTGGTCTAAAACGTCAAGATACTTAACAAGTTTTCTTCTTCTTCTAATTTTCATTTGGAAGAGTTTATAAAGTTTTATCCGTGAATGGATTGATGTTTCCCCAGCTTTTTCATTACATCGGCTTCAAAGGTAAGGAGTTCGTTCCATTTTTGGTCCACTTCTTTTCGGTCGCCGTATTGGCGGGCAAAGCCGAGGAACATCGTGTAGTGGTTTGCCTCGCTTACCATCAGTTTTCGGTAAAATTCTGCCAATTCGTTGTCTTCCAATTCCTCGCTTAAAAGCCGAAAGCGTTCGCAACTTCGGGCTTCAATCAAGGCTGCATAAAGTAATCTGTGGACTAATTGTGTGGTTCTGCTTCCGCCTTTTGGGAAGAATTGGACAATCTGCAGCACATATTCGTCCTTTCTGTCGCGGCCCAGAACCCAGCCGCGCTCCAGAATTTTGTCGTGCACCATTTTGAAGTGGCTTATTTCTTCTTTTACCAAAGCAATCATTTCCTGAACGAGCTCAGTATATTCCGGAAAGCTCACAATCAAGGAAACCGCTGTGGAAGCTGCTTTCTGCTCGCACCAAGCGTGGTCGGTAAGAATGTCTTCTATGTTTTTTTCAACGATGTTTACCCAGCGCGGGTCTGTGGGAAGTTTTAAGCCAAGCATTTTGATTTATAATTTACGATATACGATTGTCGATTTACGATTTTTTGTTGCCGATTGATTAGTTCCACCTTTCGGGGGTTAGGGGGCTTATATATCCAAATCAAATTCCCTCCGCAATTTTTCTATCAACGGATTTTTCTCCTTCATTTTTTCAAATTTTTCGCGGGTGGTGTAGGCATACCGTTTTTCGGCAGTTTCGTTTACGGTTATGTCCAGGTCTATTTCATAATTCTGAAGTTTTTCGCGCAAAAAGCCGAGCAATTCATATTTGGCACGCTCCACTTCAGTTTTTATGGTTTGGTTGGGAAATTCAAGATGGATTACGGAACCATCCAGTTTTGGGACGCCCATCGTTAAATGCGAAAGCAGGTTGTATTTGCCGTCGCTTTCAACGTTTGTGGTATATTCGTCCCAAGCCGCCTGCATTTCTTCTTCTGAAAATTCAGTTACCGGCAGGTTTTCGGCATCGGGTTGGTTTGCAACCAGTTCCTGCTTTATTTCCTGCTTCTTTTGAATGCTTTTCAGCGAAAGGGCAGAGACTTTTTTGGCATTGCGTTCCGCGAGGATCTGTGGCCGTTCGATTACCTTTTCGGGTTGGCCCCCATTCGGTTTTTGCGTTACTTTTTCTTCGGAAATATTCTCTTCGGAAATTTTATTCTTTGAAGCAATTTCCTCGGAAGGCTCGCGTACTATTTCTTTTTCGGCTTCGTCCCGATAGCTATCGGGATCTGTTTCGATTTTCTTCGCAGGTTTGGGCACAACACTCCCTGCGGAAGTTATTTTTTCCGAAGTAAATTTTTCAGATTTAAAATAGGAGGGAGGTATTACGAAACGATATGGGCTTTCTTTCATGAGGTCCCCGCCTTCGCGGGGATTACGCTTTTTTTTTTCGCCCTGAAAGGTCAGGGAAGCAAGCTGCATTAAACAAAGCTCAACGAGCAATCGTTGGTTTTGGCTGTTTTTATATTTTAGGTCGCAGCTGTTAGCGATGTCTATGGCCTCAATTAAAAACTGTGGCGATGTTTTTTGCGATTGCTCAAAATACATTGTTTTAACCTGTTCGCCAACTTCCAAAAGCTCGATGGTTTCCTGGTTCTTGCAAACCAATAAATCACGGAAGTGGGAGGCAAGGCCCATAACAAAATGGTGCCCGTCAAATCCTTTTGAAAGAATGTCGTTATACGTAACCAAAACATGTGGAATGTTGTTTTCCAAAAGCAAATCGGTTATTTGGAAATACCACGTATAATCAAGTACGTTCAGATTTTCGGTAACTGCCTCGCGGGTAAGGTTTTTTCCTGCGAAACTAACAACCCTATCAAAAATGGAAAGTGCGTCTCGCAAGGCACCATCCGCTTTTTGGGCGATGATGTGCAGGGCGTCGTCTTCGGCTTCAATGTTTTCTGCCTTTGCTACTTCCGCCAAATGTTCCTTGATGTCTCGAACGCCGATACGTCTAAAATCAAAAATCTGGCAGCGCGAGAGAATCGTGGGAATTATTTTGTGCTTTTCAGTAGTAGCCAGGATAAAAATAGCGTGCTTCGGCGGTTCTTCCAAGGTTTTCAAAAATGCGTTGAAAGCCGCTGAGGAAAGCATATGCACCTCGTCAATAATATAAACCTTGTATTTCCCAACTTGTGGTGGAATTCGAACCTGGTCTATCAAATTCCGAATATCATCCACTGAATTGTTTGAAGCGGCATCCAGTTCAAAAATATTGAAAGCGAAATCCTCGCCTTCCTTTTCGGTGCCGTCAGAATTTATTTTTTTTGCGAGAATTCGGGCACAGGTAGTTTTTCCCACGCCACGGGGTCCCGTAAAAAGCAATGCCTGCGCGAGGTGGTTGTTCTCTATGGCATTCTCCAGGGTATTGGTAATGGCCTGTTGCCCAACAACGTCTTTAAAAACGGCGGGGCGGTACTTTCGGGCTGATACAATGAAGTGTTCCATAGTGCGGAAACAAATATAAAGATGTACAACGGGTTTTTAAAAAATAGCTGTTTGTATTTTCCTATATTTATTAACATTGGCGTATTTTTGCGCAGCAGGCCGCCTTATCGCTGCCGAAGTTAATTCGGGAGAGGAAAGTCCGGGCACCACAGGGAAGCATAGCGGCTAACGGCCGTCGGGATCTCCGCCTTCGCGGGGATTTCAGGACAAGTGCAACAGAAAGGATGTACAGGTAATGCTGTAGTGAAATCAGGTAAACTCTATGCGGTGAAATGCCACGTAAACCTGTGTCCCGATAGCTATCGGGAGAGGGTACCCGCCCGATGCAGGAGGGTAGGCAGATTGAGCGTATGGGTAACCATACGTCTAGATAAATGATAAGGCCCCGATGTTAAATCGGGGACAGAACCCGGCTTATAGGCCTGCATTTTTTTATTTTTCTTCGGCAATTAATTTCTCAATCCACAGTTTTGCTTCATCCAAATCTTTAAAAACGCCAAAGGGCCAATTGTAGAAAGTTTTTTCAAAATTTGCATTTTTGATACAGTTGTCGGTATAGCATACAATGGCTATTCCAACCATTTTGGCATAACGAGTATTGTAGAGTTCGGGATTTAGGTTTATGGCGTATTGGTTTATTCGATTGTCAATATAACCAAAACTTCTTTCGGAGTAATATTCGGCAAATACTTCATGAAGCGCAGCGATATGCTCTAATTCAATTAAAACACCTTCCTTCACAGTGGCAGTAACACAGTGTTCGGTAAGCTCCATGACAATGAAGCCTAGATCAATAGTTTTGCTTGTGAACGACAAGAGTGTATGTTTTAATTAAAAAAACTGAATACGGAGCTTCCGTATTTTCGAGCTTCTACAAAATGTGGAAGTGAGGAAAGATCATTTTGTTTTGCATGTTCAATAATAAGCATTCCTTCTGAATTCAACAAAGAATTGGCCATAATTACTTCCACCAAATCCTTTAAAGCTTCGGTAGTAAAGTCATAGGGAGGGTCTGCAAAGATAACATCATAGTTGCCCGATGCTTTCTCCAAATATTTACTTACATCAGATTTTACGGTACTGATGGGGAATTCAAATTCTTCTGAAACCTTATTAATATACTGAACGCATCCTAAATGCCCATCAACCGCTGTAATAACGGGGACCCCGCGCGAGGCGAATTCAAAGCTTATGTTTCCTGTTCCTGCATATAGATCCAAAACGGCAATTTCATCAAAATAATACCGAACCCGTAAAATGTTGAAAAGGGCTTCTTTTGCAAAATCGGTCGTGGGGCGAACGGGCAGATTTTTGGGTGCCGTTAGTCTTCTTCCTTTATATGTTCCCGAAATAATCCGCATTAAAGCGTGTTTTTTAAAATGAAATGGTTGTGTGGCCTATCGTTGCCCAAGTTTTTTATGGAAGTAAAATTTGAATCCATAAATTCCAGATTGCGGATGTAGGTATAGGCAATTTTGAAGTTGTCATCCTCCTTTTCAATTTCGCCACAAAGTATTACCGGGATATTTTCTGGATCCAAGTGCAACTGTTCCATACAGAAAAGGGTGTAATAGATAAAATCTTCGGGCGTTTTATAGGTATAGCTGTTGCAAAGCTGAAGTTCGCCGTTTTTCAGAACGATACAATCGAAGGTGTTTTTCTGAAAATGTAAATACATTTTCGGAAGTGAGTATTTTTCCTTTTCCAGAATTGCTTTCAGCATAATGGTAATGGAGTGGTAATAGCTGAAAGAGCCATATTTGTCAAAGAAAAAATTGTTGATGTTCATAAATGGAACATAGACCACAGTAATGTCATGCTCTTCGATTACATCGTGTGCCATGTAGTCATTGGCCAGGATCTTTGAATTGAATTTTAAATATTCGCTGGCTTTTGTTTCATCAAAAAGGGAAGTAGGTACCAAGCTATAAACGGGCGTGGAATAAACAACGGCCACCTCGGCAAAGGCTTCATTCAGAATATCGTTTTTGAACATAGTGGCTTCAATGTCCATTAATAATTCTTCTGGCGTGGTGCTGCGGTCCAGTGCTTTCTCAATAAAAAAAACGGGGGTTTCGCTTTCAGGGTTTGTCACCAAAAAAGAAAGCCCGTTCAAAGAAACTTGAACGGACAGTCTGTTGTTTAATGTGTTTTGTATGTTATTGGTCTTTTGCAGAATCATAAAGTTTTGGCCAGTTTCCAGAAGTATTCACTTCTTCCAATGAACCTACTTTAATATCTGGTCCATTAACCCCATCTACGGATTGTACTTGCATTTCTTGTATTACAAGGTCTTTATCAAGATCTGATAATATTGTCTTTTTTGAAACTTTGGCCTCAAAAACGGAGTAGGTGGCATCGTTTTTTGTGATTTTTCCGGATTTAAGATCAAATTTTGCATTTACGCCTTCTATGGGCACGTTCATCATCGTTTTGTATCTGTCGGTACCTCCAAAAAGTGAATCCTTAACAGGGGTGAAACCTAAAGTATCAATCAGGGATTCTTCAATAAAATAACCTTGGTCAATTCCATAGGCCTTGTTTTTGGCAACATCGGCATAACTCGTATCTCTTCTTTGGGTGATGGCAAATTTAGCAGTATCGATAAAACGCACCAAACTGTCCCAATCTCCCGTAAAACTTCCTGTTATCTCTTTGTGCGCAAGTTCTGCAGCTTGAATGTCCTTCAAACTCTTGATTACTTTAACGTAACGCGCTTCCTTAATTTTGTTGAATTCCACCGGGCCCATGACCGAATTCCACAATTTCCAGCCCAAAAAGATGATGACAATCCAAAGAACAATCTGAATTACTAATTTCATTATTGATTTTATTTAAGTGTTGATTTACTAAAAGGTCTATCGCAAATCTACAATTTTTTTTTGTTCGTAAAAGTATATTCCGAAAAAATCATACCTATCTTTAAACCCTTATTGACAGTAGTGAATGATGAACGTACCCGAATTTTACGGTTTTTTAAAGAATGATTTTCCCCATAACACCACCGCCAAACAGGATATTGCACTTCAATTGTTGGCAAAATTTGTGTTGGGCACAGGCAAAAATGAAACGTTTTTGCTGAAAGGATATGCGGGAACCGGAAAAACTACGATTGTGGGCTCTTTGGTAAAAAATCTTGGGAAAGTGAAAAAACGCTCCGTACTGTTGGCGCCAACGGGAAGAGCCGCAAAAGTGATAAGCAACTATTCCAAGAAACAAGCTTTTACCATTCACAAAAAAATATATTTTCCAAAAGCGGAAAAAGGGGGCGTTTCCTTCACCTTACAGGAAAACAAACACCGCGATACCATTTTTATAGTTGACGAGGCCTCGATGATACCGGACATTAACCAAGAATCCAAACTTTTTGGCAACGGTTCATTGCTGGACGATTTGATGCAATATGTTTACAGTGGCAATAACTGCAAACTGCTATTGATTGGCGATTCGGCCCAGTTGCCTCCCGTGCATCTTTCCATCAGTCCGGCGCTGGATGCCAGAGTGCTGGAAAACCAATACAGCCGGGAAGTAATCCAACTGGAGCTGGACGAAGTGGTTAGGCAGCAAAAGGACAGCGGTATTTTGGAGAACGCCACCAGAATTAGGGAGCGTCTGGACGATGAGCTTTATGAAGCATTTAAATTTTCTGGAGTCAATTTTCCCGATGTTATCCGCCCTATAGATGGCCAGGAAATTATGGATGCCATTAATGACAGCTATTCCGCTTTGGGAAATGAAGATACGGTTATAATCGTTCGATCCAATAAGCGTGCGAACCTATACAACCAAAGCATTCGGGAGCGGATTCTTTTTCAGGAATCGGAACTTTCCGCTGGCGATTATTTAATGGTGGTAAAAAACAATTATTTTTGGGTGGACAACACGAGCGAGGCCGGTTTTATTGCCAATGGCGATATTGTGGAGGTTTTGGAAATTTTCGCTTTTAAGGAATTATACGGTTTCCGTTTTGCCGAAGTGAAAATCAGGATGGTGGATTATCCAAATATGAAACCTTTGGAAACTGTACTTCTTTTGGACACATTAACATCTGAGAGTCCTTCGCTTACTTACGATGAATCAAATAAACTTTATCAGGAAGTGATGAAGGATTACGCTTCCGAAAAATCCAAATACAAGAAGTTTTTGGCAGTAAAGAACAATAAATATTTTAACGCGCTGCAAGTGAAGTTCAGCTATGCCATAACCTGCCACAAAAGTCAGGGTGGGCAGTGGAATACCGTTTTTGTGGAACAACCCTATCTCCCCAACGGAATTGACAAGGAATACCTGCGCTGGCTATATACTGCCGTTACCCGAGCCCAGGAAAAATTGTACTTAATAGGTTTTAAGGATGAATTTTTTGTGGAATGATGGATGCTGGATGCCGGCTGGCCGATGCTAATTAATCTGAAATTTTGTACTTTTATGACGCCTTTGCATACCTAAACCTCCTAAACTCATCGTCCCATCGACTCATCAACTTCTCAACCCATAAACTCCCAATGGAAACTTTCGATATAATTATCAGCATCTTTCTCGGTATCGGCCTTTCAGCGGCCGTCGGTTTTCGCGTGTTCTTTCCCTTGTTGATTTTGAGCTTGGCGGGTTATTACGATGTAATCCCCTTAAACGAAAGCTGGCAATGGGTTGGAAGCCTTACTGCGGTAATCACTATGGGAGTTGCCACTTTGATTGAAATTTTCGGCTACTATATTCCGTGGCTGGACAATGTGCTGGATACCATCGCCCTGCCTTTGGCAACCTTGGCCGGAACTGCTGTAATGGTTGCAACGGTTACGGATTTAAGCCCTGTGGTAACTTGGGCCTTGGCTATAATAGCAGGGGGCGGAACAGCGGCGGCAATCAAAGGAAATACTTCAGCTGCCCGGCTTACGTCAAGCACCACGACCGGAGGACTGGCAAATCCAGTTCTGACCACAGTGGAAACCGGTACTTCAATAGTCATGGCGGTGGCTTCCATTTTTGTTCCCATTATTGCTTTTGTGTTAGTGCTGTTTCTTTTCTTCGTAATTTTTAGGTTTTACAAAAAGCTTCGGAAAAAAAGAGCGCCAAGAACTTAATCTTCTTATTTTTGAAATCATTTTAAAAAAACGTTATCTTGAAAATAATAGCAATGATTCCCGCGCGTTATGGCGCGTCTCGATTTCCAGGAAAATTAATGCAGGACTTGGGCGGAAAACCTGTGATAGTAAGAACTTATGAAGCCGCGAAAGCAACAAATCTTTTTGATGAGGTGTATGTGGTAACGGATAGCGAGGTGATTTTTCAAGAAATTGAAACCAATGGCGGAAAAGCCATCATGAGCCAAAAAGAGCACGATTGCGGCAGCGACCGCATTGCCGAGGCTGTTGAAAACATGGACGTGGATATTGTGGTAAACGTGCAGGGAGACGAACCTTTCACAAATAGGGAAGGGCTGGAAAAAGTGCTTGCGGTATTCAACGAACCGGATGCCGACAAAATAGATTTGGCCTCGCTGATGACCGAAATCCACGACTGGAAAGAAATTAGCGACCCCAATTGTGTGAAGGTAATTGTTGATAAGGACAATTTTGCACTCTACTTTTCACGTTCGCCCATTCCATATCCACGCGATAAAAATGTGGCGATGCAGTACTACAAGCACAAGGGCATTTATGCGTTCAGAAAGCAGGCCATAATGGATTTTTACCGCCTGCCCATGCGTTCTTTGGAAGCCGTGGAAAAAATAGAATGTATCCGTTACCTGGAATACGGAAAAAACATAAAAATGGCCATTTCAAATACAAATGGTGTAGAAATAGATACCCCGGAAGATCTTGCGAGAGCGAATAAGATATTGAAACAGAACAAACCCGATACCGTCAATAATAAATTCAGAAACTTCCCTATGGTCCCCAAAGTGGTTTTCGGGGAAGGATGTTTTGATCAACTTTCCTCGATTCTTGCTTCCCATAAAAAGGAAAAGGCACCTTTCATATTTTTGGTAGATGATGTTTTTGAGAGAAATACTGAATTTTTAGATAGAATAAACCTTCGCTTCAATGATAAATTGATATTCGTCTCCGCCGAGGAAGAACCAAAAACGTCGCAGGTTGACGACTTGGTAAAGGATATTAAAACAGAATTCACTTACACGCCTTCGGGAATTATAGGTATTGGCGGCGGTACCGTGATGGATTTGGCAAAAGCCGTTTCCATAATGTTGATAAACCAAGGAAGTGCCGCAGACTATCAAGGGTGGGATTTGGTAAAGCACAAAGCGGTTTACCACGTGGGCGTTCCAACTATTTCTGGTACCGGTGCAGAAGTTTCACGAACAACGGTTTTAACGGGGCCTATTCGCAAATTGGGCATTAACAGCGACTTTACACCTTTTGACCAAGTAATCCTTGATCCGGAGCTTACCAAGGGCGTTTCCAAAAACCAATGGTTCTTTACCGGGATGGATTGCTTTATCCATTGTGTGGAATCATTGAACGGTACGTTTCTAAATGCCTTTAGCCAGAGTTATGGTGAAAAGGCGTACGATTTGTGTATGGAAATATTCTTGGGCGATTCGCTTTCCGAGGAAGAGTCGCGGGCCAAATTGATGATGGCTTCCTGGCACGGTGGAATGAGCATAGCCTATTCGCAAGTGGGCGTTGCGCACGCCATGAGCTATGGGCTGGGCTACGTTTTGGGCACAAAGCACGGGGTGGGGAACTGTATTGTTTTTCAACATTTGGAGGAATTCTATCCAAAGGATGTGGCGCTCTTCAAAAAAATGGTTGAAAAGCACGGGGTTGAAATTCCACAGGGAATCTGCAAAAACCTTTCCGAAGAGCAGATGGATACAATGATTACCGTGGCTTTGGGAATGGTTCCGCTATGGGAGAATGCTCTCGGAAGTAATTGGGAAGCAATAATTACCCCAGACAAACTTAGAGGATTATATCTAAGAATGTAATAAGAACGCCATCTAAATGGGTCTAACAAAATTTATTTTTGAAAAATTAATGGGCTGGAAAATTGAAGGTTCCTTCGACCCTTCAATAAAAAAAGCCGTAGTAATTGTTGTACCGCATACCAGTTGGCATGATTTTTATATTGGCGCTTTTGCCCGAAAGATATTAAAAACCGAAATTAATTATATCGCCAAAAAGGAATTGTTTAAATGGCCCTTTGGCTCGTATTTCCGATGGATGGGGGGCGCGCCCCTGGATAGAAGCCCGGGACAAAACCAAGTTGAGGCAATTGCTGAAATATTCAAGGCCAAGGACGAATTTCGATTGGCTTTATCGCCCGAAGGCACCCGGAAAAAGGTGGCCGTTTGGAAAACAGGGTATTACTATATTGCCTTGGCTGCAAACGTTCCCATCATTGCGGTAGCCTTTGATTATCCCACAAAGAGAGTTATTGTAAACGAACCATTTTATCCCACGGGCAATATTGAGGCAGATACCCGAAAACTCCGTTCTTTTTATAAAGGAATCGTGGGAAAGAAGGCAGAATATTCTTAGAAAAAGCGAAGTAGCTTTTTAAAAAAATACCCAAGACTAAGCAAATTTCAACGCGTATTGATTTCCGTGCCATTTTTTAATTGGCACCGGTAATTAATCCTCCGAAGTTTCTTCCATGGTGTGATATACATTCTGAACGTCGTCATCTTCTTCAATCTTTTCCAAAAGCTTCTCCACGTCTGCGGCTTCTTCTGCGGTTAATTTTTTGGTAACCTGCGGAATTTGCTCAAAACCCGAGGAAAGAATCTCAATTTTGTTTTCTTCCAAATAAGACTGGATTGCGCCAAAACTCTCAAAAGGAGCGTAGATTAGTATTCCATCCTCATCCTCAAAAATTTCCTCAACGCCGTGATCAATTAGTTCCAGTTCCAGTTCTTCAATATCCAAACCTTCTGGGTTTATCCTGAAATTACAGGTATGGTCAAACATGAACGAAACGGAGCCCGAAGTTCCCAGGCTGCCATCACATTTGTTAAAATAACTGCGAATGTTTGCAACGGTACGGGTGTTGTTATCGGTTGCGGTTTCAATTAAAATAGCGATGCCGTGTGGCGCGTAGCCCTCAAAAAGGACTTCCTTATAATCGCCCAAACTTTTGTCGCTAGCGCGCTTTATGGCGCGTTCCACATTTTCCTTGGGCATGTTTACCGCTTTCGCGTTTTGGATTACCGCACGCAGCCTCGAATTGGCGTCCGGGTCCGGACCGCCTTCTTTTACGGCCATAACGATGTCTTTTCCAATTCGCGTAAACGCTTTGGACATTGCAGACCAACGCTTCATTTTTCTTGCTTTTCTAAATTCAAAAGCTCTTCCCATAAATTATTGTCTATTATTTTTTATTCTCTATTCTTAAAAAGGTTCAAATATAAAAAAATCCAAAATCCAAATCATAAATCCTTTGGAATTTGGTGCTTGAGATTTGAAATTTCTAACCGATTAGCTCATCAATAATCTTCGCCAGCTCAAAATCCTTTTCGGTAACGCCATCGGCATCGTGCGTTGATAAATAGATTTCCAAGGAATTGTACACATTGCTCCATTCGGGGTGGTGCTGCAGTTTTTCGGCTTCAAAGGCAATGCGCGTCATGGCGGAAAAGGCTTCCTTAAAATCCTCGAATTCAAAAATAGTGTGCAGGGCACCTTCGCGATATTCCCATCCTTCAAATTCCTTTAGTTTCTCGTTGATCTGTTTTTCTGTTAATGCTTTCATAGGTTTTATTTTAGTTGTTGAGCCACGATATATCATGGCTTTACTTATATGAGCCACGATATATCGTGGCTTTACTTAATTGATATAATCTCTTCATTTAGGCTACACGCTTCAATAACCTGTGAAACAGTAATTTGCAATGGATTGGGCAATTTGTTTTCCTTCGGAAGAATAGCGCTGTATCTGTCTTCATTACTGCTAAATACACTTTTAAAGATAGGCATTTTATCGCCTATTTTTGAAGTGATTTCCCTAAAAAGATCTTCGTGGTGCACCATATCATTGCTTGCCAAATGAAAAATTCCACAAAGCGATTGGTTGATGATATAATGAACCTGTTGGCACACTTTGTTGATGGTCGTTGTTGTAATTACCAAATTTGAAAATACTTCAAAGGTAGCCTGGTGGCGAATGCACTGTCGCAAATGCAGAATTTCGGGTGAGTTGATGCCCAAAACCAATGGCAGCCGTATAATCGCGGTTTGCTGCGGAATGGTTTCCAACAACAACTTTTCAACTGAAATTTGAAATTTTCCCGAAACCGTTTCTGACAATGGCACATCGTTTTCATAGGAAGGATGCCTAAATTTTCCGTCAAAAACTTTGGCGGAAGAAATGTATAAAACGGAACAATCCACGTTCAGCAACGCGTAATCCACGATTTGTCGCTGCGCTTCAAACTGGCTTTTATAATCTCCGTCTATTGCCGAAATCACAACCGTAGGTCGGATTTTATTCAGCAGCAAAAACATAGAATCTTCTTCCACACAATAATTGTGGAAAACCTGATTTTCCGAAAAAGTGCCCTGCTGTTGGCAGTAGGTACAATGAACATCAAAATAGGGCAGAAGCTCTTTGTAGAGGCCATTGCCTATAAAGCCGCTACCGCCCAAAATTAAAATCCGTTGTTTTTCTGCTTTCTTCTTCATTAAAATCCTTTCCTAAATTTCTTAAAAAATGGACAGTTTCGTTTTTGTGGTAAATTGTTCCAAAGCCTGCATCCCCATGTACGAATTTCCTTTGGCGTTCAATGCAGGGGCCCAAGTTGCAATGGTGAAGCAATGTGGCAAAAGCGCTACAATGCCGCCGCCAACGCCACTCTTTCCGGGCAGGCCCACTTCAAAGGCAAACTCGCCGGCTTCGTCATAAAAACCGCAAGTGAGCATGATTGAGTTTATCCGCTTTACTTGGCTTGATGATAAATGTTGTACGTTCTTCAAACAGTTACCCTTGTTTGCGAAAACGAAAAAAGCGTTGGTAAGTTGTCTGCAATCCATCAATATGGCGCATTGGTGGAAATAAAAATCCAAGACATCCTCCACTTTATTGTTTAGATTGCCGTACGCTTTTAAAAGATTGGCCGCGGCGTAATTGTTGAAACCGGTAATCCGTTCAGATTCGGCTATTTTTTCGCTGTACTGAATGCTGTCGTCATGCGTCAATTCCCTTACGAAATCCAAAAAATCTTCTTTCGGATTTTTTAAATGTGAAAGTAAAACATCGGCAACCACAATGGCTCCCGAATTGATCAACGGATTTCTGGGGATGCCGTTTTCAAGCTCCAAAAGCGAAAGATGGTTGAACGGGTTTCCCGAGGGTTCCACATCCACACGTTTCCACAGCTCATTTCCCACCAACTGAAATGCTTTGGCAAGTGAAAGTACTTTAGAAATACTTTGGACTGAAAATTTTTCGGAAGCATCGCCAACAAAGTAATCCTCACCCGTGATCAATTTCAGATGGATTCCGAATTTGTTTTTTGGAATGTTCGCCAATTCAGGGATATAGCTTGCAACTTCTCCCGTATTTTCAGTTTTTTTGAGGGACTCGTGAATTTCTTCTAAAATGGCCTGATAATCCAACATTACCCTTTGTAGAATGGAGTTTTTACTACCGTTGCTGCAACGGGTTTGTTTCTAATTTGAATATAAATTTCGGTGCCCGGCGCACTGTGCTCGGTAGTTACATAACCCAGCCCGATGCCTTTGTTTAATGAAGGCGCCATCGTGCCGCTGGTAACAATGCCGATATTTTTTCCGTCTTTATCAACAATTTCATAGTCGTGGCGCGGAATGCCGCGTTCGTTCAGTTCAAATCCAATCAATTTTCTTTTTACACCTTCCTCTTTTTGCTTTTTCAGGTTTTCGGAATTGATAAAATCCTTTGTGAACTTTGTGATCCAGCCCAACCCTGCCTCCAAGGGGGAAGTGGAATCGTTTATATCATTTCCGTAAAGGCAGAAGCCCATTTCAAGCCTGAGCGTATCGCGCGCCGCCAAACCGATTGGTTTAATGCCGAAATTCTTTCCGGCTTCCATTACCTTGTTCCAAACTTGTTCAACTTCAGAATTCTTGCAATAAATTTCAAAACCACCGCTTCCCGTATAACCAGTTGCGCTGATGATTACGTGTTCAATTCCGGCGAAATCGGCTACTTTGAAATGATAGAATTTTATGGCGCTCAAATCTTCCGAAGTCAATGACTGCATGGCTTCAATGGCCTTTGGGCCCTGGATTGCCAATAGCGAATAATCATCGGAAAGGTTGCGCATTTCGGCGCCCATGGTATTGTGTTTTGTAATCCAAGCCCAATCCTTGTCAATGTTTGAGGCATTTACCACCAGTAAATACTCTTCGTCCTTTAATTTGTAAACAATCAGGTCATCCACGATACCGCCGGTTTCGTTGGGAAGGCAGTTGTACTGGGCTTGCCCATCAACAATTTTTGAAACATCATTGCTACATACTTTCTGGATTAAATCCAGCGCTTTTGGCCCGGTTATCAAAAATTCGCCCATATGCGAAACGTCAAAAACGCCCACACCTTTGCGGACGGTTTCGTGTTCTGCGTTTACGCCTTCGTATGAAACAGGCATATTGTAACCTGCAAAGGGAACCATCTTGGCGCCCAATTGTTCGTGTATGTGTGTGAGTGCTGTGTTTTTCATGATGCAAAAGATTTTCGCAAATGTATTACAATACACAAAAGTTAACGAGTGTTTGCGAGGTTAATTTCCAAATTAAAAATAGGAATGCGAAAATTAAAAGAAACACGAAATCACGAATAACTTAAACCTACAAGGTTTTGAAAACCTTGCAGGATATTCGTGAGTTCGTGGCTAAATAAGCGATTACCCTTTCTTCAAAAACTCCTCTTTGCTTTGTATCTCAGCTTTCGGGATGTTGTTTTTTTCCAAAAATGAATTGAATTTCTTTCCTTCCTTTTCCATTATGTTTTCATAGCGCTTTTTCGCTTTCGAGAACTCCTCGGAAATCAATTCATAATTTGCTTTGGAAGCCCCGGAAACCTTGTTGAAATTTGCGGCTACATTGCTGTAAAGATCGGCCATTTTTTCACGCAATTCGGGATCGGCAGAGGCCACATAATTATCACCTGTGGTAATCACCAAATCTTTTCTCAGATTTTCCAGTGCAGTATATAGTTTTTGGGAATCCTTTTTTCCCTTCGGGTTGTTTTCCATTACCTCGGTAGCCTTGGTTTGTGTTTCATTAATTTCATAAACCATAAAGGCTAAATCTTCGACCATATCATACAGTTTTTTGGTGAGTGCTTCCTGCTCTTTTCGCTGTTCCAATGTGGTTATCGATTTCTCGTCATATTTTATCTCGATATCCTGACTGTAGGTTTCACTACCTTTTGTAAGCACCACCTTGTATTTTCCCGCTGGGACCCTTGGCGCCGTAAACCCGCTAAAAGCAAGTGTTTTTGCCTGTGCCATTTTTGGAGATGTTGTCTTGAAATCCCAACTTACTATATTGATCCCTTTTGATTTTCCAGGGGACAGCGAGGTTATTTTATTGCCTTGCATATCTTGGATTTCCATTTCCATCTTTCCAAAGGTGTGGCGCTTTTTTAGGTAATAAACAATTTGGGCGGCGGTATTTTTGTTGTCGCCCACAAATTGGGTCTCTGTGCCAAAACTGCCACTAAAGCCGCTATCTTCGGTCATTGTGAAAGGTTCTGTTTTAAAGAAATGAACCTCTTTATTTAGAATTTCGGAACTTAGTTCGCGCAAGGGGCTAATGTCGTCAATAATTATAACGCCGCGGCCGTGGGTGCCCATTACCACATCATTTGTTCTCTTTTGAAGCTCTATAAAATGAACCGCTACGGGAGGCATGTTATTTGTAAATTCTGACCAGTTTTTTCCGCCATCTATTGTTACATACAGCCCCAGTTCAGTGCCAAGAAATAGTAAATCCTCGTTCACATAATCTTCTTGAATATTGCGGACGAACGCTTTTGAATCAATATCCTCTGAAATGATGGATTTCCAAGTTTTTCCATAATCGGTTGTTTTCAAGGCATACGGTTTCATATCGCCGGTAGTGTGGCCTTCAAAAACCGCATACGCTGTCCCTTTTCCGTGAACGCTGGCTTCAATATGGTACACCCACGTGTTTTTTGGGATTCCGATGAGATTTTCGGTAAGGTTTGTCCACGTTTTTCCGCCGTCGGTCGTAAGCTGAACATTGCCGTCATCGGTACCCACCCAGATTATGTTTTGGTCTAGCGGAGATTCAGCGATCGTGAAAATAGTGGTGTATTTTTCGGCACCGCTATTGTCCACAGAGAGCCCACCGGATTTTGCCTGGTCCTGTTTGGTTTTATCGTTCGTGGTTAAATCTGGCGAAATGATGGTCCAACTATCGCCCATATCGTCTGAACGGTGCAGAAATTGGCTTCCCATATAAAATCGATCGGGAACGAAATTGCTCACGGCCATAGGCGCATTCCAGTTAAAACGAAGCTCTGGATCGCCTTTTTTGGGTTGCGGTTGCACGGTGGTTGTTCTGTTTCGGTCCACGTCGTAGCGCCAAACGTTTGCAGCGCCCTGCATTTCGGAATAGATTATATTCTTTGTGGGATGTTTCAATACCCGGAAACCGTCGCCGTAGCCAACGCTGTTCCAGTCCCGTGCCGCAACGCCGCCGGGAGCGGAGGAGGGGCCATACCATGAGCCATTGTCTTGCAGGCCACCGTAAACATTGTAGGGTTCGGCATCATCAACACTTATGTGATAGAATTGCGAAAGCGGAAGATTTTCAACGATCTCAAAAGTAGAGCCCCCATCCCAAGAGCGGTAAACGCCGCCATCAGTTCCTGAATAGATTATGTCGCTATTCTTTATATCGAAAACAATGTCGTGAATATCGCTATGCATATTCCCTAAATTTTTGAAGGTTTTTCCGCCATCGCGACTGATGGAGCCCGTTAAACCGCCCTTAACTACAATATCAGGGTTTTTGGGATCCACAGTAATTCGCGAAAAGTAAAAGGGACGCACGGTAAGTCCGAAATCATTGTTTAAATGTTCCCAGGAAGTGCCGCTGTCATTGGACCTCCAAAGTCCGTTGGTTTCTTTTTTGCCCGTTTCAATAACCGCATAAATTATTTTGCTGTCGCTTGGCGCCATTGCAATGCCTATTCTTCCCAGCTTTCCTGTGGGAAGATTATTGGTCAATTTGTCCCAGGTTTTTCCGCTGTCGGTAGATTTGTAGATCGCGCTGTTTTCGCCGCCGGAATTGAACCCCCAAGCTGTTCTTCGGAATTGCCACATGGAGGCAAACAGCACATTTGGATTATTTGGATCCATCAAAACATCGGAAACCCCTGTGGATGGCCCAACGTAAAGGATTTTGTTCCAGGTTTTTCCACCATCCGTAGTTTTATAAACGCCCCGATCTTCGCTGTCGCTCCATAATGCGCCCAATACGCCTACATAAACCTCATCGGTATTGTTTGGGTTGATGGCTATGGAAGCAATCCGCTCCGAATTTTCAAAACCCGGGATTTCTTTCCAATTATTGCCGCCATCGGTAGATTTATAGAGCCCATTCCCGACCGAAACTGAGTTCCGCGTCCAAGTTTCACCCGTTCCTACCCAAATAATCTGGTCTGGATTTTTCGGATCTAATTTTACGACTCCGATGGATTGAGCGTGTTTGTCGAAAATAGGAGCGAAGGTAGCACCGCCATCGTTAGATTTCCATACCCCGCCGCCTGCTGCACCTGCATAGAGAATACGTGCATTGGTGGGATGGTTTTCAAGATCGTTGATGCGCCCACTCATAAGCGCCGGGCCAATGTGCCGTGCCTTCATATTGCCGAAGAGTTCCTTTCCTTTTAACGAGATTTCCTGTGCGGTGGAAATGTTCAGGGTTAGCGGAAGAATGAGAATTGAAAAGAGGTATTTTTTCATGGCGTTTCGGTAGAGACGCACGGACGTGCGTCTCATTATAGTTATGGTTATATAGAGACGCACGTCCGTGCGTCTGTACATTTAATTTGTGAGGCGCACGTCCGTGCGTCTGTACGGAAATATATTTTATAAAAAAATCCCCGTGCAGGCAGGGATTTTTATATAAATATTCAGGTTATTCCTTTTTTTCCGTATCGGTAGTTGTGGCGGGAAATGCAAACATTGCGGCGTCAATTTCAGGATTTAGAACGATTTCCTTTAATTGGATTCCCTGCCCGGCCATTGAAAGCGAAAAAGGAAAATACAGACCGTCCACTTCCTGATAATCGCTCATGGTGGTAACGTTCATCTGGCCTTTATTGTTGCCTTGCTTTATTTCACTTTCAACAACAATGGGCGCATAGTTTTCAGTGTCAAAATAATAATAGGAAACGTTTGGTTCTTCAACCCCGCCAACCATCATAGGCTCTTGGGTCAATTTTATTTTATAGGTTTCAGTTCCTTCCTTGGTTTCTTTTCCCATCAATTCCACGGTAAAACCTTTGTCTTTATAATTCAAGAATGGGGAAGGAAAATCCTTGGTTTTCTTCTTCATATTCGCAGTAGCCTCGGCATCGCTCTTTTCGGGCGCCAAGGTCATAAAATTGGTGGTCCACATGGTATTTCCGTCAAAGGCAAGTTGGGTTATATCCTGCCCTTGGATATTTATTTTTATCAACTGTTTGCCATCTTTTGTTTGGTATATTTCCACGGGAATCTCCATTCCCTGAGCCTGTGCGGTCGCTGACATTTTTACGCCTTCCAGCTTTTCCCAAGCGGCTTTTCCGCCCGTGTTCTCAAAATAATTATTGATTATTTCATCGGCCGTCTGCGCTGTAACGGGAGCAATAACGGTTAATAATAGGGCGATGGTAAGTGTTTTAATGATTTTCATAAAAGATTTTTTAAGTTTCAGTAAATATAAGACTAACAGCTTTACAAAAAGTTACAGGCTAATATTTTTTTGAAATTTGATTTATAAAGTATCTTTACTGAAAACGGAAAATATGAAATTCGGAAAAGTTGACAATCCCGAAAACATAGACTTTACGTTGCCGAAAGACCATCCGGGGACGAAGGAAATCCTTTCGAAACAGAAGAAAGTTAAAAAGCCCAATCTTTACGTAGGCTGTGCAAAATGGAACAAGACAGATTTAAAGGGATTTTATCCACGGGGCACAAAGGACGAACTTGCCTATTATTCCACCCAATTTAACAGTATTGAACTGAACGCTACCTTTTACAGAATTTTTCCGGCCGATACTTTTGCGGGTTGGTATGAGAAAACCCCGCCGGATTTCAGGTTTTTTCCAAAATTTTTTCAAGGGATCTCCCATTGGAAAAGGCTTCAGGATTGTGAAGATACGGTGAAGGAATACGTTTTGAACGCTTCAAATTTGAAGGAAAAACTGGAAATGCCTTTTGTACAATTGCCCGATAACTTTGGCCCAAAAAATATGGACAGACTGGAGCCATTCTTTAAAATGCTCCCGAAAGACATAAAACCAGCGATAGAGTTTCGACATACCGATTGGTTCAATAACGAAGAAGTGGCAGAAGCACTTTATGAAATTCTTGAAAGATACAATATAACCAACGCCATTGTAGATGCTGCGGGAAGGCGCGATCTGCTGCACATGCGGCTTACCACGCCCACGGCATTTATTCGATATAACGGAGCAAACCACCAAAGCGACTACACGCGACTTGATGATTGGATAGACCGCTTGGAAACTTGGATTGACCAAGGCTTGCGGGACATCTACTTTTTCGTCCATCAAAACATTGAAAAAGCATCCCCTTTGCTGTCGGCCCATTTTATAAAAAAAGCGAATGAACGGTTTGGAACAGACCTTCACATACCACAAATGGACGACCCAAAAACCAAATTTTAATTATGAACTTTCACACGCGCAAATGGATAAAACCTGAAGACCTAAACCCGAACGGAACACTGTTTGGAGGAAGACTATTGGAATGGATTGACGAGGAAGCAGCGCTTTACGCCATCATCCAGCTTGAGAACCCGCGGACGGTTACCAAGTTTATGAGTGAAATAAATTTTAGGAGCTCCGCAAAAAAGGGCGATATTATTGAAATTGGGCTCGAAGTTACCCACTTTGGAAGAACGTCACTCACCCTTGCCTGCGAAGTGCGGAACAAAATGACACGGGAAGTAATCATCAGCATAGACAAGATTATAATGGTCAGTCTGGACGAGGCCGGGAATCCTTCGCCGCACGGAAAAACAGAAACGGAATACGTAAAGGACCGTTTGGCTAAATAAAATTAGTTAACGGCATGAAAATCTTTGCCCGTGGGCAGTTCAAACACTTCCAGATCGAAATAGGGGATGGCCGCCAAAAGATGGTCAAAAATATCGGCCTGGATGTGTTCATAATTTACCCAGCGCTTGTCTTTGCTAAAGCAGAATATTTCAATAGGAATTCCTTTATCTGTAGGAGCCAGATGGCGCACCATTAAGAACAAATCCTTATTGATGGCTGAGTTTTCATTTAAAAACGCATCGGCATAATAGCGGAAAACGCCGAGGTTTGTTTGGTTTCTGCCGTTTATGAGCAATTCTTTGTCAATTTCGTTTTTCTCGTTGAATTTGTCAACATCTCTTTGTCGATGCTCCAAATAAGGCTTAATCAACTGAATTTTTTTCAATCGCTCCACATCTTCCCCCGAAAGAAATTTGATGGAAGACTGTTTTATAAAAATGGACCGTTTTATTCTTCTGCCGTCGCTTTCCTGCATTCCACGCCAGTTTTGGAATGAATCCGCAATCAGGCTGTAGGTGGGGATGGTGGTGTAGGTATTGTCCCAGTTTTGAACCCGAACGGTTGCAAGGTTTATCTCCGTTACAAGGCCATCGGCGCCGAATTTGCTGAAGGTGATCCAATCGCCAATACGAACAATATCGTTCACGGAAACCTGGATGCTCGCCACAAAACCAAGGATCGTGTCCTTAAAAATCAAAAGTATTACCGCTGAAGCGGCTCCAAGGGTAGTTAGGCTAACGACCGAAAAACCCGTAAGAAGCTGAACGGCCCAAAAAATACCAATTCCCCAAGCAAAGATCATCATTACTTGCACGTAGCTTTCCATCGGCTTGTCTTTGTAGCGCTCGTTTTCCTCAAGAAAATTACGCGTACTTCGCAAAATGCTTCTGAAAATATAGATGCAAAGGACTATCAAATAAATCTGCGCGGCAATCTGTAAAAGATTTGTGACAAACGGAGATTCCACAAAAATTATGGGAAGCAAATACCAAATAATCCAGAGCGGCAATAGATGTGCAACAAACTTTGGGAAATTGCTCTTTACAAGATAATCGTCAAAGGTGGTCTTGGTCTTGTTGCTGAACGCTTTAAAGGATTCAATAATGATTTTTCTAAAAACAATATCTATAATAAAAACCGCAACCAAGACGATAATGCAGTTTAAAACAACATTTAGGAATATAGCCCATTGTGCGGCCATTCCCTCGTTAACAAGGTAATCCTGCAACAAGCAACTGTAATGTTGGATTGTTTCGCTATCCATTATAAATACTTACGTTCAACATAAAATGGCCCGAAAGGCAATACCGAGCACATTACAACAATAAACAAATCCTTGATGGACCACTTTAGTTTTTTGTACATATAAAGCGCGCCGCCCACGTAGAGCACAAATAGCACACCGTGTGCCATGCCCACAATTTGGACCATTTGTGGCAGGTGCCAGATATATTTTAAGGGCATTGCAATTCCTAAAAGTACAAGAAAGGATATAGCCTCCAGGGTGCTGATCAATCGAAATGATTTTATTGAAATTTCCAAAATAGTATTTTTTTGCAAAGATACATGTTGCTGCTTGCCCCACGAGACTTTAAGATTATTTTATGGGAAGAATTATTCTGTGAAGAATTGTTATCTTTAAAAGAAAAATAGATGCCCATACTCATACAGTCTCCTACAGAAACAATCCAAAATTCCTTGGAAACCTATTACGAAGAATTCCTGAAAGTGCTCCCTCGGATTGCTTTGGCCATTTTGGTTATAATATTGGGCATTTTGCTGGCGCAGTTGCTGACCAACTTCTACAAGCGTCAATTTCAAAAAAAGTCTGAAGACCCCTTAATGTCAAGGTTTTTGGCCCAGGCGGTGAAAATCGTCTTGGTCATAATAACCATAATGATCGCCCTGCGCGTGGCAGGTCTGGACGGCATTGCAGCTGGGCTGCTAACGGCCGTTGGCGGCGGGGCCATTATTTTGGGGTTCGCCTTTCAGGATATTGGGAAGAACTTTTTGGCAGGAGTTATCCTCGCCTTCAACAGACCTTTTAATATTGACGATACCATTAAAATAGACAATATTTTTGGAAAGGTAAAGGCACTCAGCTTTCGGTACTCCCACATAAAAACTTTTGATGGCCGCGATATTTATATTCCGAATAGCGATGTGCTCACAAAACCCGTTGAGAACTATACCGCGGACGGTTTTTTCAGAGTGGATTTCACGGTGGGGATTGGCTACGAAGATGATATTGAAGCGGCAAAAAAGGTAATCCAAGACATTTTGAATAAACACGAGGAAATAGTCAGGGATGCAGACCACGAAAATTTTGTAATTGAGGACGAGCTGGCTGCGAGCACCGTAAATTTAAAAGTTTTCTTTTGGGTAGATACCGTTGATTACAGAAGAGCTTCCAGAGTTTTGCGCGGGCTGATAATTAAAGATGTAAAAGAAGCTTTGGCCGCCCATGATTTCAATCTGCCATCAGATGTTGTTGAGCTGAAACTTTATAAGAATACACCTGAAATTCCATTTAAGATAAGTGGAAATCCCGAGAAAGAACTTCCAAACGACTAAAAGTTATTTAATCACAAGGCAGGGGAACATTCAAGGTTTTATAGCTCCAATTTTTTCGGAAGCTGAAATGCCACCATTCGGTACGGATGGTGTGGAAACCGAATTTTCGCATGCCTTCAAAGAGCAACTTTCGGTTGGCGAGTATTTCTTTTGAAAAATTGTAGTTGTCAATATGCGCTTCCCTTCCGAAGTAATCATAATCGCTGCCCATTTCTACATAGCAACCCTCCAAGGTTTCCAAAGTAATATCCACCGCTGCGCCCTTATTGTGAACTGATCCATTGCCATAGGGGTTGCCCACATAAGTGGGGCGCGGCACTTTTGCCCACATCTTTTTCTGAACGTCCAACGGGCGATAGCAGTCATAAATTTTTATGCGGTAGCCTTTTTCACAAAAGTATTGGTTGGCCTGCAAAAGAGCTTCGGCTACTTCGGGACGGAGTAGGCATTCGGCGCAGTCGTACAGGGTTTCTCCTATAAAATTGTTGGGAGTGGCGTAGCGTATTTCATAAACAAATTCCGTAGAAAGGTCCTTCAGGTTTACTAAGGGTTCCTGAAACTTTTCTTCTGAAGAAAAACTGAAGAATAGAAAGGTGAAAAATATAAATAAGATGAATTTCATATTTCATTTTTTGAACCATTTCAGTTTTTATAGTGGTTCTTATGTTCTTCCTCAAGTTCCAAAAGCAATTGCTGTGGGGTTTGATAAACCAACTTTTCAGACGTCAGTTGCGATTTTTTATTTTCAATCCGTTCTTTCATTTCCAGATTACCTATACTGTCCGTTAAAGGAATATTTGACAATAACGCTTCATAAACCGCATTCCTGTTTTTTTCTTTGCCTCCAACGTGATAGAAATGTTCTTTAGTGGCAATATAACAATCATTCCAAACTGAGAAAATATAATCGTTTGTGCGGTGCCTATTGCTAAGCCACGTAGATAGAATGAAATTACAGCCGGATTTCGATAACCCTTGTTTTAAAATAATTTCTTCCTCTTCAGACCACGAATCGAAATAATCCACGTGCCTGCCAATATATGGAGGATCTGAATAGACTAAATCTCCTCTCTTTAACTCAGAAAGCGTTTTTTTAAAATCTTGGTGTTTGAACTCATAATCCCCCTGTTCAATAATCTGTGAAATATATTCTACTTGGTTTGTGATTTTTGTAACCAAAGCTGGCGCAAATCGATTGGGTTTTTTACAGAACGGTACGTTGAACCCTCCTTTTTGGTTGAAACGCATCATGCCATTGAAACAGGAACGGCTCAAAAATAAAAAATCGAGTGGATTGCCTTCCTGGTTGAATCGTTCCCGTACGGTATAGTAATAGGCTCCTTCGGTTTTGAGCAACATTTCGCCTTCTTTTGTGAGAAATGATTTTACCAGACCACCGCTTATTTCCTTTTTCTGCAATGCTTTGTAGAACCTTATTAAATGTGGGTTGCTATCACAGAGCAATGCCTTGGGTGGCCGTACGTTAAAAGCCACCACGCCAGTTCCCATAAACGGTTCAACCCATCTCTCGTAATCAATATCCTTTACATTTGAAGAAATCCAATGTACAAGTTTGGTTTTTATTCCCTGCGATTTAATAGGCGGTACAAATGTTTTCATTTCTTTCTTTTTTTGGCTCCGTTGCCCACTTTATCAAATAGATCCGTTCTTCCTTTAAATTCCAAAAAATCCCAAATATTTGTGATTGGCACTGTTTTGCCATCAACTACTTTTGAAACTTTTCCATAGTTGATCCAATATTCGTCAAACCAATCTTCACCGAGGGTGCTAAACACACCTCGACCGTTTTTTAAGTCGTTTATATTTTTAATTGATCCTATATTTGCGGTATTTCCGGAGCCGCGGGCATCACTTGCAATTTTCCATTTCGGTGCGGCAAAAAACTCAAAATCTTTGATGACCGAAGGAATGGATTTAAGATTTTCTACCGTAGTGATCTCTCGCTCTCCAATTGGGTCAGGCTCGTCATCATACTTTTCTTTCAGTTCATTTACCTGGTAAATGTGGGTGTCTGAAAGATCATCTTTAAAATCTATTCTCGTGTAAATAACACCCAGACAGTAATGGCCAGTATATTCATTATAAGAAAACTGAATATTTTTGTCCTTGTCCCTTTCTTTAAAATATGCTCCATGACTGCCTAAAGTGAAACCTGCTGAATTTTTATTTCTTCTGAAGGTAGTTTTAAGATCCAATGCAAACTTTATACTATCGTTTTTTTTATGGATGAAGGTTAAATCCGGATACCAATTTTGATGTTCAGCAAGAATTATTTTATAACCGGCCTTATCGGCAAACTTCAAAATAGCAGGGAAAAGGTGTATTTCCAAAATTTTTGATACAATTTTGGTATCCGAAGATATGGTATAGATATTCTTATAGACATCTATAAATCCCTTCACCGTCCATTCACCGGTTTCAGTGGAGACGTATTTCTTTAACTCCTCAACGAATTTGTTCAATTTTTCCTCAAATTCCTTGGAATGCTTTTCTTTATCAGTCATTGAATTGTTATAAAATGTAAAGGTAGTTATATTTTGTCAGGATATATTCCGAAGAAGAAATCCTACAGAATTTAAGCAGAATTTAATAACATTCCCTTCCGCAATTGGTAACTTTGGGAAAAACGAAAAACTATGAACGATTTAGGAAACAAATCCGCACTCATTACAGGCGGTACAAAAGGAATAGGCTACGGAATAGCCGAAGCACTGCTCAAGGAGGGCATAAACGTGGCCATAACCGGAAGGACAAAAGCAACGGCTGAGGAAGCGGCCAAAAAATTGAATTCCCACGGAAACGATAGGGCGCAGGCAATTGGTTTGGAGGCAGACGTCCGCAGTTATGAAAGTCAGCAGCATGCCGTAAAAATTGCAATTGATAAATTCGGAAGGGTTGATATAGTAATTGCAAATGCCGGTTTGGGGCATTTTGGTTCGGTGGAAGATATCAGTATTGAGGAATGGCAGGAAACTATTGACACGAACCTCACAGGGCCCTTTTATTCTTTGAAGGCGAGCGTGGACCAATTAAAGAAAAATAAGGGGTATTTTATAAGCATATCCAGTTTGGCAGGCACCAACTTTTTTAAAGGGGGAAGTGCCTACAACGCAAGTAAATTCGGTCTAACGGGTTTCACACAAGCAGCAATGCTCGATCTGCGTGATCACGGCGTGAAAGTTTCTACCATTATGCCTGGCTCGGTTTCTACTAATTTTAACGGAAATAAGCCCGATGCCAAGGATGCTTGGAAAATACAAAAGGAAGATATTGGGAAATTGGTTGTGGATCTATTGAAAATGAATCCGCGCACTTTGCCAAGCAAGATTGAAGTTCGGCCCACAATGCCACCTTCAAAATAGGCTATTTGAAAGAAAATGATTCGGCCCAGGCACGCGCATTTTCCAAAGTGTCAAAAAAAGCAAAACTATGGGGGAAAAGTTTTTGTTCCACAAGAGCTCTTTCCCTTTCCGCTTCCAAAGTAGAAACAATCGCCATTCCTTTCTTGTTCTTCATTTTTCCATTTTTATAAATGTTTAGATCGATGGTATGCTGGTACCTTCTATCGGCAATTACGACGAATGGTCTGTTGCCAAAATGTTCTCTATAGTTCGACCTGATCCAATCATTTTTCTCTAAATCGATATGCTGGTTCTCAAAAACACGCAGCAGGGAATAGGTGTCATACAGATAAAGTTCGCAAAACTCGGAAAGAAGTTTTTTTTCCATCTCTTTTCAATAGGTTGGTTTGACTAAAGATAAACTTTTTTTTGATTGCTTAAACAAGCAGTTCTGTTTTCAAAACCTTTATTATGGGAGGGATAACGTAAAATGATTATATAAGGAAATAAAAAAAGAGCGACCTGTTTATCCAACAGGTCGCTCTTACCATAGTTGTTTACTCTCATTTTTTAGTTGGCAGAAAGCAAGGCCAAAAATTTGTCAAGGTTGGGCAGGATTACAATGCGCGTTCTTCTATTGGTAGCGCGGCCTTCCTTGGTGTCGTTTTCTGTGAGTGGGTGATAGCTGCTACGTCCCGCGGCAATCAATTTTTC
Source organism: Aequorivita todarodis (assembly GCF_028561335.1). GTDB lineage: Bacteria > Bacteroidota > Bacteroidia > Flavobacteriales > Flavobacteriaceae > Aequorivita > Aequorivita todarodis. Next base: position 223,849 of record NZ_JAQQTG010000006.1, on the reverse strand, counting down.
AGGCGCTACGCCGTAATCATTCTGTAATTTACGGATAACGGCTGTGGAACGGTCCACGCTCAGCTCCCAGTTGTCTTTAATGTAGGCACCTGGCTTCACGGTCTGGCTGTCGGTGTGGCCTTCAACCATTACTTCCAAGGCTGGTTCGCTGTTGATTACATTGGCAAGACGCTCTAAAAGTGGATTTGCCTTTGGATTAACACGAGCACTTCCCGAACTGAACAATAATTTATCGGAAATAGTAATCATCACCACGGTTTCATCAATATCAATATCGATGTCATCTTCTTCACCTTCGCCAACCAAACTGCTGTCCAGGTTCTTTTTAAGATTGTGGGAAACGATAAGATTCATTGAATCTTTAAGGGTCTTTGCCTGTGCCAATTCTTGGGGATCTACATTGGCGAGGGCTTTCCTCATCTTCTCTTTGTCATTTTCTGAAACCACAACGCCTTCAATTTCCTGAAGACGACTGTTGTTGCTATCAGTCAACGATTGGATTTTTGAATTGTAGCTGGCAACGCGCTCTTCAATCTTGGCGTATTTGGCCTCGATTTCTTCTTTTTCAAGCTGGGTTTTAGATAGGGTAGAGCGGGTATCATTGTATTGATTCTCCAGTGCTACATACTTCTTTTTTGAAACGCAGGAGCCCATAAGAAATAGGCCCGCAAGCGCGGTTAGTGCAATAACTTTTTTCATAATACTAAGTTTTAAAGGTTTGTAGTGCAAATATAACCGCACAACTCACCAAAAAATTAGTTAATGGATGCTATTGTTTTGTTAAAAGAAGATTTTTTAGAACACCTTAAATACGTAGCCCAACAACCAATAAAGAATAATAAAGACAACGATGGTACCGATGCACCCACATTTTCCGCCGCCAATTTTTTTGGCGCCCCAGCCGGCTAGCAAAATCCTGAGCAGTTTTTTCATCTGTGATTAATTAACGTTTATACTGTGTTTATTCGTCTTTGTTCGGCGCCATCCGCAACTTGTTTTTTCCGAAATCCAACGTGCGGATAGGGAAAGGAATGTTGATGCCAGCTTCATCGAAATTCTTTTTGATAAGCTTAATGGATTTATGCCGCGCTTCCATTTTTGGCTTAGGCTTTGTGCTCTCGATCCAGAAACGGGTCACAAAATTTATGGAGCTATCTCCAAATTCAGTAAAAAAGAATTCCACGCCTTCGTTTTCCTGTTGTTCAAAATTTTCAGAAATAATTTTCCTTACCAAATCTTCTACTTTTTGAAGATCGCTTTCGTAGCCCACACCACAGCTAACTTCCACTCTTGAACGAGTGGACCACGAGTAGTTGGTAAATGGGTTTTCTATAAAAATTGAATTGGGGATTACTACATATTCATTATCCGTTTGGCGAATGGTAACGTTCCTAAGGTTAATTTCATCTACGTAACCGCTTTTTCCTTGCGCGTCAATAAAGTCGCCAATGCGCACTTTTGGCAAAAAGGAAAGCATTAGGCCAGAGAAGGTATTGCTAAGTGTTCCCTGCAATGCCAAACCGATTGCCAAACCAACCACACCCGCACCGGCAAGTACAGAGGTTAGCACCTTGTCCAGTTGCATAACGCCCAGGGCAACAAAGAAGCCAATAAGAATCACGACGGCCTTCACTATTTTTGCCATCATTTGTTTTACAGACTCATCTGCAATCTTTCTAAAAAGGACTTTATATGAAAACCTTTTTAACCCTTTGGCAACGAAATAGAAAATTACCATTACAATGATGGCGACGGCGAAGTTGGGAAGTTTCAGGATAATAGCATCAAGCCAGCTGTCTAATTTGTCCCACAAATTTGAAATAGAATCGTTTACTGAAAATTTTTCTGACATAATATTTTAAGTTTAAAAAAGTGTGGAAAGCATAAAAGTACCCAAAACCCAAAGAATAATGGATAATATGCCTCCAATTATAAAAAAATGTTTGAATTTATATATTCCCATTCCATAGATCAACGTATTGGTCTGATAGCCCATAGGCGTGAAAAAACTAAAATTGGCGCCAAACAAAACCGAGAGTATGAAGGGTTTCATGGAAAGGTCAAGACCTACCGCTACCGCTATAGCAATGGGCGTCATTATAATTGCCGTTGCATTGTTGCTCACCACGCTGCTCATCAGCATGGTTATTAAGAAGATGAGCCCAATAACGATTAGGTTTGACTGCCCGCTCAGAACGTTTAATAATTGGTCTGAAATCCATGTATCTGCACCCGTATTGTTCATAGCGATGCCAAGCGGTATCATTCCCGCAAGTAGAAAAATTACTTGCCAGTTAATGCGGTGATACACATCGTTCAAATCTAAACATCTGGTCAGCAACAATAGGCACACCCCGGTAATGGCACTTACTAAAATGGAGAGGATTCCACTGGCCGCTAAACCCACAACGAGAAGCAATATTGCGAACGATAGCGACTTCTTCCTTATATTTACTGCGGGCTTGGTTTTATGTTCCCGTAGAACTGCCACGTTCTCCATTTCGTAAAGTTGGCTTATTTGGTTTCTCGGAATTTCAACCAACAATCTATCTCCCGGTTTTATGGTGATCTGCTCAATATTCTTTCGGACCAAGCGCTCTTTGGTGTTGCGGATGTTTCTTCGTTTTTTAATAGCAATGGGCAACGCACTTTGGAAGGTTTGCTTTCTGAGCTGTTTTAATGTTTTCCCGATTAAAATGGAACCGGGCAAAATCAGCAATTCCACAAATCCCAGATCGTCCTGCTTTTTTTTGGTCTCGCTTTCCTCTTCATTTTCATCCGCCATCTTTTTTTTGTGGTTTTCCTGTGTTTTATGAACGCTCACGCCTTCGGCCTCGTTTAGTTGGGCCAGGGTTTCCAAGTCGCACATGAGCAGCAATTTATCATTTGCTTTTAACGTGATGTACCGCCCGGGAGCATTGGTTATTTGTTTCCTGCGGGTAAGCTTTAAAATGGATATTTCGGGATTTTTATAAAGAAAAGTATCTTCAATGTTCTTATCGATCAAATTGGAATCCTTGTTGATTACCACCGTGGTCACATAGTTTTCCAGATCATAGGCATCTTGTAAATTTTCTTTGGAGTCATTGGGCAGCCATCTTGAGGTAATGGTTACAATAATAATTCCAACGATCAAAAAAATCAATCCAAAGAAGGAGAACTCAAAAAAACTGAATCTTTCGGCACCAAGGTCACGCGCAACAGAATTTACAATCAGGTTGGTTGATGTTCCCATCAGTGTGCAGCTTCCGCCCAAAATACCAGCAAAAGAAATGGGCAGCAGTAGTTTTGATTGCGACACGTTAAAACGTTTGGCCAATTCTGAAATGATTTTTATGAAAACAATTACAACCGCCGTGGTATTTATAAATGCTGAAATACCGCCTGTTATGAACATAAAAATAGGCAACAACAGAAAGAGTGGAAGTATGTGAAGGTTTTTCAGAAAACGCGCCAACGAGGCAATCACGCCATTGTCCTCAAGGGCCAGCGCGATAATCATTAAAGAAAGCACCGTAATTGTTGCGGTATTGGAAAAGCCCGAGATAGCTTCTTCTGGTTTTACCAAACCTGTCAGCGCCAGCGAGGCAATAACAAGCATCGCTATTTTGTCCACTGAAAAGACTTCAAAGGCAAAAAGGATGATGGTAATGAGCAGAATAGAAAAAACGAGTATTATTTCTGGGGTCATTGTTTAGATGGTTGGTCTTATAAAGATAACCGCAGAAATAAAACTCGTTCCTAAGAATTTCATAAAATATTGGGAAAACCAATATTTTTAACGTTTTTTTTTAGCCCAAATACTTCTTCAAAATATGGCTTTTGGAGGTTTGGCGCAATCTTCTGATTGCCTTCTCGCGAATTTGGCGAACACGCTCGCGGCTCAAATCAAAAGTATCCCCAATTTCCTGAAGCGTCATCGGGGGCTGGCCACAAAGCCCAAAATTCAATTTTACCACATCGGCTTCCCGGGGGGCCAAGGTGTCCAAAGCACGGTTGATTTCAATTCTAAGGGATTCGTGCATCAAATTTTTGTCTGGGTTGGGGCTTTCGCCCGAACTGAGAACATCGTAAAGATTGTTGTCGTTTTCACCCTCTTGGAATGGAGCATCCATAGAAAGGCTCCGCGTTGAATTTTTAAGCGAGCTTTTAACCTTGGCCTCGCTAAAATCCAGCTCTTGGGCTATTTCGGAAGCCGTGGGAATACGCTGAAACTTTTGTTCAAGATGTATGGACGCTTTCTTGATTTTGTTTATATCGCCAATTTTGTTCAATGGCAAACGTACCACACGTGATTGTTCTGCGATGGCTTGCAGGATGGCTTGACGAATCCACCAAACCGCATACGAAATAAATTTGAAACCCCGGGTTTCATCAAACCTTTTGGCGGCTTTTACCAAACCTACGTTTCCCTCATTGATAAGGTCGGGAAGACTAAGACCTTGATTTTGGTATTGTTTTGCCACCGAAATCACAAATCGTAAATTGGCCCTGCTCAGTTTGTTCAGTGCAGCTTGGTCTCCTTCACGAATGCGCTGTGCCAACTCTACTTCTTCCTCAGCCGTTATCAAATCTATCTTGCTAACATCCTGTAAATAACTGTTTAAAGATTTGGTTTCCCGGTTGGTTACCTGCTTCGTGATTTTAAGTTGTCTCATATATTCTCTGTGTTTTTTATAATAACACGGCATAGTAAGACATTTTGGGCTAATTTCCAAAAAGTTAACAGAAGTTGTTAAAATTTTACTTGTCATTTTTTTTTCTTAATTTGAAAAAAAAATGAAGATGAAGAATTTAAAAAATATACTTTTTTCCCTGATCTTGTTTACAATGACCACAGGATTTGCGCAAAAACCAACGGAAGTCCCGAAACCTAGTGAAAAACCAATAGATCTTACCAATCCTGCGGATATAATAATTTATATCGTGCTGCCACTATGCGCCGTATTGCTGTTCTTTATCTGGAGAGGAAAACGAAAAAGAAAAAATCAATAGCTCATTTTAAGATTAAACCGCAATTTGTAATACTTTGCACACTATTTTTGGTGTAATTGTTGTTATGGACTTTTGAAAATTTTATAGTTATGTTGAAGAGATTCCTTTTAGTTGGTTTTATCGTAATTACCGGAACTGTAGTTGCACAAATAGATTTGCCCAATAATTCCGTACAGTTTGATTCTTCCCAATCCAATATGGACAGTCCTACCGGATTCGAGATTCCGGCAATTAAGGCACCAACCCTTTCAAACACAAAGAATCCCAATACTCCCAACAATTCTGATTTGGGCGTTGAAAAAGAAAAGCAAATTGATATGCAAAATGGAGACGGGTTGCTTGAATATACAGGCACAAACAAAGCTCCAAAATACTTTACAAAAGACAAAGAGGAAAAACCCGAATACGGAAAAGACCAATATCTCGGCGATTTTAAAACAACCGCTAAAACGGCCACATTTATGTACCGCGACCACGAGTTTGTGGATGGCGATATGATACGCGTATATGTGAACGGCGATATTGTGATCCCCCAGGCCAGACTGGAAGGCAGCTTTAGAGGATTTGACCTTCCATTGCAATCGGGCTTCAACAAAATAGATTTTGAAGCCCTCAATCAAGGTTCTTCCGGGCCAAATACGGCACAGCTCAATATTTACGATGAAATTGGTAACCTGCTCGCTTCCTATGAATGGAACCTGCTCACGGGCAACAAGGCTACCGCCATTTTGGTAAAGCAATAATTTATATTTGATTCTTTAATTTTTCTTCTCCGTTAAATTTCCCTTAATAAAGCCGAAATAATACTTCATATTCTTCAAATTTCTATTGAAGGTCTGTAATTTTATGAAAAATTGCAGTCCAATGAATGTTTCCGAACAAATTATCCAAATCCTAAAAAGCGTCGGGGTAACCCAAATATGGGGTGTGACCGGCGATGCCCTCAACACTTTTACCGATGCCCTTCGCGATGATGAAGACATAAAATGGATTGCCGTGCGCCATGAGGAAAACGGTGCCTTTGCAGCAGGTGCCGAAGCACAAATGACCGACAATCTCGCGGTTTGCGCCGGTACCGTTGGGCCCGGAACACTTCACTTAATAAATGGTCTATACAATGCAAAAAAAGAGCGCGTTCCAGTGCTTGCCATTAGCGGGCAAGTGGCACGTGTAAATATGGGAACCAACTATTTTCAGGAAGTGGGGCTCACCAAAATCTTTGACGATGTGTGTGCCTACCAAGCTGTAATCCGTTCTGCGGAAGAAGCGCCTCGCGTTGTACTTCGCGCAATTCAAATTGCTTTGGAACAACGGGCGGTAGTTCGCGTTGAAGTTCCGGTTGATATTGCCGTTGAAGAAGCCGAAGGCACTCATTATGCGCATCCGGTATTTCGGGGCAACGCTGTTTTGGTTCCTTCTGATGAAGACATCAACAAAATTGCAAATGCCATAAACGAAGCCAAAAAGATTACCATTTTAGCTGGTGCCGGTTGCAGAAATAGCAGGGAAAAAGTTTTGGCCCTTTCAGAAAAAATAAAAGCGCCGATCGCACATACCTTTCGCTCTTCAGACATAATCCACAATGACGATAAAAACGTGGTCGGCCTCACGGGGCTTATCGGAAATCCTTCAGCCTATCACGCTGTGATGAAGCCAGATTTACTGCTCATGTTGGGAACTGATTTTCCATATAGCAATTTCCTGCCAGACGACGTAAAAATCATTCAAGTGGACACACGAGCTGAAAACATCGGCAATCGCGTGAAAGTTGATATTGGTGTTCAGGGCGATATTTTAGCAACCCTTCAAAAAATGGATGCCAAAATCCTTCCAAAAAATGACACTGAATTTTTGGATACCTTGGTTGAAAACTTTAAAAAGTGGAAAAAGCACAAAGAGGAAGCCAGCAGTTTAAAAAATGACGAAGAACCTTTGCACCCCCAACTTTTTATGAATGTTTTGAACAAAAAAGCTTCGGACGATGCCTGTTTTACCGTTGATGTTGGCGAAAGCGCCATTTGGGTAGCCCACCATTTAACGCTCCACGGAGAGAGAAGATTGTTGGGCTCTTTCAATCACGGTTCCATGGCTGTTGGTTTCCCCGCCGCAATGGGTATTCAATCCGTAAATCCCGGCAGGCAGGTTTGGGCAATCGTCGGCGATGGGGCTTTCGGAATGTGTATGAATGATTTTATTACCGCCGTCCGTTACAATTGGCCCGCAAAAATTTTGGTTTATAACAACAGCCAGCTCGGCTTTGTGAAAATTGAAATGGAAGAAGCTGGCTACGCAATGGCAGATGAGGCCCTCGGACTCCAAAATCCAAACTTTGCCGAATACGCCAAACTTTGTGGTGGCGACGGGGTGCGAGTTGAACATGCCGCAGATATTGAAAAGGCTATAGAAATGGCAATCGCTTCGCCCAAACCTTTTATAATTGATGCCATCACCAATCCGGGAGAACTTTCGTTGCCGCCAAATATTACGCTGGAAGAGGCTTGGGGTTTCGGAAAATCGAAAGTGAAGGAAATCCTGCTTTCTGTGGAAGGCGATAAAAATCAAAAAAACAATTTGATGGACGAGATAAAGGCGTTCTTTCACAATTCAAAATAATTCAAATATGACGTAGGATGGTAAGACATAGGGGGGTCTTAATTTGTACTGTACTAAGTCAATTTTCTAAATTGATAAGCATTATAATTCAAATAAATTTTTCAAAATGAGAGAAGCAATACAGTTTACGTTTATAGCCCTGGGAATCGTTGCAATTATTACCTGCACCGCAATATGGCCGGCCTATGGGTTTTCAATTTTGGGCGTTTTGATTTTCGGAATTGGCATTTATGATTTGTTTCAGAAAAAACATACCATCCTCAGAAACTTTCCGGTTTTGGGACATATGCGGTACCTGTTGGAAATGATCGGGCCCGAACTTCACCAGTATTTTGTTGAAAATGATACCGATGGAAAACCGATAGACCGGAACCACAGAACCTATATTTATGAACGCGCCAAACTTCAAAAGGAAACCCATCCCTTTGGAACAGAATTAAATGTAGAGGCCGAAAACGCCAAATGGATGAAACACAGTATTTATCCAACACCGTTATTAACAGAGGCACCGCGAGTACTCATTGGTGGACCGGATTGCAAACAACCCTATAGTGCCAGTATTTTTAATATTTCTGCAATGAGTTTTGGCGCATTGAGCAAGAATGCGGTTATGGCGCTAAATCTTGGCGCAAAGGCAGGAAACTTTTTTCACGACACGGGTGAAGGTGGAATTTCGGAATACCACTTAAAAGGAGGCGATTTGGTTTATGAAGTAGGTACGGGTTATTTTGGATGCCGAACCGAAGATGGTAACTTTTCGCCAGAGATATTTAAAGAAAAAGCGGCGTATCCCACGGTAAAAATGATAGAGATTAAAATATCGCAAGGGGCAAAACCCGGTCATGGAGGCGTTTTGCCGGCGGTAAAGAACAATGAGGAAATCGCGAAAATTAGAGGAATAAAACCACATATTGACGTTATTTCCCCACCGGGCCATACTGCCTTCCACGATGCCGAAGGTCTGCTCCGTTTTGTGAAACAAATGCGCGACCTGAGCGATGGAAAACCTATTGGATTTAAACTCTGTATTGGAAGCAAGCAAGAGTTCATTGACATCTGCGAAAAAATGGTGGAAACTGGAATAAAACCAGATTTTATAACCGTTGATGGTTCCGAAGGTGGCACGGGAGCGGCACCCATAGATTTTTCAAACTACGTGGGAATGCCGTGGGAAAAAGCGCTGGTTTTTGTAGTGGACACCTTAAATGGATATGGGCTCAAAAAGGACATAAAAGTTATAACAGCAACCAAAATATTCACGGCGTTTGATATTTTTAAGGCTTTGTGCATTGGGGCCGATGTATGCAATTCAGCCAGAGGAATGATGGTTGCCTTGGGGTGTATTCAAGCGTTGAAATGCGATACCAACAAGTGCCCAACAGGCGTTACCACTAATAATCCTGCACTAATGCGCGGGCTGGTTGTTGAAGACAAATGGAAGCGCGTCCGCAATTACCACGGAAGAACTGTGAATGAGTTTTTAGAACTTTTTGCGGCAGCGGGCTGCAATACCCTTTCAGATTTGAATAGAAGTTATATCTTTAAGCAAATAGAAACAGATATTAAGTGCTATGAAGAGATTTACCCTCCGGTTTCTGCAGGACAATTTCTTCAAAAGACAAGTTTGTGAAGCTAACCATAAATAATGTTATTATGAAAAAGGTACTGATTACCCTGGATTATAACCCCAATTCAGAAAAAGTTGTGAAGATGGGCTATGAACTTGCACAGTTGATGCAGGCTGAAGTTTGTTTGTTCCACGTACTTTCAGAAGTGCGTTACTACGGAATGCAATACGAACCTTTTATGGGGTACGAAGGTTACGCGTTTCCCGTGGATTATAAAATTCAAGAGGAATTTGTAAAAGTAGCACAGGACTACCTTGATAAAACAAAAGCACATTTGAAAGGCGAAAATATTTCGACCCATTTGGCAGAAGGCGATACAGCCAAAAAAATCTTGGAATATGCCGAAGCGTGGAAAGCAGATTTAATAGTTATGGGAACGCACAGCCACGGCACCTTGGAAAAGCTATTCTTGGGAACAGTTGCCTCCAGTGTTTTAGAGCATACGAAAATCCCGGTTTATATGGTCCCCACGGGAGAAAAATAGGAGGGAAGTGAGTTATTTTTTAAGGTGAATAAATAAACTTACCTTTGAAAAAAACAAATTTTGGCATGGCGTTAACCAATAACGATATAATGAAAAAACTGCGCGTGGCACACAAGTTACGCGATGAGGATATAGTAAAAATATGCTCGTTGGTTGATTTTGCGGTCACAAAAAGTGAACTTGGAGCAATCTTCAGAAATGAGAACCACGAAAAATATATGGAGTGCGGCGATCAGTTTCTTCGTAATTTTCTAAATGGATTGGTAATCCATCTGCGCGGGCCGATGCCGGAGAAGAAAGCGTCGGCGCCAAAGGCCGAAGCAAAAACCAAACCGAATCCACGCCCAAAATATAAACCGAAAACAAAAAAATAAAAAAGCTGGATCAAATTTCTTCAATCCAGCTTCAGTGGCTTTTCGGCTTTCTATATTTCAATACACGTATCTGCATGTTTTTCTGATTGTGGGATCTTCAAACAGGTGTTGGTTTCCGTTTAGGTACTGCAACGTGTGCTGCTTTTGCGATCCGCATTTAATGCGCTTTTGGATGTTTCTCAAGGTTTTCATAGTTAATTTTTTTATTGGTTTTAATCAAGGCCATTATTTATAGCGCCTTTTCGAATTCCAGGTATAGGCTTTGGAATCGTGTGGTCTGTGAATGTTTTCGTTGCTGTCCAATGTTCTCATGATTTTTAAGTTTTAAATGTTTAATAATTAGTTTTTAGCGAAATCTCCTTTTTAAATTCCAAGAATAGGCTTTTGAAGTTTTCATTTTGTCCGTCAAGTGATTGCTGTTTAAAGTTCTCATAATAAATTTGATTTACTGGTTATACTTAAAAGACGTACGAATTATATTTTTGTTACAGTACTATGTTATACAAAGTAATGATTTAACTAAATATTAACTTTTGGCGAAAAGACGGCCCGCAGAAACTGTTTAACAAACTATTAACCGTGAATGCTTTGCCAAATGGTTGCAGGGGAGGGTCTTTAGCCATATATTTGCACCCTTGAATATTTTGTATCCCACATTAACATGAATACCATAAAAAAAACCGAAACCAATAAAATAAAGCGCGCCCATTTGTATTACAAATACACTGGGTTTTATTCTTTTGTAGGGCAGAGCCTAAAAAAGGCCATTATTCCCATAGTTTTGGTAATAGCCTTGCTGGTTGTGCTGGATCTTTATGTTGTGGATTTTAGCAATCTTTTCACCTACATTACCGAAACCTACGCGCCAATCAACATCCTGCTTGTTTTTCTTGCTTCGGAATCATTGTTGGGGCTCGTTCCGCCGGAAATTTTTATTGCTTGGAGCGACAAGATGCCACAGCCACTTCTTTATTTGACGCTCTTGGCCGCATTGTCTTATTTGGGTGGAATTATTTCATTCTTCATCGGAAAATGGATTTTTACGATTCCTAGCGTTTATGCCTATATGGAAGGGAAAATGAAAAAGCATCTAAAACAGATCCGTAAGTGGGGTGGTTTCCTGATTGTGGTTGGTGCCTTGTTGCCAATTCCGTTCTCAATGACCAGTATGGCCGCAGGAATGATCCATTATAAGTTTACAAACTATCTTCTCTTTGGCTTGCTTCGTTTTGTACGGTTTTATCTTTATGCCATTGCCATATTCAGCTTGCTGTAGTACTTTTGGCATACCGGAGCAGTTTTGATTCGGTAGCAACCAATCCAATTTTAAACAGCAACTTCTCTTAAATGAAGAAAAACGATCCCTACGCCGCGTTACGATTTCGGGAGTTTAATCTATTTCTTTTGGTGCGGTTTGCAATGGTCTTTGCATGGAGCATGCAGTTTGTGGTAATAGAGTGGGAAGTTTACAGCATTACCAAAAATCCACTTTCGCTGGGAATCATCGGTTTGATGGAAGTTATTCCAGCGGTTTCCATGGCACTTTTCGCGGGACATATTGTAGATCAGCGGGAAAAACGCAGCCTTTTGTTTAAGTGTATTTTTGGATTTTCCATTGTGAGCCTCGGATTGTTTCTTATAACCTGGCCTCGTATAGTGGAAGATCTCTCCACCAACACGATACTTTATTCGGTTTACTTTTTGGTTTTTCTTGGCGGAATTGTTCGGGCTTTCTTGGGCCCAACTATTTTTTCGTTATTCTCTTTGTTGGTTCCTAAAAAAATATATCCCAATGCAGCCACGTGGAGTAGCTCCGTTTGGCAAATGGGATCGGTTGTAGGACCTGCGGCAGGAGGTTTCTTTATCCATTGGATCGGCGTTCACTGGTCCATGTGTTTTGTTTTTGCCTTTTCGTTGATGGCCTTGTTGCTATTGCTACAAATTCCGAAGAAACCAATTATGAACCCAAAAATTGGGGAGCCGGTGATGAAAAGCTTAAAAGAGGGCATCAAATTCGTAATGAACACGAGGGTCATTTTGGGCGCTCTTACCTTAGATATGTTTGCGGTGCTTTTTGGGGGAGCAGTGGCATTATTGCCCATTTATGCACAGGACATTCTTAAAGTAGGCCCGGAAGGTTTTGGAATACTCCGTGCCGCTCCTGCTGTGGGTGCGTTGCTCATTATGTTTACTTCTGCACATTTTCCGCTCAATAAAAATGCAGGAATGAAACTGCTTGCCGCCATTTTTGGGTTTGGTATCTGTATTATTGTATTTGGGGTTTCCACTTGGTTTTGGCTTTCCGTAATTGCACTTTTTCTTAGTGGCGCCACGGATGGCATTTCTATGGTCATTCGCTCCACGATCTTACAGCTCAGGACTCCAGATGCCATGCGTGGGCGCGTAGCATCGGTTAATTCTATGTTTGTGGGGTCTTCCAATGAATTGGGCGCTTTTGAGAGTGGGCTTACCGCAAAACTGATGGGAACGGTTACCGCCGTTGTTTTTGGAGGTGGAATGACCATACTTACGGTAATTGGAACGGGTTTCTTTTTCCCAAAACTACGGAAACTGGATCTTCGGAAGGATATGGAGGAACACGAACGCGAGTGATATTTTGATTTGTTAATTCGGGATTGGTTTAAAGTTTTAACATTCCCCGAAAACCTCTGTTTGCATAATATGACTCCGCTCCATTGTGATATACAAAGACTGTCCCGTAACGAAAATCCCCAAAAATAGCACCCCCAAATTTTCGGATATTGTCCGGGGTTTTTAACCAACTGGAGGTTTTACTGTCGAATTTTCCTAAATTTTGCAGATTTCTATAGTGTTCCTCGTTTAAAAGCTCTATACCCATTTCGGCTGCCATCCCAATAGCACTGTGCTTTGGCTTGTGTTCCTTTCTCGCTTCCAAGGCTTCCGGGTCGTAGCAAAAGCTTCGCCTGCCTTTGGGACTTTCCGCAGCGCAGTCATAAAAAATATATTCGTTTGTCTTTTTGTCCAAACCAACAACATCGGGTTCACCACCGGTTTCTTCCATTTGGTGGAGCGACCAAAGATTTGCTGGGTTGGCCGTTAGTTTATTTTGCACCTGTAACCATTCAATAGCTTGGTGGCGATGCTTGTTTTTCTCGAAACGGGTCTTTAATTTTTTGAGAAGATCTTCGGTTTCTTCTGGGGTCAATTCCTTTTGGCCTACTTTTTTCATAATCAAAAATGGGTTTATCCTTCTGAATTATAAAACCATTCCTCGGCTCTTACAATAGCTTGTTGAATTGCATTTTCTTCTGAAATGCCACCTTTCTCCATCAGTTGATTGGCTATTTCCATGGCTTTCTCACGAACTTGGGGCGCCAATTTATCAATTTCCGGCTTGAAATTTCTAAATGTCCAATTCATTTTGTGGGCTTTTAAAATCTTATTTTAAAATTACCACTTAAATCATTCTTTTGAAAAGAACAGCGGTATTTTTAAAGAAAATTTCACAGTGAGGATGCAACTCTTTTGAAGAAATAGGCTTTTTGTATCTTTTTTAATGCTTCTTCTTCTGATATATTTTTATTCGTTTTTAAAACTTCGGAAACAGCTTTCAAAAGAATACCTTATTTTTAGACGAAATATGATTTTTTTGAAATGATTAAAAACGAAAATCAAGCAGCTCCAAAAACTTTCACTTCCTATCTGGTAAAAACAGTGGGACTGTCTGAAACTGAGGCAGAGCAACTGTCGCTGCCATTAACACGGATGCAGTATGAAAAGGGCAGTGTTCTTCTGAAAAATGGAGACATTTGCAAGCACTCCTTTTTTGTTGAAAAAGGCCTCTTGCGGTCGTATATGCTTGATGAAAGTGGAAAGGAGCACGTCATCCAGTTCGCTCCTGAAAACTGGTTTATGGTGGACAGGAGTAGCGTTTATTTTAATGACCCGTCGGAAAGCTATATTGAGGCCATTGAAGCTACAGATGTGGTTCTTATCGGTGAGGATTTTATGTGCCAGGCAGCGGAAGTGAGCTCTGTTTTTAGTCGGTACAACGACAAGCTTTTGCACAATCACATCAGGCAGATGCAGAAACGCATCAATTTATTGCTCGGCGCCACTGCGGAAAAACGCTATCTGAGTTTTATTGACATGTACCCAGATCTTTTGTTGCGCGTTCCACAATGGATGATCGCTTCCTATTTGGGCATTACGCCCGAAAGTTTGAGCCGCGTGCGGAAGGAACTGGCGCATAGAAATTTTAAGCCAAGCTAAGGTATTTCATAAAAAAGCCTGTCAAAATCAATTTTCAACAGGCTTAAGAGGATTCTTTTTTCTTAAATTATTCCAAATAACCAAATTTTCCCATATTGAAATCACTTATCGCCTGCACAAGTTCGCTGCGGGTATTCATCACAAATGGGCCTTGGGCGGCAATGGGCTCGTTTATGGGTTGGCCGCTGAGTATTAAAACCACTGCGTCATCCGTTGCTTCCATGGTGAATTGTTCGCCGTCATTTGCAAACAATCCCAAACTGTCGGTTTTTATTACTTCGGAATTGTTCACTTTTATATTTCCTTCAATCACCAAAACCGCAGTGTTGTAATTTTCGGGAAAACTGAACGTGGCTTTTCCGCCTTTATTCAGCTTTGCGTTAAACAGGTGGACGGGCGTAAAAGTGAAAGCAGGCCCTTTTTCCCCGTTGTATTCGCCCGCGATTACTTCAATAGTACCCGCATTTTCGGGAAGCTCTACTTTTTTCATTTCCGCCTTTGTGATTCCCTGATATTTTGGGGCGCTCATTTTGTCCTTCGCGGGAAGATTCACCCACAACTGTACCATCTGGAAATCGCCCCCGGCCTTGCTGAATTTTTCTTCGTGATATTCTTTGTGGAGTATTCCCGAAGCAGCGGTCATCCACTGCACATCGCCCTCACCGATTACGCCACTGTTTCCGGCGCTGTCGTGGTGGGCAACGCTTCCTTTATAGGCAATCGTAACCGTTTCAAAGCCTCTGTGCGGATGCACGCCAACGCCACGGGGCCGATCGGTGGGAGGGAAGTAGAATTTGCTGTTGTAATCCATCAAGATAAAGGGATCCATGCGTTCAAAACCTTGCTGTATTCCGGAAGGAATATATTGATGCACCCTAAACCCATCACCAACCATATGTGGTGCCGGCGGTATAAATACGCGTTCTATATGTCGTGTTTTCATTTTTAAATCGCTTTTATTTTATAGTGTAAAATTACTTCGCAAATGCTTGTCTTACATTGATGTATGTTAAGAACTGTTTTTAGCGAATGGCCCGTTTTAAATTACAAATCGAGAACCCTATTTATAAAAACAAGGCTCTCGATTCTTTAAAAAGGGGAACAGTAAAATCTTGAAAAATTATTGTTTTATGAATTGTAACGAAGCAATCATTTTCACCTTATCGCTCACCACAATGCTTCCGGCTTCGGTTACGGCATTCCAACTTAAACCGAAATCTTTTCGGCTTATACTGCCTTCAAACTCAAAACCAGCTTTTGTTTGCCCATAGGGATCAACCGCGGTGCCGTTGTATTCTGCATCCAAGGTTATTTCTTGGGTAACTCCTTTTATGGTTAAATCGCCCACCATTTTGTTTCCGTCAAATGATCTTGATTTGAACGTTAACTGTGGATTTTTTTCAGCCCCAAAGAAATCATCGCTCTTTAAATGGGTGTCGCGATCTTTATTATTTGTGTTTACAGAATTGATTTCCGCAGAGAATGAAAATTTCCCGTTTTTAAAATCGTCATTCGGAGTTTCAACCTTGCCGTCAAATTTCTCGAAACTACCGCTTACCGTAGAAATCATCATATGTTTCACCTTAAAATTGATTTCGGAATGGGTAGTATCGATATTCCAAACTGTCTTTGTATTTTCCATATTTATAATTTATTGGTTATTAATTATTTACAGGACAAAATTAAGGCGAATAACCGACCCTTGCATTGATGTATGATAAGAAATCGGGTTGCACTTTACTTGAAGTTATTTATTCATTTCCTCCAATAACTGATCGTAATCCTCAATTTTTACGTGAAGCACCCCGCCCAAGCTGATGATTGGGGCAGTAACGGAATCAATCTTTACGATGGCATTGGCAAAGGCTGGAGCCAGTTGGGCTTTCAATTCGGGCTTTTCGGAAAATTTGTATAAAGTATATAAGTAGCGGCTATTGTCGAGATTGGAAACCAAGGTGTCGCAACTTGCGCAGTTCTCGGGAATGTAAACTATTACTTTTTTCTTTGGCGCTATTTTTATAGCCTCATACTCCTTGCGCAATGCACGGCGGGAAAGGCTATCACTTACTTTAAGTTCATAGGTATAATTTGCCCGTTTGCCCCTGTCAACAATCAAATTGGCTACCAAAACTTTTGATGCGGCGGGAACACGAACCGCCCTCGGCACACCCTTACTTTGCCGAAAGTTTGTGCCCTCCACTGTTATGGAAACGTCTAGGTCTTGTTCGTTTTTATTAAGTGCATACAAAAAAAGCCGATTTGCCTTTGCCTCTTCAACAATTTCAATGGGTCTTATCTGTGAAAATAGGGGAGCACAGCTTAGTAAAACGACAAATAGGAAGGGTATTTTTTTCAACATTTGGGACAGTTTTATATTTTTTCGAAGATATAAATTTCAACAAGATTTAAAAAAAAATAATCCAAACAGAACCGAAATAGCTTTAACACTATTTTATAGAGCTATAGAAACCCAGTGAGTATCTTTGGATTGTTGTAAATTTCAAAAAAATATGGAGCGCAAAAATTTTGAACAAATGACTGTGGGCGGAGGTTGCTTTTGGTGTACCGAAGCAATTTTCGACCAAATAAAAGGGGTGGAAAAAGTGGTTTCGGGCTATTCGGGCGGAAGTGTTCCCGGAACGCCAACCTACCGCGAAGTTTGTTCCGGGCTAACCGGCCATGCGGAAGTGATACAGGTAACCTATGACCCTGCCGTTGTTTCCTTTGAAGATTTGCTCGTTATTTTCATGACCAGCCACGATCCCACAACGCTGAACCGGCAAGGGGCAGATAGGGGCACACAGTATCGCTCGGTTATTTTTTATCACAATAAAAACCAGAAACAGATTGCTGAAAAGGTGCTAAACGAAATGGCGCCCTATTATGAAAACCCGATAGTTACCGAGTTAAGTCCTTTGCAAAAGTTTTACCCAGCTGAAGTCAATCACCAAAATTATTATGCCAACAATCCGTCGCAAGGATATTGCACGGCTGTTATTTTGCCAAAACTGGCCCGACTTCGGCAGATGCACCTAAACAAGCTGAAACAATAACATTTTTTTATGTTTTATGATGATAGTTTTATGAAACCATTCCGACTCAGTCTTCGTATATTTTTATAGTACACATAAAAAATACTATTTAAATACTGAAGACCATGAAAAACTATGTATTAAAAACATTTGCACTTTCTTTTGGGTTATTGGTAAGCCTTTCGCAAGTTGCTTGTCAAAATAGCCAAACCAAAAATGCCGAAAAATCAATGCTCAGTACTTCTGAAAAAGTGAATATGCCGGAAGCATCCGAAATACACAACAAATTTCCAAAGGCAAAAACGGATGCGGAATGGAAAAAAGAACTTACACCCAAACAATACCAAATAATGGTAGAAAAAGGAACGGAAACCCCATTTAAAAATGAATACTACGACAATCATGAAAAAGGCATTTATGTAAGTGCCGCTACGGGAGAACCCTTGTTCAGCAGTGAGGATAAATTTGATTCGGGAACCGGATGGCCTTCCTTTACAAAACCAATCAATGACAGCGCGGTGGTTTGGATAAAAGATAACAGCCTGGGAATGGTTCGCGATGAAATTGTGGAAAGATCAACAGGATTGCATTTGGGGCACGTTTTTAATGACGGGCCCGCGCCCACGCATTTGCGTTACTGTATGAATTCAGCAGCATTAAAATTTATAAAGCAGGACTAATTCCCCAATTATAGTTATGCTTGGAAAGCCTCCTTCGGGAGGTTTTTTTTCGATCCAGAAAATCGAACGGTCCCTTTAAAAATTTTGGGCCGCAAACCTTTAACCATTTTTATGACTTTAACTATTTAATTTACTGTACCTTTGTATCACTAAGATGAGCAATATCAAAAACCCACCTAGGTAAACCAATAAAACGAACAATCACATATAACTAATTCAAAAGTCATCTGCTCACCGTGGATGGCTTTTTTTATTCAAAAAAAACAAGCATGGCAAAATCGCAACAGACATACAGTAAAAAAGAAAAGGAAAAAGCAAAGCTGAAAAAGCGGGAAGAAAAGCAAAAAAAGAAAGAAGCCCGCAAAGCAGATAAAACTCCGGGAATTGACTTTGTATATGTTGACTACAATGGAAATTTGGTGGATACCCCGCCAGATCCATCAATGAAAGTTGAAATTGAAGCCGAAGACATTGTACTTGGGATTCCCCCAAAGGAAGAAGGCGATCGCGAAGCTTTTGACCCGGTTAGAAAAGGAACGGTTTCATTTTATGATTCCTCAAAGGGTTTTGGATTTATTATTGACAACGAAAACAACGAAAAGTACTTCACCCACGTAAGCGGAATAATTGACGAAATTGCGGAAAACGACGCGGTGTCCTTTGAGCTCGAAAAAGGCCAACGCGGAATGAACGCGGTAAAGGTCACCAAAATCTAACCTCCGAAAGTTTACGAATAAAAAAAATCCCGCAATCACGGGATTTTTTTGTTTTAATAACCAGAATATTAATTAGTAATATCGTTTACTTCTTTTTTGGCAGCGTTTTTAAGCTGTTCGTATTTTTCAGAAATAGTATCCTCAACTTCTCCGGCCTTTTCCTTTATTTTTCTGCCGGTTTCGTTGGCCTTATCCTTAAGTCTTTGTTTTTCTTCGGGCGTCATGTTTTTATATTTCCAAAACGCAAATGCACCGGCAGCTACTCCCAGCAATGCCAATAATCCTTTTCCTTTATTGTTCATGTTGTTTTTTTTTAGTTTCCATAAAGATAAGGTTTTGGCGGCCTTCCTATACCATTTTGATTGGACTTTAGTATTTATTTAATACTTAAGGATTTCATTTAATAAAGTATTCACAATTTCTTTCAGCGGCTCTTTTTTCAGAATATAACTTTCAGAAAATCGATTAAAACAACAAACAAAAGCCTGGGAATCTGAAAATTTTTATAGAATAAATTCATATCTTTAAGAATCAAATAAACCAACAATAATTATATGGTTGATATCAAATAAGCAAGTCCAAGCTTTTAGGGGAATTGTTTGGCGCATTGCATCTGAAAAAAATTCTAACCAAAAATCCGTACAGATGAAAATATACGACGACAAACACATTAAAAATGTAGTTTTTGTAGGCGCCCATAACAGTGGCAAAACTACACTTGCAGAAACGATGCTTTTTGAAGCAGGCCTCATAAACCGTCGCGGAACGGTTGAAAACAAAAACACGGTTTCAGACTATCACGACGTGGAGCACGAAAGGGGCAACTCGGTCTTCGCCACGCCCTTGCACACGGAATGGCGCAATTACAAGATCAACATTATTGACACGCCCGGTTTGGATGATTTTATAGGCGAAATTATCTCCTCCATCCGTGTGGCCGATACCATCGTTACGGTCTTGAGCGCCCAACAAGGCGTGGAAGTGGGCACCGAGATTATTTGGAATTACATCGATAAATACCACAAACCCACACTTTTTGTGATAAACCAAATAGATCACATAAATGCGAAGTTTGACGAAAGCTTCAAAAGCATTAAAAGTTTGGTGGGGAACAATGCCGTGAAAATCCAATATCCGTTGGTCGTTGATGGCGCGCAGTGCATAATTGATGTGCTGAAGATGAAAATGTACAAGTTCTCTCCAGATGGAGGAAAGCCCGAAAAGTTGGAAATTCCCGACGATCAAAAGGAATTGGCCAAAGAACTAAATAATGAATTGATAGAAAAAGCTGCAGAAAATGATGAAACATTGATGGAGCTTTTTTTTGATAAGGGCACTTTGAACGAAGACGAAATGCGCCTCGGCATCAAGGCTGGCATGTTGAACCATGAACTATTTCCTGTGTTTTGCGTTTCTGCCTTAAACGATATGGGCACAGGACGTTTAATGGGTTTTATTGATAACGTAGCTCCCGCAGCGGCCGATTTAAAACCCGAACAAAGTACCGAAGGAAAAGAAATAGTTGCTTCAAAGGAAAGCCCAACGGCGCTCTTCGTTTTTAAAACCGTTTATCAGCCCAATTTGGGTCAGATTACGTTTTTCAAGGTGATGAGCGGGGAAGTACGGCTGAACGACAAACTGATTAATTCGCAAAATGGCGAAACGGAAGTTATAAACCAACTTTTCATAATGGACGGCAAGGAAAGACAGCCCGTAACGAAATTGACGGTTGGCGACATCGGCGCGACGCTGAAATTGAAATACACCGAAACCAACGACACGCTGGCTTCACCCAAAAATGTAATTGCCATAAAGCCCATCAAATTTCCGCAGCCGAGAATTAAAAAAGCGGTTTTTGCCGTAAATACAAAGGATGAAGAGAAACTCAGCGAATCCTTAAAGAAAATCCACAGCCAAGATCCAACGGTTGAAATTTCCTTTTCAAAAGAGGCAAAACAACTCATCCTTTCCTGCCAAGGCGATCTGCATCTTGCTACTATAGACTGGACGTTAAACAATATTTATGGCGTAGAGGCGCGTTTTGAAAAACCAAAAATAGCCTTCCGCGAAACCATTCAACGGTCTTCGGCTTCAAATTATAGGCACAAAAAACAGTCGGGAGGCTCTGGGCAGTTTGCGGAGGTTCACTTAAAAATTGAGCCTTGGTATGAAAATATGGAAGAGCCGCAGGGTTTCAACATTCGCGGTAAGGAAGAGGTGGATCTTTCCTGGGGCGGCAAACTGGTTTTCTACAATTGCATAGTTGGCGGAGTGATAGACCAGCGTTATTTACCCTCCATCATGAAAGGCGTTTTGGAGGTAATGGAAGAAGGGCCTTTGGTGCGGTCCTATATCCGCGACGTGCGCGTGATGGTTTATGACGGCAAAATGCACTCGGTAGATTCCAACGATATTTCTTTCAAAATAGCGGGTGCACATGCTTTTAAAGAAGCATTTATGAATGCGAATCCCAAACTTTTGGAACCCGTTTTGGAACTTACCGTAAAAGTTCCCGAGGAAATGGTGGGCAACGTAATGACCGATCTGCAGGCGCGCCGCTCGATGATTCAGGGAATTGAAAGCAACAACAATTACCAAATTTTAAAATGCTTGACCCCCGAAGCAGAACTCTATGGGTTTTCAACAGATTTGCGCTCGTTGACACAGGGCAGGGCAACTTTCAAATCCTCGTTTTCATCCTATCAGCCCGTTCCGGCCAATGTTCAAAAGGAATTGGTTAGCCAATAGCCAATTAAAATAAATTCTTTTGCACATTGAAACTGTGACTATATTTGCCGAAAATTAATTTATGTCGCAGCGGGTTTCTGAAATGGAGACTTCCCCCGGGGAAGAAGTGAAAGATTTGAAAAAAAACGTTTCCGGAATTGATTCCACAAAAGAGATCAATGCTGAAGAAATAGCGAAGTGTATCGCCATTCTTGAACATTTAAACAATAACACTGATAAGATATTTGAAATTCCAAAAGAGCAGCGCACTGCTTTAATAAAAGCTTCCGGCCAATTTTCGCGACCAAACCGCGATGAGTTTTCCCGAAGAAAAAAAGATGCCAAAAAGGCCGAAAAGCGCAAACAGGCCAATAAAGATAGAACTGCCCGCAAAGAAACCGGAATACGGAGCGCGCGTGAAAACGTTGTTTTTGTAGCTCCAAAATTGCTGGAAACCTCCGAGCTTTCCTCCAAAAAAGAACTGGAACTCGAAACGCCCCGCAACTGCTACGTTTGCAAGACTCTTTACACAAAACTGCACCACTTTTATGATACTATGTGTACCGAGTGTGGCGATTTCAATTACGCAAAGCGTTTCCAAACCGCAGATTTAACTGGACAGGTTGCGGTATTGACAGGTTCCCGCCTAAAAATTGGTTATCATATTTCTTTGATGCTGCTTCGCGCGGGTGCTACTGTGGTCGCCACAACACGGTTTCCGGCAGATTCGGCATATCGTTTCGCGCAGGAAGCGGATTTTCATCAATGGGCAGATCGCTTGAAGATTCACGGATTGGACCTTCGGCATATTCCGAGTGTGGAAATTTTCTGCAATTATATAGAGCAGAAACATGAAAATCTTGACATTCTTATAAACAACGCTGCGCAAACCGTTCGCAGGCCCGCAGGGTTTTATCATCATTTGATGGCGAAGGAAGAAATGCCTTTTGAGGAACACCCACAATTTGTAAAGGATTTGTTGCACGACCATATAAATTGTTTACAAGAGTTGAAAACACTTACGGCCGACATTGGCAAAAACAAAAATCTTCCAGTAACTTGGCATGGTTCGGAACCGGGAATTGGCATTCGGGCTTCCGCAAAACTTTCGCAGATTCCGTATAGTTTTGACAATTCGTTGAGCGCAAAAGAAGTTTTCCCCGAAGGGAAATTGGATGCAGATTTACAGCAAGTTGACCTTCGGAAAACGAATAGCTGGCGTTTAAGGCTTGGTGAAATTGAAACCACTGAAATGATTGAGGTTCAATTGGTAAACTCAATAGCGCCTTTTGTGCTTTGCAACCGTTTGGGTGAAATAATGAAGAAGAAAAATACGGGCAAAAAACACATCATAAATGTTTCTGCAATGGAGGGAAAGTTCCATCGTTTCTTTAAGGAAGATCGCCATCCACATACCAATATGGCAAAGGCCGCGCTCAATATGTTGACGCACACGGCAGCGGGAAGTCTTGCAAAGGAAGGAATTTACATAAACGCCGTTGATACGGGTTGGGTAACGGACGAAGACCCCGTAGAACTCACAAAGCGCAAAATGGAACTGCACGATTTTCAGCCACCGCTGGATATTGTTGATGGCGCCGCCCGGGTAATGGATCCGTTGATTGACGGTATAAACACAGGAAAACACTGGAGCGGGAAGTTTTTGAAGGATTATAGACCGATTGATTGGTAGTTTTTTTTGGGGAATAAAGAAGAAAGAATAAAGAGGAAAGAATAAAGAGGAAAGATTTTTACAAATTATTATGGACAACCAACAGCCCAACAACCCCTTGCACGGAATTAAACTTGCGGATATTTTGGAATACCTCGTTGATTATTACGGCTGGGAGGTTTTGGGTGAAAAGATTAAAATCAATTCTTTCAATAGCAACCCCTCTATCAAATCCAGCTTAACCTTTCTTCGGAAAACACCTTGGGCGCGTGAAAAAGTAGAACAGCTTTATTTGAAGACCAAATTCAAATAGAACTGGAAAAATCGTGTAGTACTGTCTTTGTGCCCTTAGTGAAAACCTCTGTGAACTTTGTGGTAAAATAATCAAGTGCATTATTAATCGCCTAACCACAGATACGATTCAAAATATTTTTTTTCAAAAGAAATAAATCCTCTATTTCTTCGTCAAAAACCTACAAAAGGACGTAGTTTTGCAAAACTTCACAAATGGGGGATTTTTATGATAGAGGCCAAAGACGCAATTCAAGAAAAAAAGACTGACAAAGAACTTTATAGCTACCAAAAAGGGGCTATTGACAAGATATTTGAAAAATTTGAAACTGCGCCAGACGATTATCATTTGCTGTACCAATTGCCAACTGGCGGCGGGAAAACCGTTATCTTTTCTGAAATTGTCCGCCAATATTTAAAGCACCACAACAAAAAAGTGCTTGTAATGACGCACCGCGTGGAACTTTGCAAGCAAACTTCGGAAATGTTGACCAGTTTTGGCGTGGTAAACAAAGTGGTGAACAGCACCGCAAATCTTTCAGACCAAGATAAATACAGTTGTTTTGTCGCGATGGTTGAAACCTTGAACAATCGTCTGAACGACAACAAACTGGATATTTCAGACATTGGATTGGTAATTATTGACGAGGCGCATTACAATTCGTTCACAAAACTTTTCAAATTCTTCGAGAAATCGTTTATACTCGGGGTTACCGCAACGCCGCTCAGTTCCAACAGAAACCTCCCGATGAAGGACAATTATCAGGAACTGATTGTTGGCGAAAGCATACAGTCATTAATTGAAAATGAGTTTTTGGCACAGGTTGAGGTTTTTCAGTACAATATGGGGCTGACTTCCCTGGAAATTGGCTCCAATGGCGACTATACCGTGAAATCTTCCGATGATCTGTATTCCGCAGTGGGAATGTTGGACCAATTGTATCAAGCGTATTTGAACCATTCCAAAGGAAAGAAAACGTTGATTTTCAATAATGGTATAAACACCTCGATTCAAGTGTATTACCATTTAAAGGCGGAAGGTTTGCCCATTATGCACTTGGACAATACGGCTACCAAAAAGCAGCGAAAGCAAATACTGCGATGGTTTCGCGAAACTCCCGATGCTATTTTAACTTCCGTGAGTATTTTGACCACAGGTTTTGACGAACCTACCATTGATACAATAATCCTGAATAGGGCGACCCGTTCGTTGACTTTGTATTTCCAAATGATTGGGCGTGGTTCGCGAATTTTGAACAACAAATCAAAATTTTCGGTAATCGATTTGGGGAACAATTACCAGCGTTTTGGCCCTTGGGAGGCGCCCTTGGATTGGCAGGCAATATTCCGTTCGCCCGATTATTATATGGACCGCCTGTTGAGCGATGAGGAGCTGGAAAGCCATTTTAGATATGAAATGCCCGATGAGCTTCGCGCGGAATTTGCCAATAGCAAGGAAGTGTATTTCGATATAAAGGCTACCTACCAAGAGGCAACTTATAGAGGGGAATCCTCAAAAGTTGTGCTGGAGCGATCCATTGCGCAACACGCCTATATTTGTATTGAAAACAGTGAAGATGTGTATGATGCGTTAGGTTTGGCGAAAATGCTGGGCGATGATATTGACCACCGTATTGAAAAATATTCGCAGTGCATCAGCAAAAGCACGCATAATTTTATAACTTGGCTAAAGGACGATTACCGTCTAAAACTGAGAAGTTATCTCCGTGAAAATTTCGATACGGTTTTTGAAGAAATACACGGGCATCCGCCGGAGGATTAGGTTTCGAGATTCAAGATTCAAGATTCAAAATTCAAGGTTCAAGATTCAAAATTCAAAATTCAAGATTCAAGATTCAAGGTTCAAGATTCAAGATTAAATATGATAGGGATTTTAAGTTTATCAGAAATATATGTTGAACAAATTCCAAATTCACGAATTCACGAATCCCATCCCGATAGCTATCGGGACCCGAATCCCAAAGAATCAACTCCCCAGTTAACAATTCACTACTTTTGCACCAAACAACCATCGATGGAATCATTCAACGAGTTTAATATTTCCAAACAGCTTCAGTATGCGATAACCGATTTGGGTTTTGAAAAACCAACGCCCATACAGGCGCAATCGTTTTCCGTAATTATGTCGGGGACCGATATGGTTGGGATAGCGCAGACCGGAACGGGGAAAACCTTTGCCTATATGTTGCCCATTTTGCAGGATTTAAAGTTTTCAAAGGAAACCAATCCGCGGGTTTTGGTACTGGTTCCCACACGGGAATTGGTTCTACAGGTGGTTGAAGAGATTGAAAAATTTGGAAAATATTCCTCTATTCGTGTAATTGGTGTTTTTGGCGGTACAAACATCAACCGCCAAAAGGAAGCCGTTGCCGAGGGAGCGGATATTATTGTCGCCACTCCCGGAAGACTTTATGATTTAGTGGTTAGCCGTGCACTTCAGTTAAAGGCCGTCAAAAAGGTGGTGATTGACGAAGTGGATGTCATGCTCGATCTCGGGTTCCGGTTTCAGCTTACCAATATTTTGGAACTGCTTCCCAACAAACGCCAAAACATTATGTTCTCGGCAACGATGACCGATGATGTAAATGTGTTTATCCACGATTTCTTTATTGCGCCTACTACGGTATCGGTGGCCGTTAGCGGAACACCTTTGGAAAACATTTCGCAGTTTGCCTATGCAGTTCCTAATTTTTATACGAAAGCGAATCTCTTAAAATATTTACTTCAGCATGAAAGCGATTTCAAAAAAGTGCTCGTTTTCGTTCCGAATAAAAAAAGCGCCGATCTGCTTTTTGATATATTGGATGAATTCTTCGGAAGTGAAGTTGCGGTAATCCATAGCAACAAAACCCAGAATTACAGAATCCGTTCCATAGAAAATTTTAATGCCGAAAAAACGCGAATCCTCGTAACGACGGATGTTATGGCGCGTGGTTTGGATTTGGACCGCATCAGTCACGTTATCAATTTCGACGTGCCGAACTTCCCTGAAAATTATATGCACCGCATAGGAAGAACCGGACGGGCAGAGCAGGAGGGGACCGCTATCTTGCTTTATACCGAAAAGGAACAAGATGCAAAAGCAACCATTGAAAGTTTAATGAATCTAAGGATCGCCGAGTTGGAACTCCCCAAGGAAGTTGAAATTTCAAAACAGCTCACTTACGAAGAACAACCGCAAGTTTTAGAAATAAACAATCCCAATAATACCGAAGAAGTAGGCCCCGCCTTTCACGAAAAGAAAGAAAAAAATAAAAAGGAAAACCAGGGCGGCTCGTATAAGCGAATCATAAAGCAGAAATACAAAAAGCCCAAGACCAGGGGAGACAAGAATTACAACAGACGCAAAAAAGGAAGGTAAAATTTACGGATCATAAATAATCTCCACAAAAACGGCATTGGCCTGTAAATTAACGCTTTTGATGAGATATATCTGGTTCATTTTCACACTGTTTCCCGATTTGCTATTTACGGCTTGGTCTCTGTAGATATAGCGATTTTTTATTGCCCTAACAATATCGTTGGCCTGTGGTACCTCGTCGGCTTTATACTCGCTATCTTTTCTGTAAATAATATCGAATATGGGGTCGGGAATTCTATTGTTAACGACTCTTCCGCAATATAAAAAGCCACTTTTGCCTATTTCCTGAATCTTGTTATGTGCATCTTCATTATGGGTGCCCAAAATAGAATCATTTTTGATGTAATTTAAATAGGAAGCTACGTTATCCTTGCTAATTGCTACTTGCCACGCTTCGTGATCCAAGTTTGAATTTTCCATTTCATCTTTAAGCGAATCAATTCTTGAGAGGGCCGTGAGGGTATCTTTTGCAAATTTTGAATACGCAAGTATGTTGTTTAAAGAGTCTTTTTCTGTAGCGGCAACATTCAGGTATTTCTGGTATGCTTTTACGGTATTATCTTTTTCGGCAACCAACCAAGCTTGTTGAAGATTTATTGAATCAAGAAAGTTTTGTGCAACTTCGGAATATTCCCCTTTCGGATGTGATTCTAAATAAGCGGTAAAACTTTCCACATTATTTCCAGATTTGGCTTTGCTCCAATCAATTTGTTCAATGCTGGGCTTATATAGAAAATAACTGAAAAGCAGGATAAATGCGAGGGCAATCAAAGTATATAAGCTTCCTTTTTTAATGCGCTTAATTCTTCGCGCATTTCTCATTTTTATATTGTAAACCTTCGCGCTATCAGAGAGGTATTTCATTGCTTCGTCAAAATTGTCGTTGTACCGTGCTGCCCAGATTTTATTGGGCTTAAACTTATTAAACCATTCCTGTGCAATTTCAAATTCCCTGCCCGACAATAAATCCTTCCGGTCTTCCTCGTGCGCCGTGTAGGCATCGCAAATACGCGTGTATTGAAGTGCTGCATCACTTTCTTCGTCCACCCAACTATTTAAGGTTTTCCAATGCCTAATAAGACTTTCGTGGGATATGTCTATAAGTTTATCATCAGAATCGCCTATGTTGTCTATGACCAAAAAGGAACGGTCATTCTTGATAAAATTACTGATTACGCCCATTAGCTTTTCTTCACTGGCGTTCGTTAATTTCTTTAAATCACTCAATTTTGCGGGCCTGCGTATTTTCCTTCCGTTTTCATCAATGGTAGTCAGCGCTTGAAAAAGTGCTTTTGCTAACGACAACTCGTCTGGTTTTAATTCTTTTAAGGCTTCATCGGCATGCATGGATAGGGCGTTTTCAATTCCGCCAATTTGTTTGTAGCTCTCCAGATTGAGTTCGCCATTTGTGCCTGCGCCGTGTTTGTGATTCCACATCCGCATTAAAGCGTGCTGCACTAAAGGTAGTTCGTCTTTTACTTCTCCCAAATCATTTATAAGTTGGGAGGTGAGGGCGGAATTGAATTTGCCGCCGTATAATTTTGCTGGACCTTCAATCACTTTTTTAAGCTCCAATCTGTTTAATCTTGGCACCAGATACTGGCTTTTGTTCAGAGCTTCCGGCAGGCCGAAAAACTGGGCGCAGTCTCCAATAAAATCGGAACGCATTGTGAGTACCACATAGAATGGAATGCTTTTTTGTTCTGAAAGCTTTAAAATCAGGTTTACAAAATCAATTGCTTCCGTTTTAAAGGAGGCTTGTTTTTGTTTTAGTGAAAAGCGAAAAAGCTCCTCAAATTGATCCACCAATAAAAAGAAATTGGAGTTCTTGTTTTCCCGAAGCGGTTCTATAACATCCAAAATAGCGGAAACACCTTCTTTTTTAATTCGTTTAATAAATGCTATAATTTGTGAAGATTCTATTTTTGGATCAATTTGGTGTAAAATGGTTTCGGCCAGATTATACATCGGGTTTTGCCCCGGTTTCATTATTGCTATGAGCCATTGGCTACTGTTTTCAACTAAAAAACCACCTTTTAACGAGGGGGTGAGTCCTGCACGGATCAATGACGACTTGCCACTGCCCGAACTTCCCACAACCGCGACAAAACGGTTGGTGTGCAAACGTTGCAATAATTCCAAAGTCTGCTCCTCGCGACCAAAAAACAAAAGGTTTTCATCATCGCGAAAAGGTCTGAGCCCAACATACGGGTTAAAGGATGGGCTGCTCATAGGTTTTCGGCTTTAAGGTCGTTTAAAAATGCGGCCAATGAGGCTTCGTCCAATTGCGCATTATGGCTTTGATCTACCAATTTTACCATGGGGTTTTGGGCCACTTTTATGGCATCCATGGATTTTTCTGGAGGAGCTGCATAAATAAAGATATCTTGGCCGTACCGATCGTAATCCATCAATTTTTTCAGCGTGTTCTTTACGCGAATGTCCACCCAATCCTTATTGGTTTCATTACCGTACAAAAAGATAAATTTTTTGGCCTCACTGATGTTTGAATACAATGATTTGATGTTTTCCTGTGGATCGCCATCTTCTGGGTTGAAAATTAAATCTACGTTATATTCACTCAAGATTTTTTTTAGGTTGAAAGCTTGCTTAAAATCATCTGTATGTGTGTCCAGCAGTACTTTTATGGGAGCTCCACTTGTGTTTGTTTGCGCTATGGATTTTTGGTGTTGGGCTTCTTGTAATTGTTTGGCATAATCGTCAATTAACTTGGACAATTCGCCTTCATTGCTTCGGACAAATTCATAATTTTTTGAAGAGAGGGTGGCTTCTTCCAAACCTCTTAAGAACGCTTGGTGCTCTTTGTTTTCTATTTTGTTGAAATCCGTATCCCTTGAAATCCATATTAATTGGGGAATTTTGGATTCCAGACCGATTTCCGTTTGTTTTTGAATGTAACGTGCCTCCGTTTCTCCGGGAATCTTTCTGCCAGGAAATTCGCCTAAAATATGTACCGCAAAATCTGACTTGGCAATTGCTTCTTTCGTTATAGTATCGTGGGTTTCGGCATCGATAGCGGAAGAGTCTCCGGTAAGAACTGTGTAGCCTTTTTCAATTAATTCCGCAATGATCCCATCGCGTCTATCGAGCATAGAATCATTTACTTCACTTAAAAATATGGTAAAATCAGTATCTTTTTTTTCTGCTTTAACAGGGGTTTGTGTAACTGTGGAAGTAGCCAATTCCTTTGATAAATCTTCAAAAATATGTACTAAGGAGTTTCGCAATTGGATCATTTGGCTACCAAATTCTGGGCTTGTGTTTTTTAGCGGATCGCCATAATCATTATTGTCGTGAAACGGAAAGCCACTGGTACCGGTTAGTTTATCCAACCAATCGGTATAGGGTATGTTCGACAAAAAAACCGGGATAATACGGGAACGATTTCCCACGATGAGGCCCATTTTTTCCTTTGATGCTTTTTCGTAAAAATGCTCCAACTCCTTTTTGCAATACGCAGATTGCGGATAGAGCCTTGAATAGAGACAGATCATTATGGCAGATTTATCTATGGCCTCGGCTATTGAGTTGTCAAAAACCTCACTGCGATCCAGATTGTTGGAATCCCACCAAATTTTTATCTTTTTGGAATGCTTGCTCAGCTTTGTATCCAAATATTTATAAAACTGATCTATCCAGCCGTCTTCTTCTAGGGTTTCCGATTCGTTATCGGTATGGACGTAGCTAATAAAAATATCATATTCGTATCCCGGAATTAAAGCCATAGTATATCATTATTAAATGAAAATCAAAAAAATAGATGCGCTAAAAGACTGTGAGGAAAGAATAATAACCGCACTAATTTACAAATTATGAAGTATTTATCTGTCTAATTTTCAATAAAATATATCATTTCATTAAAATTCATTAGTCATAGTGAATCCTACTTCCAAATAATGCAATGGCACAACTTTGCCCAGACGGGATTTTGGCTGACGATTGATATCTATGAAAAACCATTGTTGAAAATAACTATCTTCGCACCCTTAAAACCATCAACCTGATCTACAATGGGCTTCCCCAAAAGCAAAATTCTTATTATACTGGCTTTTTTCTCCATTTACGTTATTTGGGGCTCCACCTATATGCTCAACAAGGTCGCGGTGGCCGAACTGCCACCTTTCTTTTTGGCATCCATCCGGTTTACCACTGCTGGGTTGCTCATATTTATTATTTCAAAAGCGATGGGCAAAAGCCTCGCTATTACTAAAAAGCAGTTTAAAAATGCTTTTATCGTGGGCGTACTGTTTCTCTCTTTTGGAAATGGCATCATTGTTTGGGCTTTAAAATACGTAGATAGTGGTTTTGCGGCTCTGGAGATTTCCGCACAGCCCTTGGTGGTTTTGTTGTTGATGCGACTTTTGCAGGGAAAACGCATCAAGCCCATGTCCTTGGTAGGAGTTGGCCTGGGTATTATTGGGATATTTCTTCTGGTTGCCCAAAAACAGCTAATCGCAAAAGAAGGCACGGTTTTGGGAATGATTATGATCTTTGCCTGTATGCTCAGTTGGGCCTATGGCAGTCTTTTTGTGGGCAAGGCGGATCTTCCAAAGAACTTCTTCGTAAACACAGGGTACCAAATGTTTACGGCAGGTATTACGCTTGCAATCGCTAGTTTGCTTTTTGGGGAACAATGGATCGCACCGAACCATTGGACCCAGCCCGTGCAGTGGAGCATGGTGCTTTTGGTTATTTTTGGAAGCATCGTTGCTTTTACATCTTTTAATTATTTATTAAAAGTGGTATCACCAGATAAAGTTGCAACCTCTACCTATGTAAATCCGATTATAGCGCTGATTTTGGGATGGTATATTCTGGATGAGCAAATAACGCTTCAGTCCATTATTGCGGCTGCGGTGTTGCTTACGGGGGTTTATTTCATCAATACTTCCAAAACTACTGTTACAGTTCCGAGGTTTTCGGGGAAGGTTGGTGCTGATAAGAAGAAGTGAGCATTTTTTTACCAACAGCAGGAATAAAGCTAAATTTGAAAAAACTACCATAATTGGCAAAACGTTTTTAGCCAAAAATCTACAAATAGCAAGAACCTCAATGAAAGTTAAATTTTATAGTCAACTTCCATAAGTTGGATTTATTTTTGGGTTTTGGCAGCTTCATAAAGAGGTACCTCAATTTCAGGACGAACCTGCTTGAGGAGCTTAAAATATTCTAATTGTTCGACAGAAGGGGGCAGCACCTTAATTTCTACTTCATCTAATATCTTCACCTCTTTTTCATTATCCATAAGTACTAATTGAATAGTATGTTGACCAGCTTTGTCTGCAAACCAAGGTGTTAGTTGCTTGTTTATTTTTGTTTTTTCGCCATTAATTCGCCAAATAATTTGATCTTTTTTCCATTCCATGCGTTTGCCATTGTTATCAAAAATGGTGGCAATCAAACTTCCTCTACATCCGAATGG
This sequence comes from Aequorivita todarodis, assembly GCF_028561335.1. Lineage (GTDB taxonomy): Bacteria > Bacteroidota > Bacteroidia > Flavobacteriales > Flavobacteriaceae > Aequorivita > Aequorivita todarodis. The sequence goes on along the minus strand of NZ_JAQQTG010000006.1, from coordinate 191,558 downwards.
CCACTTGCTTCCATTCAGTGGTTCCACAATCAAGCCCGTTATTTCCGAAGCTGGCAGTTTTATGGGTTCACTTGTAAATTGGCTTGTCCTAAAATCTTGGGTTTTTTCTAAAACAATCCTTGCTTCAACTAATCCAGCTAATTGGTTTAAAGCTACATAAAAAGCCCCATTTTTAAACGCTGCCGCTGGCCTTAACATTCGACCATCCTTAAGCAAGGCTCCTATCCAAAACTTCTCTTGGTTTGTATCATTGCCAACGCTAACTATTGCGACTTCATCTTTGGTAGAAAGCTGAACGTTGGGCAATGCAGGCTTTACATCATTTATCTTACTTTCAAAAATTATATTCCCTTTGTGTTCCATCCTGATAATCGAAGCTTGCTTATGCAGGGGAATTGCAGCATTGACCAACGCTGTTCCAGGCCTTGTGGCTGCTGTAGTGCATCCTTTAGGATATTTTATTTCTGGCATTAAACTATCCAAAACCTCGCTGTTCGATCCAATCAATGAAATTACTAAATCTCCATTTTTTTCAGATCTTCGAAAAGCAGATGGCGCAGTGGTACTTTCATAACCTCTTAAAAGCTGAAACGCTCCGGTTTCTGAAACCAATGCCTCTAAAATGATAAAGGAAAAATCTTTTGTTTCCATAGATGTGTTGTTTTAATAACGTGTGTCCATTAAATCTCTCCCAAGCACCCACAACTCTGGGCTCAACCATTTGTTGTTATAATCTCTATAGGATTGCAAATCGGAGGCGCCAGTAACGGTTGTATTATTGTCGATATCGAAAGGGATTTGATCCAATAACCCATCAGATCTACCGGGCAGTCGATGACAGGCAACTGGCTGTGCAACATTTTCGCATTCTTCTATTCCTGTAACTGTATGCCCTAAACCCACTGTATGCATTATCTCGTGAGCCACCACAGCTGGTCTGTTTTCACTAATGCAGGTGGATGTACTGGGCCAAGCCATCATTCCATTAACTGGGCAACCTATCCGGGAATATAGGCCCAGCCAACTCGATGAGTGTCCAGCTGGGGGATAACCTTCATTGTCGTTGTGTTCATAAGCGATGGATAGTGCCAATTGATAATAACCACCGTCGGTACAGAAATTATCCTCGGTTGTTCCTTCTCTTATTTGGTGTACACCAGGATGTAAGGAAATTGCTGTCATAGGGCTTGGCATCTTCCGAAATGCGCTTCTAACAGTAACTAATGCGGCACTTGGTGAAACGACCAATCCATGGGACTCCCTGATCCTTCGTATGGTTAATGGGAGTGCAGGCCTCTCCAGCCATGATATGGGTTGATCCCAAGTTTTGACCAAGCGGAAACAATGGTCGCCCGTGCTGTACATATGGATACGTGCGTTTTGGTTCAACCCATTTGCATCAGCTGCAGGAATCATAAAATTTAAAGTATGGTCGGTTTCCTGTCTAAGGGGTGTTACCACTGCAGGAACATAGCCTCGTGTATTTATTGGAAAATAAACCGTTCCGTTTAATTCCAGAAAACCGGTAAAATTGAACGTGTGACCTGATGTTACCGTAAAATATACCCTTAAAACAGTATCCATATTGGCGATCATATCGATACTGTTATTGGTGGGTTCTTCAAAATTAGTGGCATCAAATACCTGTATGGCCTGAGTTAACTCTACACCCATAATCTCAAAATTCGGAGATACCTCTTTTACCTCTAAAACCACTGTATCAGAAGCAGAGCCACAAGCCTCTGCGAATGGATTATTGACGCTAATATGAAAGGTATAGACACCCACCACATTTGCGCGTTGGGTTAATGTTCCAATATTTGGACAACCGCTGCACAAAGTATGTGTTGTTCCATTAACATCAAGGGTAATCTCTATTTCTGCCCCTGGCGGTTGAACATTCCATCTGAGAACAATATTACGGGAGGGATCGCGATCATAGCATTCCCCGCCTATCACTTCAAATGTTGTTATGCTTGGTCTCCCCACTATAATGTTTCCCCTTACACCTGGTTTTGCTACAACATAAGTTTCTAGACAAAGGCCAACATTTACAGGAATATATAGCCAAACGGGACCGGTTGCAGCATTTTCCGGAAGTACAACAGTAATCCTTGTAGCGGAAACACTTGAAGGAGCCACGCTTATGGATCCACCTGTTCTATCAATAAAATTAACGGTTGTTGTTCCGTCAAAATTTGTCCCTTCTATGGTAATAACTTCTCTTGGACACGCGTGATCGGGTTCTACGCTTTCAATGACGTAGTTGTCTGCTCCATATATTAAGCCTGTAAACCCAATTCCAAGTCGGTGCAATCCTGGAATTACATTAAAAATAAAGCAATTTTCAAAATGTGTAGATAAACTGGGATCTAATTCGTGGATTCCAAATTCAGGCAGGTTGGGGTCAAATCCCGGAGATGATCCTGGTTCAGGAAAGGGCCATCCAAATGAAGGCGGCCAAGGAATAAATTCATTGCCTGGCAATGGCCAAGAATCATTGGGAGTAAATCCATCAAAGGGAGGGAAGCCATCAAACGGAGGGAAGCCATAAAAAGCAGATGTCCTCACTGCTGTTTTAAAGGCACTTTCAATATCAATCGGATTTGCTCCGTTGATGGTTAGCGAAAACAAAGTATTGAGTTCATCAACCCCTTTCAATCCTAACATTAAATTGCCCGTCAATTGAATTAATTCCTCTGTATTTTGCGCCACGGCCACCGTAGCAGCCATTACTGCTTCCATGTGGTTCAAATCAAAAATTTGGGTATTTCCCAACCAACTTTGCTTTTTTGATTCTTTTTTAATAGCTAACAATTGCCCTTTGGGCTTTTTTGCACAAGTGCATTCATTATCTTGGTGGGAATGCCATATAGCTGCCGCTACTTTCAATGGAACTGCCCCATAGCCCAAACTATGGATTGTTTCCCTAAAAATACGTTCGCTAATTGGGTTTCCGGATAATACTTCTCCGGTTAAATCCATTAGATTGGGAACCCCTGAAAATGGAATCCTTAACAAATCGACTTCAGTACTGTAATCTTCTCCATTCAGATCAAACAATATACTTGACAATTTAGATTTGAAACCTTCAACCAATTTCTCATTAATAATTGGCCCATGCCATTGTGAAGGGCATAAAACATCATGGGATTGATTAATGATTAATTCAATTTTATGTATTCCGGGGCGAAGGTTCCAGTAAGTAGTTTGCCGACTATCCAGTACAATAGATGTCCCTCTATACACTTTGAAAAACACATCAGGAAGACAATCAAATAACCATTTATTGTATGCAGATTCGCCAAACATGATCTTGAATTTCCCTTGGTTATCCGTGATTGTTCGGCCTAAAAAATCTGGAATTAATAAATCTTTATCCCAAACCTCAACGTAAAGGGAATCTCCTGGCTTTCCATTTGAATAGGCAACAGTTCCTTGAATGACAAAATTATTATCGTTTTTCATAGGCTAAAATTTAATAAATGAGAAATCCACTGCAAATAACTGATAAACAAGGTATTAAATATATTTATCCTATACAATATTTTTTATAGATAAGTAGTGTAAATAATTATGCAGCCCTTGTTTGGGGCAGCCCGAAATCTTAAGGGAATTTAAACAACCTGCCGAACAACGCATCGGGGTGTATGATCGGGACGGTCGCGACATTGTTCGTGCGAAGCGCTCCTTTACATTGTGCCCAGGAATGTAACATGCGGGACGCTCGCGATGGCTTCGACTGAAGTTAAATGATTTTATGAAATTTAGAAAGGAGTTACTGGATTACACCATTAAATTCGACTGAGATAGATTATATTATTTGGACGATCAGTGCAGCATTCTTAAAGGCGTTGGTCAAGGAGCCGAATGGGAAATGGGTTGGGAGGAGATTGAGCAATTTGTTCACGAGAAGCGGCTTCATTGATACTCGATGTACCCAATATTTTTTATTGACGAAAACTATCGGAAGGAGTTTTTGGAACTGGAAGCATATCCGTTGTCATTTGTTGATAATTTTAGGGACTTAACCCACTATCGTGTACAACAGCCTTGAGGGGCGCGAGCGTCTTATATAAATCGTGTCTCGCGTTTGGTATTTGTCATTCCGACAGCGGAGGAATCGCACCACCTTTGCCCACGAACTATTTTCAATTTCAATAAAAAGAAAACCTTACCCGTAGCCCAGCCCAATGGGATTCCTCGTTCTTCGGAATGACAAAAAAGGACCACCGTTGGCGCAGGAGTCCCGCCCGTGTCCCCGTGTTTTATTCCTATAAAAAAAAATTCTTTAACATATATAATGGATAGGGTTGGTTATTTTAGTCTATCTTTACCCAATAGACGATTTAGTAAGCCTATCTTTTTTTAATCTCTTCCGAATTTTAATTAATCCTTCGCTTTCTTTTTACCTTCAATAGTCACAAGCTATGGGACGTTTTATGGCAACGACCGAGCGGCCCGCTGTAAAATCTCCACAAATTTGGTAAAACAAATCATCTTAGTCCGAAACAGGCAAACAGTAAATTTTAATTTAAACGAATCATAAAATGCTAAAAGAATTTATAAATAAATTAATGAATATTAAAAAAATAGAAGTAATGAAAGAAGGTACAGTAAAATTTTTCAATGAGGCCAAAGGTTTTGGTTTCATAAAACTAAAGGACACCGACCAGGATATTTTTGTCCATTCCACCAATCTAATCGACAATATCCGTGAGGATGACAAAGTTCAATTTGACGTGGAACAAGGAGAAAAAGGGCTTAGCGCGGTAAAAGTACGGTTGCTATAACACGCTTAACTGAATGCAATGAAAAAGCCATCTTAACGGATGGTTTTTCCTTTCGGAATGGTTTTAAAACACCTACCGCATTTAGGACAAGCAATTATTAAACCGTGCATCCGCGGCCGCAAAAATAGTAAGCTTGCGAAACGCAGCACGTATCATAATTATCTTTACAGAAACTTTAAACGCACACTGGAACCTGCTTGAGCGACGATAGTTTGCAACTCAATTTTTTTAGGATTATCCAATCCAGCCGTTGCGCGCAGCCCCTTTGCTGTAGAAATATTCAAAAATAGCGATGGCGATGACAATCAGAGGCATAATCAGTGATTGTGGCCCCATAACACCTACCGAGTCCATCCCAAAAATCCAGTACCCCATTTGTATCAAGATTGCCAATAAGGAAATCCCGAAGATAGCAATGGCCATTTTTTTGCGCATCAAAAGCAATATACTCGCAAGCAGGCCTCCAAATACGGCCACGGCATAAACATACATACCCCAAGTGGGTGCATTGTTCATCATTTCAACTTGTTCGGGAGGAAGCGTGGCTTTCACTTCTTCGGTCATCAAAAAGTTTTCAGAAACCCAAAAAAAGACGCCGATTAGGTTCCATAATAGCGCGAGCCCGGCAATTATCCAAAATCCCGTGTTTGGTTTTGCAGTAGTAGTCATATTGAATTGGTTTTAAGGTTGTTGGTATAAATATAAGTGTTTTTTTATTATAAAATGTTTTCGTAATCCTGCGTTATAAACTTTACTCCAAAACATATAAGGTACGCGGAGCTTTCTTTATGTGCTCTGTAAAAAACCTTTGTGTTGTCTGTGGTTTAAAACCATGCGATTATACCCTATATTTACATTCCAAAATACGTAAAGATGAATCCGACCATTCCTAAATCTGCCTTCGATTTCCTTTTAAAACTGAAAGAAAACAACAACCGCGAGTGGATGCAGGAGCATAAAAAAGAGTATTTGGCAAATGAAAAGGCTTTAAAGGAATTTTACGCTGCAGTGGAAAATGGCCTTAATGGCACCGATGAAATAGCCAAAACAAAAATATTCCGAATAAACCGCGACATTCGTTTCAGCAATGATAAAACGCCGTACAACGTGCATCGCAGCGTAAGTTTCAGTAGGGCTGGAGCGCATCGTCGTGGCGGATATTACTTGCGGTTGGAATCTGGGAACAGCTATATGGCCGGAGGTTTTTTTGAGCCAAATCCTGCGGATCTTTTAAGGATACGGAAGGAATTTGAAATGGACAGTTCTGAAATACGGAAAATCCTGAATCAGAAAGATTTCAAAAAAGCCTTTGGAAATTTCAATCAGGAATATGCTGTAAAGACTGCGCCAAAAGGTTTCAGCAAAGAAGACGAAAACATTAATTTAATTCGTCTTAAAAGCTTCTTCGTAAACCATCACTTTACCGATAAGGAAGTTTTCGCGACAGATTTTAAGGACAACCTTATACATCATTACCAACTGCTCCGTCCATTCTTCAATTATATGAGCGACGTTTTGACTACGGACTTAAATGGGGAATCACTGTTGTAATGGTGGGTTTTTTAGTTGGTAGAGGGTAGTTTTTAGAGGGTAGAGGAACGAACATCTACAAAAAAATTCTACCGTCTTTCAACTATCACGCAAAATCATACTCCAAAAGCTGTATATTGCTTTTCAGCCGTTCCTTCACAATGTCCATCATCCGCTTGTTCAGCGCAGAGGAATTTTGGATATAGATTTCAAACTCTTCCAACGTAAACTGCCCAATAATGATACCCTTCAAGGAATTTCGAAATTTCATATCCTTATGGATGGCGTTTTCAATATAATCCAATCTTTTTTCTATGGTAAGGTCGTAAAAAACATTTTTGTGTTTTGCTGCGTAATTCCTGAAAACCGCCAGCAACAAATCGTTCTGAAGCTTGGCCACAGGCCGCAACGTCTTGTTTTGAAAACATTCGTCGGCAGACATAGTGGGTGTGATTTTAGCGGAAGGAATTTCGGGGCGCATGCGCAGCAGCATACTATCTCTAGTTTCCATTGTGTGGTTTTTTCTAAAATTATGAATAATCAAGTGCTTTTTGGGAGGATGTTTAATTAGTTATAAACGTTCTTTTCAACAATTACGGAGGATTGTTGTTATCTTTGGAAGTAGTTCCGCAATTAGTGCGCCATTCCTATACTATTAATAAAATCGAGGTATCAAAATAGCTTTTTTATATGAAAATATTCTCCGCAAAACAATTATACCAAGCCGATAAAACCACGGTTGAAAAACAAAAAATCACTTCCGAAGCCTTGATGGAGCGTGCCGGCACACAGGTATTCAATTGGCTTCACCAACGAATACAGGGGGCTGCCGTCCCCATACATATTTTTTGCGGTATTGGCGATAATGGCGGCGATGGCCTGGTGATGGGTCGATTGCTGATTGAACACGGCTATCACGTGATTGTATATGTGGTAAATTGTAGCGACAAACGCTCAAAGAATTTTCTGCTCAATTATGATAAAATTAAAAACGTGACCAAAAAATGGCCGATTTTAATGAAGGACGAAGCTGATTTCCCAGAAATCAACGATGCGGATATTATTGTAGATGCCATATTCGGAATTGGTTTAAACCGCTGTCCCGGGGGATGGGTAAAAAAACTGATTCAATATTTAAACGGAAGCAAAGCCTTCAAATTGGCCATTGATATTCCCAGTGGACTTTATTCAAATACTCCTTTGGAAGATAAAGAAGCAGTGCTAAATGCAGACCATACCTTGACCTTCCAAACCCCCAAACTTTCGTTCTTTTTATCCGAAACAGCGCCTTTTGTCTCAAATTTTGATGTTTTGGATATTGGTTTGGATTTGGAGTTTTTACACAATACCGAACCTTTGGCGCAATTAATTTCCAGACCCGAAGCACAACGATTCTATCGGCCACGCGAGAAATTTGGGCATAAAGGAACGTACGGCCATGCCCTGATTGTTGCTGGAAGCTATGGGAAAATTGGGGCCGCTGTGCTTTCCACCGCGGCCGCTTTTAAAATAGGTGCAGGCTTGGTCACTGCATTTGTGCCAAAATGTGGCTATACCGTTTTGCAGACCGCAATTCCCGAGGCCATGGTAATGACGGATACCGAGGAAGAATTTATAAGTAATGTTTCCGTTGACTTTGAACCTTCGGCTATCGGAATAGGAATGGGCATCGGGAAAAACAAAGCTACGGTGGAGGCTTTGAAAAAGTTATTCAAAAATAGAAAGGCTCCCTTTGTGATTGATGCCGATGCGATAAACATTATTTCTGAAAATAAGGAATTGCTGAAACTACTTCCGAAGAATTCAGTTTTAACACCACATCCCGGCGAGTTGAAAAGACTTCTTGGCAACTGGAAAGATGATTATGACAAACTTGAAAAAGTAAAGAAATTTTCAGAAAAACACGAAGTTGTGGTGCTCATTAAAGGCGCATATACCAAAATAGTTTACGGCAAGAACCTGTACATAAACGCTTCCGGAAATCCTGGAATGGCTACAGCAGGCAGTGGCGATGCCCTAAGCGGAGTAATTACCGGGTTGCTTTCGCAGGGCTACGATCCTCTGTTGGCCTCAGTGTTTGGGGTTTATATGCACGGGTATGCTGGCGATATTGCCGCTGGCCAAATGGGGTATGAAGCTGTTATGGCAAGTGATATAATTGATAATCTGGGAGAAGCCTATATGCTATTGTTTGCAAATGGCGAAACTGAAAACGAAACTCATGAAAAACAATAAAATTATCCCATCGAGTACCGCCGCGACCTTATTGATGGTCAGAATTCAGGTAGTTCTCGATGGGACAAAAGCGGTTTAGATTTTTTACATCAAATCATCAAAAGTCTTTCGCAACATAGGGTCCGATGGTCTGGGGGCATCGGCTGAAATGATATTTCCCTGTGGATCGATCAATATAAATCTCGGAATGCCCAAAATGGCGTAGTCTGAGATAAATTTAGATTTCCAATTGTTGTCCGCCATCAGTTGGATTCCGCCCAATTCCTTTTCAGAAACCATTGCTTTCCACTTGTCGTAATCTTTGGGTTCGTCTATTGAAATGCTTACAAATGCAACATTTTTGTTGTGATAGTCTTTTTCAACCTCTTTGAGCGAAGGAATTTCACGCAAACAGGGGCCGCACCAAGTGGCCCAAACATCTATATAAACAAACTTGCCTTTCAGGCTTGCCAAGTCTGTGGTCCCGCCCTTATGATTTTCATAATTAAAAGTAGGCGAGGGGTTTCCTGCCGTTATGGCCTTCAGTTTGTTGTAGCGTTCCGTAAGCTTTGCCAGGTTTTCTGGGTTTGGGTCACTGTTTTTGTAAATATTGTAGGCTTCATCTAAGGTTTCGTCCGGTTTTAGACCGAATTGCAGATAAGAATTCATTATTTTATCTTTCGCATACCCGTTTGGCAAGGCTTCATTTACTTTTTTGAGATACATAACGGTTTGGTTGTTATTGCCACTTTCAAAAGTTTCTTCGTTCACCAGCCTCATAAAATGGGCTTCCAGTAAATTTTGGTATGCCACCGAATTTCTAAAGGCAAGGGTATCCTTAAAGTTTATATCTTTCAAACCATCATAAAAATCGTCTGAAACCCTATAATCTTCGACTCCCGAATAATAGCGATGTGCGTCTTTGTAATTTTCAATCAAAAGGGCTCGGGAATATTTCTCCTCTTCCGCTAGCTTTTTCTTAAAGTTTTCATCGGCAATCTTGTTTGCCGCATATAGGCTATCAATGCTTTTTTGGTTTTGATCTAAACGCGCTTTAAATTTGTTTTCATCCAACGAAAAGATCTCTTTGTAATCCATTTTTTGTTCGTTCCAAAGATATTTGGCCGCCAAAAAATTATTGATATTCGCCAAATCGCCGGAATATTTCAGGCTTTCGTCAAACGCATTCGCATTCAGGTTTACGGAAAGGTTCTTTCCTTTTTCGAGATAGATTTCCGTGCGCTCGCGGCCCACAGAAAGTTCATAAAACCCATCTTTTTTTAAATGAAGCGTATCGGCAAAAGCACCATTTTTATCAATGGGAATACGCGCCTCAAATTCCTGTCCGCGAACAAGGGCGGTTTCGGCGGTGTTGTTTTCAACAGTTCCGTTGATGATGGAATAATCCGGTTTTTCTTCCTGTTTGCAGGAAACAATGAGGAGTGCCAAAACAATTAAGCTTAATCTTTTCATTTTTTTGAATTTAAATTGGAGCATAAAATTACATATTGGCAGCCCATATCTTACCCCTATGGAGTGTTAATTTTTACTATTCCTTAAAATGCCTATTGGAAAACGGAAATTCTACTTTTGAAACAAAGAAAGGTGGTACAGCGATTTAAAAATAGTATTTTTGCGAAAAGAATACCTTCCCAATGCAAGAGACACATTATATAAGTTCAGAAATCCTTGATTTATCCTCCATCAAGGAAATTGTTGAAAAACATAAAACCCTGGAGCTATCTGATGAAGCACAGCTCAACATAAGAAAATCCAGAGAATATCTAATCCATAAAATGAAGGACAACGAGACGCCCGTTTATGGTATAAACACTGGTTTCGGTTCTTTGTGCAATGTGAAGATTTCTTCAGAAAACCTTTCGAAATTACAGGAAAACCTCGTAATGAGCCACGCTTGCGGCACCGGTGAATTTGTGCCAAAGCCCATCGTAAAATTGATGCTTTTGCTAAAAATACAATCGCTCAGTTATGGCTATAGCGGCGTGCAGATTGAAACTGTTGAAAGACTGATTGATTTTTATAACAATGATATTCTGCCCGTAATTTACGGCCAAGGAAGTCTGGGCGCTTCGGGCGATTTGGCACCACTTGCGCACCTTTCCCTACCACTGCTCGGCAAAGGCGAAGTGTACTATGGCGGCGAACGGATCTCTTCGGAAAAAATGTTGAAAAAATTCAATTGGCAGCCCATCACACTGCAGGCCAAAGAAGGACTGGCGTTACTGAACGGAACCCAGTTTATGAGCGCATACGGAGTTTATTGCCTTCTGAAAAGCTACAAACTATCTTATTTGGCAGATTTGATTGGCGCTGTTTCCGTAGATGCTTTTGATTGTAATATGAGCCCTTTCAACGCACTTGTCCATTTAGTGCGGCCGCACCGAGGCCAAGTTAAAACCGCCGAGCAAATTCTGGAGTTTTTGGAAGGAAGTGAATTGGGTCTTTCTGAAAAGAAAAATGTACAGGATCCGTATTCGTTCCGCTGCATTCCGCAGGTACACGGAGCTACGAAGGATACGCTACATTTTGTGCACAAAACCTTTAAGACCGAAATCAATTCGGTAACCGATAATCCCAATATTTTTGTAAAAGAGGACCGTATCATTTCCGGTGGAAATTTTCATGGACAACCTTTGGCCCTTGCGCTCGATTTTTTAGCAATTGCAATGGCGGAACTCGGTAATATTTCGGAAAGGAGAACTTATCAACTGGTTTCTGGGTTGAGGGAATTGCCTGCATTTTTGGTAAACAACCCTGGGCTGAACAGCGGATTTATGATTCCACAATATACAGCTGCAAGCATTGTAAGCCAGAACAAACAATTGGCCACGCCGGCTTCTGTAGATTCCATTGTTTCCTCAAACGGACAGGAAGACCACGTAAGTATGGGGGCCAACGGCGCCACTAAATGCCTGCGTATTATTGAAAATATTGAAACCGTACTTGCCATTGAATTGATGAATGCTTCCCAAGCATTAAAATTCAGGGAACCTAAAAAGTCTTCTCCCTTTATTGAAGCTTTCTTAAAACCCTATCGTTCCGTTGTTCCATTTATTGAAAATGACCGATTACTGGCAGACGACATTCACGCGAGTGTCGCATTTATACAATCATTGGATGTTGACGCAGATATTTTGTTTGGGTAAATTTGATAATAAAACCAAAACGTAGCATATGAAACTAAAAGTATGGATTTCGGCTTTTTTGCTCATTGGTATTTCAGCTTTTTCACAAAGCTATAAACCATTGCTGGACAATCTGAATGAATGGCATTTTACAACGTGCTACTTTGGATGCCAAACAGATGTGTATTTTACTGATGGCGACACTATTGTTGATGGAAATAATTATAAAATCTTGGACGGGTATCATTACATTTCCCGCACTTTTTTACTGCGTGAGGATGTGCCAAACAAGAAAATCTATTTGAAAATAGCAACCACAGGCTTCAATGAGGAGTTTTTGCTATATGATTTCTCGCTGAATCAAGGCGATACTTTTTATATGCAAAACCCAATTAGCCCTTTTCCACAAGATGGCGGGCCCTTTATATTGGATTCAATTGTTGAAAGGCCGTTGGTGGACGGCAATGCATATAAACATTTTTATTTTTCTCCAACCCCGGACAATACTATAAGTACGGAAAACGCTATTTGGATTGAAGGGGTAGGGTCGCTTTCAATCATAAATGCTCCGGGTGGCCATCCAGATATTAATGAAGTTGGTCATTTGAGTTGCTCTTTTAAAAATACCGAGCCCTTTTATGCAAACTTAGACTCCATTGATGATTGTATCCCATTAGTTTTAGAAACTAAAAAACACAATCTGGAAAAGGTTGTTGTCTCCAAACAACGCAATAACCATACTTGTGTTTTGAGCAATACCCGCAATGTAAAAAGTGTGACGGTTTTTGACCTTTCGGGAAAAGCACTTGCAACCAAAACCAATGCTGGAAACAATTCAATTTCTTTTGATCTGTCAAGCTATCAAAATGGGTTGTATTTTCTTGTGGCTACCGGGTTTGGAGATACTAAAAGATCATTTAAGATTATAAAATAGTTTTTCTCGGAATCAAGCTCATGCGGTTTCAATCATTTCATTTACCCAATTTTTTGCTTCATCCAGACTGCTAAAATGTTTGAGTGGCTTTTTCAGAAAACGTTTTTCAAGTTCCAAATTACTCGTTTTTAATCCATTTGTTGAAACCACGGCGAAGGCTACGAGATTTTCTATTTCCGAGGTTTTTAAATAGACCATTGGGTTTACGGCATAGCTGTTTATGCGATAGGTAATGTAGCCAAACTTTCTTCCTTTGTAATATTTTTTGGCAATGTTCTCCAAATCGTCATTATGTTCCGGTTGAACCGTGATTCCCTCTTTCATGACCACGACCACAAAATTCTTGAAAACCCGGACTTCTCCAAATTCAAAATGTAGCGTATCGATCATAAGAAATTTATTTGGCCTACGTAATTTACGGATTTTTAAGGGTTTAAGGATGAAAAGTCAAAAAAAAATTCCCCAAAGTAACCCTTGGGGAATTTTCAAGTCCTAAAAATAGCAATTAAGATTCAGTTGTTTTCTTCTGCTTTTTTATTTTTATTGTCAACTCGTTTGTCTTTTCATCAAGATCCATAGTTATTGCATCACCTTCCTGCAAATTACTTTTTATGATTTCTTCCGCCAAGGCATCCTCAATATATTTTTGAATGGCCCTGTTCAATGGTCTTGCGCCGTATTGCTTGTCAAAACCTTTGTCGGCAATATAATCTTTTGCTTTTTCGGTAAGCTTGAGATCGTATCCCAAATCTGCAATGCGAAGAAAAAGCTTGTCCAGTTCAATATCGATAATCTTGTGGATGTCCTCTCTTTCCAGCGCATTGAAGACCATAACATCATCAATGCGGTTCAAGAATTCAGGAGCAAAGGTTTTCTTCAAGGCATTTTCAATTACACTTTTTGTGTGCGAATCTTCTTGGCTTTTTTTCGCCGCGGTTCCAAAACCTACACCTTGGCCAAAGTCTTTAATTTGGCGGGCACCAATATTGGAAGTCATAATGATGATAGTGTTTCTGAAATCAATTTTTCTTCCAAGGCTGTCCGTTAAATATCCATCATCCAAAACCTGGAGCAACATATTGAAAACATCGGGATGTGCTTTTTCAATTTCGTCCAAGAGCACGACTGCATAAGGTTTTCTTCTAATTTTTTCGGTCAATTGGCCACCTTCTTCGTAGCCCACATATCCTGGAGGTGCTCCTACCAAGCGGGAAATGGCGAATTTCTCCATATACTCGCTCATGTCAATGCGGATCAAAGCGTTTTCAGAATCAAACAATTCACGCGCCAAAACTTTGGCAAGTTGTGTTTTGCCCACCCCGGTTTGTCCTAAGAAAATAAAGGAACCGATCGGTTTGTTTGGGTCTTTCAATCCGGCACGGTTCCGTTGGATTGCTTTTACCACTTTGGCAACAGCTTCGTCCTGGCCAATTACCTTTCCTTTTATTCGGTCGGGTAGGGCGGCAAGCTTGGTGCTTTCAGTCTGTGCTATTCTGTTTACGGGTATGCCCGTCATCATGGAAACAACTTCTGCAACATTTTCTTCGGAAACAGTTTCCTTGTGAAGTTTAGAGTCTGCATCCCACTGTTCCTGCTGGATTGCAAGCTCCTTTTCAAAATTCTTTTCGTCATCCCGAAGTTTTGCGGCTTCTTCGTATTTCTGCTTTTTTACAACGGTGTTTTTCAGTTCGCGAACTTCTTCTAACTGTTTCTCCAGTTCCAAAATTTTATCGGGAACGTGAATGTTAGTGATGTGGACGCGTGAGCCAGCTTCGTCCATGGCGTCAATAGCTTTGTCCGGCAGAAAACGCTCAGTCATATATCTATTTGTAAGTTTCACGCAGGCTTCAATGGCATCCTCGGTATAAATTACATTGTGGTGTGCCTCGTACTTATCTTTTATATTCATAAGAATCTCAATGGTTTCTTCTACAGTAGTGGGTTCAACCAATACTTTTTGGAAACGTCTTTCGAGGGCGCCATCTTTTTCAATATACTGGCGATACTCATCTAAAGTTGTTGCACCGATACACTGAATTTCGCCCCGGGCAAGTGCGGGTTTGAACATATTTGAAGCGTCCAAGGAACCCGTGGCACCCCCGGCGCCAACAATCGTGTGGATTTCATCGATGAAGAGGATGATGTCGTCATTCTTTTCAAGCTCATTCATCACGGCCTTCATGCGTTCTTCAAACTGGCCGCGGTATTTGGTGCCGGCTACGAGGCTTGCCAAATCTAAAGTAACCACTCTTTTGTCATAGAGAATGCGCGATACTTTTCGTTGAATTATGCGAAGCGCCAACCCTTCAGCGATGGCGGATTTACCAACCCCGGGCTCTCCAATGAGCAAGGGGTTGTTTTTCTTTCTTCGGCTTAAAATCTGTGAAACACGTTGAATTTCGCTTTCGCGGCCCACAACGGGGTCCAATTTTCCCTCTTCCGCCATTGCGGTAAGGTCTCTTCCGAAATTATCCAGAACAGGGGTCTTGGATTTTTTGTTCGCCTTTGCCGTAGTACCGGAAAACAGGTTTTCCTTTCCGGCATCTTCCGCCGAAGTGTCGTCTTCATTTGGAAATGATTCGGCACTTGGAGTGTCTATATAATCGTCGTCGTTTGTAATCATAAGTTTAAATTGGTCTTTTACCACGTCATAATCTATCTTCATTTTGTTCAGTAATTTCGTAGTTGGGTCATTTTCATTGCGGAGAATGCACAACAGTAAATGTGCTGTATTGATGGAGTTGCTTTGAAAAAGCTTCGCTTCCAAAAATGTGGTCTTCAGCGCCCTTTCCGCTTGTCGGGTAAGGTGAAGGTTCTTTTTATCGTTTGTATTGGTAGTAACGCCCGGATTTGCGGGGCTCAATATCTCTACCTTTCTTCGTAAGTGGTTCAAATCTATCGCAAGTGCGTTCAGTATGGTTACCGCTTTGCCGTTGCCATCCCTTAAAAGACCGAGCATTAAGTGCTCAGTACCAATAAAATCGTGGCCTAAACGCAGCGCTTCCTCTTTGCTGTAGGCAATTACATCTTTAACTCTGGGGGAAAAATTATCATCCATATTTTAAATATCGGCTCTTCTTAAAAATACTAAATTAACCAAAATAGGACAAAAACTGTTCCTCTTTGGAATCATTTTAGTAAAAGGACAAAATATATAGTGGAATTCAAAGGATATGCAACGATACTTATTAACGAATTTTACCCCCAAATTTGTTAATAAATTCGTGAATAACGAATGCCAAAACCCCCTGTTAAACCTACGAAAAAGTGTATCTTGCTCCATTAGATTAACAACGATAATTAAAGCTATTTTTTTATGACTGAAGGTGAAAAAATAATCCCTATAAACATTGAAGATGAAATGAAGTCTGCCTACATCGATTATTCGATGTCGGTCATAGTGTCACGTGCGCTGCCAGATGTTCGCGATGGAATGAAGCCCGTTCACAGAAGGGTGCTCTTCGGAATGCACGAGCTGGGCATTAGGGCCACGGGCGCACATAAAAAATCCGCGAGAATAGTGGGGGAGGTTCTCGGTAAATACCACCCACACGGCGACACCTCGGTTTATGACGCCATGGTGCGTATGGCCCAAGAATGGAGCTTGCGCTATTTGCTGGTTGACGGACAGGGAAACTTTGGCTCGGTTGATGGCGATAGCCCGGCGGCAATGCGATATACCGAGGCAAGAATGCAGAAGATTTCTGAAGACATGCTTGCCGATATCGACAAAGAAACCGTTGACCACCAATTAAACTTTGACGATACCTTAAAAGAACCCACCGTTCTTCCCACGCGTGTCCCCGGACTTTTAATTAACGGGGCTTCGGGTATTGCGGTAGGTATGGCAACGAACATGCCGCCACACAATTTAACCGAAGTTGTAAACGGAATCATTGCCTATATTGAAGATAACAATATAGACATCGATGGGTTGATGCAGCACGTAAAAGCCCCTGATTTCCCAACGGGTGGAATTATTTACGGATACGAAGGTGTGCGCGAAGCTTTCCATACAGGCCGCGGCCGTATTGTAATGCGAGCCAAGGCGAACTTCGAGGAAGTACAGGGTCGGGAATGTATTGTTGTTACCGAAATTCCATATCAAGTGAACAAAGCGGACATGATCAAAAAGACCGCTGATATGGTAAACGAAAAGAAAATTGATGGCATTTCAAACATTCGCGACGAAAGCGACAGAAACGGAATGCGCATCGTTTACATATTGAAGCGCGATGCCATACCAAACATTGTTCTGAATACTCTTTATAAATATACGGCATTGCAGTCCAGTTTCAGTGTGAACAATATTGCATTGGTAAATGGAAGACCGCAAATGCTAAATTTGAAGGAACTGATCCATTATTTTGTGGAGCACCGCCACGAAGTGGTGGTCCGCCGTACCGAATATTTGCTTCGCAAAGCCGAGGAACGCGCACATATATTGGAAGGTTTAATTATTGCCTCCGATAATATTGATGAAGTAATCCGTTTGATACGCGCTTCTTCCAATGCCGATGAGGCTAGGGAGAAGTTGATGGAAGCCTTCAAGCTCACAGAAATCCAAGCCAAGGCCATTGTTGAAATGCGCCTTCGTCAATTGACGGGTCTGGAGCAGGACAAGCTTCGCAGCGAGTATGAAGAATTGATGAAAACCATTCAGGATTACAAGGAAATACTTGCCAGCAAAGAGCGTAGAATGCAGATCATCAAAGAAGAGCTTGAGGAAATTCGCGCAAAATATGGCGATGAGCGCCGCTCAACCATCGAATATGCAGGTGGCGACGTGAGTATTACCGATTTGATTGCTGATGAGCAAGTAGTTTTGACTATTTCGCACGCGGGCTATATTAAACGTACCTCGCTTTCGGAATACAAAACACAGAATAGGGGCGGAGTAGGCCAAAAGGCTTCGGCTACACGAAATGAGGATTTCTTGGAACATCTTTTCGTAGGGACCAATCACCAATATATGTTGTTCTTCACCCAAAAAGGAAAATGTTTCTGGATGCGCGTTTTCGAAATTCCCGAAGGAACAAGAACCTCAAAAGGAAGAGCAATCCAAAATCTTATAAATATTGAGCCGGACGATAAAGTAAAAGCGTTCATCTGCACCCAGGATTTGAAGGATGAAGAATACATAAACAGCCATTATGTAATTATGGCCACCAAAAAAGGGCAGGTGAAGAAAACGCCTTTGGAACAATATTCTAGACCGCGTACCAATGGGATCAATGCGATTACCATTCGTGAGGACGACGAATTGCTGGAAGCAAAATTAACAACGGGCAAAAGCCAGGTTATGCTCGCCGTGAAATCTGGAAAGGCCATTCGTTTTGAAGAGGAAAAAACCAGACCTATGGGAAGAAACGCTTCGGGTGTAAGAGGAATTACACTCGGCAGTGAAAATGACGAAGTGGTAGGTATGATTGCCGTAGATGATGGCGATTCTGAAATTTTGGTCGTTTCTGAAAATGGCTACGGAAAGCGTTCCTCCATTGAAGATTACCGAATCACAAATCGAGGCGGAAAAGGTGTGAAAACCATTAATATTACAGAAAAAACTGGTAAATTAGTGGCTATCAAGAATGTAACGGATGATGATGATTTAATGATTATCAACAAATCGGGTATCGCTATTAGAATGGCCGTTGCCGATCTTCGCGTGATGGGCCGCGCAACCCAGGGAGTGCGATTGATAAAAGTAAGGGAAGACGATGCCATTGCCGCCGTTGCAAAAGCGATGAAGGATGAAGATGAAGACGATATTGAAGAAAATGACAACATTACTGGCGAAACCAATGATGGCACAAATCTTGACAATAACGAAACTCAAACCGAAAATAACGAATAAACATTAACACATGAAAACACGAATTTTAATAACAGGACTGGCTTTTGCATCTGCTATTTCATTTGGACAAAAAAAGGAAATAAAAAAAGCAGAAAAGGCCATAAAATCCAACGAATACACGGAAGCATTGACCTATTTAAGCGAAGCAGAGCCAATGCTTGGCTCAGTAGATAATGACGTAAAAGCCCAATATTACGCAGCAAAGGGAGAGGCATTATTGGGTTCTGGTGTCTCAGATTACACCAAATTAAAAGGTGCGGCAGAAGCTTTCAACAAAGCACTTGAAATGAATCCAAAAATGGACGCCCAGTTAGCTGGCCCAATACAAAATCTTCGCGCGGCATTGATTAATGGTGCCGTAAAGGATCAAAATGCAGGTCAGTACCAAATGGCAACTGATAAACTTTATACCAGTTATTTGGTGAGCAAAGATCCTTCCGATTTATATTATGCCGCGAGCAATGCAGTTAACGGGAAAGATTATGACGCAGCCCTAAAGTATTATCAAATGGCTTTGGATTCTGGCTATACTGGTGAAACTGAAGAATTTGTCGCAACAAATAAAGAAACAGGGGAGGTTGAGGCCTTTGAAAGTGAAAACATACGAAATATTGCAATAAAATCGGGACAATATATTAAGCCCGAAAAACGTGTGACCGAATCTAGAAAAGGTGAAATTCTTAGAAATATGACCCTTATTTATATAGAAAAAGGCGATAACGAAAAAGCAATGGAATTAATGAAGGATGCCCGTGCAGAAAGCCCTAATGATATTTATCTTATGCGTGCTGATGCCGATATGAGTTATAAAATGGGTAATGTGGCGAGGTATAATGAGTTGATGGGCAAAATTGTGGCATCTGACCCTGAAAACCCAGAAATCTATTTCAACCTTGGTGTTGGCAGTGCAGAAATTGGAAATAAGGAAGAGGCTATCAAATATTACGAAAAAGCGTTGGAATTGAATCCCGAGTACGAAGCGGCGTTAATTAACATAGCCGTTCTAAAACTTTCTGGGGAAGATGCTCTGGTTGAAGAGATGAACAGTTTGGGAAATTCTAGGGCAGACAACCAAAAATATGATGAATTGAAGCAACAGCGCAAAGACATATACACAGATGCGTTGCCATATTTGGAAAGAGCGCTCAAATTGAAACCGGATAGTCAAGAAGTTGTCAGAACACTAATGAATATTTATGGACAACTTGCAGATGATGCAAAATATAAGGAAATGAAGGCTAAGCTTGAAGCCTTGGAAAAACAAGGATAACAAGCGGTATTCCTAAATAGAAAAGCAAAAACCCCTGAAATTTCGGGGGTTTTTCTTTTTAAAGCCGCATTTTTAGGGCGTATGACCAAAATATCCCAAAAGCAATTTTTGCTATTTATGAATGTGAAAATTGGCTAATTATATTAAATAATTCTCTTTATAACCCGCAGCTTATGTGTGTGATTGCGCAGTTCATAATTAAAAATACCGCTGTGGTCCAATCTGTCAATGCGCACTTTTCCGTGGGCATGGATAATGTAGTTGTCTGCCATAATAATACCGACATGCGTAATTTTTCCTTCTTCGTTATCAAAAAAGGCCAAATCGCCCGGCTCACTTTCTTCAATAAAACTCAAGGCTTCTCCCTGTGTAGCTTGTTGGCTGGCATCACGGAGCAATTCGTAGCCGTTCAGTTTATAGACCATTTGGGTAAAACCACTACAGTCAATGCCAAAAGGCGTTTTGCCGCCCCACAAATAAGGTGTGTTTAAATAAAGCAGTGCGGTTTCAATTAAATGTTCCTTCGGAAGTATTCCAGAAACCGATTTTCCTTCAAAATGATTTTTTAAATATGGAGCACCGGAAACATTGCTTCCCAAACAAATAGAAAAAAGTTGATTGTCTGAAGTGGTAATAAAATCAACCAAATCTGAGGAAAGTCTCAGTTCCTTCCTTTCAAAATCTGAATAATCCGCTTCCGCGATGGTTAGATATTGCTTCTTGTCTATCCATCCTTCATAGTTGTCAAAAGCCAAACGGATACGGCTCCATTTTTTTCGGGTTTCCAGTATTTTGAAATGTTCGCCGTAAAGCACTTGCGTTACCATTTCGCTCACATCGGAAGCCTCGGCACGAAGTGGGACAATGCTTAAATTGCAGATACCGTAATCCATTCAGAAAGTATTGAAATACGGAATTAAATTCTTTCAATTACCATTGCAGACGCACCACCGCCCCCATTGCAGATTGCCGCGGCACCAATTTTGGCATCGTTTTGTTTCAAGACATTCAAAAGCGTTATCAAAATACGGACACCACTGCAACCAAGCGGATGGCCCAAGGAAACGGCGCCACCGTTTACGTTTACGTTGCTGTCGTTCAATCCTAAAATCTTCATATTGGCAAGACCCACTACCGCGAATGCTTCGTTGAATTCAAAATAATCCACATCCTTAATATCTATTCCGGCTTTTGCAATTGCTTTTGGAAGTGCTTTTGCGGGGGCGGTGGTAAACCATTTTGGCTCCTGGGCGGCATCGGCATAACTTTTTATATATGCCAAAGGTGTTAAGCCCAATTCTTTCGCCTTTGCCTCGCTCATCAAAACCATTGCCCCGGCACCATCATTTATGGTTGAGGCGTTTGCGGCCGTAACCGTTCCGTCTTTGGTAAAGGCAGGGCGCAAAGAGGAAATCTTGTCCATCTTTACGTTTTTGTATTCTTCGTCTTCCGAGACTATAACGGGTTCTCCACGACGCTGTGGCACTTCCACGGGAACAACTTCCTCCTTAAATTTCCCATCGGCCCAAGCTTTTGCGGAACGTTCGTAAGATTTTATGGCAAATGCATCTTGGTCTTCCCGTGAAAAATTATATTCGGTAGCGCAAAGATCGGCGCAGGTGCCCATTGCGTTATGGTCGTAGGCATCTACCAGACCGTCTTTTTGCATGCCGTCAGTCAAAGTTGCGGGTCCAAATTTTGTTCCGCTGCGCATATGTACGTAATGGGGAATGTTGCTCATGCTTTCCATTCCGCCTGCCACCACGATATCGGCATCGCCAAGCGCTATCGTTTGTGCGGCCTGCATCACGGCCTTCATTCCAGATGCACAAACCTTGTTTACGGTTGTACACGGTACTGCATCTGACAGCCCCGCACCCAAAGCAGCTTGCCGTGCAGGCGCTTGGCCCACGCCAGCTTGTACCACATTGCCCATAAAAACTTCCTGGACCAAAGCTGGATCGAGCTTTATTTTTTCCAGGGCGCCTTTAATAGCCGCAGAGCCCAGCTGGGTTGCGGTCAAGGAAGAAAGGCCTCCCATAAAACTTCCAATGGGGGTTCTGGCTGCGGATACGATAACTACTTTATTGCTCATGCTACTGTTTTTTAATTTGAAATAAGGACTGCGAAATTACGGATTTCCATCTTAAAAATCAATCTTTACAACTATTGGTTTTGGGATAACTCGTTCCTTATTTATACCTTTACTTTAAGTTATCATTTTATGAAGAACCTTTTTTCTTTGTTCGCCAAAAACCAATCCCTTATTTACAAGGTTTTTCTTTTTATAGTTGCCACGGTCTTAATTATTTATCTCTTGCCGAAAGGCGGCCAGTTTAAGTACAATTTCCAGAAGGGAAAACCTTGGCAGTATGAAAACCTGTATGCGCCCTTCAGTTTTACCATTAAGAAAAACGAAGACACCTTAAAAAAAGAGCGGGAGGAAATTCGGGCCAATGCCATTCCATATTTTGAATATAACAGTGATGTGCAAGCGGATGTTGCTGAAAACTTCCGAAGCGATCTCGAAACAAAATACATAGACAGCCTTTATAAAACACCAGAAAAAACCGTTGAAAGACTGGGCGAAGCCTTTATTGCCGAAGCCTATAAAAATGGCGTTACCGATGAAATTCACGCATACGATGACGACAAACTTATTTACCTAAAAAGAGGAAACGAGATTGAGGAGCGCAGCTACTCACAATTGTTCAAAAAGGAGAATTTGAACAAGAGGGTGCGCGAGTTGGTAGAAAAAAATAAAGTTGAAGACGTTCAGGTACTCCTTTATAATATTTTGAACGAAGTTTTTGAGCCAAATGTAAAATTAAATTCAAAACTGACCGAAGCTGCCATAGACGCTGAAATAAAAGCGCTTAACCCCAACCGAGGCATCATTGAAAAAGGGGGGCGTATTATCGCAAAAGGCGAAGTGGTGGAAGGCGATAAATTCCAAATTCTTGAATCGCTGAAGGCCGAATTTCAAAGCCAGATTTGGAGCAAAAACAATTATCTGTGGCTTTTGGTGGGCTATTCCATGCTGGTTTCTTTGGTGTTTTTAATGCTTTTTCTTTTTCTGAAAAATTACAGGCCCTACATATACAACAATAATACAAAGGTCACTTTTATCTTCTTCAACATCTTTTTGATGGTTTTTCTTACCACGCTGGTGCTGAAGGTCCATTCCGACTATGTTTATGTTGTGCCAATATGTATTCTGCCGCTGATCCTGAAAGCATTTTTTGACCCGCGCGTGGGGCTTTTTGTGCATGTGCTGACCATTCTTTTGCTCGGCTTTATCGTCCCGAACAGTTTTGAATATATGTTCCTCCAGTTTATTGCGGGAATCGTTACTATTCTTACCGTTTCAGAATTATACAAAAGAGCAAACCTCTTCATTTCCGTAGGGCAGATAACGCTTATTTACATCCTTGGCTACTTTGCCTTTTTTGTAATTCAGGAAGGAAATATTCAAACATTGCAGTGGGAGAATTTTGGATATTTCATCTTATGTGGCTTGGCAACCCTTTTTGCGCATCCGCTGATTTATTTTTATGAAAAGATATTCGGATTGGTTTCCGATGTTTCGTTGCTGGAACTGAGTGATACCAATTCAAAATTGCTGAAAGAGCTTTCAAACAAAGCGCCGGGAACATTCCACCATTCCTTGAACGTGGCAAATTTGGCGGAAGCTTCCGCAAACGAGATTGGCGCCAATAGCATGTTGGTCAGGGTAGGGGCACTCTATCACGACATTGGAAAAATGCTGAACCCGACTATGTTTACCGAAAACCAGGCAAATTCAATCAATTCACACAACGAATTGGATCCGAAGGAAAGTGCCAAAATAATTATAGACCATGTAATTAAAGGCATCGAAATAGCCCGAAAGAACAATCTGCCAGACAGGGTTATTGATTTTATAAGAACCCACCATGGCACCAGTTTGGTCTATTATTTCTATAAAAAGGAACGGGAGCAACAGGGCGAGGCAAATAAGGAAGATTTTATATATCCCGGACCGATTCCCTTTTCAAAGGAAACAGCAATTTTAATGATGGCGGATAGCGTGGAAGCGGCGAGCAAAAGTTTGAAGGAGCCCTCTTCGTCCATTATAGATGAGTTTGTTGAAAAGATAATCAACAACCAAATGGCGCAGGGCCAGTTTTTGAACGCGAACATTACTTTTAAGGAAATTGAAATGATAAAGAAAGTTTTGAAAAAGAAGCTGAACAATATTTACCATCTTCGGGTGGAATACCCTGAATAAAATGCACATTTCCCGTAACGGAGCATTCCGCATTTCATTTCATTTTTTTAGTTTAAGATGGTTTTTTACTTATTGAATTTTTTGTATTGTAATATCCGAATAATTAGGTAAAAAAGACGGAGAGGGTGTTGTGCCCTTTCAGCGGGCTATTGCCGTAAACTCACTACAACACCTGCATTAAGTTCGATGCTATCCGGCGATTGATAATACCCCAAATATCCATCATTTAAAGTAGCACTGTCCTGAAAGGAAGTTTAGGCTTTATTAAAAGTGCATTAACATAAATTCTAAAAATTAATATGATTGTATTTTCTGGGGAATTATTTCTTAGGGCTTAGGGACCAAAGGCAGGCACAGGATGATGCCCCAGATAATGATGTGGAGGGTGGGGGTTAGGTATTTTGAATCTATTGAAAATTTCATTGCCATACCTTGTAATAATGACTATAAAATTAACAAATTCAACAGTTTGAATAGGGAAGTGGCCACATAAACGATAAGTAAATATACCAAAGGGCAAATTGTTGCGACGAAACCCGAAAAACGCATTTTTGGCATTAGCCAATCAATCGGCAGAAAAGATATAGGCTTACAATTCAGACCTAACTATACATCCTTATTATACTTGTTCCTATATTCTACTGGGGTAAGCCCCGTTATTTTCTTGAACACGTTTCGGAATGCCTTGGTATCTGAATAGCCTACATCGTACATTACTTCGGTTATGTTCTTACGGGAACTTTCGAAGCTGCGTTTGGCCGCCTCTACCTTTACCCGTTGCAGGTATTCGATGACGGTGTTATCGGTGGCCTGTTTAAAACGGCGTTCAAAGCTCCTTCGGCTTACCGCGACCTTTTCCGCCAGCTCGTCCACGGTTATCTTTTCTTGATAGTTTTCCTCGATATATTCCTGTGCCTTTTTCACTTCGGCATCACTGTGGTCTTTTTGCCCCGTAAACATCATAAAAGCCGCCTGACTTTCACGATCGATGTCGATGGCGAAATACTTGGAGGCCAGTATTGCCGTGTCCCTGTCCGTATATTTTTCCAAGATGTACAGTAACAAATTCCACAAGGAGTTGGCCCCACCGCTGGAATAGATACCATTTTCCTCGGTAATCACGCCCCCGTCCACGACTTCCACTTCGGGAAACCGCTCCTTGAACTCGTTATAATATGCCCAATGTGTGGAGCATTTTTTCCCGTCCAAGAGTCCGGTGGAGGCCAATAAAAAAGCGCCTACACAGAGCGAGGCAACTTCTGCTCCATGCTTGTATTGATCGGTAATCCAAGGAAGGGCATCTTTATTCAGTGCGATTGCATTTTCCATATCCCCAAAAATGGGCGGCACGATAACCAGGTCGGCCTGTTTTGATTCTTTTAAGAGCACATCCGTAGTGATGGAATAGACGCCATCCTGCGCTTTCACATTTTTTTGGTTGCCGACCAATTGCACTTTGAACAAGGGCTCCTTTCCGGCTGCTTGCAGAAATTGGTTTGCAGTGGTAAAAAGATAACGGGGGCCTGTAACTCCCTCTGCTACGGCCGTTTCGGGAACTAATATGGCTATGTTTTTCATACTTCAAATATAAAAATTATTGGCGGAATCGCCCCTTTCATTCGCCGTTATCATACCCTATTATTTTAAATTATTGTTCCCAAATTTGTACTGTAAACATTTAAAAACAAATATCATGGAACGAATTACGGTTAAAAACACGGTAAAATCTTCAGCAAATAAAGTATGGGAATTATGGTCAAATCCTGAGCACATTGTAAAATGGAACACCCCATCGGAAGATTGGTACGCGCCCCGAGCTGAAAATGACCTGCGGGTCGGCGGAAAGTTTCTGTCGAGAATGGAGGCTAAGGACGGCAGTTTTGGTTTTGACTTTAGTGGGACTTATGATGAAGTCGTACCTCAAAAGCGCATAGCTTACACCATGGACGATGGTCGAAAAGTGGAAGTGGATTTCAAGGAGCAAAAGGGCGAAACGGAAATCGTAAGCACCTTTGACCCCGAGACCCAAAACCCGATTGAAATGCAACGGGACGGCTGGCAGGCCATTTTGGACAATTTTAAAAAATATGCGGAAAACACCAACTAAATATGAATACCACTATAAAACTAAAATGAAATGAAAACTAACAAGATCCTATTTTGGACGGCGACCATTATCATCTTCCTCTTTGAAGGTGTGATGCCGGCATTGACCTCACAAACGGAATTAGCAAAGGAAAGCATCCGCCATTTGGGCTATCCCGACTATTTTGGTGTTGCCCTCGTGGTTTTTAAGGTACTTGGGGCTTTGATTTTAATTATTCCATCCATACCCAAACGGTTAAAGGAATGGGCCTATGCTGGGTTCACCTTTGATTTCCTCTTTGCCTGCATCAGCAATTGGGCAGTGGACGGCTTTGGGTTCAACGCGGTTTTCCCATTGATCATTTTGGCCATTTTGATGGTATCCTACCGCTATTACCACAAAATAACTAAAGCCGCTAATCCCGAGGTAGATACGGCCAATGTTACATAATCAACTTGATTTGCCAATAAAGTCAACTTGTAAAGTCGAAGCAGGAGAATTTAATGAAAGAAAGAATGGGACAATTGATTACATACCTCACGTTTAACGGCAATTGCAGGGAGGCAATGGAATTTTATCAGCAATGTCTTGGCGGGGAATTGCGTTGCCAAACGGTCGGAGAATCCCCTAAAACGGATGAGCTACCAGATGAAATGAAAAGGTATATCGTACAGGCATTTCTTAAAAAGGACAATTTGATGTTGATGGGTACAGATATGACTGATGAAGAAGTATTACGGGGGAATTCGGTTTCCATTTTATTGGACTGTAACGATGAGAGCCGAATCAAAACCTATTATCAAAACTTGCAAAAAGGCGGACAAGCGACCCATCCCTTGCAGGAAACCCATTGGGGCGATCTTTTTGGGGAGTTGACCGATAAATATGGCAACCATTGGTTGTTTCATTGCAAACGAAAAAAGAAAATGCACAACATTAAAAATCAATTATTATGAGAACTATAAAGAGAATACAAAAAATCACGCCATTTCTATGGTTTGATAACCGCGCCGAGGAGGCAATGAACTTTTATGTAACGATATTTCCGAATTCGGAAATTACCCAACTGAAAAAATGGCCGGAAAAAACGCCTTTTCCAGCGGAATCGGCCAAACCCGGCACCGTACAACAAGGGGTGTTTACCCTTGACGGGGTTCAATTCTGTGCTTTCGATGCCGGGCCGATGTTTAAATTTAACCCCTCCATCTCATTCTTTGCCATCTTTGAGACCCATGTCGAGGTAGATGCCGTTTGGAGCCAACTTATCGATGGTGGCCAGATTCTAATGCCGCTCGACAGTTACGATTGGAGCGAACGCTACGGCTGGGTCAGCGATCGATTCGGGGTTTCGTGGCAAATCTATAAGGGCAAACTCAAGGACGTGGGCCAACGCATTAGCCCGCTTATCATGTATTCTGGGAAACAGCGTGGCAATGCGGAAGGAGCAATGGAACACTATATGTCCATTTTTAAAAATGCCTCATCCGAAGGGGTGGCCAAATACACCGCGGGCGAACCCGGCCCCGAGGGAATGGTCAAGCACGCACAATGCAAGCTGAACGGACAGACCTTTATGATGATGGACAATGGCACCGATGCCGATATTCCCTTCACCGAAGCTATTTCTTTCTACGTGAATTGTGAAGACCAAGAAGAAGTTGATTATTTCTGGGACCGTTTTACCAAGGAAGGCAGCGAATCGGTTTGTGGGTGGCTCAAGGACAAGTTCGGGGTGTCATGGCAGATAGTTCCCCAATTTCTTACCGAGAAACTCGCCCTTGACGAACCCGAAAAGCGGCAAAAACTTTTCGAAGCCATCAGCCAAATGAAGAAGTTAGACGTGGCGAAACTGGAAGAAGCCTATAATCGGTAGCCATTACTAAAAAATGTATAATTAATAAATTAGGAAAACGTGAAAATCCAATATGTAATACTTAAAGTAGATGACCAGGACAAGGCGTTGAAATTTTATACGGAAAAATTGGGTTTCGTAAAAAAGGAAGATGTTACGGGTGGAATGAGATGGTTGACCGTTATCTCAAAAGAGGGTATGGAAGGTATTGAACTTGTTTTGGAGCCCAATTTCCCACCCTCCGATAAGGTTCAAAAAATGCTCTTTGATGCTGGATTTCCTGCGGCCGTGTTGGGTTCGGACAACATTGAAGAGGAATATAAAAGGCTAAAGAAGAAAGGGGTAAAATTTCGAGGCAACCCCAAAACGTTGCCAAATGCTACTTTCGTTCCCTTCGAAGATACTTGTGGCAATATTATTATGTTGGTTCAACGCATTACTTAAAAAACACTAAAAATGGAAAACGCAAAAAAGATTTTGATTCGGGATATCGAAAACACTTTCGATACCCTTTTGGACGAGCTGTCCAAGTTTGAAAAAAAAACCCTAAACGAAGTTCCCTTCGAGGGAAGCTGGACGGCAGGGCAGACCGTGGAGCACATCATTATTTGCGGTAGCGGCATCCCCGATTTGCATACCACCGAAACGAATCGCCCTTATGATGAAAAAGTGGAAGCCATCAAAGACCTGTTCCTCAATTTTGACTTGAAATTCAAGGCCGACCCATCGCTTGAACCGCGTTCAACCTCCCATACAAAAGATGGGTTGGTCCAAAAAATTAAGGAAATCAAAGACCATCTGAAAAATATAGCCGAAACAAAAGAATTGAAAGCTCTTTGCGAAGATATGGAATTCCCTTCCTTTGGGTTTTTGACCCGCTATGAATGGCTTCGCTTTATCCTGTTCCATACGCAAAGACATATTCACCAACTCAAAAATATTGGTGGGTTTGTGAACGAACCCAAATCCTTATAAAAAAATTGATAAATTAGTTTTTGTTTTAATCTGTTCATAATGACCCGAGTCGATCGATCAATTGTGAAAAAGAAGCTACCGTTAAAGCGTGTAATTGCCACGGCTTTATTTGTTGGGACACTTGACATATCTGCTGCAATTATAAATTTTTTGGCACAAGGCGGGCAGGATATTACCAGAATTTTCAGGTTTATTGCCAGTGGGGTATTTGGTCAAGCCGCTTTTGAAAGTGGAAGCTACATCATCTTTATGGGAGTGTTTTTTCACTATTTGATAGCTTTTATTTGGACAGCTTTGTTCTTTTATGGGTATCCAAAGCTGAAATTTCAGAAGGCAAATCCTTATGTAGTAGGCATTGTTTATGGACTAATTGTCTGGGCAATTATGAACTTGATTGTATTGCCAATGAGCGGAATTCCAGAACTTAACCAAAAAATATCTCAAAAATTGATTGCGATTTCTATTCTTATTATTTGTGTAGGTTTACCAATTTCTTTGATTTACAGATCCAAGATAAAAACAACCAGCGTAAATTGAACTTAGAATTTATTCAATTACGGGGGTATTTCATACCAAAAACCTTCTAAGCAGAGGATTGGACGTGATCGCGACAGCTCCGAAATTTCGGAGGAACCTGTGACCACCCAGATTGGAAATCGGGATGGGCTATCCAGCAGAGCTGATTGGGTTTTAAATATTTTTTATGGCCATAATACGCTCAAAAAGAGAGTGCTTTAATTTTATGAAAAAAACGTAAAATTTTTGTTGCGTTATAGCATTTATAAAGTTACATTTGCAACCGCATTTTAGGATGACACGTTCATAAAAAACTGGAGAGGTGCCGGAGTGGTAACGGAGCAGATTGCTAATCTGTCGACGGGCAACCGTCGCCAGGGTTCGAATCCCTGTCTCTCCGCATTATAGAGTTAAAAAAACTCCAAAATTACAGTGAACAATAGTTAATTGCTGTTCACGGGGTGTAGCGTAGCCCGGTTATCGCGCCTGCTTTGGGAGCAGGAGGCCGCAGGTTCGAATCCTGCCACCCCGACAAAAACCGGACACACAGTTCGGTTTTTTTGTTTATTACCGGTCGCGTAGCTCAGCTGGATAGAGCATCTGCCTTCTAAGCAGACGGTCACAGGTTCGAATCCTGTCGCGATCACTTTAAATCCCCAATTTCAGGGGATTTTTTGTTTTTGGGATTTAAATTTTGGAACAAATCAACATTTCCTTTTTGTCCTCCATATTGGTTCCAAAAAATAAATAGACATCGCCACCATCTGTAATTTTCCACTTTTTGCGAAGCGTTTCCACAGATTCGGGAAAATTTCTTGTGGTTATATTCGCTTTTTTGAAGGAAAGCGCAGCCCGCATTTCAGACTT
Organism: Aequorivita todarodis; assembly: GCF_028561335.1. Classification (GTDB taxonomy): domain Bacteria; phylum Bacteroidota; class Bacteroidia; order Flavobacteriales; family Flavobacteriaceae; genus Aequorivita; species Aequorivita todarodis. Next base: position 161,251 of record NZ_JAQQTG010000006.1, on the reverse strand, counting down.
GGAATAAGGAATTACTTTTTCAATCGAAAAACTTCTTCCCGGGAAATCAACTAAGGTTTCACTCGTGTAAAGATGTGTGTTTTTGTGGAGCTTGTTTACTTTCAGTTTTTCGGAAATTAAATCGAAAGCCCCACTTTTTAAAATGGCAGCGTTTGGCTCGTACAGATATTTTTGCGGCAAACTGTACTTTGCTGTTGCGGCTTCGTTCCAAATAAAATCAAAATTTTCGGCACCCAATTTTGTAAAATTGATCGTTTTGATCTTTAGTTCTTTGGAATCGCCTTTTTTCAATAGCCAAAGCAATTCCTTCACTTCGTTGTCAATAGCAACAATATGAATCTCTGAAACGTCCTGCAACTCGTTTAAACCTACTGAAATATCCAGCATCGGCGATGTTTTCAGAAGAAATTGGTCACACTGCTTTACTATTTCAGAAATATTTTCAGGAATATTTGGTTCACAATCCGCAAGAAAAAAAACCTTTCCCTTACGGTCGTGGCGGCGGGACGGGTCTGCGTATATTATATCGTATCGATTGCCCATAACCGCTTGCAATCCATCCTTTACAAGACAACGGATATTTTTCCTTCCGAAAACTTCAAAATTGTGTTCCGATAATGCTGAAAGCGTTTCGTTTGTTTCAAAATGGTGCACGGTCCGGAATTTTTCAGAAAAGAAAAAACTGTCAACCCCAAAACCGCCGGTTATATCGGCAATCGTTTTACCGTTCACCAATGAAGTTTTGTATTCTGCAGTGATTTCAGAAGAAGTCTGCTCCAGATTTAGCTTGGGAGGAAATAAAATGTTTTTGGTCTTGAACCAAGTCGGCAATTTTTTTTCAACCCGTTTCCTGCTTTCTATTTGCTGTATCAGCTCTTGCGCCCTAACGTTTTCAAACGGGCTTCCTGCGAAAGCAAGTTTGGAAACATCCCCTTCAAAATTTCTGATAAAATCCTGTACTTCGCTATTTAAAAGTGCCTTATTGAACAAATTTCACATATTTCGGGTAAGCCGGTCAACAATTTTATATTCTGAAAGAAATTCCTTGGCAATTACCTTGAGGGCCGTATAAGTGGGAACGGCGAGTATCATTCCCGGAATACCAAAGACAAAGCCTCCAATGAGAATTACGATAAATATTTCCAGCGGGTGGGAGCGCACACTATGGCCAAAAATAACAGGCTGCGAAATGAAATTGTCAAAAAGTTGTGCAAGAGCATATCCGCCCGAAACGATAAGCAATATGGGCAAGAGTCCGCTGGAAAAATCAGCGCCAAGGTTGTTTGAAATTACTACGAGCAGCATTAAAATCCAGGCGATTATTGGGCCCAGATAGGGGACTATGTTTAAAAAAGCACAGATCAAAGCAACGGCAACCGCATCGCGGATATCCAGGTAGAGAAGCAATACGGAGTAAAACAGCGCCAGTATAAAAATCTGCAGCAACAGCCCGATGAAATATCGTGAAAGCAACTCTTTGATCTTTATTAGTATCCGTTTAAACTTTTCTTCATTTCCGCTTTTTGCAAAAACAAGAACACAGCGGGCTATTAAGTATTCGTCTTTCAGAAGAAAAAAGGAAATGAACAGTACCGAGAATATGCCTACCAGTGTCCCGCCAATATTTCCGAAGAAAATATCAATAAAGCTCGGGATGATTTCCTGATCAAAATTTCGGACGTATGTTGTGCGCTTTATGGCCTCGACTATCTGAAAATGATCTACGCCAAGGTAATCACTGGCCTGGATGTTCAGCTCGTTCAGGTCTCGTTTAACCTGTTCAAAATCAATCTGGGAAATATGTTTTCCCTGTTCAATAATGATTGGGACGAAAATGCTAAGCAGCAAAGAAAAAGTCCCTATGATAAATAAAAGTGTAATGACCGAAGCAAAAGTATTGCTGAATTTCAGTTTGCGTTTTAAAAACAAAACAACGGGACGGCCTATTAATGAAAGAACAAGAGCTACGCCAATGTAGAGAATAAGCGCTTGGATTTCATATAAAAACCAGATGGAAATAAAAATGCCCACCAGTACAGCCAGTGCTCTTAAAATACCAAGGGTTATTGCTTTTGCTGTGGTCTTCACTTCGTAAATATACTATATTCACAAGTAGAAAAAATCAAAATTTTGTTAAGGGTGTTGGGTGCTGGATGACGGGAAGTTCACGATTATGAAGTCAATTCTCAAAAACATATTTAATAATATTGGCGCCCATCTGCAATGCCTTCAACCTTACTTCCTGCGGATCGTTGTGCACTTCGGGGTTTTCCCAACCGTCGCCAAGATCGGTTTCGAAGGTGTAGAGTAAAACCAATCTGTCTTCCACAAAAATACCAAAAGCCTGTGGCCGGCCACCGTCGTGCTCGTGGATTTTGGGCATTCCCTGCGGGAAATTGTAAAAATAACTGAACAACGGGAAATTCGCGGGAAGTTCCTTCAATTCCTTGTTGGGGAAGATTTTTACGAGTTCCTTGCGGATGTATTGGTCCATGCCGTAGTTATCATCTATGTGCAGAAAACCGCCGCTCATCAAATAGTTTCTGAGATTCTCAGCCTCTTCGGCAGAAAAATAGACATTTCCGTGCCCCGTCATATGCACGAAGGGATAATCAAAAATATCTACATTCCCGGGGGTAACGGTCGGAATCTTTGTCTTTAAAGCCGTATCAATATGTTCGTTGCAGAATTTTGCCAGATTGGGCAAGGAGGTCGGGTTTGCATACCAATCGCCACCACCGCCGTATTGCAAAAGTGCAATTTCCTGGGCTGAAATGCTTCCGATGAAAGTTAAAAAGAAAACCGAAAAAAATGTTATCCGCATAGTTCTCAAAAGTACAAATTCAAAGAGAATATTTAAAGACCAAATCCCAAAGGTTTTCAAAACCTTTGGGGCTTACTTCCCATTTACAAAAGCAACGCTATGACAAGCCACAATTGCTGCAGTTTCCGTGCGCAAACGGCTTTCGCCCAAGCTGACCGGAACAAAGCCATTCGCTTTTGCAAGTTCAATTTCTTCGGAAGAAAAATCGCCTTCGGGACCGATCACAATCGTAATTTTTTGATTTGGAAGTAAAACAGCTTTCAGGGATTTTTTATCTGTTTCCTCGCAATGGGCAATAAATTTTAAACTTTCTGAAGATTTTCCTGAAACGATAAAATCCCTAAATGAAACAGCTTCATTCAAAAGTGGAAGATATGCTTTCAGCGATTGTTTCATCGCGCTTTGTAGGATTTTTTCGTAGCGTTCGGGTTTTATGGTTTTTCGTTCGCTGTGGTCGCAGATTATCGGGGTAATTTCTGAAATGCCGATCTCCGTTGCTTTTTCCAAAAACCATTCGTAGCGGTCGTTGAGTTTTGTGGGCGCTACCGCTACATGCAGTTGATAGGGCAGGGGTTGCTGCATTTCTTCCGAAAGAATTTTCACCAAACAACCCTTTGGATTTGCGTTTAAAATTTCCGCAGAAAAAAGAGAACCTTTTCCATTGGTGATGCTGAACGTATGGCCTTCCTTCATCCGCAATACTTTTACAATGTGGCGGCTTTCCTCTTTGTCAAAGGTTATTTCTTTGGTAGATTCGGAAATATTTGGATTGTAAAAAAGTTGCATTTGTTTTAGTTTTTCTTTTAAATATACCCCCCAGCCCATAAAGGGTAGAAGTCTCGCTCCCCTCTTAGGGGCCGGGGGTTACAATTTTGTCTTTGCGTGCGCAACGCCCATTTCGGCCCATTGCTGTAATTTTTCCTCGGTATCAAAACCTTGGGTTGTTACAAAAATAAATTCCTTCATCGGTTTGCCCGTAAAATCCATTGGGCCGACAAATGGATTGGTCAATACTTCCTCCATTTTTTCACGCGGCACGCGAACCATAAGCCGTTCCTTGGTTTCGCCAACGCACATTTTCCCTTTAAAAAGAAAGCAGGTACCTCCGAACATTCGCTTTTCTTCAATATCCTTTTTCCACGGATTGAGCGCGATTCTAATTCGTTTTAATATTGCTTCGGAGTTGGGGGTCATATTTTTTATTCTGTTGCTTTATAAGGCTCTAAGTGTATATAAATTCCTATAATAAAAAAGATTGTTAATGATGCAAAGCCGAAATTTTCACCTACAAATGGTAGGGCAAACCAAACTAATCCACAGGTACCAAAAATGCTAAATATCCATTCGCTGACATGTATTTTAATTGCATAAATTGCGTTTAAAATTAGGCTAAGAATTCCTACTGCCCAACCAATATTAAATAAATTAAAAATTGTTGTTTCTGAAATTTCAAACGCAAGAGATAAAAGCAGAAATGCATAACTAATAATTAAAGCTAATAAACCAAGGTATTTTAATAGTTTCATTATCAGCTCTTTCAAAACTTCATCCGCGCCGAAGCTACCACATTATTTTCAGCAAAATTTTGGGTCTTGTATTTCAGTTCGCCCACCATGGCAATCATTGCGGCATTATCGGTACAAAACTCAAATTTGGGGATGTGGGTTTTCCAACCGTACTTTTTTTCGGCTTCTTTTAAAGCGTTACGAATACCGCTATTTGCAGAAACGCCGCCACCTATGGCAACTTCCTTTATTCCGGTTTTTTTGACGGCATTTTTCAGCTTGTCCATTAAATAATCTACAATGGTAAATTGAATACTGGCGCAAATATCTGCTATGTTTTCCGAAATAAAATCAGGGTTTTGGGCCACTTCCTTTTCAACAAAATAGAGCACGGAAGTTTTCAGACCGCTAAAACTGAAATCCATCGGGCCAACTTTTGGCTTTGGAAATTTAAACGCTTTTGGGTTTCCCTGTTGGGCATATTTGTCAACCAACGGACCGCCGGGATAGGGCAGGCCGAGTATTTTCGCACTTTTGTCAAAGGCTTCGCCCACGGCATCGTCTATGGTTTGGCCTATTATTTCCATTTCAAAATAATCGGTCACTTTCACAATCTGCGTGTGGCCGCCGCTGATGGTCATCGCCAAAAACGGAAAGTTAGGGGCTGTTTGTCCTTCGGCCTTAATGAAATGGGCCAAAATATGTGCCTGCATATGGTTCACATCTATCAGCGGAATGCCCAAACCCAAGGCCAAAGATTTTGAAAATGAGGTGCCTACAAGCAAGGAACCCATCAAGCCAGGTCCGCGTGTAAAAGCGATGGCGGATAACTGATTTTTATCGATATTTGCTATGCGTAAGGCTTGGTGGACCACAGGCACAATATTTTGCTGGTGGGCGCGGGAGGCAAGCTCGGGGACCACCCCGCCGTATTGTTCGTGAATTGCCTGTGTGGCAACAACATTGCTGCGTATTTCACCGTTGTTGATTACGGCCGCCGCGGTGTCGTCGCAGGAAGATTCAATACCGAGGATGTAACAATTTTTTTGTGTCAAAGCAAAAGGGGTATATTTATTGGTCGTAAAATTAAAACTTTAAAAGCGTATCAAAAAACTTCGGAAAATAATAGTTCGCACCTTCGTAATCATTGTATTGCTGCTCGTGCTTATAGTGATTATTTTTTCCATTCCCGCAGTGCAAACGTGGGTCGCCAAAAAAGTGACCACCAATCTTAACGAAACCTACGGAACCGATATCAACATAAAACGGTTGGGCCTAAACTGGAAGGGCGAAGTGGATATCCGCGAGGTTTATATTGCAGACCATCACCAGGATACCCTAATTTACAGTAAGGAAGTACAGACCAACATCATCAGTTTTCAAAATTTGATACAGGGCGAACTAGGCTTTGGAAATATTGAGCTGGACCACGCCAAACTCTACATTAAAACGTATAAGGACGAAGAAAACGACAACCTTTCCATCTTCGCAAAAAAATTTGATACCGGCAAGCCAAAAACTTCTCCTTTTTCACTTTTTAGCAATGATGTAACCTTAACCAATAGTAGGGTTAAAATGACGAATGAAAATCTGGAAAACCCTGAAATTTTCATTTTAGAAAATGTAAATGTGGTTGCGGATAATTTTAATATTGAAGATACAGATGTAAAGGCCAATATCAAAAACCTATCCTTAGCTGCTTCTTGGGGAATAACCATAAAGGATATGCAGACGGATTTTTCATATACTGAAACGAATATCACGCTGAAAGACCTCAACCTTGAAACCGCAGCATCTAAAGTTATGGGAGATGTGGATTTGGACTATTCCAAAAATGGCATGGCTGATTTCGTAAATGATGTTGTGATTACCGCAAATTTGAAGGATTCAAAAATTGCAACAAACGATTTGAACGCCTTTTATAATGAATTTGGTCCCGATCAGCTGATTTTACTGGATACCGAGCTAAAGGGAACTTTGAACCATTTTACGGCAAGCAACCTTAAATTTCGCACGGACGGTACAAATATTGAAGGCGATTACACTTTTGAAAACATCTTGGATCCCGAAAAGGAATATGCCATTGTCGCCTCCAAACACAATATTTCCACCAATTATTTTGACCTGAGAAGGTTCATGCCAAGGGTTTTGGGCGATGTGGTCCCCGTTGAGCTCAAAGAATTGGGCAATTTTAACCTGAGTGGGAATACTTCAATAAGGGGCAATGAACTTATTACAAAAAGCAATTTGTTAAGTGGAATTGGGCAGGCCAATGTAGATTTAAAAATGGGCAACATCAACAATATAGACAACGCCTATTATAAAGGAAACGTGGTTTTGAAGGAATTTAATCTCGGCAGGATTGCAAATACCACTTCGCTCGGAAAAATGACCGCCAACCTTGATTTTGACGGCAGTGGCTTTAACAAAAACACCGTAAACACCGAAATTTCGGGTACGGTTTCTTCCTTTAATTTTGAAGGATACAACTATAAAAATATCGTGGTTTCCGGGAATCTGAAAAATCCGCTTTTTGACGGCGAACTTTCCATAGACGACCCCAATTTGAAACTTGAATTTAAGGGATTAATAGACGCTTCTGCTAAGACAAACCATTTGGATTTTGAGGTTGATGTGGAATTTGCAGAATTGAATAAACTGAACTTGATAAAGCGCGACAGCATATCAGTTTTCACGGGAAAAGTGGTTGTGGATATGGATGGAAAGACAATTGACGACGTTGTGGGGACCATAAATTTCAGCCAAACGTTTTATCAAAACGAACGCGACAACTTTTATTTTGATGATTTCACGGTAACTTCTTCTTTTGATGGCCCAAAACGGACCATTGAAATTAACTCGCCCGATATTATAAATGGCCAAATCTCTGGAGAGTTTTTAATTGAAGATATACCCAATCTTTTTCAAAACGGGATAGCGAGCATTTATGCAAACTACATACCGCAAGAGGTTACCACGAACCAATACATCGATTATGAATTTGTGGTTTACAACAAGATTATTGATGTCTTTGTGCCCCAGCTGCAACTTGGAGACAATACCCGTGTGAAAGGTTCCGTGTCTTCTGATGAATCCAAATTCGAGCTCGATTTTCGCTCCCCGGAAATTATTCTTTTTGATAATTATATTAGCAAACTAAACATTCAGGTAGATAATGATAACCCACTGTATAACACCTATATATCTGCGGATTCGGTTTATACAGGTTTTTATAATTTAAAGGATGTAAACGTCATCAACAAAACTTTGAATGATACCATGTATGTAAGGTCCGAGTTCAGGGGCGGGGAAAAGAAAGAAGATCTTTTTAACCTTTCGCTTTACCATACTATTAACCCTGCGGGGAAATCTGTTATAGGTGTAAAAAAGTCTGACATTACCTATAAGGACAACGTTTGGTACTTAAATGAAAACAATAACCGATTGAACAAAGTTGTTTTCGACGATAATTTTAAGGAAATTAGAATAGATTCCTTGGTGCTGAGCCACAATGAACAATTGATACAAATGGCGGGCGTACTGCGGGATTCCACGTATAAAGACTTAAAAGTACGTTTCAAAGACGTAAATATTGGCGACATTACCCCAGAGATAGATAGTCTTCGACTTAAAGGAAATATGAACGGAAAGTTTGATTTTCTTCAAAAAAATGGGGCGTATTATCCCAACAGCGCCGTTACCATCGACGACGTAATTATTAACGAAATTCCCTTTGGCGATTTGGATTTGAAAATAGACGGCAATGAAGATCTTACCAAATACAGAATAAACACTTCGCTGACCAACAACAAGGTAAAGTCAATCAACGCGGTTGGCGAGATAGACGTTTCTGCCAAAAATCCGCAAATACAGCTAAATTTGGACCTCAACCAGTTCAATATGCAAGCCTTTAGCCCCTTTGGCGGCGATGTGATAACGGACATCCGTGGACTGATATCAGGTAATGCCCGGGTTTCTGGCAATTACAAATCGCCCGATATTTTGGGGCGTTTTACTATGGAGCACAGCGGATTGAAAATACCCTTTCTGAATACCGATTTCGACATTGAAAACAATGCACAGATCATTGTAACCAAGAATAAATTTGAAATTGCCCGTACAAACATAAAGGACACAAAATATGAAACCGAAGGTATTCTATACGGAAATGCCACGCACAATAATTTCGGAAATTGGGGACTGGATTTACACATAGAGGCCCCTGAAAGATTATTGGTCCTGGACACGCCACCCGAGGAAGATGCTTTGTATTACGGAACCGCATTTATTAGTGGAAGGGCAGATATTAACGGCCCAATTGACGAGTTGGTCATAGATGTTGAGGCTACTACCCAACGCGGAACCACGTTTAAAATTCCTATTAGCGACACGGAATCTATTAGTGATGATTCCTTTGTACATTTCCTTTCACCAAAAGAAAAGGAAGCGCGTATCAATGGGGAAACATTAATCAATGAGGAATCAAAAGGATTATCGCTCAATTTTGAATTGGATATCAATAAAAACGCCGAAGTGGAGGTTGTTGTGGACCAACAAAACAATTCTACCTTAAAAGGACGCGGGGCAGGGATTCTTCTCATTGAAATTAATACCAATGGAAAATTCAAGATGTATGGCGATTTTCAAATTTATGAAGGGGAATTTGATTTTAGGTACGGCGGCGTAATCCAGCGCAAAATTGGTGTGGTCCCTGGCGGAAACATAACTTGGGACGGTGCCCCTGAAAAAGCAAACCTAAACTTGAGCGCAATCTATAAAACGCAGGCCAATCCATCTATTTTGCTGGACAATCCTTCCGTAAATAGAAAAATTCCCGTGAATGTTATTGTAGGATTAAATGGAGAACTTGCCCAACCGGCTCTAAAATTTGACATAGAGTTTCCAAATGTAAGCTCAACGCTAAAAAGCGAGTTGGAGTACAAACTTAAAACCGAAGAGCAGAAACAGAACCAATCCATATTTTTATTGGCAACCGGTAACTTTGTGAATGATAATTACGGTGGTTCCAATGCTTTTGCGGGAACTTTGGCAGATAGGGTTTCAAGTTTGGTAAATGACCTTTTTGCAGATCAAGATGGAAAGTTCAGTCTTGGCGTTGGCTACACCGTTGGCGACGATACCCCCGATCGAGAAACCGCTGATTATGTAGATCTTACAATCTCCACCAAAATTACGGAACGAATCCTAATCAACGGAAAGGTGGGCGTGCCCGTTGGTGGCGCCAACGAAACTTCCGTCGCGGGCGATATTGAGGTGCAATGGCTCATCAATGACGACGGAAGCCTGCGGATGAAGTTCTTTAACAGACAGGCAGCTTTACAGTTTATAGGGGAAGACCAGATATTTGAGCAAGGGGCAGGTATTTCGTATTCGGTCGATTTCAATACTTTTCAGGAGCTGATGCAAAAACTATTCAATAAGAAAGTTGAATTGGAATCTGAATTGCCGGTAACTCCCGATGATAATACGTATCCAGTTGACTTTAATCCAAAAGCAACGAAGACGGAAGAGGAAGAAACGGGAGAGTAGTGCTTAGGGGTTTATTCTAAATTTCATAATGTTTAAGAAAGGGCAAAAAGTAATTTTCTTCGCTAATTTGTTACAATAGTCCTAAAAGTCAAATTAACTTTTTTAAGACATGGGCGGGATGCCTGCGCCAGCGCTGCAATGTATGTGATGTTAATATTTAAAAAAAAATGTCATAGTGCAAAATCAATTCCGTAAAAAATTACTTCATAAATGACGATTGATGTAATCCATTTGTACTCATTTTCATTCGGTTCTCTGAGTAATTTTAATAAGTCTGCATATACCACTTCTCTTTTCCGAACAATATCTTTCTCATAAGGGTTTACTGCGGGAAAGTCATATAACCGATTTCTCACAAAATTTCTTCTATCAGTGTTCTTTACCACATATGCAATTTCCTGTCCTTGGATTTTTACAATATAAGAACTCAAGGAGTTTTGATTTCGATTTATAGAACCTATATTTTTGTTATCCATATCTACCAAATTAGTTTGATTGACAATTTTGCCCAAATACGAACCATTATATTTTATCAATGTTTCACTTCCGGAGTGGTCGTAATAGATTTCAAAATCACTTGTTACCGCAATGATTCTTGAGGTAGCATTTGAAGCTCCTCTGTCTATTCTCCTAAATGAAATTATACGCTCATCATTTAAAGTTTTGATATATCCATTAAATTTTCTGGTAAAACCCTTTTTGAAATTATAGTCTAAATTATTTGAAATTTTCTCAATAGATTTTGATTCCCAATCAATTAAATTTTTCCTTTGAGAACGCGCCTTCAAGATCAATTCTTTTTTTTCCCTATCAAGAAGTTGGATTGATTGTTCTGAGCTCGATTTTTTAATTACATATTTTACAAAGAATACAATTCCAATTATAGGAATTGAAATAAATAATATCAAGAATATGAGAAGTAATATTTGAAATGTTTCCAATTTGCTATCGAATTTTTAGAATAATTATCATTGGTTAAAGCAATCAAACGGAAAAATTTGTTTAACGGATTCTTATGGAATAGAATTCAAATATAAATTTAATTAAAATTCTCCATTAAAAATGGTAACAAACAATCATCAATCCCCATTTCAACTCCATATTCTCAAGAACTCTATCGCTGTACCGTGAAATCCAAAGTTCTATTTATAACGCCATAATTTTTCGCTATTTCTTAACAATCGTCCTAAAGGTCAAATTAACCCGAGGGGTATTTACTTTGGTGGTTGGCGGCAACCTGTGCAGCCAGTGCGTTTGTGTAGTGCCTTTCATAATCAAAAGGCTGCCGTGTTCCAGGTTTAGGGAAATGGTTTCCTTGGTTTGCTTGTGCTTAAAGGCAAACTTGCGTTCGGCGCCAAAACTTACCGAGGCAATGGCGCCGTTCTTTTTAAGATCCTTCTCCGCATCGCTGTGCCACGCCATGCCTTCCTCACCGGAATGGTAAAGGTTTAACAAACAACTGTTAAAAGTTTCGCCGCTTTTTTCTTCCACGGTCCTTTTTAGCGCTGAAAGTTCGGGTGTCCAAAGACTTGCTTTTTTTGTGATTTTGGAATAGGTATATTCAAACTCCGTATCGCCGTACCACGCTACCTTCCTTTTGGTGATGATTTTTTTTCCGAAGATGATGGCTTCGTCGTTTTTCCAATCGATTGTATTCAGCAGGATTTCAAAATAACGGTCGGCTTCTTCTTCAGAAAACACTTTTCCGAAGTAATTTACCGTGCCGTCCCTTGGAAGGAGGTTTTCTTCTGAATTTACTTTAAAGTTGAATAAATTTGTTTGGCACATGGATGTTAAGGATTATTCATTTAGAATCTCGGTGTAATGTTCCGGGAAGGTTTTACCACAGAGATTCACAGAGAACCACAGAGGTTCACAGGGAAAACTGTTCAAAAGTACTAAAACGCAATATTAAAATCCAGCCGGATGCGGTTGCCGTTTTCCTTGGCAATACCGTAAGGCACTATTTGCTCGACAGTAAAGAAGCGCATTTTTAAATCCATATTTTCGGCAAGGGCGTAGCCTGCCATAATTTCCAAGCCCTTAAAGTTTGTGAGCCTTCCGTCCGGAGAGTTTTGCGAAGTATAATCCCAGCGGGCCCAATCGTTTTGGGCAAGATAATCAACAGCAGCAAAACGCTCCAAATACGTATAGGTTAATTGCACTTTCCAATCGCCTTTCTTATTAAGCGCGCCGATACCTGCATTGGCAACATAACCCGTTTTTTGATCCCGTAAAACTTTCGGGATGGAATCGTTGCCATTGTAATCCTGTACGTTTTGATAATAGTCGAAACCAGCGGTTACTTTTGGGTTTTTCAGAAGCACAACATTGGTTCCAAGATGGACAACTGAATAGTCTATATTAAAAGTATCGCCGCCATCGGGAATGTCCGGCATATTTTTGAAATAGTAAAAAGCAGGGAAAAACTTCAGCCTATTTTGCCAATGCGAGGAAACGAGTTGGAATCCTTCAAAATAACTATCCTTTCCCAAAGAAGAATTGCTCATGGTAAAAATGAAATGCCCCGTATTCACTTTTAGGGATTGTACAAATTCATTCCCAAAATCGAATTTCCCCGAAAGGGAAACGCCTTCGGGAAACACATTATCGCTCCAAAAAAGCTCGTTCTGTTTCTCGAAAGGAAAGGTGTTTTTCCCAATCCAAGCGCTGAGCCAGTTATAGTTGAAGTTGGCATAAATCTTTTCAAAAGCAATGGGCACGCTGCTAAATTGATCCCCCAAAGTGAGCTGCGGATCCTGCTGTTTGTTGGGCTGCCCGGTACGGATGCGCATTCCGAAGGATACCCAATCTTTAAAGTCATAAGTTGCGCCCACTCTCGCCCGGTATCGCAAACGGGTCCGGTCATCGCGTTGCGAGCCGTCCGGTTTTTGGGAATCCCAGTCTTGCTCCACCCGAAATCTAAAATCGGCGGTAAACTGAAGTTTCTTTTGAATGCTGTCGTTTTGGGCGTTTAAAAAAATAGGAAACAACAGCAAAAGCAGGAGGTAGGTAGTTTTATTCAAAATTGCAAAAAATTGGTTGGGTGTTGATCATTTTGAAATTAAATGTAGTCGAAAATTATTTAGCCCCAAAATTTTAAACATAGTTGTAGTTTTAATAAAAGATAGTATCTTAGATGTTCAAAATGAATTGATTGTCTTCTCCTTTTTACGGCTAACCGGTGTTATTTGTAAACGATCAATAAATAACCAAAACTCTTTAAATATTTAATTATGGGTGTTCTATTACTTCTTTTAGGTGTTATAATAGTAATCGTTCTTTTGCTCGTTGTAATCTTCAACCGCTTTGTTAAAAACAAAAATATGGTGAAGGATGCCTGGAGCAATATAGACGTTGCGCTGAAACGCCGTTACGATTTGATTCCAAACCTTGTGGAAACCGTAAAAGGCTATGCCGCGCACGAAAAAACAACCTTGGAAAATGTTATCAATGCCCGTAATGCCGCAATGGCCGTGCCTGCTGACGATATTAACGGACAGATTAAAGCTGAAAACCAGCTGCAGCAAACCTTGCGCAGTATTTTCGCTTTGGGCGAGGCCTATCCAGATTTAAAAGCCAATGCTGGTTTTTTGGATCTTCAACAAAAATTGAACGAGATAGAGGAAAACCTGGAGCGCAGCCGTCGCTATTACAACGGTACGGTCCGCGAGAACAATACCTATGGCGAAAGTATGCCGGGCGTATTGTTTGCGGGAATGTTTGGCTATAAGCATTTCGATTATTTTGAAGCGGAGGCTGCCGAACGGGAAAATGTGAAGGTTAGTTTTAATTGAAAAAGTTTATGGGTTTATGGGTTTATAAGTTTATAGGAGATAATTCAAGAATCGAATAAGCCAAACCTAATCTGGAATGAGTAATAACACCATCATAAAAAAAGTAAACTTAAACTTTCAGTTTAATAAAAAACTGTTCCTGTTTCTTTTTGGGTTTTTATTTTTTCTGAAAGGATTTTCCCAAGGCTTTGACGTAAACCATTGTCAGGTTGATATTTACATCAATGAAGACGGTTATTTTGATGTGGTTGAAAACTACGATCTAAACTTTACGGAATACAAACACGGTATTTACAGAAATATTCAAGTGAAATACGATTTGCTTACCGAAGATGGAAAGCTTGAAAAACGCAGAATTAAAATCAGGAAGATTGATGTGCCATCCCACAAATATCAAGCAGATCCGGATTTTGTGCAAAAGCTTAGCAATAGTCTTCAAATTAAAATTGGCGATAAAAATAAAACAATTATTGGGCCGCAGCATTACCAGATAAAATACAGGGTTTACAACGCCTTTCTATTTGAGGATTCCCAAATTCGTTTTTATTGGAATATAAAGCCCGAGGGTTGGTATGCCGTGTTTCGGCAGCTCGACTTTACCGTGCATCTTCCCAAAGGCGTGACCGGCGACATAGACACTATTTTTGTTTACTCAGGAAATAGGGGTATAGACACCCCAAGCAATGATTTTGAGGTAAGTTATGATGACGGCGTTTATACCGCCAAAAGCGGCCCCAACTTTCTTTCCGTTCCCGGGCAAAGCGTAACCGTATTGCTCAATCTTCCTTTGGGTTCTGTAAAGGAACTGAAACCTTGGTGGCCTTTTTGGACCGATTATGGGTGGACGCTGATTCTGGGCGCCATGCTGTTTGCCTTTTATTGGGTTTGGAACAAATACGGAAAGGATGATAGGGTAGTAGCCACTACCAGTTATTTCCCCCCAAGTGGTGTGGATCCGGCAATGGCGGGTTTTTTAATTGACGACAGCGCAGATACTCCAGATCTTATTTCCTTGATACCCTATTGGGGCGCAAGAGGCATTATCAAAATGGAACAGATTCCCAAAAAGGGCTGGTTCGGAAAAGACGATACCAAGCTTACCCGGCTGCGCCCTTTGCCCGTTGATGCGCCCAAATATGAAGAAACTATCTTCCGGGGACTCTTTGGGATTGGTTCCGGTACTAGTGAAAAGGAAGTCTTGGTCAGCAGTTTGGTAGATAGCTTTTACACAACAATGAATTCCGCAAAGATGATTTTAAAGGACCAGGCCCAGATTTATTATGATGCACAGGCCAAAAAAATGCAGACCAAAACCGTGATAGGGGTTTTGCTTCTGGGGGTCCTGCTATTTTTTGTTTTTTTATTCTTTTGGGGACTTTGGGCAGCTTTGGCTGTAATTCCTGTTGTGATTTTCCTGTTGTTTATGACAGTTTATATGGTGAAGAAGAATGCAAGGGGCAATGATGTTTTCTCGGATTTAAAAGGTTTTAAAAACTTCATAAAGATTGCGGAGGAAAACAAACTGAAAATGCTGTTGAAGGACAGCCCAAACTATTTTGAAACCACGATGGGCTACGCGCTCGCATTTGGCCTTTTTGACCAATGGGCAAAGAAGTTTGAAGCGCTCGATATACAACCGCCCAGTTGGTACACTTCATCTGCGGGTGCATTTACGATGCACAATTTCTCCAATTCATTTTCAGATTCTATTTCATCGGCACAGTCCACGATGGTCAGTTCGCCATCCAGCAGTGGCTCTTCGGGAGGGGGAGGTTCCTCGGGCGGCGGTTTTGGTGGCGGCGGCGGCGGAAGCTGGTAATAGATCTAAGAGGAAAAACATAACTGCGAAGATTTTAATTTGTTTGCATATTTCTTAAGTGAAAGGCTTCGTTTTCAATTCGGATCTTTATAGACTGGCTTTTCTCAATCGTGTTTTGGTTCAGACAAATGACAATAGTTGTTTTTTGTTTCGTCCAAAGTCTGTGAAATCAGGCTGAAGCTTTCTTTTTTTACCAGTATCCCTTTTTTCAGCATAACAATTAGTTTCTATTTTTATTGAATGTTGGATACGGAATAAAATCGGTTTCGTCGCCTTCAATTTTAGGAAAGGATTGTGCTTTCCATTTCTCCTTGGCGTCCTCAATGCGTTCCTTGCTCGAAGAAACGAAGTTCCAGTCTATAAAGCGTTCCTCGGGAAAAGGTTCGCCGCCAAAAATATAAATGGTGCTGTTTTCCTGAATGGTAAATTCGCAAAGTGTGCTATCCTTGGCCACCAATAATTGTTTGGGCTCATAGACATTTCCTTCACTTTCAATGGCGCCTTTTAGAATATAAAGGCCCGATTCGCCATAAAGTGCTTCGCCGATATTCACGACCTGCCGGGTCTTGCTTTTTATTTCAATCATAAACAGTTTGCTGAAAACGGGTACCGGTGATTTTCTTCCGAAGGCTTCGCCAGCAACGAGTTTAAATTGAAGATCGCCCTCGGTCCAACTGGGAATTTCCTGTGCTTCAACGTGCGTAAACTGAGGCTCCATTTCCTCTAAATGTTTTGGCAATGCTACCCAGATCTGCAGTCCGTGCATGTGCAATTTTGAAAGTCTTAGATATTCGGGGGTGCGTTCGGAATGGACAATTCCTTTGCCCGCCGTCATCCAGTTTACCGCGCCGGGTTTTATTTCCACTTTGTTGCCAAGAGTGTCGCGGTGCATAATACTGCCCTCGAATAAAAAGGTGAGGGTAGAGAGGCCAATGTGCGGATGCGGCCACACATCGAAATTTTCCCGCTCGCTTAATTTTACGGGACCCATATGGTCTATGTAAATAAAGGGTCCCACCATTCGTTTTTGACGGAATGGCAATAACCGCCCCACCATAAATTTCCCGATGCTGGCGGCTCTTTCTTCTATTATCAGTTTGATGTTTGACATGTGGTTTGAAAATCAAATTTAACGTTTTTCCAATTGGCTCTGCAATTTGTTTTCAACAACCGTCAAGAGTGCTTGGAAATTGTTACCGTATTCTGAAGCAAAAGGCTTCCGGTTAGGGAAATGGTCAATCAGGAACATTACAAATACAGAAAGAAATTTACCCTTCAGTGTTTCTCTTCCGAAGATTGGATAACGCTCATACAGAACCATCCCGAAATTATGAAACAGCCCATAGCGCTGCGGGGCAATAAAACCCTTTGGGTAAAAACCCCGACGGATATTATCTGGATTTAAGCCATTTTTTGTAACTTAACTTTTAACGGCCAATCATGTTTACATCGTTGGTTCTATATTGCTTCCCTTGAATCCCCGCTACAACTTAAAAGTCATAACCGGAAGTTTTGATTGGTTGGCCAGATCTTCGGAAATACTTCCCCTTAAAAGCCGATTCAATCCTTTTCTCGCGTTTGTGCTTATCGCGATTACGTCCGCATTGGTTTCTTCGGCATATTGCATTAACCCGTCCTCAATGGTATGCCCCGCTATAAATTTGACCTTATTCGCACCTCCTGCTTCGGAAAACTTTTTCAATTTGGCGGAAAATTGCTTGGAACTGAGAAAATCGTTAAACGGGCGGTTGACATATACCGGTTGGATCTCGCAGCCCAATTTTGACAGAAGTGACTTTGCCTTTTTGTAGGCGGGTACACTTTCTACGCTCATATCGGTCGCAAAAATCACGTTTTTAAGACTGAAATTTTCTGGGGAAGATTTTATAATTAGCACGGGAGTACTGCTGTTCCGCACCATTTTTTCGGCATTTGACCCTGCAAAAATTCCATCTTGTATTGAAAGGCCTTGGGAACCCATAATTATTAAATCGGCATTTATTTCGTGGGCCAAAGCATCAACCTCATTGTACACTTTATGACGCTTGATTACGGGGATTACGTTAATGCCTTCCAAATACTTCTTGTCCAAAAACGGCTTGAGTTGCTTTTCGGCCAATGCGAGCATGAAGAGCATTTTGTTCATATTTTGGGAATCCGATTTTGAAATTATGGATTCAGATAACTCCAACATGTGCAAAACATGAAGGGTAGCATTGTGCTCTTTGGCCAAAATGGCGCCCGTTTCCAGCGCAAATTCTGATTGTTTCGAAAAATCAACAGGAATAATAATGTTTTTCATTTTCTATATATTTTATGGTTTATTCTTAATAAATTTTGGCCAAATTGCCGTCAATAACCATAGTCTTCGCGGGTACGAAGGCTTTGCCATAGCTATAAATTTTTTGGACCAAAATGAAGCAATGCTGAATTATATCAAACTGCTATATTTCAGGAGTTGTGGAAACAGGAATTAATCATCCCATTCTGCACGGATTTCCTTCATGAGCTCATCGTAACGTTCTACCAAATCGGCCGATATTTTTTTGGAAGATTTGTGCAGTTTTCTTAATTGCAAGGATAGCAAAATGCTGAAAAGCCCCGCAAACAGGAAACTTAAGGCTACTAAAATAACAACGCTCAAGCCTGCGAACAATGGGTTCCAAAGAAGGATGAATGATACAATGGTACCAATAATACCCAGGACCAAAAGGCCACCCCAATTACTGCTGCCATATTTTTTGATGTCCATGGCAAAACCGATTGTGGAAATGGAACGGAATAGAATTACGAAACCGATATAGAAAGCGAGAACGGTTAACGATAGGGCAGGGTTTAACAATAACAGAAATCCTACTATTAAAGTGATGATACCCAATGCCAAGGACCAACCCCAGTTGTCCAAATGGTTTTTGTTGGCGAAGGCGAAAATGCTTTCTGACAATCCACTGAACAAGAATGAAAGCGCAAACAATAATGATAGGGCCATTAGCGAACCTGCCGGCGAGGAAAATACCACAATGCTCACCACCACAAAGAAAATACCCACGAGCAAAGGAATATACCAATGTTTAATGGTTTGTTTTAAGGTTTTAAGAAATGATGTTTCCATAATTTTATTTTTTATTTGTTAAGGATTAAACCTTTTAAATACTCTGTGCAATCAAGCCATTTTTTTAATCTTGTGGATCACGCCACCATCTACCAAAATATCTGTACTGGTAATAAAACGAGCGGCATCACTGGCCAAAAAGTATATTACATCCGCAATTTCTTCCGGTTGTCCGTTGCGTTTTAAAGGTGTGGCCTGTTTTATCATTTCCATTCTCTCGGGATGTTCTTCTGCAGCTTTTAACGCCATTGGTGTTTCAATAACCCCTGGTGAAACAGAAACGATTCTCGCTCCTTTTTCTCCCCATTTATCAGCGTTTTTATGTGTTAATAATTGCACGCCCCGTTTTGCAAAATTGTACATAAGGTCCGAATCATTATCCACAAACTGACTCACAATATCAAAAGATCTTGCTCCTTGCGGATTTGCAAGTGCCTCATCATATTTTTCATTGGCAAGAACAGTATGTGCCATCATTGAAGAAAGCAGAACTGCTACCGAATCTGTACCGGCAAGCTTGTAAAAGGCATCTACCAAAAGTTCCGTCGCCACCAAATCTATGGTATAAACTTTTTTTAGGTCCTTTACCGTTCCGCTTACCCCGGCGGTATGGATCAATGCTTTTAGTGATCCATTATCGGCCACATATTGGGTCAGTTTTTCTATATCTTTTTTACTCGTAATATCACAGGCAATTCCTGTGGCGTCTATACCTTCTTTTGCCAATATTTCTATTGTTTCATCAACCTTTCCTTGAGAGTAATCCGTTATAATTATTGATTGATTTTTAAAAGCTCTGGCACAAGCCTGACCTATGCCTCCCGCTCCTCCTGTGATTACTATTACATTTTTTTGACCTTTCATTTTACTAGCTTTTAAATTATCCGATTGAAATATTGTTACGGTTTCAAAACCCTAAAATTTTGAAAATCTCATGCAAAGGGTTTGCCCACTTTTACTTATGGAAAAAGAAATTGAAATCAACGCAACCCCTTATGCATATTTTAGTAGTGAAGCATTTAATCCTTCATAGCTTTCAAAATTTGACCATTTGAGCTGTAAGTTATTCTTAGGCTTTCGTTCCAACTTTTATCCAACTCAACTTCAAAAGTTGTTATTCCATCTTTTTCTATGGATTCAACGGACTCAATTTTATAATTAGGATAATCCCTTTTGATGATTTCCTTTAAGTTGGCCGGCATTTGGGAAATGGTAATGTGCTTTTCCACTTTTACCATATCACCGTATTTATTAAACCATATTTTGTGTTCCATTCTTCCCACATCAAAATTTACTTTATAATCCGTACCTCTTTTCTCCCACTCAATATCCGTAGCGGTAGGATAGACATTTAATAGTCCGGTCGTAAAATTTTGGGGCACTTCGTTTGAAGATATGTCCTGGGCCTGTATTGCTGCCGTTAAAAGCAAAGCCATTCCAATTGTAATAATCTTAAATGTTTTCATTTTTTTGTTTTTTAAATGTTTAACTAAATTGTTTATATAATTCTTTTCAAAAAATCATTTCTTATATTTTCAAGGATCACTTTACAGTTTCCCTTATTTCTATGCGATTCGATATAAATATTATTCTAAAATCACAATATAGTCATACGAAGAATCAAATCCTATGACTTTGGTCAGTTGGTAGCATGATACATCCCAAATTCCCATTCCACTCTTTTGGATAGCTTTTCATTAGTAATTTCAACTTCCCCTTAAGAACAAAAACATAGATGCCATTTCCTTCTTTTTTTATTTTGTGTTCATCGGTGTTTCCTTTTGTAAATTTTTCTATGAAATCTAATATGGTTCTTTATATGGCAATAATAGTGGGCTTTGCCCGTGATTTCGAAAAGAGGTTCACAAACCGTCAATAAAAGATAATGGAATAAAATTTTCAACTAAAAACTGGTTGGAGAGCATTATTGCAAATCCAAACGATTTTTCAGTTTCAATAGCTCGGTGCATCTGCCCGGAGCAACAAAGAAAATTTGTTGGTCTGATAAGTCGTAGGTGTTCAAGTCTATTTTATGCAGCCCTCTTGCCTTATTGACAATTAATACCGTATAGGAGTTGTGTCTGTGGGGTTCGTCAACTTCTCCGCTGCGTTTTGTAAGAATATCTTCCATTTTCGATATTCCAAAACTCGCGCTTCCCTTTTAAGTATTTATTTTTTTGATATGTTTTGATCACGTGGATTTTTAATTGACCATAACTTCACAATAAATACATTCAAAATTCCCTTCAACGTTATATTGTTGAGGTTCAAAGTTGATAATTATAGTTGTTACGGGAATATTGGTAAAAAGTGTTCCTATACCGTTTTTTCAAAAATTACTTTAGGAATGGGAACAAACAAAATTTTATGGATTTGTTGCGGGAAATAGGGCACAGAACCCAGAGAAACTATTTTACATATTAGTTTTTTGGGCGGATGTTTCGGCTGAAAAAGGTTCTATGGTTTCTCTTTAAAAAGAAGCGACCACAGAAATCTCCACATTTACGAACTTGGGCAGATTGGCAACCTCTACAGTCTCGCGGGCTGGGGCAGTGGCTTCGTTAAAATACGTGGCATATACCTCATTGATGGCAGCAAAGTTGTGCATATCGCTAATAAAGATGGTGGATTTTAAAACGTTCTCAAACGTCATTCCAGCTTCGGTAAGGATAGCCTTTAGGTTTTCCATTACCAATTTGGTTTCGGCTTTAATATTATCCGTAACCAAATTTCCGGTTTTTGGGTCAATGGCTATCTGCCCGGAAGTGTAGAGCATGGTGCCGTTAAGAATTGCTTGGTTGTATGGGCCAATTGGGGCAGGGGCGTGGGGGGTGGTGATTATTTTTTTCATTGAAAGATGCGTTTGTTAGTTTGTGAATCTGTTAGTTTGTAATTAGCAATATTACACATTATTCATTATTAATGAATCAAAGCCTCTTATCGCTCTCCCTACGCTTGTCATACTTAATATCACTAAGCACTGAGGATTTTATCCCTATAAAGAAATACCAGGCGGTATTGATACTTCCTATGGGCGTCCAGTTGAAGCTCATTTGCCAGCTCTCCAAATCACGCTGGAACCGGAACTGCGTAAGGGTAACCCCCTTGTTCTTAAAATCATACCCCGAGGAAACGCCAACGGTCCAGCGCGGTGCCAGTTCCATATTGGTACTCATCATAAACGATTGGCTGGATATTTCATTCTGCCGCTGTGCATTGCCATAGGTGATGGTATAGGCAAAACGCACGTCCCATGGAATGCTGTAATTATACCATTCCACGTTGGTTTTGTCAACATCCTCTTCCTTGTCCTTATAAATCTGTCCGTCATAAATATTGGAAGCTTCGCCAAAAAGATCATCGGGCCGTCCACCGTTGCGGAAGGTTTCATTGTCTATTCGGTCCATATCTTTGGTTTGGGGTTCAAAATCCTTGCTGGAGAAGGAATAGTTGATGCTAATGTTGGCATTGGTAAGCCTAAAAAGACTTCCTCCATTGTTAATATTGAAAACGTCTATTTTCCGATTGTTGTTGTCCAGGGCATATGGGTCCAACGCACCACTGAAGTTGAAATCCAGTTTTGGCACGATGGGGATGCTTCCGCTGAATTGCAGGGGGCTCCATTTTAAGGAATCACCAGCAAGATTATACGCCGTAGAAAAGTTCAGGTTGTTCAATAGCGTAACTTTTTTGGGTTCCAGGGCCGTGGTATCGCGGTCGCGTATTTTGGCTTCAAAAGTATTGCTCAAGGACATCCCGATACTGCTGGAATATACTTTGCTGGGCGGACCGTAGAGCGTGTTTTCAAAACGGGAGTATTGCACTGTTTCACCAGCGGCCTCGTTGGCTGTTTGGGGTATGATGAACTCGTCATAATACCTGTCAAAAGCAGGGTTTACGTTATACCCAATGGAAGGTCGCACCACATGGCGGATGGCTTGTATTTTCTTATCGTTTCCGAAGTTAAAAAGTCCGTACAACGTCGTTCCCAAACTGGTTGAAAAATTATAGGTCCGGTAACTTTCAAAACCTGCAACGGTGTCCATCACAATCCCTCCGGCACCATCAAAAGCGTTCTCATCATACCGTTTCCGCGTACTTTTCAACACCCAGGTTTCCCGATAGTTGGTTCCGGCGGAAGCACTTAAGTATTTGAGAATCTTAAAATTGGTAGTGATGGGAATGTTGTGTTGCGCCCCAATCTGCGCGCTGTTGAACATTTCCGGCTTAAAGAAAAGCGAATCGACAGTCTGGATTCGGTTTTCTGCGGAAAGATCATATTGAAAGTTTATATTCTGAATAATTCCTTTTTTAGTGCCATTCTTTGGCGCAAAAGGATAAATTCTGGAAACACTGGCATTCACATTTGGCAAGGACATGGCTATTTGCTGCGTGTTCGTATTCTGCGAATGGGTAGCCGCCACGGTAAAATTGACCTGGGGATCGCCCTCAAAACTCTTTGCGTAGGAAATGGAGGAGCTCAGCGTGTTCACCAATGCGCTGGCGTTGTTTGTTTGGTTTATAGACTGGTTGAAATACTTACTGCTTCCCAAATTCACCGAAGCCGAAAAACGCGAGCTTGGATTGCTCTTGGTGTCCTGCGTATGCGTCCAACGGATGTTATAGATAGCGCTTTCCTGAAAATTGGGGAAACCGCGCTCTTCCTGAACAAGATATTCATAGCGCGCACTGAAGTTTCCGCGATATTTATACCTCAGCACATAGGTAGATTCGCCGCGCAGGGCATAGCTGCCGTTGGTGTAATAATCGCCCAGCAAACTAAAATCCAGATAATCATTGATGGCGAAATAATACCCTCCATTTTGAAAAAAGAAACCGCGACTGTTGTTTTCGCCAAAGGAAGGAATAATAAACCCAGAGGTGCGGTCTTCCGTCAATGGAAAGTAGGCGAAGGGCAGTCCCACGGGCGTCGGCACGTCGGCAATGTACATATTGGTTAAACCTGTTACAATTTTTTTCTTTGGCACAAACTTCGCCTTTCGGGTGTAGAAATAATACTCCGGATCGTCGATGTTTTTTGAGGTGGTAAATTTCACATTCCGAAGGTAAACCACAGAATCGTTTACTTTTTTGGTCACTTCAGAAATTACCCTGAAACCGTTTTGTTCGGTCCGGCTATTATAGACCAGTGCCTTTTCCGTGTCAAAATTATACCGAATGGAATCCGGCTCCACTTTATTGGCGGCTTGCACAAATACAGGTCTTTGGCTGTAAACCCCCGCACTGTCTATTCCCTTGGCATATACTTCGTTCTTGTTGTAGTCAAGAATTATCAGGCCGGCATCTATACGCATATCTTCGTAAATAATATACGCTTTGTTGTACATATAGACCTTGTTCTCCTTTCTGTTGAGCAGCACGTAATCTTCGCCATAATAATCCACCACATCTGTCAAGGTTTCTTTGGGAGGCTTTATGGAATCGGTTTTTACGGTGTCTTGGGCTTGCTCGTTTATTTCATCAACAATCGGTTTTAGGTTTACGGAAATCGTGTCTTCTTTGGTGGTTTGGGGAATATTGGCTTCACGCTTTGGCGGAACGTCCTGTGCATGCAAAACCGCACTGCAAAGAAGCAGGAATGTTAAGAAGATTGTTAAGTAATGCCTGTTGGTTCGCAATGTGCTGATGCTATTATTTTGTAGTTTTGGCTCAGTATTTGAAACGGTCAAAAATAAACATATTTTTTCGGGTACGTTTTTTTAAATGAAGTTTTTGGGAAAAAGAAGTTTTCACTGAATAGAAACACGAACCACGATTAAAAATGAACCACGAGCCACGACTTAAATGACCCAAGAAAAAAAAGGATAATTGGTTTTTTCTATCTATACATTTAGAACAAATTGGGATCTGTCGTGTGTCGTGAAGCGAAGTGGTCGTGATTCAAACCGTCTTTTTAAAAAATAATAATCAATAATAACAATCGTTAACGGGTATATGAAAACGAAACTTTTTTCTTCTTTCGTATTAATTATAAGTATTTCATTATTGTCTATTTCTGCTTTAGCGGCGGAAAACCCTATTAAGCCATTTGTTGTGGTTTTGGATGCCGGGCACGGTGGCCACGATCACGGAAACAAGGGAAATGGTTATAAGGAATCTGAAATTGCGCTCAATATTGTCTTAAAAGTAGGAGCGGAGCTTGAAAAACTTCCCAATATAAAAGTAATCTATACCCGCAAAACAGACGTCTTTATTGAACTGCGTGAACGCGCGGCCATAGCCAATAGGGCAGATGCAGATCTTTTTGTTTCCGTACATTGCAATGCCCACAGCAGCAATGCGTATGGCACTGAAACTTTTGTCCTTGGATTGCACAAGAGCCAAGCCAACTTTGAGGTTGCAAAGAAAGAGAACGAGGTTATTTATTTGGAAGATAACTACAAGGAAAAATACGGTGGTTTTGACCCAAATGCCCCAGAATCGTTAATAGGAATGGTCTTGATGCAGGAAGAGTATCTGGACCAAAGCATACTTCTGGCAAGTTTGGTCCAAAACAATATCGTAAACAACCTGAAGCAGAACGACCGCAGCGTGAAACAGGCAGGATTTTGGGTGCTGCACAACACCTATATGCCGAGCGTTTTGATTGAAACAGGTTTTCTTACCAATAAAACTGAAGGGGCCTACCTTAATTCCGCCAAAGGACAGACAGATATGGCGCGTGAAATAAGTAATGCCATCAAAACATACATCAACAGCCTTTCCGTTGCGAACGATAATATTAAAGATCCCGAAGTAAAGGAACTGGAAGTTGAAAAAGTAGTGGAAACAACGAAAGAGGATATTTATGAAGGCGTAACCTTCAAGGTACAATTGGCCGCCAGCAGCAAAAAACAGGATCCGAAGCCGAGCAACTTCAAAGGGCTCAAAAATGTAACGCGCGAAAAGGAAGACGGCCTGTTCAAATACTACTACGCCGAAACCTCAGACTACAACAAAATTCAAGTAATGAAAACTTTTGTACAGCAAAAAGGGTTTCCATCGGCATACATTGTCGCATTCAAAAAAGGAAAAAAAGTTAATGTGCAAGAAGTGTTAAAATCGAAAGCCAATTAGCGTGCTTTCTTTATATTTATCGCTTAAATTTGTTCAAAATCTAAAATTGCACTCTTGAGACTATCCAAAGAAGTTAAAACCGGAATTCTCGCCATTGGCGCCATATTGTTATTGATTTTTGGCTACAGCTTTTTAAAAGGCACCAACCTTCTCGACAAAAACCGCGAATTTTATGTGAAATATGACAATGTGGAAGGTCTGGCACAAGCGGCCCCCGTTACCATAAACGGTCTCACGGTGGGCAAGGTGCAGAACATTTCCTTTGCCAATTCAAAGGGTGGGCTAATTGTGAAGTTTACAGTTGAAAAGGACTTCGACTTTTCGAAAAATAGCATTGTTAGAATTTATAGCTCCGGACTTCTCGGCGGAAAAAACTTGGGAATTTTCCCTGAATACGATGTAAATAATATAGCCAAAAGCGGCGATACCTTGCGTGGCGATGTAGAGGACGGAATGCTTACCGCCGTTTCCAAAGCACTTGGGCCTTTGGAAAAAAAAGTGAACAATACATTGGCGACCATTGATACCCTTTTATTGAGCGTGAACGATATCGTTGATGAAAAAACGCGGAAAAACCTAAAAGAAGCCATTGAAAACCTGAACAATACCTTGAATTCCTTTTCAGGTGTTTCGGAAAACCTGAATTATATTCTTTCCAACAACACCGGAAAACTGGACAATACGTTTACCAATCTGGATAAAACAGCAAGCAACCTATCGCAGCTGACCGATTCCTTATCGCAGCTGGAAACCGGAAAGTTGGTGTCGGACCTGCAAAACGTTGTGGACAAAATGGATAAAATTGTAGCGGGTGTTGATAATGGCGAAGGTTCCATCGGAAAACTTTTAAAAGACGACAAACTTTATGAAAACCTGGAAGGCGCCTCAAGGCAGCTTGAAGAACTTCTTCAGGACGTTAAACTAAATCCAAAAAGGTACGTGCATATTTCCGTTTTCGGAAAAAAGAGCAAAGAATACGAACCCCCGGCCAACCCAGACGAATAAACCATGCAGTACATCCCGAACATACTTTTCATCATCGCCCTTGCGGCGGGCATAGGCTATTTTACGCTGAACATCCGCAAAATAATTCGAAACATCAAGTTGGGACAGGAAGTGGATGCTTCAGACCACACAGGGCAGCGGTGGCGCAATGTGGTCCGAATAGCCCTGGGCCAATCAAAAATGGTCGTAAGGCCCATTCCCGGGTTGCTGCACCTTTTTGTTTATATAGGCTTTGTCATTATTAATATTGAAGTACTTGAGATTATCATAGATGGTATTTTCGGTACGCATCGCGTTCTTTCCACAGTGCTTCCGGCAGGATTGTACAACTTTTTGATCGGCTCTTTTGAAATATTGGCATGCTTGGTTTTGGTGGGCGTTATTCTTTTCTGGACCCGAAGAAACGTTCAAAAACTGAAACGCTTTTGGAATCCCGAAATGAAAGGCTGGCCCAAAAACGACGGAAATTTCATCCTTTATTTTGAAATGGTCTTAATGATATTGTTTCTAACTATGAACGCTGCCGACCAATCCTTACAGACATTGGGAGCAGCTCATTATGTTGAAGCTGGAGCCTTTCCTATTAGCAAATTCATCGTTCCACTTATGGACGGTTTTTCAGAAGCTACGCTTATGGCCATTGAACGCAGCGCTTGGTGGCTTCATATTTTGGGAATATTAATATTTCTTAATTATCTATACTTTTCAAAACACCTTCATATTATATTGGCATTTCCAAATGTTTACTTCGGAAAAGTGGTTCCAAAGGGGAAATTCAAAAATCTGGAATCGGTTACCAACGAAGTGAAGATGATGATGGATCCAAATGCCGATCCCTTTGCCGCTCCCGCTGAAGGAGCTGCCGAAGCTCCTGCAAAGTTTGGCGCCAGCGATGTATTGGATTTGAGCAGAATCCAATTATTGAACGCTTATACTTGTACAGAATGTGGCCGCTGCACCAGCGAATGCCCCGCAAACAATACCGGGAAGAAACTTTCGCCACGAAAAATAATGATGGATACCCGCGACCGTTTGGAAGAAGTAGGGAAGAATATCAACAAAAATGGCGAGTTCAAACCAGACGGAAAACAGCTGTTGGACGATTATATTACCCGTGAAGAACTATGGGCCTGTACCACTTGCAACGCCTGTGTGGAAGCGTGCCCCGTAAGTATTGACCCATTGAGCATTATCATGGATATGCGACAATATTTGGTAATGGAACAGTCTGCTGCCCCAACCGAACTGAACGTTGCCATGACCAATATTGAAAACAACGGTGCGCCTTGGCCATACAACCAAATGGACCGGTTGAACTGGAAGGATGAAAATTGATTGAACCTATTTAAAGAGAAGTGAAAATCATTGAAGAAATAAAATCCAAGAAAGAAGATTTTCGATCCTTATGTGAAAATCATAAGGTTGGAAAACTATATGCTTTTGGTTCTTCTATTCGTAATGATTTTTCTGAAAGGGAAAGCGACATTGATTTATTGATTGAGATTAACGTTGAAGACGCAATGGAACGAGGTGAGAATTTAATTTCTATTTGGAATAAGTTAGAGAGCTTCTTTCAAAGAAAAGTAGATTTATTGACCTATAAATCAATCAAAAACCCAATCTTAAAGAGAAATATTGATGCTACCAAAATACTGATTTATGAAGCTGGAAGTTGAGAAATTCTTGATGGATATTTCCTTATCAATAAATTTAATTGAAGAATTTATAAGTGATATTGATACTTTCGGCGATTATGAAGAGGATATAAAAACCCAAAGTGCTGTAGAACGGCATTTAGCAATTATTGGTGAAGCCTTAAATAAGTTGAAAAAAATTGATAACGATTTAATCATTGAAAATGAAGCTGAAATAATTGCAATGAGAAATCGATTAGTTCATGCCTACGACAGTATTGACTCATCAATTGTTTGGGTGATTATTAAAAAACATCTTCCAAACTTAAAAAATGAAGTCGAAGTTATTCTGAAAAAATAAAACATGAAAAAAGAAGAAGTAGAAAAAATGCTGCACGAGAAAGTAGAAAAGGGCGAACACGTAAGCCCGATTCTTCCCGAAGGGATAAAAAACTACTTGATTGATATTGACGGCACCATTACCGAGGACATCCCAAACGAAGAGCCCGAAAGGATGGCCACCTGCAAGCCATTTCCCGATGCCTTAAAAACCCTGAACAAATGGTACGACGAAGGCCATATTATCTGCTTTTTCACCTCCCGCACCGAAGCCCATCGCGAAGTAACGGAAACGTGGCTTAATAAACACGGCTTTAAATACCACAGCATGTTGATGGGAAAACCCCGTGGCGGCAACTATCACTGGGTGGACAACCATTTGGTAAAGGCAACCCGCTACAAAGGAAAATTCACCGATTTAGTGGAGAAAGAAGTAACTATTGAAGTATTTGAAGATTAACAAATATACCCCAGTCCTAAAGGGAGCCTTCGGAATAGCTCCCCTTTAGGGGCTGGGGGGTAAAAACATAAACAAATGAGTGAACCAATAAAAGTCCCAACAATGGCCGAATATATGGCCCAAGGCAAACAGCCCGAAGTGCTTTTTTGGGTAGGTTGTGCGGGAAGTTTTGACGATCGTGCCAAAAAAATAACGAAGGCCTTTGTAAAATTGTTGAACAAAGCAAATATAGATTTCGCCGTTTTGGGAACCGAGGAAAGCTGTACCGGCGATCCGGCAAAAAGGGCAGGAAACGAGTTTTTGTTTCAAATGCAGGCTATGACCAATATTGAGGTGCTCAACGGCTACGGAATAAGAAAGATTGTAACCGCCTGTCCGCACTGCTTTAATACCATCGGCAATGAATACCCTGAACTCGGCGGCAAGTATGAAATAATGCACCACACCCAATTCTTAAAAGCACTTTTGGATGAGGGCAGATTAAAAGTGGAAGGCGGAAAATTTAAGGGGAAGAAAATAACCTTCCACGATCCGTGTTATCTTGGTAGGGCAAATAACGAATACGAAGCCCCAAGAAATTTACTTGAAAAACTGGAGGGCGAATTGGTAGAGATGAGGCGAAACAAAAAACACGGCATGTGCTGTGGCGCTGGCGGAGCCCAAATGTTTAAGGAACCCGAACCCGGAAATAAGGACGTAAACGTAGCCCGGACCGAACAAGCCATGGAAGTTTCGGCAGATATTATCGCCACCGGTTGTCCATTTTGTATGGTAATGATGACCGACGGCGTAAAAGCCAAAAACGCCGAAGACAACGTGCAGGTAATGGACGTTGCCGAAATGATTGCAAATGCAGAAGATTTATAAAAACCAATAGATTGTTTTTTCCGGGTTCATGGAGCGAAGTTGAAATGAACAAGTTGGAATGAAACAATAAGACTGATTAATAATGCTGACAGATTTTAAAAACCTGCCCGATGATTCCAGAATATGGATCTATCAGGCCAATAGAAAATTGAGCGACGATGAAGTTGCGGAAATTGAAAAACTTACAGAAGAATTTTTGACGAAATGGACCGCCCACGGAGCCGAACTTGAGGCCGCCGTTGAAATAAAATACAACCGCTTTATAGTCATTGGCCTCAACCAGGCAAATGCTTCGGCATCGGGCTGCAGCATTGATGCCTCGGTACATTTTATCCAGTCGCTTCAGGAGAAATTTGATGTGGATCTGCTCGATAAAATGAACGTGACCTTTTATTCAGGGGAATACATCGCTTATAAACCTTTGGCCGATTTCAGAAAAATGGCAAAGGATAAATCGGTTTCAAAAAACACCATTGTCTTCAACAATCTTGTAAATACAAAAGCAGAATATCTTGAAAATTGGGAAGTTCCCGCCACTGAAAGTTGGCACAATCGTTTTTTATCATAATCCCGTTTCCAGTGCCATGAAGAAATTTTTGCTCGCCTGTATTCTTATAACTATATATTTCCCGACAATTGCTCAGGAAAACAATCCCTTAATCCTTAAAAACGATTTCCAAAACCAAAGAAAATGGGTCGATAGTATTTATGATTCAATGACTTTGGAAGAAAAAATGGGCCAACTGTTTATGGCTGATATTTTCAGTAGCGACCCTAAGGCGAAGACTGATAAAATAAAGGACCTGATTACAAACTATCACTTGGGAGGGGTAATTTTTTCCAAGGGCGGTCCCGTGCGACAAGCAAAGTTGAACAACGAATTTCAATCCTTGGCCAAAGTGCCTTTGATGATCGGGATGGACGCGGAATGGGGCCTGGCAATGCGGCTTGATTCTACCTATGCCTTCCCATGGAATATGACCCTGGGCGCCATTACCGACAACAAAATTGTTGAAAAAATAGGCCGTCGCATTGGCGAACAATCCAAACGGCTGGGGGTCCATATAAATTTCGCTCCGGTCGTGGACATAAATACAAACCCAAAAAACCCCATTATCGGCAACCGATCCTTTGGTGAAGATAGGGATAACGTAACCGAAAAAGCCCTCGCCTTTATGAAAGGCATGCAGAGCGCTGGCATTATGGGCAGCGCCAAGCACTTTCCCGGCCATGGTGATACTGAAAAGGATAGCCATAAAACTTTGCCCACGGTCGATTTTTCAAGAAACCGTTTGGACACTTTAGAACTGTATCCGTATAAAAAATTGATAAACCAAGGTTTGAATAGCGTAATGGTGGCCCATTTGAACGTTCCCGCTTTGGAACCGCAAATGAATTACCCTTCATCACTTTCATCAAAAGTGGTAACGGATCTTTTGAAAAAGGAAATGGGCTTCAACGGGCTTATTTTTACCGATGCCCTCAATATGAAAGGCGCTTCCGATTTTAAAAAACCCGGTGAAATTGAACTGGCCGCATTCCTCGCCGGAAACGATGTGTTGCTGATTTCCGAAGATGTCCCGAAAGCCATCGAATTTCTTATCAATTCCTACAACGAAGAAATAATTACAGAAAAACGCTTGGCGTATTCCGTGAAGAAAATTCTTTACGCCAAATACAAAGTGGGCCTAAATCATTACAAACCTGTAAAAACAACATATCTGGTTGAAGATTTAAACTCGGTGAATGATGATGCGCTATACGAAGAGGCCATGGACAATGCACTTACCATACTTAAAAACGATCGTGCCATTCTTCCCATAAAAGACCTTCAAAAGAAAAAGATTGCCTATGTCAATTTTGGGGATGATTCCGGGGAAGATTTCCTAAATGAGCTAAAAAAGTACGGCAATGTAGATTGGGTTAAGGCCAACAGTCTGGATGATTATATTCAAAAGTTGAAGGAATACAATTACGTAATTATCGGCTTTCATAAAAGCAATGAAAATCCTTGGAAAAATTTTGAATTTTCTGAAAATGAACTCGTTTGGCTTTATGAGATTGCCCGAACAAACACCGTGATCTTGGATGTTTTTGCCAGACCGTATGCCATGCTCGATTTAAAAACCACTGCAAACTTTGAAGGTGTGGTTATGTCCTACCAAAACAGTAAAATTTCGCAGCAGCTTTCTGCCCAATTAATTTTTGGCGCGCGCGAGGCGAAGGGCAAATTGCCGGTTTCATTGGGTGAGGACTTTCCACTGAATACTTTTTTGCAAACAAAATCCTTGCGAAGATTGCAATATGGAACTCCTGAAAGCGTAGGCATTAACAGCTATAAACTGAAAAAAATTGATTCCCTTGCAAATTTGGGCATTCGTGAAGGCATGTACCCCGGAGCGCAGGTTTTGGTGGCGCGAAAGGGAAAGGTTATTTACCAGAAAAATTTCGGCTATTTCGAATACGATAAAAAACAGGAGGTTCGCGACACCACGATGTACGACCTTGCCTCATTGACAAAAATTTTGGCAAGCTTACCTTTAGTGATGGAATTGGTAGATAAGAAAGAATTGAGTTTGAACACCAAACTTTCCGAAATGCTTCCGGAGTATAAAAACTCAAACAAAGCAGATGTTACCTTAAAGCAAATGCTTTCGCATTACGCGCGTTTTAAGGCTTGGATTCCTTTTTATAGACACACCTACAACGAAGAAAAGACGGGTGTTTCCTCAAAATATTACTCAAATATTCCCGGAAAGAATTTTAACGTGCAAGTGGCAGAGAACCTATATATGCGAAGGGATTATATAGATACCATATACAAAGACATTCGTGAGAGTGATTTGAACTCAAAGCTTGAATACAAATACAGCGATCTGCCCTATTACATTTTGAAGCGTTATTTTGAGCGGAAATTTGGCAAACCGATGGAGCAAATTGTTCAGGAAAACCTTTACGAATCCTTGGGCGCAAACTATATGACGTATCTTCCGTTGGAAAAATTTTCAAAAGACAATATTCCGCCAACGGAGCAGGACGATATTTTTAGAAAGCAGAAAGTTCAAGGCTATGTAAACGACCAAGGGGCGGCGATGCTTGGTGGCGTTAGTGGCCATGCGGGACTGTTCAGCAATAGTAACGATGTTGCAAAAGTAATGCAGATGTATCTATGGAAAGGTTTTTACGGCGGGAAACGCTATTTTAATCCGAAGATTTTAGACGATTTCAACACCTGCTATTACTGCGACAAAAACGTAAGAAGAGGCGTAGGCTTTGACAAACCGCAACTCGGCACCTCGGGGCCAACCTGTGGTTGTGTTTCGATGACCAGTTTTGGACACAGTGGTTTTACCGGAACATTTGCTTGGGCAGACCCAGAAGAGGAAATTGTTTACGTATTTTTATCGAACCG
Organism: Aequorivita todarodis; assembly: GCF_028561335.1. Lineage (GTDB taxonomy): Bacteria > Bacteroidota > Bacteroidia > Flavobacteriales > Flavobacteriaceae > Aequorivita > Aequorivita todarodis. Next base: position 127,850 of record NZ_JAQQTG010000006.1, on the reverse strand, counting down.
TACCTTTCCCGATCCGGAAAACCGAAAGTTGATAAAGAGCGATTTGCGAAGCATAATACAGGAAGCCATTTATGAGGCTATTGATTACTGAAAAAGGACTAAAGGGATACAAGACCGCTTCGCTACAGGAAACAAGACGGATTTTGATAAAACTAAAGATGTAAAGATTAAACAATAAATTGTCCAGTTTCCTTTTAGTATAGTTCCTGTTTTAAAAAAAAAAGCAACAAGCCGTCCTGTATCCCTTCAGTCCTGAGTCTTGTTTCAAAAATAAAAAATATGAAAATAGCAATAGTATGTTATCCAACCTTTGGAGGAAGTGGGGTAGTGGCCACCGAACTGGGCTTGTCGCTTGCCGAGCACGGCCACGAAATACATTTCATTACCTATAAACAGCCCGTTCGGTTGGAATTGCTTTCAAAAAACATCCACTTTCACGAAGTTTCAGTTCCAGATTACCCATTGTTTCATTATCAGCCTTACGAACTTGCACTTTCCAGCAAGTTGGTAGATATGGTCAAGCTCCACAAAATTGAGGTGCTACACGTACATTACGCCATTCCCCACGCCTATGCGGGCTACATGGCAAAAAAAATGCTGGAGGAAGAAAACATCTATATACCAATGGTTACCACGCTTCACGGAACGGATATCACGCTGGTTGGCAGCCATCCTTTTTACAAGACTGCGGTTACCTTTAGTATCAATAATAGCGATGTGGTAACTTCAGTTTCAAAAAGCTTAAAGGAAGACACACTTCAACTTTTCGATATTAAAAAGGAAATTCACGTAGTGCCGAACTTTATTGATATTCCCAAGAAAATAAATTCCTTTACCGAGTGCCAGCGCGATTTAATGGCAGATAAGGATGAACGGATCATTACCCACGTCAGTAACCTTCGAAAGGTAAAACGTGTAAAGGATGTGATTGAGGTCTTTGACCGCATTCAGAAAAAGGTACCTTCAAAGCTAATTGTTGTTGGCGAAGGCCCTGAGCGCGAAGCCTGCGAATTGCTCTGTAAAGAGAAGGAAATAGAGGAAAAGGTGCTCTTTGTGGGCAATAGCAACGAGGTTGATAAAATTCTTTGTTTTACCGATCTTTTCATCCTTCCTTCGGAAAAGGAAAGTTTCGGTCTTGCGGCCTTAGAAGCGATGGCTTGTGGAGTCCCCGTGATTTCAAGTAATACGGGCGGTTTGCCGGAAGTGAATATTCAAGGGGTCAGTGGTTTTTTAAGCGATGTGGGCAATGTGGACGAAATGGCCGAAAACGCCTTGAAGATTTTGGCTTCTGATGAAGTCTTGAACAAATTCAAGCAACAGGCCGTTGAATCTGCGATGGTTTATGATACCAAAAAAATTGTTCCGCTGTATGAAAAATTATATGAAGAAGCTATTTTTCAGAAAAACCATAGCTAAGGTCTAATAATTCCTTTCAATAAACTCCATTGCATTTCCGTGCATTACACGTTCCACTATTTCAGCAGCGTCTATTCTGTTGAAATCGTTTAACACGATTAAGTTTTTTGAAAGATAATCCTGTGCGTGGTTTAGCATTTCTTCGGCTAAATCCTTCATATTTTCCGCGGTCCAGAGCCCATTTATTGGATTTACGATTCCGTCAAAGTCACTGCCTATACTCTGTATTCCCCAACAAAATAAGCCATCCCGGTCCAAAACCTCTGCAATATGCTGCACTTGCCTCCAAACCAACAAGGCTTTTTTTCGCAACTGTTTCCTTTTGTTCGGAAAGAATATTTTACTTTCTGAAATGGCCGTGCTGCTGCCAATGCGGCGTTCGTCCAACTGGATGCCGAAAATACCGTTACTGCGGGCAATGCGGATGAATTCCTCATCATAAAAATTGATGTCGATATCGCAAAACCAATCCTCGTGCTCTATAATATCGGTCTTGTTCCACTGCACAATCGAGTGCTTTCCGTTACACGCGCCGTGACTGGCAATTACCGGAATATTTTCCGAGGCGTATTTCGTGTCGAGCAAATGGTAATAAGCTTTTCGCGAGGCCGTGCTCAAATGCTTCACATCAATCGGGATCCGTTTTCCTTCAGTATTGTCCAATAGCAAATCTATGGCTTCAATGCCAAGGTCGGTAAGGCCCGTATTTAAGCCACGATCTTGATTTTTCTTCAGCATTCCTATGGAAATGCTGCGCGCATGGCCGCAAAGTTCATTGTAAAAATGATGGGCGAGCGTGATGAACAACGGGCGATGTTCCCAATTTTTAATGGCCTTTATGTTTTCGATAACTTCGGTGCGGCTGGCCATATCCTTATTCATCTCAATACCCGTATTGAAGCTGTGTCCGCCTTCAATGGTAAGTATAATATTTATAATCTTTTTGGAATCTGATTCCTGGGCGAAATTATTTTTGATATCCTGAAAACTTCGCACCAAACGGTAGGTGTATATTTTTCCATCAATGTTTTCAACCTGATTGTGGAGCTGTTGATAATACTGGTATTCATCCATCAAATCCACAAAATAATCCTTATTGCTGCGTATGTAATCCATCCGCGATTGACTGATGCTTGCCGCAAAGTTTACCAAAACGTCGGTAACCCCTTTAATTCCCATTATTTCTTTTCCGAAAAAATGCTTTTCAAAAGGATAGAGCGAAACAACCACAACTTTGGTCTTAGCTTTTGCCAGAGCGGTAAGATCGGTTTGTGTGAACTTTGTAAGGGTTACCAAGCGGTTGATAAACTTTTCAAGAAAATTTGGCGGACTGTAGTGCCAAATGGAGTTTTTCCGATTCGGATCCAGCGCATTTTGTTTTATAGGCTGATATTTGAAACTTTTGCTGAAAGGTTTTAACGAGGGATGGCAATGTATATCTACATAATGCTTTTCCATAGGGTATCTTATTGAATTCTATAAAATTGCAATAAAAAACGCACCTATGAAACAGGATTTTTCCTGTTTTTTAAAAGGGGAAATGCCCCTTTTATATGTGGGGCATTTCTTTCAAAATAAAATCTATATTTCCTTAGAATTGATAACGGGCACTTATTCCCACATCAAAATTAACGTCATCGCGATAATTCAAATTCACTTGCGGTCTAAAGTCGAAGGAAACCAGCAGCGGGAAATCAAAGCTGTATTCTAAACCCACGTCGCCCGTAAAAAACGCAAATGCTTCCGAATCCTTGTTTCTGTAGTATGAATAATCGTCATCATAATACCGGTCATAGCTTTCAATCCCAGCGCCCAAACCGGGCCCGGCATACCAGTTGAAACCTCCGTCAATATTCCAGACCCATTGGTAGATTCCGGTAAATTTTACGTCGTCCCAATAGCGTTCGCTGTGCCAAGCCAGTCCTAATTCCAGCCTGTTGCTATCGCCAAGTGCGCGCTGGTAGTTAACCTCGGGGCCAAATCCGTTGCTTTCACTAAGGCGAATCCCAATTGCGTTTTTGGAGATTTCCTGCGCCTTGGCCTGAAACCCCAAAAGAGTAATTGCAATGATTAAAAAAGCTGCATTTTTCATAATTCTTGATTTTAGTTATAAACGCAGTAAATGTAGTGGTATTATAGCGTGCCAATCGTTAAGGCGATGCTAATCCATACATCAAATTTTACAAAGTTTTGTTAAGGAAGTTTTTTACATTTACAGTAAGGCAATGAAAGAGCAAATTCAAGTTTTTCAGAAAATATTCAATGGGGAAATTTTCACCGATTCCCTCCAGACAGCATTATATGCCACGGATGCCTCGGTGTACCGAAAAATTCCACTGGCGGTGGCTTATCCCAAAAACGCTCGGGCAATCAAGCAGCTGGTGGCCTTTGCGGAAGAACATAATACTTCACTCATACCCAGGACCGCCGGCACTTCCCTTGCAGGGCAATGTGTGGGCGAGGGAATTGTGGTGGACGTTTCAAAACATTTCACCAAAATCCTTGCGGTGGATAAGGAAAACCGAACGGTTACGCTCCAGCCGGGCGTAATTCGCGATGAATTGAACCAACGTTTAAAGCGGTTTGGACTTTTTTTTGGTCCCAACACTTCCACCAGCAACCGCTGTATGATTGGCGGAATGGTGGGCAACAACAGTAGTGGGACCACCTCCATTCAATACGGCGTAACGCGCGACAAGGTTTTAAAACTGAAAACCATTCTTTCCAATGGCGAGGAAGTGGTTTTTGAACCGCTTTCAAAAGAAGATTTTTTGAAGAAAACCGAGCTAAATTCCCTGGAAGGAAAAATCTATAAAACTCTTTACAATGAATTGCGTTCGGAAGCGACCCGGCAAGAAATTTGGCGGGAATTCCCAAAACCCGAAATCCACCGAAGAAACACGGGCTACGCGGTTGACAGCCTGCTCAATACTTCCGTTTTTGGTAATTTTAATGATGAAATCAATCTCTGCAAATTGCTCTGCGGAAGCGAGGGAACCCTTGCTTTCACTACAGAAATAACACTTCAACTTGACCTGTTGCCACCGAAATATACTGCAATGATTGCAACACATTATGAAACGCTCGAAGCTTGCTTAAACGATGTGATTGTGGCAATGCAGCACAACCTGCATACCTGCGAAATGATGGACGACGTAATTCTGGACTGCACTAAAAAAAGCAAGACCTACGAGCCCTACCGTTTTTTTGTAAAGGCCAATCCAAAGGCAATCCTGCTTTTGGAATTGAAGAGCGAATCCGAAGAAAACCTACAGGAGCAGATAGCGGCGTTGCAAAAATCGCTCGCGCTTTCCAAACACAGTTACCACAGCCCAATCCTGCGCGGAGCGGAAATTGAAATGGCACTCGAACTGCGCAAGGCCGGCCTCGGGTTGCTTGGAAATATGGTCGGCGACCGCAAGGCCGTTGCCTGTATTGAAGACACGGCCGTGGCCTTGGAAGATTTGCCCAGTTATATTTCAGAATTTTCGGCTTTGATGAAAAAATACGGGCAACAGGCCGTTTATTATGCACACGCCGGCGCGGGCGAGCTCCACCTGCGGCCAATTTTGAATTTAAAGGAAGAGGAAGGGGTGGATTATTTCCGAAAAATCACGACAGACGTGGCCATCCTCTGCAAAAAATACAAAGGCTCTTTTAGCGGCGAACACGGCGATGGCATCGTGCGGGCCGAGTTTATACCGTTGATGATTGGCGAAAAAAACTACGAACTTTTAAAGCGGATCAAATCGGCTTTTGACCCTCAAAACATTTTCAATCCGGGAAAGATCGTAAATGCTTATAAAATGGACGAATCGCTTCGGTACGCACCGGGCCGAGAGGAGCCAAAGGTTGAAACGCTGATGGATTTTGGTGATTACCAAGGCATACTCCGATTGGCCGAAAGCTGCAACGGCAGTGGCGATTGCCGAAAAAACGCAGATTCGGCGGGAGCCATGTGTCCCAGCTATCACGCCACAAAAAACGAAAAAGATACCACCCGCGCCCGTGCCAATGCGTTGCGGGAAGTTTTGACAAATAATGAGTCGGTCAACAAATTCAATTCCAAAGAATTAAAGGAAGTTTTTGACCTCTGTCTTAGCTGCAAGGCCTGTGCCAGCGAATGCCCCAGCAATGTGGATATCAGCACGGCAAAAGCGGAATTTTTATATCAGTACAACAAAGCGAACGGGGTAAGTCTTTCGAATAAACTCTTCGGAAAAAGTACAAAACTGAATAAGATGGCTTCCAAATTTCCCAAGCTTTCCAATTGGTTTTTTGCGAATGGCTTCACTTCAAAAATTATAAAAAATATAGGCGGCGTCCATCAAAATAGATCCCTTCCGAAGATTTCAATTAGAAATTTCAGTAAGGAATTTCAAACAATTAAAAATGAATATGTTACAATAAATAATAACAATAAAAAATTAATACTATTTATAGATGAATTCAGCAATTATTTGGATGCCGAAATTGCCGTGGATTCGTTTTTACTTTTAACCGGTTTGGGCTATGATGTAGATGTAATTGACTCTTTGGATAGCGGTCGCGCCCTGCTGTCCAAAGGTTTTTTGGAAGAAGCGAAATTGGAAGCGAATAAAAACATTGCATTTTTAAAACAAAAAGTTTCAGAAAATGTTCCGCTTATTGGCATCGAACCTTCGGCAATCCTGTCCTTTCGCGATGAATACCTGCGTTTGGCGGACGATAAAGAATCGGCAAAAACCATTTCAAAAAACACATTTTTGATTGAGGAATTTTTGGCTGCCGAAATTCAAAACGGAACCATTTCCGCGGCACAGTTCACTTCCGAAGAAAAACAAATTAAAATCCACGCTCACTGCCATCAAAAATCACTGAGCAATCAAAAAGTAACTTTCGACATATTAAACCTTCCCAAAAATTACAAACCCACTATTATTCCTTCGGGCTGCTGCGGGATGGCTGGCAGTTTTGGGTATGAAAAGGAGCATTACGACGTGAGTATGAAAATAGGGGAGTTGAAGCTATTTCCCGTCGTGCGAAAAGCTACCGAAGACACCCTTATTTCGGCCAATGGCACGAGTTGCCGGCATCAAATTTTGGACGGAACGGGACGGAAAGCTTTGCATCCGGTTACGATTCTTAAAAATGCGCTCTTGTGATTTCAACTGTTAGAACCCCAATCGCTACGCTTCACGTATCACGTAAACTTAAGTTAACCTGGTTTTGTATATTTACAAGTAGCCAGTAACTCGAAAACCACCGGAATGCCCATAGAAAACATACCCGAAATTTACCTTGACAACAAACAAAAAAGACCGGATCTTTTCGTCTATGATTTTAAAATGACGCATAATGTGGTAAAGAGCAAGGTCAATTTGGGGATGAATATGTTCAGTTTTTTGCAGGTTGGGAAGAAGCAAGTTCACTTTGCGGGAACATCGGTTGCGGTAAACAAGGACCAATCCTTGCTTCTGAAAAAAGGAAATTGGCTTTGGACGGAACTACTGGACACAGAAGCCATTTACTACTGTAAGCTCTTCTTTTTTTCAGAAAAAAGACTCCTTGAATTTTTAGCGAAACACACAGCGAACAAAGGCATTGCAAAGAGCGAAGTGCCGTATTTCATAATAGGAAATGATGCGTACATTACCTCGTATCTAAATTCATTATCCACAATTAGCGATGCTCCGCCAATTTTTATGGAGAACCTTCTTTCCGTAAAGTTTGAGGAATTGATGCTCTACCTCATTCAGAAATACGGAAGAAGATTCGAGCAGTATTTATATTCCTTAATAAGCAGTGAAGGTTCCACTTTTAAAAAAGTAGTTGAAAGTAAGGTTCACTCCAACCTGCGATTGGCCGAGGTCGCGTTTTTATGCAACATGAGTTTGTCAACGTTCAAAAGAAATTTTATAAAGGAATACAAAACCTCTCCGGGGAAATGGTTTCAGGACAAACGGCTCCAAAAAGCGAAAAGGCTTTTGGAAGAAGGGATTTGTAAACCCTCTGAGTTGTATCTGGAATTCGGGTACAATAACCTTTCGAATTTTAGCATTGCCTTTAAAAATAAGTTTGGTTTTAGCCCGAGCGGGAGTTCCTCATTGTGATTAATCTATAATCAACCAATTTCAAAAATTGACCTTTTTTCATAAACTATTGACCTGTTTTGGTAATTCAAGAAGAGGACTTCCGCGGTACATTTGCATCAGAAATAATAACAAATTAAACACAGAAAATTATGAATATTACATTAGCACAAGCAGAAAAAGCACTTGCAACGGCAAAGGAAAAAGCCAAGGCCATAGATACTAAAATGAACATCGCCATTGTGGATGCAGGGGCAAATCTGGTAGCATTTGGCCGTATGGACGACGCTTGGTTGGGCTCGCTGGACATTTCAATTAAAAAAGCAAAAACAGCCCGTTATTTCGATATGAACACTGGAATTGTTGGTGAATTATCGCAACCCGGCGGTTCCCTGTACAACATTGAGCATTCCAACGGAGGTTTGATTACTTTCCCAGGAGGTATTCCAATTAAAAACGCAAAAGGCGAAATAATAGGAGCCATTGGCGTAAGCGGAAGCTCCGTTGAAAATGACCATGCAGTTGCCGAAGCCGGTTCAAAAGCAATTTAATAAATAGTATTTTATTTCCTCAGAGGATAATCGTTTTTTGATTATCCTCTTTTTCATATAAAAAAATATCAAATCCAAAGGCATTGAAAAAACCTTTGTATTTTACAAACCAAATAATTGCAATTCCAAAATGTTTATTATATCCATTATAATAGCTACATACGATACTTAAACTATGAAAAGTGAGCGCTTAAATACACATCATTTAATAATTGGCGCAGGGCCCGTTGGTTTAGCGGTTGCAAAATCGTTCAAAGCGGCTGGAATTCCATATCACCAAGTAGATGCAGATGATGATGTAGGTGGCAACTGGTACCACGGCACCTACAAATCGGCACATATTCTCTCTGCCAGAAGTGTAATGGAATATCCCGATTTTAAAATGCCCGGGGATTATCCCGATTTTCCGAGTAGTGGGCAAATGCTGGCGTATTATCAAAGCTATGCCTCGCATTACAGGTTAACTGAGTCCATTCAATTCAACACTAAAGTAATACGCATTAATCCTATAACCGAAAATTTATGGGAAGTAACCTTTTCAGATAAAACAGCCAAAACCTTCAAAGGAGTAATAGTTTGCAATGGCCACCATTGGAGCAAAAATTTCCCAAAGTATGATGGTGATTTCACGGGTGAGACTTTTCATTCCAAAGATTACAAGTCGTCCGATCAATTAATAAACAAGAGGGTTCTGGTAATTGGCGCGGGCAATTCGGCCTTCGATATTGCTTCGGAATCAGCCCGGGTAAGTTCCAAAAACTTTTTGAGTGTCCGCCGTGGTATCTGGATCTTTCCAAAAACGTTTATGGGCAAGCCATTGGCATCATTAAAAGTGCCGCCAATACCCGATTGGCTCAGGGAAAGTTTAATAAAAATGATGCTTAAGCTTACCATTGGGAGCCATAAGGAATACGGACTGCCCAAACCAGAATCGAAGGTTTTCGACAGGCATCCTACGGTGAATACCGAAACCCTTATGCACGTGAAGCATGGAAGGACCATAATTAAAGGTGCCGTAAAAAGATTTTTAGGAAATCAAGTAGAATTTGAAGATGGCAGTAGGGAGAATGTTGACACCATTGTTTACGCAACCGGCTTTAAGACAGCTTTCCCCTTTCTTCCAAAAGAACTCTGTAGGGTTGAAAAAGCACATGTAAAAGTTTACGGTTTTAGTATGTACGATACCTACAAGGGCCTTTATTTAGTGGGATGGATGCAACCAAGAGGAGGCGTGGGCTCCCTGATAACACCTTATGCAAACTTATTGGCCAATTTCATAAAACTTCAGGATAAAGTAAACTGCCCCGTTGGAATGATACTAAAAAAGATGGGAGAGCCTTTGCCGACCAGCCATTTATTTGGAGGTGCCCAAGTAATAAAATGGATCGAAAAAACTGAAAAAAGAATGGATACAATAGAGAAGGAAGGATTAAAGATTGATAAACACCTCGATGATTTTATGAATAAGCCACTAGAGCCCAATTCTGAACCACTTCAAATAGGGATGCAGGTTTATTGATTGCGAAATTTTTCCAGCCTTGATTCGTTTTCGTCTAGGCTCCCTTACGTCTTCGTCCATTTCAATTGGCATTCGCAGAATTTTGAACGCAAAATCGAGAATCCTGAATTTTAAACCGTGAATCTTGAATAATTAAACCCGAAAGTTTACATTTGTTGAAAACCAACCTATGGCGGGCAATTCCTTCGGAAAGATTTTTAAACTCACCACCTTTGGCGAATCGCACGGAGCGGCCATTGGCGGAATTATAGACGGTTGCCCCGCCGGACTTTCCCTCGATTTTGAAGCGATTAATACTGAAATGCAACGCCGCAAACCCGGCCAGTCCGCAATCGTTACCCAACGGAAGGAAGAGGACGCGGTAAAGTTTCTCTCAGGAATTTTTGAAGGTAAAACCACTGGCACGCCCATCGGTTTCCTCATTGAAAATACCGACCAAAAAAGCAAGGATTACAGCCATATAAAAGACGTTTACCGCCCGTCGCATGCCGATTTTACCTATGATAAAAAATACGGAATCCGCGACTATCGCGGCGGCGGCCGTTCCTCGGCGCGCGAAACTGCTTGCAGGGTTGTGGCGGGAGCAATCGCAAAACAGTTGTTGAAAGGCATCAAAATCAAGGCATACGTTTCTTCCGTAGGCGAAATGGAACTTACAAAACCTTATTCCGAAGTAGATTTTTCAGAAATCGAAAAAAATCCGGTGCGATGTCCCGATGCCGCAATGGCTTCCAAAATGGAAAATTACATAAAATCCATTCGAAAAGAAGGCGATACCGTTGGTGGAACCGTTAGCGGTGTTATCCAAAATGTGCCCGTCGGTTTGGGAGAACCGGTTTTCGACAAACTGCACGCCGAGCTTGGCAAGGCAATGCTTTCCATAAACGCCGTAAAAGGTTTTGAATACGGAAGCGGTTTCGCAGGAACAGCAATGAAAGGCAGTGTCCACAATGATTCATTTAACGAGGACGGCAGTACAAAAACAAACCACAGCGGGGGAATTCAGGGTGGAATCAGCAATGGGGAAGACATCTATTTTAAAGTGGCTTTTAAACCCGTAGCTACCATTATGCAAAAACAGGAAACTATAGATAGCAAAGGAAACAAAGCCACGGCAGAAGGCAAAGGCCGTCACGACCCCTGCGTTGTGCCGCGGGCCGTGCCAATTGTGGAGGCAATGGCAGCATTGGTCCTTGCCGATTTTTGGCTGTTGAATAAAATTTCGAAACTTTGACTTTTGAATAAAATAAATATTAACTAAAAAGATCCCCGTCTGCGCGGGGAATAGCTATGAAAAAACTCGCACTTCACTGGAAAATAATCATCGGACTTATTTTAGGGATCATTTGGGCCTTGCTCAGCAGCCAGTTGGGGTGGAGTGAATTTACGATAGACTGGATAGCACCCTTCGGGAAAATTTTCATCAATTTGTTGAAATTGATTGCCGTGCCTTTGGTTTTGGTTTCCATTATCAGTGGAGTGGCAAATATTGGCGATCCCACAAGTCTGGGTAGAATGGGAGGGAAGACGCTTTTGGCCTACCTGATTACCACTCTTTTTGCGGTTACTATGGGATTACTATTGGTAAACGTCATTAAACCCGGAAAACTGATTGACGAACAAAGCAGGATCGATAATCGTATAAGCTATGAAATCTGGTCGGCTTCGGAAGGCCACGAGGTAAAGGACGGCATCAATTATCTGCAGGATCCGGCATTCTTTGAAAGAGCCCAGAAAATAACAGACCTTTCAAGAGGGGAGCTAAAAGATGCCTCGGTGGCCGAAAAAATGGAAACCGCCCAAAAGACCAAAGAAAGCACCCCCCTTCAACCTTTAGTGGATATAGTGCCCGAAAACTTTTTCTTTTCCTTGACGGACAATGGATTGATGCTGCAGATTATTTTCTTCGGAATATTTTTCGGCGTCTGTCTGCTGTTGATTCCGAATGAAAAGTCAAAGCCCGTGACCGATTTTATGGACAGTGCCATGGAGGTTTTCCTAAAAATGGTCGATTTGGTGATGCAGGCCGCTCCCTTCTTCGTATTTGCACTATTGGCAGGGGTTGTGAGCAAAATGGCAGGCGACGATATAGGGAAAGTGTATGAAATATTTAAGGGGCTAAGTTGGTACTCGCTTACCGTGTTTTTGGGCCTTATGTTGATGATTTTTATAGTCTATCCATTACTGATGAAACTTTTTGTAAAGAAAATTCCCTACAAAGGCTTTTTTAAAGCGATGGCTCCCGCACAGACCTTGGCATTTTCCACCTCAAGCAGTGCGGCCACCCTGCCCGTAACTATGGAATGTGTAGAGGAAAATCTGGGGGTGGATAAAAAAATAACCAGTTTCGTCCTGCCCATCGGCGCCACCGTAAATATGGACGGAACCTGTCTGTACCAAGCTGTTGCCGTGGTCTTTCTTGCCCAATTGCATATGATTGATTTAACTTTAGGGCAACAACTAACCATTGTACTTACCGCAACATTGGCATCAATTGGTTCCGCTGCGGTGCCAAGTGCGGGCTTGGTCATGCTTATCATCGTTTTGGAATCGGTTGGGTTGAACCCAGCCTGGATTGCTATTATTTTTCCCGTAGATCGTATTTTGGATATGTTCCGCACGGTCGTGAACGTTACCGGCGACGCCACGGTTTGTACCATAATCGCAAAAGGGGAGGACATGCTGAATTATGTACCCCACGAGAATCCTTCGGAAACTTTTGATCTGGATTCATAACGAGTATTCAATTTCTTGAATAAATCATTTTAACCTTCATTTTTTCTTTGGAGGCCACTTTTGTTTCCCTTAATTTATCATTTTAAATATTTTGTAGGAAAAAAAGTTTTTATTAAATTTATAATTCTCCCCAGAAACATAGACCCAATCTATATTTCTGAACCGTTTCCTTCTTAGCTATGTAAAACACATAGTTATGAAAAATTCACTTTTAATCTTCGTTATTGCAGCCATTGCAAAAGTTTCTTATTGCCAAGTGGGGATTGGCACAACTACACCATCAACCGCATCAATGCTTGAAGTTAGCAGCACTTCTGATGGCGGCAATACCTACAAAGGTTTCATGCCCCCTCGGGTTCCGAACATTCCTGCACGTAATGCAATAATTCCCAATATATCCGACGCGGGACTATTAGTTTTTGTCATGAACAATGGGAATGGACAAAGTTGTCTACAAATATGGGATGGAGGAGTCTGGAATGATATTTACTGCGTAACGATTCCTTCTCCAGAAATCTGGATCAATGAATTTCATTATGATAATGCAGGAATAGATGTTGGGGAGTTTATCGAGATTGCGGGGCCAGCAGGAACAGATTTATCTCTTTATTCACTTGAATTATATAGTGGTGCTACGGGTACCAATTATAGAACAATAGCATTAAATGGGATAATTCCGGATCAATCCAATGGAATTGGAACATATTCTTTTTCAACTGCTGGGCCCTTTCAAAATGGACCAGACGGAATAGCAATCGTTAAAAACGGAATAGTAATTCAATTTCTCAGTTATGAAGGAACTTTTACAGCAACTGCTGGTTCTGCAAATGGAATTACATCTACCGATATTGGAGTTTTCGAAAATGGATCTGATCCTGCAGGACTTTCCTTACAACTCAAGGGTACTGGAAACAGTTACGGTGATTTTATATGGAACGCTCCTTCGGCTGAATCTCCTGGGGGTTTGAATGGTGGCCAGGTTATCAATTAAAAAAAGCAGGCCTTAAAAATACAGGCCTGCCTTATCAACTAAATCTAATTATGAAAATTAGTCCTTAATCACTTTATAGGTTCCAACTTCGCCGTTTACGGAAACTTTTAGAATATAAGTTCCGGCAGCCAGGTTTGAAACATTTAATTCCATGGTGTTTGAGTTGTTGTCCATTTCAATTACACTTTGACCCAAAATGTTGTAAATCGCAGCATTTTCTATAATTGAAGAAGCTTTTAAGTTAACTACATCGCTAGTTGGGTTTGGATAAAAGCTAAAGCCATCCAGCGTATTGTCTTCAACACCAAGTACGGTGGCATTGATAAGTATATCGGTTATTCCGCCAGTGTTCATTACAAAAACGTAATAAGTCTGGTTAGCCAATGTGAATATTGAGGATGAAGTGCCCGGGGCACATTGGTTTGAATTTTGGTCCACCAAAGTCAAATCGGTTTCCGTAGCATTTTCGTCAGCAGCGGTATAAAAAGTTACTGAGCTTGCACCCGCTGGGGTAACAATGGTTGCGTCTGCATTTCCGTCAACGTTTGTTGTGAATTTATACCAAACGCCATTAGCTCCTGTAAGATCGCAATTGTTTGGATTTCCATTTTCAGTGGTCGCTGCAGGCGTTGCAACTGCAGGATCTGTGTAAGGAAAACCAATTTGGTCCACATCAATGGCGTTGGCAATCATATCATTCGGTGGAGGCACTGGCGTACAATCTACATTCAATGTAAAGTTTCCGGTAGCATTCAAGAAACCGTGGACCAAAATGTAGTAAGTAGTATTTCCATCGCTTTGGAAAGAAACTTCAGATTGAAGTCCGCAAGCATCATCGTTAGCGGTTTCGCAAACCAACGCTCCGCAAGCACCCGAATAAACAGTCAATTTACTGTCGTAATCAGTTCCGTTGCAAAGTGAAATGGTGTAATCTGTAACCAGACCGCTGTTGTCGGCAAATTCATACCAAACGCCAGGCCCGGTAATATCAACGCCGCCACAGGCTGGGGCAGAAGCATCAAAAGTTGCATTGGCAGTTGTTCCTGTAACGGTTTCGCCACAAGCTATTGGCAAGGCATTTTCGCATTCGTCGTTTACGGCAAGATCCTCGCAGCTTACCGCCAAGGTAAAGTTGCCGTTGTTGGAGCCAAAACCTTCAACCATAATATAATAGGTAGAAGTGCCGTCGGAAAGAAAGGTAAGTTCTGATTGAATCCCGCAACTATCGTCGTTCATCGCTATTTCATTGGCAAGGGTGCAATCCTCAAAAACCCGGATTACGGTATCAAAATCGGTACCCGCACAAAGGGAAAGGGTTACAAATTGTGAAGTGCCGTTGCCCGTGAACGAATAAAATTCATCATTCGCAGGGTTTCCTCCAGAATCGGTATCGTTAATGGTTTCACCAGTAATTGTATCGCCACAGGTTACGGCTATGGCACTACTGCAATTGTCGTTTCCGTTGTTGTAAAGATTGTAGCGTGAAAAATATCCGTCATAAAAACCTACCACGTTTATAATATCCTCTCCGGCAAAAGGGTTAAAATCAACCGAGGAGCTTCGGAAGGAACCCATAGTTAAAATCTGGTTGCTATTGTTGAAATACACCTGCGGCACATCCTCGGTATTATCGCCGCCAATGGTCCAATGGTTTACGTATTCCCCGGCAGGGGTCATTTCCAATAGAAAATTGTCGCTTTTTCCGTTTGAAGTGGTTAGGGCTTCTGCAGCGCTATTGTCAAAATCAGTTGTACCGTTGAAGGAGCCCGTAGCGAAAAGATTTCCGTTGAAGCCTTCGGTTAGATCGTAAAAATGCTCAAAATCTGTGGTTTCCCCGCCCAATACGTAACTGAAGGCATAATTTCCGTCAGTATCAAATTTGCTCAAAAAAGCATCCCAAGGGCCGTTGGAAACTTGGGTGTTGGTGCCGGTCGTCGGGTCTAAATCGACCGTGCCGGAGAACATTCCTTCCACATAAACTCCGGAAGGCAGGTCGTGAATCGATTTAAAGACGTCCAAACCTGTGCCACCAAAGGCCTGGCCCCAGATATAATCGCCATCTGAAGAAAGTTTTGCCATAAAAAGATCATCACCGCCGTTTGAAGTAAATGTTGAAGTTCCAGCATTTGGATCCAAATCAACCGTATTTCGGAATCTTCCGCCGATAAGGATGTCTTCGTTGGCATCAAATTCCATATCAACTACATCCACAATTCCGGTGGAACCAAAGGTCTTTACCCAAACAAAATTTCCATCGGTATCCAATTTCAACAAAAATCCATCAGGCGATGCACCGCCATTGGTTGAAAATAATTCAAAAGAAGTATTTGGATCCGGGTCAAAATCGGCATATACAAAGCTTCCGCCAATATATACATTTCCGGCACTGTCAACTTCTATGGATTTGGAATCCTCGTTTACGTTTGCGCCCGCCGGGTTACTTACTTGTTTTGCCCAAACGAAATCGCCATTGCTATCCAGTTTTATGATGAAGCAATCACGGCTCAAAAAGGGCGATAATTGTTCCAATAAATATACTCCCGGTCCCGGGTCGGCATCAAAGGCCTGTGAGCCCGCACCTTGAAAATATCCGGTAATATACAGATTGTCATTTGCATCTACGGCTACATCCACGGCTACGTCGTCAAAACCACCTCCAAAGCCTTTTACCCAAACGGGGTTTCCGTCGTTGTCATATTTCGCCAAAAAACCATCTGCATTTCCGCCCGCCCAAGTTATGGAGTTGCCAATGGTAATGGTTCCCGAGTAAATACCAGACGCATACACATTGCCTTGGCTGTCCATGGCCGAACGATAGGCAAAGTCAATGGAGCCGTCGCCAAAAGTGGTTGTTCCAAAATATTCCTGTGCTGTCATAAACATTCCGAAGAAAAATATCGGCAACAAAAGAATCGTTTTTGTAATAGTTTTCATTTTCATTTTGTTTTAGTTAATAATTGGATTTAATTTTTGATATTGAATTCCAGACCTATTCCGCGAACACTGTCAATACTAATGTTGGGGTCGTCCTGAAGCCTTTTGCGAACGCGGGTAATGAATACGTCCATACTTCTTCCCGAGAAAAAATCGGTTTTGTGCCACACGTGCAGAAGAATATCGTCACGCTTAATCAATTGGTTTCTGTTTGAATAGAGATAAAAGAGCAAACGGGCTTCTTTTTCGGTGATTTTCTGGGTTTTGTCGTTAATTTTCAATTCCAGGTTTGTAGCGTCGAACGTGTATTTTCCAATGGAAATGATTTCATTTTGAGGAAGTTCGGCGCGAACGGTTCGTTGTTGTTCCGTACGGTTCATAATATTTTTGATGCGAAGGATCAATTCCTCCGCCTCAAAAGGTTTTACCACATAATCATCTGCACCAAGCTTCAATCCTTTTATTCTGTCTTCCTTGGTTTTGCGGGCTGTAAGGAATAGAAACGGGATTTCCGGATTCACTTCGATTATTTTTTCCGCCAATGAAAAACCGTCCATAATTGGCATCATAACATCGAGAATACAGATGTCAAAATCGTCATTTTTAAAAATTTCAAAACCTTCATTGCCATCCTTCGCCCATGAAACCGAGAATTTATTGAGCTCTAAATATTGTTTCAGCATGGTTCCAAAATCCAAATCATCTTCTGCTAAGAGTATGTTCTTCATATTATTGGAATTTTAATGGTGAATAGGGAACCTTTATTGGCTTCGCTTTCTACTGAAATGCTTCCGCCGTGGGCTTTTATAATTTGCTTTGTATAATACAGACCCAGCCCCAAACCTTTGTAGTTATGGGTGTCTTTCTCGCTTACCCGATAAAATTTTTCAAAAATGAAGCGTTGGTATTTTGGGGAAATGCCAATTCCGTTATCCTTTATGCTGATGTAATGGGTGGAATCGGTTTTGTCAATTCCATAGCTTACCGTCAATTCGGTGCCGCCGTATTTTATGGCGTTGTTCAGCAGATTTATTATGGCCGTACTCAAATAGAATTTATCGGCTTCAAGCGCAATTCCGGTGCTGTCAATGTTTCTTTGAACCTTTATTTCCGAAGAATTTATTGAAAGCAAATAATCGTCCAATAATTCATTTATAAAAACACTTCCATTAAAAGTTCCTTTTGAAAGATGGATTTGCTGATACCCCAAGCTGCTTTGCAAAACCTGGTCTATCAATTTTTGAAGCCTTGTGTTCTGTCTATCTATAACCTGTATCGCGCCGTCCACCATTTCCGTGTTTCCTTTTGTGTGCTCACTGGTAAGGGTTTTGGTGGCGATTGATAGGGTAGAGAGGGGCGTTTTAAGTTCGTGAGTGATGTTGTTGATGAAGTCGGTCTTAATCTTGGCCACACGCTTCTGCTTCATCAAATTTCGTATGGAGTAGTAAAACAAGCTTACCACAAAGAGGAATAACAAGCTGGACAAAATCAGTAGGCCCGATAGTTCCCGCAGCATAATGGCGTCCCAATCTGAAATATTCATAAAAATGCTGGACTGGAAATTGAGTTTAAAAGGGGTCTGATCATCCTGCCAAGTGCTGTTGTTTATAAGAAGCCCGTCTTGGTTCTGAAAATTCTCTCCCAAGAGCATTATGGTATCCTGCTTGGCGGCGTTGTAAATCTGATTGGTGTTTCCCAGGGAATCCGTAAGGGCCACGGAGGTAAGTACCTTTTTGATTTTTACATCATACTTTTCCTTTTCCTTTGCCAGACCCTCATTAAAGAGTTGCACAAAAACTGGATTGATTTCCGAGGTTTTTTGCTGCAGTTTTACAATTAAATCCTGTTCTTTGATATTGCCTTTTTCAAAGGCCTGCAGGTTTTGAAGAAAGTCGGTGCGATACAGCCACATAATGGAATCTACCGTGGCACTGTTATAGACTTTGGCAATGGCATTTCGGGCGTCGATGGTATAGGTTTTCTTCTTAAGTTCATAGGTATTGTAAATAAGATAGCCCTGAATGCCGATTAGGGCAACCAAGGTAAGGACAGAAAAAGCCACTAAAACGTTAAACTTCAATTGCATAGGGTAAAAATATTGTTTAGCCTAAAAGGTAAGGCAATTTTTGAAACCGTTAACTTATCGCTAACCTAAAAAACGGTATTCAATTTAGTCTTCTCAGAAAAGTCCAAAAAAAGCCTCTTTTCAAAATACGAAAAGAGGCTTTAATATGTGAAGCATTGTCGCTATTTCACGGTTATTGTTTAACAATTTTAAAAGTTTCCACAGTGTTGTTTCCAACTACTTTTACGAGATATATACCGCTGGAAAGTGCCGAAACGTTTAATTCTTTATTTGTGCTGTTTGCGGCTTCATTCAGGATTAGCTGGCCATTTATGTTGAAAAGCATAATGCGCTCAAAGGAAGCTGGCGATTTAATGTGAAGCACATCGCGCACAGGGTTTGGATAGAGGGTGTATTCTTGTGTGGTTGCATTGTTTTCCACGGCCAAAATGGTTGGCTCCAGTTTAAGGATAAATCCAACCCGCTGGTAGTTGCTATCTCTACCGGCACCGACGATGGTGGTTCCATCTGCCGAAATATTCAAAGGCAGCGACATAATAATTCCTTGGGTGTCTATTCCCAATGAGTTGGCATAGGTGTTCAGATCTGTAACTCCAAGGGCTTCGGTCCAAATAAACCCGCTACCGAAAAGGGCAGGACCCTGTGGTCGATAAAAGCCCACAATTACACTTCCGTCCCCAGACATTCCGGTAGTGGCACCTCGCCAGCCGGGTTGCAATGGGGGGCCTATGTTTTCAATTCCGGTAGCTTCACTCCAACGATATGCCTGAAAGCTGTTGGCCGAACTACCTTCGCCACCTACCCAAACGGCATCATCAGAAATTACACCGGCGGCCGCGGCCCGTTCTCCGGTAGGGAGGTAGAGGAGCTGCTGCACCCCGTTGGTCCAGACGGCAGCCTGCCGGAACCCGAACTCGCTGTCCTGCCAGCCCACCATCACCGAACCATCTTCACTGGCGGCATCGGCACGGGTACTTCTATCGGTTACCGTCGAGCCTAAATCTACAATTCCAGATGATTCCGTCCAGTAGATAGCGTGGGCACCGGTGCCGGGCAGCCAGCCTAAACCAACTACCGTGCTGCCATCGGGCGAAATGCCCCAGGCAGAGCTTATTTGATCGCCAATTTGGCCACCAATGCCGCCAAGGGGTGTCCAGGTTTGCGAAGGAACATCATAGATTGACATTTCCTTGGCATTGCTCGCAGGATTCAAATAGGGCCCAACGATTTTGTTGCCGTCGTTAGACATTTCCACGTCGCCACCTGTTCCATTTCCGGGGTTGATGCCGCCAATGTTGGTGAAGCCATCTGCCTCAACCCACATAATATTCTCTAGATCATTATAGCCCGCAGCGGCCGATCCGTTTGAATTTACACCTGAGAATGTAGCATTGGGCAGGACAATAAGTTCCCCATCGGAAGGAATGATGTTTACGGATACGTTCATATCAAACAACAAAAAGCCGCCCGCAACCGTACCGCCCATAGCGTGAACAGCTACGTAATACTCTCCTGAGGTTGTGGGGGTAAATGTTTCTGAAGCGGTGTATGCTTGGGTTTTTAAGTCGTTTCCGTCATTTTGGCCAGGAAAAGTACCTTGTTGTAGAATATCATTGTAAGTGCCCAAAATAGTCTGGAATGCTGCAGACGAATTTGGTTCGTCGGTAATTACCAATTCAAAATTTTCCGAGGCTGTACCGTTTCCTAAGTTTAGGGCGTTGTAATCCGTTTCAATAAGATATTCGGTTCCGGCAATCAATGCTATTTTTCTTGTAAAAGCCCAGTCGTCCTTTGAAGGAGTTCCTGCATTTGGAGCTATTATATTTAGTAAAGGATCGTTGTTACCATCACCGGTAATATCGGTTTGATCGTTGTAAGCCCACATAGGAAGTGTGTTGTCTGTGTTTTCATACTCCCAACATTCTGGGGTCCCATTGCTCATGTCTTCTGTATAAGGCACAGTTGCGGCGGTACAGATGGGCACTATTGGGTCTGTGTTTACGGTAACTTCAAAAAGCGCGAATCCTCCGGCCTCATTGCCGGTAGCGCCAGTGGCGTGAATGGCAACATAATATTCGCCCGAAACATTTGGCATAAAAGGTTCTTCCGAACGATATGCTTGTGATTTTACATCATTTCCGTTGTTCTGCCCTGGGAAAACGCCTTGTTGGGCAATATCGGTATAAGTTCCCAATACTTCACTGAAAGTTGCTGTTGCGTTTTGGGCATCGGTAATTACCAATTCAAAACTTTCAAAAGCAGTGGCATTTCCTAAATTAAGCGCATTGTAAAGTGCTGAAACATAATATTGGGTTCCGGCCTCCATTTGTATTTTCTTTGAAAAAGCCCAATCATCCTTTTCTGTAAATTGCACGGCTTGGGGGATCAATCCGTAGAAAGGATCATCAGTTCCATCGCCATCTAAATCTATGGCATCCAAATAGGTCCATTCCGGTGCAATTCCGTCTGTATTTTCATAGGCCCAACAAGCAGGATCGCCGTTGCTGAAATCTTCTAAATAAGGTACAATTGCAGCTGTAGTACAATCAATCGGCGCTTCTTCCACAGAAGTTTTGAACACCAAGAAAACACCCGAATCAGTCCCTGAAGCACCAATTGCGTGGATGGCTACGTAATATTCCCCAGAAGTGGTCGGGGTGAAACTTTCCAAGGCATTGTAAGCGTTTGTTTTGATGTCGTTACCGCTGCCGTTTCCGGGAAAAGTACCTTGTTGCAAAATATTGTTGTAGGTACCAATAATCTCGCTAAAAGTTGCCGTTGAGTTGGGAGCGTCGGTAATCACCAGTTCAAAATTCTCATCGGCTACCGCGTTTCCGAGACCTAAGGAATTATAATCAATCGAAATTTGATATTCCGTGCCCGCTTCCATTTGGATTTTTCGGGTAAATGCCCAATCGTCCTTTTCGCGTTGGGCAGCGTTTTGCGGAACCAACCCCACAAAAGGATCGTTGGTTCCGTTTCCGGTCAGGTCAATGCTATTGTTGTAAGCCCAAACAGGATTTGCGTTGTCCGTATTCTCATACGTCCAGCAAGCGGGAGCTCCCGCGCTAAAATCTTCGCTGTAAGGCACAGTGGCTGCAACCGTACAATTTTGTGCAAGACCCACTGCGGAGAATGCAAGGAAAATTATTAGTAATAAATTTTTCATTGTGAATAGTTTTTTTGATTCAGGGGCTAAAATAAAAAGATAGGCCGCTCGCTTCGGTTAATGAACGGTTAACGGTTAAAATATTAACAAAGAGCACTTTATACAATTGTGTAAGTGCAATCAACAAAATCAGTTGTTTTGCGTTGCGAAGAATGAAATCGGAAAATAATCGAAATTATTTGGCCAAACTATAAGAATTTAGATTGCAACTCAGCAGTCGGAATCATACAACTTTCCCTTTTGCCGAACCATTTGTAGCGGTTTTTGGCGATATAGTCGTACACTGCATTTCTGATGAATTTTGGCACAGCCATAAACCCAAAAAGTAGGGGATAAGCGCCCGACAGTTGTTTGGCAATATGAAGCGCCGCTGAAGATTTTTCGTAATGCTTTTCGCCATCAATAAGTATGATGGAATCTACTTTGGAAGTATCTATGTTATATTTTGAAATCAGCTCTTTCCCAATATCGCTTTGAAGCGCCGCAAATTTGAAAATATTTCTTTTATCGCGTTTGATGATATAGGTAACCGCGCCGTTGCAGAGATTGCAAACGCCGTCGAAGAGGATTATTTTGTGGTCTTTACTTTTCATAAATAGTATTCAGTCGCAGTCTCAGTTAGCAGTTTCATTGAAAACCGCGACTGAAAACTGAAAACTTTTTTTCAGACTTTTTCAAGTTCTTCCAAACTCACATTGGTCGTAAACATTCCATAATTAACGATTGCCTTGTTTTTTTCAATGGTGTCAATCGTGCCGATGGCGCGACCGTCAATCATTCGTACTCTGTCGCCAATTTTTAGGGTAACTTTCGGTTTTGGCGGTGGCAGCTTTTTTGCTTTTTCCTTTTCCTCTTTTTTGCGTTCCCGGATTACTTCCACCTTTTTTTCAACTTCCTGTATCACTTTCTTTTCCTTGGCTTTTACGGCTTTCTTGACTTTGGGCGCCAGCTTTTTACGTTTGCTGTTTTCAATCATCACAAGTTTCATCAACTCGTCAACCAACTGTTTTTTCTGTTTATTGTTAAAATATTTTTCTGAAAGTACATCAACCTTTTTTCCCAGACTGATGAGTTTTTGATTGGCATCAAACAATTCCTGATAACTTTCCAGTTTTTCCTGAACCCGTGCGTTTACCTCTTCCAATTGCTTGCTTTCAATCCGTGCCTTTTGTTCTTCGGTTTTTAACGATTCTGAAGTTTTCCGAAGATTGCTCCGCTCTTTTTGAAGATTGGCAATGGTCTTGTCAAATCGCACTTTACCGCGTTCAATCTTCTTTTTCGCTTTATTTATCAAATTATAGGGAATGCCGTTTTTTTGCGCAACCTCAAACGTATAACTGCTTCCTGCTTCGCCCAAATGCAGCTGATACAAAGGTTCCAGCGATTTATTGTCGAACTGCATATTGGCATTGATGGCGTGTGGCAGTTCATTTGCCAAAAGTTTTAAATTGGTGTAATGCGTTGTGATAATCCCGAAAGCTTCGCGCTCGTAAAAAACCTCCAAAAACGTTTCCGCCAAAGCCCCGCCGAGTTCCGGGTCGCTGCCCGTGCCAAATTCATCAATCAGAAAAAGTGTTTTTTTATCGCACTTTTTCAGGAATTGGTTCATCTTTTTTAGTCGATAACTATAGGTGCTCAGATGGTTTTCGATGGATTGGTTATCGCCAATATCGGTCAAAACTCGTTTGAAAAAACACATTTCGCTTTGCGGTTCGGCAGATATCAACAGCCCACTTTGAAGCATAACCTGCAAAAGCCCAACGGTTTTTAGTGTGATACTTTTCCCGCCGGCGTTTGGCCCAGAGATTACAATAATTCTTTTATCGGGAACCAATTCAATGCTCTGCGGAAATGTTTTTTCTTTCCGTTTGTTATTTGAAACCAGCAACAACGGGTGATAGGCCTTTATTAAAGAAATCTTTTTGTCGGAAACGATAATCGGCAACACGCCGTTTATTTTCAACGCATATTTCGCCTTGGCATAGAGCACGTCCATCGCAATCAAGTATTCCTGATAGCTCGCCAAAAGCGATGCATGCGGCCGTACAAATTCCGTCATTGCCTTTAAAATGCGCTTTATTTCCTCGTCTTCCTCGTATAAAAGATTGTTGAGCTCGTTGGCGTATTCCAGCGTTTCCTGCGGTTCAATATAAACAATGCTTCCCGTTTTTGAACTGCCCAACACGGCGCCTTTCACCTTTTTGCGGTGCATTGCCTTTACGGCCAGCACACGACGGTTCTCTACCACCGACTCGCGAATTTCATCCAAATAATCACTCTGTGCGTATTGTGAAATGGCTTTTGTGAAAGAGGAATTAATTTTTCCCTTTACCACGTTCAATCTCCTGCGAATGGCGCCAAGTTCCGTGGAAGCTTCGTCCTTTATTTCGCCGTATTTGTCAACGCGTTTGTTGATTTCTTCGGAAATGATCGAAGTATAATTTACTTCTTCTGAAAAGGAATTCAAATGAATATAAAACTCTTCAAATTTTTTAAAGAATTTCAGAAGAATCCGCGTGGTTTCAGAAATGGATAGAATTTTTCGGAAACCCGAAATTTCCAGACTGCTGTTTTCAATTTCAAGCAAACGCAGCTCTCGAAAAATTGGATCGAACCCGTGGTTGGGTATTCTATTATCACCTTCGAAAGAGGCTGTGAATTCTTTTACGCGTTTCAATTCCGGCTCAATTTCACCAAAATCCTGATAAGGCGTTATCGCCAAAACCCTTTCGCGGCCGGGCTCTGTAACACAGAATTCAGCAACTTGCCGAAGCACGGCAGGAAATTCTAAATCCTCTAAAGTTTTACTGTCAATACGGGCTTTCCGTTTTATTTCCATTAATTTTACTTTTTCAGCAATCCTACAAAAGTAACAATAATGGAGGTAACAATGGAGCCGGGTTGGAAGGCCATTTTAAAAGATGAATTTGAAAAACCCTATTTCAATAATTTAGTTGAATTTGTAAAGAATGAGTACGCGTCCGCCAAGTGTTTTCCGCCGGGAAAGCAGATTTTTTCGGCCTTCAACCACACCCCTTTTGATGAAGTGAAAGTTGTGATAATAGGGCAGGACCCATATCACGGACCGGGGCAAGCCCACGGTCTATGTTTTTCGGTAGGCAAAGAAGTAGCTATGCCGCCTTCGCTTAAAAATATATTTGAAGAGATACGGACCGATGTGGGTACGGCCATTCCAAACAACGGAAATTTGGAACGCTGGGCAGATCAAGGGGTTTTGCTTTTAAATGCCACGTTGACGGTTCGAGCGCACCAAGCGGGAAGCCATCAAAATAAGGGATGGGAAAAATTTACGGACGCCGTAATCGAAAAACTTTCAACGGAAAGGGAAGGTCTGGTTTTTATGCTTTGGGGCGGACCCGCAAAAAAGAAGGGAGCGAAGGTTGATTCTTCAAAACATCTGGTGCTGACCACCGGACATCCCTCGCCATTGGCCGCGAATAGAGGCTATTGGTTTGGCAACAAACACTTCAGTAAGGCAAATGAATTTTTGAAGGAAAAGGGAGAGACTCCAATCAATTGGTGATATTTCGACTTCGCTCGATAAGTTTGATTCGATTACGCTGGGCAAACATTTTGGAAGAAATACTCAAAATCCCGAAATAGGGATAATCTCAATAAACAATAAGAAATAAATAATAAGAATAGAAACGGGGAGAAATTTTCTATTCTTCTTCGGGTACTTCAGGATCGGTTGTATCGTTACAGCTAAATTGCAATAGCAAGAAGTTTGTGACTAACAACGCCCCCAAAACGATTAAAAAAGTAGTCATAATACTTGGTTTTATACCAATAAGATGCAGCTTCTACTTTTGGGTTGCGTAAATTTTAAGAATTTTTTTTGAAATTTTGTAAGATGTTGTCTTTCTGAATTTTAGCATCAATCAGATCCAATTCCAACAGTTTTTGCTGAATATTTTCCAGCTCTTTCGAAGTCAATTGGCGGTCGCTCCATTCGGTTAACGATAGCCATTCCCGCACGTCCTCGATTTTTTGGCCGTAGCGTTTGGCAATCATTTCATCAATGTTTGGCAGGGTCTTAAAATTCTCGGTTACAGCGTTTATAACTTCCAAGATAGCTTTTATGCTTTCGCCATCTTTCTCCAAAACATCATTCCGAACGGCTATTACAAAACTTGGCCATGGGGTCGGGGACTCACCGACCAATCGGAAAATACCGCTGTCCACATAGGGTTTGGTCATAAATTTTTCCCACATAAAATAGTCGCCGTCTCCCTTTGGCAGCCCTTCCAAGGCACCATCCAAATCCTGGATCACCTTAAATTTTAAATCATTCTTTAAATTCCAGTTATGATTTTCCGCATTTACGAAAGCCATTAAGTGCGAGCCCGAGCCATAGCGGCTAATGGCCGCATCGGTTCCTCGTAAATCGCTCACTTTTTTGTATTCGGAAGTATTGGCAACGTGAATTCCCCAAAGCAACGGGGATTTCACAAAAACCTGCACAATCTTGCAAGGGTTTCCATTGATTATGTCGCGCACAATGCCCTCGGTAAGGATAACGGCCATATCTATTTCCTTTTCACGCAAGGCTTGCGCCATTTCCCCGGTGCCGCCGGGGTAATCCTTCCACCGTAGGTTGATTCCTCGTTTTTGAAATTCCTTATCGCGAAGGGCAATATACCAAGGTAGGTTAAAGTGTTCCGGCACGCCGCCGATTAAAAAATTTTTCATTCCGCAATTTTTTCCAAAGTATATTGAATAAGGGCATCGATGGTTTTTGAGGCATTTTCACTAAAACTTCCCGTGGCGCGATTGGCTACGATAGCGTTCATTGAAACAGCGCGATGGCCCAAAAGTTTCGCCATTCCGTACATTGTGGCGGTTTCCATTTCCAGATTGGTGATTTTTTTTCTTTTATATCGGAAGGAGGTCAGTTTTTCGTTAAGGTTTTCATCCTTCAGTTTTGCTCGAAGTACCCGGCCCTGGGGTCCGTAAAAACCAACATTGGTAATAGTTATTCCCTGAATTGTTTTGCCAGAGGTGAGTTTTTTCAACAATCCTTTATCGGCTTCCACAGCATAGGGAACCGAATTGTCTGGATTCCATTGTGTGTGGTCTATAAAAGATTGCGCGAAATCGCGATTGAAGATTTTATCGGTTTTATCGTAATAGTGCATCACGTTGTCCAAACCTATTCCCAAAGCACTCACCACAAAACTATCTACTTCAATTTCGGGCGTTAGCCCTCCGGAAGTGCCAATTCTTATAATATCAAGTGAAGTGAGCTTTTTGTTGACTTGACGTTTTTCAAAATCTATATTCACCAAAGCGTCGAGTTCATTAAAGACAATGTCGATATTGTCCGGACCAATTCCCGTGGAAATCACACTGATGCGTTTTCCTTTATAGACGCCCGTGTGGGTTTTAAATTCGCGATGCTGGGCGGTGGTTTCAATAGTGTCAAAATATTTTGAAACCATTTCAACGCGGCCCGGATCGCCAACTGTAATAACCGTGGGCGCCAATTGGGAAGGGGCAAGGTCTAAATGGTAGATTTTGCCTTCGGGTGTTAAAATGAGTTCGCTGGGTTGTATGGTTTGGGATTTCAATTTGTTTAAATTTTTAAAGGTTTATGAGCCTGCATGCGTAAGAGGATTAAAATGTTAGAAGGTATAGAAAAGGTGGGTACTGCAAACTGCCACTGCGACTGTAAACTTTTTTCACCCGCCCACTCGTTTCACCTTAAATCCTTTGTCTTTTAAAAACTCCATAATCTTATCGCGATAATCGCCTTGGATAATAATCTGTTCATTTTTAAAACTGCCGCCCACGCTCAACAACTGTTTCAATTCCTTTGCAAGTGTTTTAAAATCTGAATCAGCACCCGTATAACCTTCTATTATTGTTATTGGTTTTCCTTTTCGCTTTTCATATTTGCAAAGCAACGGGTCCTCTTGCATCCAAATAGTAGATTCTTCCTCTGCTTCAGGAATATCATTTGGCTCGTGGTCCGGAAATAGGTTTTTTAATTGGTCTTCTAAAGAATTCAATGTTTCAGGTTTCAGGTTCAACTGCAAACTGCCACTGCGACTGTTTACTTTTTTATCAATCCAATCTCTACCAAACGTTGGTGCAGAAATTCGCCCGCGGTAATATCTTCGTAGGCTTTTGGGTGTTCTTCGTCAATACATTCTGGCAAACAATTCAATTTCATATCGCTGCGCGGATGCATAAAGAAAGGGATGGAATAGCGTGGTTGGTCCCATTCTTCGCGCGGTGGGTTTACAACGCGATGAATGGTTGAGCGCAATTTGTTATTGGTGTGCCTTTCCAGCATATCGCCTACGTTTATAACCAACTCGTCCTCGTTGGGGATGGCATCAATCCATTCGCCGTCTTTGCGCAATACCTGGAGTCCGCCTGCGGAGGCGCCCATCAACAAGGTAATCAAATTGATATCGCCATGGGCTCCCGCACGCACGGCGCCTTTTGGCTCTTCGGTGATAGGAGGGTAGTGGATTGGGCGAAGTATGCTGTTTCCGTTTGTGGCCCAATGGTCAAAATAAAATTCATCCAATCCAATATAAAGCGCTAAAGCACGAAGAACATATATTCCTGTTTTTTCCAGCATTCGGTATGCTTCCATGCCCGTATGGTTGAAATCCGGCAATTCCTTTACTTGCACGTTTTTTGGATATTCTTCAGAAAGGTTTGCGTCATCAGTCGGTTCCTGCCCAAAATGCCAGAACTCCTTTAAATCGCCTTCCTTTTTGCCCTTTGCGTGTTCTTTTCCGAAGGAAATATACCCGCGCTGCCCACCGAGGCCTTCAATTTCATATTTTTTCTTTACTTCGAGCGGAAGCGCGAAAAAACTCTTCACTTCCTTATAAAGTTCATCTACCAAATTATCACTGAGGAAATGGTTCTTAAGCGAAACAAAGCCAATATCTTCATAAGCGGAGCCAATTTGGTCCACAAATTTCTGTTTCCTTTTTGGGTCTTCGGAAAGGAAGTCTGCCAAATCTACGCTGGGTATATTATTCATAGCATTTAAAATTTAGGCTACAAAGATACCAAAATGTAAAAGTTTTTCCGCAGCTAAATATTCTCTTTAATAATCCTTGTTACAATGGGTTTTTTTCTACTTTTGATACTGCAAATTTTTTATGATGAAACCAGAAACTTCCACCCAAATTTTCTTCGACTATAACCGAAAAGACCTCGATGACGCTACCTTATTAAAATTATACCGCGGCATGTTGAAGCCGAGGCTGATAGAAGAAAAAATGCTGATTTTGCTTCGACAGGGGAAGGTTTCAAAATGGTTCAGCGGCATAGGGCAGGAAGCGATTTCCGTGGGAATCACGGCGGTGTTGGACAAAGACGAATATATTTTGCCAATGCACAGAAACCTCGCGGTTTTCACAATGCGCGACATTCCGTTGCACAGATTGTTTTCGCAATGGCAGGGAAAAGCGAACGGTTTTACGAAGGGCCGTGATAGAAGTTTTCACTTTGGAACACAGGAATTCCACATTGTGGGGATGATTTCACATTTGGGGCCACAGTTTGGCGTTGCCGATGGAATTGCACTGGCTAATAAGTTGAAGGGAAACAATAAAGTATGCGCCGTGTTTACAGGCGAAGGAGGAACCAGCGAAGGGGATATCCACGAGGCCTTGAACGTGGCCTCCGTTTGGCAGCTTCCGGTTTTGTTTTGTGTTGAAAATAATGGATATGGTCTTTCCACGCCTACAAACGAGCAATACAATTGCGAGCATATTGCAGACCGCGGAATAGGCTACGGAATGGAAGCCCATATAATTGAAGGAAACAATATTTTGGAGGTTTACACAAAATTAAAGGACTTGGTAGAAAGTATGCGGACCAATCCGCGTCCGATTCTTTTGGAATTCAAAACCTTCCGAATGCGCGGTCATGAAGAGGCGAGCGGTACCAAATATGTTCCGACCGATTTAATTGACGAGTGGGGCTTGCGCGACCCGCTTTTGAATTATGAAAACTATTTGCTTGGGGAAGGAATTCTTTCCGAAGAAAAAATCCAAGAGTTTAAAGAGGAATTTAAGCACGAAATAGATGAAAATCTGGACATTGCCTTTGCGGAACCAAAGATAGAATCTACTGAAGCCAATGAATTAAATGATGTTTACAAACCTTTTAAATATCAAGAAGTTAAGGAAAATTCAGAAAAAGAAAATATTCGTTTGATTGATGCCATTTCCCAAGGATTAAAACAATCCATGGAGCGCCACGACAATCTTGTAATAATGGGCCAGGACGTGGCGGAATACGGGGGCGTTTTTAAAATTACCGAAGGTTTTGTGGAGCAATTTGGGAAAGACCGCGTTCGAAATACACCTATTTGTGAATCTGCAATTGTTTCTGCGGCAATGGGACTTTCCATTAATGGTTACAAAGCGGTGGTGGAAATGCAGTTTGCCGATTTTGTAACTTCGGGCTTTAACCCAATCATAAATTATCTCGCGAAGAGCCATTACCGCTGGAACGAAAAAGCAGATGTGGTTGTGCGCATGCCCTGTGGCGCAGGAGTGGGAGCGGGGCCTTTCCACAGCCAAACTAACGAAGCTTGGTTCACCCACACGCCCGGATTAAAAGTTGTATATCCCGCATTTCCGTATGACGCAAAAGGGCTGCTGGCTACAAGTATTGAAGACCCCAATCCTGTGATGTTTTTTGAACACAAGGCATTGTATAGAAGTATTCGCCAAGATGTGCCAACGGATTATTACACACTGCCTTTGGGAAAAGCATCTCTTTTAAAAGAAGGAAAGGACAATACAATTATAACCTACGGAGCTGGCGTACATTGGGCTTTGGAAACATTGGAACAAAATCCGGAAATCAAAGCAGACCTTATAGATTTAAGAACACTGGTTCCTTTGGACACCGAAGCTATTTATAAATCAGTGAAGAAGACCGGCAAGGCTATCATCCTGCAGGAAGATTCAATGTTTGGCGGTATTGCTTCAGATATTTCGGCTTTGATCACCGAAAATTGTTTTGAGCATTTGGACGCTCCCGTTAAGCGTGTGGCGAGCTTGGAAACGCCTATTCCTTTTGCCGCAAATTTGGAATCTGCCTATCTTCCTAAGGATAAATTCAAAAAAAACTTATTGGAATTGATGTCTTACTAATAATTTAACATTCGCTGTTAAACTTTAGATAAAGGAAATCCAAGTGTTAAAATTGTTGTTTACTTTAGTGAAATACTAATCATTAAAACCCAACATTATGGTACGCTGGATTATTATTTTTCTAGTAATTGCATTGATTGCAGCAGTTTTTGGATTTGGCGGCATCGCAGAAGGTGCAGCTGATATCGCAAAAATTATCTTTTACATCTTTATAGTGCTTTTAGTGCTATCCCTACTTTCAAGATTATTCAGAAGGTAAAAAAATTAACATAACCTATTTTTTAAACACAAACTATCATTTATGAAAAAAATCCTCATTTTGGCCCTTATTGCGGCCACCGCTTTTTCTTGCGGAACCCCGAAAACCGTTCAGGAATCAAGAAAAGTCATTAAGGGATATTGGACTTTGGACAATATTACCTACGATTCTTCCGGAACTTTTAATGTTACCTTATTCAACGAAACTTCCGTAGAGTGTTTTGAAGGCAGTACATGGCGATTTATTCCTAATAACAATACAGGAAATTACACCATTGACAACCCAGACTGTCCGACCGGTGAACGAAATTTCATCTTTACCATCATAGAAATCGATCCCGCGTCCGGACTATATGATTTTATGCTAAAACCAACGGATGCCAAGGGAAGGTCTGAAGATAAAATCGGATTCAGATTGCATCTTGCCCAGCTTAACGAGAACTCAATGCGCTGGGAACAAACCGTGAGTTTGGATGGCAAACCTTTTAAAATAAACATGAACTTTTCTAAAATAAACGAACAATAATTATGAAGACATATTTTAAACAAATAGCATTAGTAGCTTTAGCTTTTACACTTGTTATGAGCCTTGGAAGCTGTGAAGCCACCAAAAACGCCAACAATAAACAAAAAGGTGCCGTAATTGGCGCTACGAGTGGTGCCATTTTGGGTGCCATTATCGGAAATAACGTTGGCAAAGGCGGCAACGGAGCCCTTGGTGCAGTCATTGGAGGTGTAGTTGGGGGTGGAGCTGGAGTTCTTATTGGAAACAAAATGGACAAGCAAGCCCAAAAAATTGAGCAAGAAATTCCCGGAGCCCAAGTAGAAAGAGTGGATGACGGAATCGTGATTACTTTTGATGAAAATAGCGGGGTGTATTTTGATACCGGCAAATACAACATCAACGCAGCCTCGCAGGCTACTTTAGATAAACTGGCAAATGTGCTGAAAGAATATCCAGACACTGATGTTCTTGTCGTGGGCCATACCGATAGCGTTGGTGCCGATGAAATGAATATGACACTTTCAAAGAACAGAGCTGAGTCCGTTACTAATTATTTTGTGCAGAACAAAGGTTTAAGCCCCGGCAGGTTTACGACCAATTGGTACGGTGAAACGGCTCCAATCGCAGATAATTCAACCGCTGAAGGCCGTGCTAAAAACCGTCGTGTAAACCTTGCTATCATTCCAAATGAAAAAATGAAGAAAGAAGCAAAACAACAAGCCGGCGAATAGAGAATCAAAATATTTGATGGACTTTAAACTTAGGCCAAAACTATTAATCAGGTATTTTTTCTGAAAATTTTCAAGTTATTTAAAATCCCGCACCTCTTTTTTTGGTCGGGATTTTTTTTAGCTTTAAGGCAAACAATGGCAAATAAAAGGGATATAATAATAATAGGGGGTGGGTTGGCAGGCCTTACCGCCGCTTTGCGTCTTGCCAACAATAACTGTAAAGTTTGTTTGATCGAAAAAAACGAGTATCCGCATCATAAAGTTTGTGGTGAGTACGTGAGCAACGAAGTGTTGCCGTACCTAAATTCCTTGGGAGTGGATCCGTTTTCAGTAGGAGCCAAAAAAATATCAAAATTTGAGATTACCGATGTAAAAGGATTTCCCCTTAAAGCCAGTTTATCGCTCGGAGGGTTTGGAATAAGTCGGTATGCCTTTGACAATCTGTTTTTTGAATTATTAAGGCATAAGGCTGAAATTATTTTTGATACCGTTGAAAAAGTAACTTTTGAAGAAAATCACTTTTCGGTTACAACGCAAAGAAAAGATGTATTGTATGCAGATTTTGTGATAGGCGCCTTCGGAAAAAGATCTAATTTGGACTCCTTTTTGAATCGAAGGTTTATGAAGAAGAACGCGCCCTGGCTTGCCGTTAAAGCGCATTACGAATATGGGTTTCCCGATGATACCGTAGCGTTGCACAACTTTAACGGAGGATATTGCGGCTTGAGCAAAACCGAGACCAATGCCGTAAACGCCTGTTATTTAGCAACCTTCAAATCCTTTAAAAAACAGGGCGCCATTGATGCTTTTCAGAAAAAGGAACTTTCAAAAAACCCTTATTTGAATCATTTTTTTAATGAAGCAAAACCGATTTTCAAAAAACCTTTGACCATCAGCCAGATTTCTTTTCATCAAAAAGAACCTGTGGAAAACCATATCTTTATGTTGGGCGACAGCGCGGGGCTCATCCATCCGCTTTGCGGCAATGGCATGGCAATGGCGATACGGAGTGCCCAGATTTTTTCAGAAATGTTTTTTGAGGCATTCCAAAAAAGCAGTTTTGACAGAATAAAATTGGAAGAAACATACGCAGCCCATTGGAGGGGCGAATTTGCGGAAAGACTAAAAACGGGAAGGTTTATCCAACAAATCCTGTTGAACCCATTCGCTTCAAAAGTAGGGTTTTCAATAGCGAAGATTGTTCCCTCAGTATTGCCCAAACTAATTGAAAGAACACACGGAAGCCCAATGAAATGATAACATTCAGCGATACATATAGGTCTGAACAAGTAGAGATAATGGACGACCTGGATTTTCAGGGGGAAGAAATGAAAAATCTTCTCAAAGACCTAAAAACCGTAAACAAATGGTTGGGCGGCAATAATATCACAATAGATGGATTGCAGAAATTATTGAAAAATCACCCAAAAAATAAGAGCATTACACTTTTGGATATTGGTTGTGGCGACGGGGAATTCCTCAGAATGTGCAGTGATTTTGGCAATAGAAACAATTTTGATTTTAAATGTATTGGATTGGATTTCAACGAAAACATTTTAAAGGTTGCCAAAAGACAAAGTAATAATCATCCAAATATTTCTTTTGAAAAAGTTGACGTTTTTTTGAATGAAGAATCAATCCCAAATTGCGATATTGCATTGTGCACATTGTTTTTGCACCATTTCAGCAATGAAGAAATTGAAAATTTATTGAATACCTTATTAAAGAAAACAAATATAGGCCTGATAGTAAATGACTTGCACCGAAGCAAACAAGCTTTTAGCCTGTTTAGGATAGTCAGCAAGCTATTTTTGAAAACAAATACGGCGAAACACGACGGATTGGTTTCCATCGCAAGAGGTTTCAAAAAAAATGAACTGGAAAATATTTCCAAAAAAATCCCAAATCAACAAAGTGAAATCCATTGGCGATGGGCATTCCGGTACCAATGGATTCTTAAGAAAAAACTATGAGTATTAAAATAACCACAGTAGCCAAGCAACTTCCTGCACACAGTAGAGAGACTGCGGAAGTAATTCCATTTGTAAAAGAATGGATGAAAGGGCAGGACAGCCGTTTTCAGCGGAAAGTGATAAAAATATTTGAAGGCGCCGGAGTGGACAAGCGCTATTCCATTATGGACCCCGTTGAAGTTTTTGCAAATACAAGTTTTGGGGAACGCAATGATATTTACATCCGTGAAATAAGGAAGCTTGGCGAACAATGCCTCCAAAAAGCACTGGATAAGGCAAGCTGGGAGGCTACTGACGTAGATTTTATAATCACCGTTAGTTGCACGGGAATTATGATTCCTTCGGTAGATGCCTATTTGATAAATGATTTGAAAATGAAGCAAGACATCGTGCGTCTTCCCGTGACCGAAATGGGTTGTGCCGCAGGCATTTCAGGAATTATTTATGCGAATAATTTTTTAAAGGCAAATCCCGGAAAACGTGCGGCCGTTATTGCCCTGGAAGCACCCACGGCGACTTTTCAACTGGAGGATTTTTCAATGGTGAATATAGTAAGCGCAGCAATCTTTGGCGATGGTGCAGCTTGTGTGTTGCTGTCTGCAAATGATGCGGATGATGGCCCCGAAATACTCGCTGAAGAAATGTACCATTTTTACGATGCTACTGATATGATGGGCTTTAAGCTCATAAATACCGGACTTCAAATGATTCTCGACAAAAGTGTGCCCGAAAAAATAGCAAGGCACTTTCCGGCCATTGTCCATCCCTTTCTGAAAAAAAACAATCTTGAAATTACGGATATAGACCACCTTATATTTCATCCCGGAGGTCGAAAGATTTTGGAAACCGTCGAGGATCTGTTCGGCAGTTTGGGCAAAAACATTGAAGATACCAAAGAAGTGCTTAAATTGTACGGCAATATGAGCAGCGCAACTGTGCTATATGTTTTGGAGCGGTTTATGGACAAAAAACCTGCAAGCGGTGATCTGGGGCTCATGCTTAGCTTTGGGCCAGGTTTTTCGGCACAGCGGGTGTTATTGAAATTTTAATTATGGAAGAATTCAAAAATAAATGGGCAATAATCCTAGGCGGAAGTAGCGGACTCGGCTTGGCCTGCGCAAAAAAGCTTGCGTCCGACGGCTTGAATATTTGCATTGTGCACCGGGACCGAAAGAGTAATTTGGCAGCGTTTGGGAAAGAAGTAGAGATAATGAAGTCTTTTGGAGTTTCTGTAAAAACATTTAACAAAGATGCTTTGGACGGAGATGTTGGCAATGAAATACTTAACGAACTGCCCAAGCACAGTGTGAAAATACTTCTGCACAGCATTGCCAAGGGAAGTTTGAAAAAAATGCACGGCGACAAAAATGAAGCCCTTTCAAAGCAGGATTTCGAGATAACCATCCACGCTATGGCCCTTAGTTGGTACGAGTGGGTCCGGGCTTTAATTCAAAAGGAAATAGTCGCAAATAACGCGCGGAGTATTGCTTTTACGAGCGAAGGAAACTCAAAAGTCTGGCCTGGCTATGCGGCAGTTTCTGCGGCAAAGGCGGTATTGGAAGCCTTAATGCGCAGTATGGCCGTAGAGTTTGCCCCATTGGGAATTACAACCAACTGCATTCAGGCTGGAACCACGGAAACGCCTTCGTTCCTGGCAATTCCGGGCAGTGATAAATTAACAGAAATGGCTAAAATGAGAAATCCCTTCAATAGGTTAACCACAGCAGAAGACGTGGCAAATGTTGTGTCCTTGCTCTGTAAAAAAGAAGCTGATTGGATAAACGGCACCATTGTGAAAGTGGATGGCGGCGAGAGTTTAAGATGATATTAAAATATAATTTGAAGCGTACAGAAATCATAGCACAGTTACCGTATTCCGAACCTTTTTTGTTTGTGGATGAAGTGCTTGCCGTTTCGGGGGAAAATATTTCTGGCACCTATACTTTTCAAAAAAACGCGTTTTTTTACAAAGGGCATTTCAAAAACAATCCTGTTACTCCGGGTGTAATTTTAACGGAATGTATGGCGCAGCTTGGGCTGGTATGCCTTGGGATTTATCTTTTGGGCAAAGAGAAAAGTTCGTCAAACCCAACATTTGCCTTGAGCAGTACAGAAATTGACTTTTACCTTCCTGTATTTCCGGGTGAAAAGGTTACGGTGTTTTCAGAAAAAAAATATTTCAGGTTTAACAAGTTGAAATGTGAAGTGAAAATGCTGAATGCAAACAATGAAATTGTAGCCAGCGGTATTATCAGCGGGATGACAGGCCCCTTAAACCCCAAAGGGGAAACCGTGGACGGAAATTGAAAAGAGGCAACAACCAATACAAAACAGTCACTGAGCCTAAACTTTTAAACCCATAAACTTTTAAACTTATAAACTTTTAAACTTTTAAATGAAAAATAGAGTCGTCATAACGGGATTGGGAGTGGTTTCGCCAAATGGTGTGGGCATTCCCAAGTTTACGGAATCCATTAAAAACGGGGTTTCTGGAATCCGTTTCTTCCCAGAATTGCGCAATCTGAATTTTTCATGCCAGTTGGGCGCGATGCCCGTTATTTCCGAAGAAAAAAAACGCGAATATCTTTCAGAGCTGCAACTTCGCAATTTCAATAGCAGCGGTATTTTATATGGTATAATTGCCGGTATGGATGCCTTGAAAGATGCAAAATTGGAACCTGCAAAAAATGATGGGGAACCGCTTTGGGATTTAGGGATAATCTTCGGGAGCGGTACCAGCGGCGTTGAAAAATTTCGCGAAGCCATTTATAGAATCGACGATAAAAATGTGCGCCGTTTGGGAAGCAATTCCGTGGCACAGACCATGACAAGCGGCGTGAGTGCCTATCTTGGCGGACTTATTGGCGCCGGAAATATGATTACCGCCAATTCTTCGGCCTGTGCCACGGGCACTGAAGCACTTTTGATGGGGTACGACCAAATTGCCAACGGGAAAGCCACCTATATGCTCTGCGGCAGCACTAGCGATTCTGGGCCCTACATTTGGGGCGGTTTTGATGCAATGAAGGTAACAACCTATAAATACAATGATTCCCCAGAAAAGGTTGCGGGCCCCATGAGTGCTGATGCCAGTGGTTTTGTACCGGGCAGTGGGGCAGGAGCCTACTTATTGGAATCCTTGGAAAGTGCCCAAAAACGCGGAGCAACAATCTATGCGGAAATACTGGGCGGAGCCATAAACAACGGTGGACAAAGAGGCGGAGGCAGTATGACCGCCCCAAACAGCTTGGCCATCCAAAAATGTATAAAGAGCGCATTAAAAGACTCAAAGATAGACGCTTCCGAAATTGATTATATAAACGGACATTTAACCGCAACCATCAAAGACCCGGATGAGATTGAGAACTGGAGCATCGCGCTGGCCCGAAAAGGGGAGGACTTTCCCTACATCAATTCCTTGAAAGGAATGGTGGGCCACTGTTTGGCGGCCAGTGGAAGCATTGAAATTGTTTCAGCAGTGCTTCAACTTCATCAAGGCTTTGTTTTTCCCAACGTAAATTGTGAAAATCTGCACCCGAAAATAACGACTTTGATTGCTTCTGAAAAAATTTCGATGAAACTACTTAAATCTTCGTTACAAACCATAGCCAAGGCGAGTTTTGGTTTTGGTGATGTGAACGCATGTGCTATCTTTAAAAAAATTTAGAACGCATGACTTCGGAAGAAATTTTCGCACTTCTTGAACCAATTATTAAAACCTATTTGCCACAAGATGTTTCAGCAAAAGAAATAAACCGCGAGAGTGATTTAACCCGTGAGCTGAACATAAATTCTGCCCATCTTGTAGATATTATTTTAGATATTGAGGAT
Source organism: Aequorivita todarodis (assembly GCF_028561335.1). Lineage (GTDB taxonomy): Bacteria > Bacteroidota > Bacteroidia > Flavobacteriales > Flavobacteriaceae > Aequorivita > Aequorivita todarodis. The sequence goes on along the minus strand of NZ_JAQQTG010000006.1, from coordinate 89,921 downwards.
GTTTTCAATATTGAGTTCAAAAACGACGATATGGAAAAACTTCGAAATGTAAACGATGCCATTTCGCTAATAGAGCAAAAGATCGCTGTATAACAAAACACGCCAATCGCTTTCTTACAACATTGTTAATTCCATAAAATATGCCCGTTAAAGTGAGTTAAAAGTAATGGCCTCAGCTAATTTATTGAGTAATTTCAATAGAATTTTTAAATCTGAAAGCTATGAAAAAATTAATTTCAATTTTAATACTCTTTATCGGTTTTTCGGCTTTTCCCCAGGATCCATTTCTTCAAAAATCCAATCCCGAAGCAAAAAAGGAAGCCATCAAAATTACCAATCGCTATATTCCCGAACTTGCTTTAACCGGAGAAGAGCAGCTACTGTTCCAGCAAAAGGTTGAGGAATTTTTGATCCGAAAACATAAAATTGAGGCTGAATTTTCCGGAAAGGAAAAACTGGATCTGCTTTATCAGCTCCAGCAACTTGAAACGGACGACATGCAAGATATTCTTACCCGCGAACAGCTACAAGTATATAAGAAGATTAAACCGGAAATTCAGCCGCTGGGAAGCGTAGAAGAGAACGAGAAGAACGAATAGTTATTCGTCCTTTTCAATAAAGTTTTCGTTTTCCGTGGTTCTCTCAATGTCGGGGTCAGCCCCGTTGGAAGGGCTTTGTTCCAGCCCGGCGGAATCCACTTCAAAAAATTCCAGGATTTCCGGAGGATTGTCAATTTGTTTGGTATGCCTGCCCTTTATTGCAATAGGTCGTGAAATTACGGAGTCGTTTTTCTGAATAATTTTCAGCCAATCGTTTGAGCCAAAATTAGCCGTGCTCTCATCGTCAATTTCCAACTGCCTTTTATCCACCAAATCGCCAATTTTAACTCCGAGTGCATCCGCGATCTCGGCCCATTGGGTGTCAGATACTTTGGTTTTTGCCAGATCTATTGCCAGATATTTTTTATCAATTCCCGTAAGATAGCTTAACGTATGCGTTCCAACGCGTGTATTACTACTGTATATAAGTGTAAGTTGTTTGTCGTTTCGTGCTATAACTCCCATATTTTTCATAAAATTAGTGTGCTTTCAATTTTTCCTTGCGTTTTTGAAGTTGTGAGCGAAGTTCTGTGATTACCTTGGCCACTGAGGCTTCAAATGAGGCGGTGGAGGTTTCTGCAAAAATGGTGGCGCCGGGCATACTTAAGCGTACACTGCAGATTTTACCTTTTTCTGGATTAGAGCTATTTTCCTTTTTAAAATAGACATCTGCACCTACTATTGAGTCATATTTATTTTCAAGTTTGTTAAGTTTTTCAGCCAAAAATGCTTCTAATCTCGGGCTCGCTGCCACCTCGTGGTACTCAAAGTTTATGTTCATGCTTTTGTTGATTTTAATTAGCAATTTTAAAGATACGATAGCCAAAAACCCATTCCAAACTTTTAGTAGGATTTTGTGAAATTAATCTTCTTCTGCCGGTTGTGGGTTAGGGTCGGGGATAAGCAAGGAGGCTATAATTCCGGCCGCAAGCGAAAAGCCAATAACGCCGAGCGATAGCCATTCGGGAATTTCAACAGTATGGGAGAGGATCATTTTTACGCCTACAAAAGCAAGTATAACCACTAAACTGTAGTTGATATATCTAAATTTGGTAAGCATCCTCGATATTAAAAAATACATAGAGCGAAGTCCTAAAATGGCGAGTATGTTTGAACTAAAGACAATAAACGGATCCGAAGTAATTGCAAGGATTGCAGGAATACTGTCCAACGCAAAGAGGATGTCCGTTAACTCAATTATTATTAAGGCGACAAAAAGTGGGGTAGCGGCACGAACGCCCATTCGTTTTATAAAAAACTTATCGCCTTCCATTTTATAGCTTATGGGGAAAAGTTTCTTCAGAAAACGAAACATTTTTGATTTTTTTGGATCGAACTCCGATTCTTTATGGAGCAACATCCTAAAAGCAGTTATCAAAAGAAAGGCTCCAAATACATAAATAATCCAATCGAACTTATTGATAAGGGCCACGCCAAAAAATATCATTAACGCCCTAAAAACAATAGCTCCAAGGATTCCCCAAAACAAAACCTCGTGTTGGTATTTCTGCGGAATGGCAAATGATGAAAAAATCACGGCTATTACAAAAACATTGTCAATACTTAGGGAAAGTTCTATTAAATAGCCCGTAATATATTTAAGGACTGCAACATTTGGAGCCAAATCGGTAGGGTTTTCAACAAGTCCGTTCTTGAATAGCCAATAAATAACTCCCGAAAACCCGAGCGCTATGGTTACCCAAATGCTGGTCCAAATGGCAGCTTCCTTTGTTTTGATTACGTGTGGTGTGCGATTGAAAACACCCAGATCCAACGCTAAGAATAAAATGATAAATGCAATAAAAATTCCCCAGACGATCATTGATTACGATTTTGGGCAAAAGTAAGTGTAAACCATGTTTCTAAAGTATAGGAAAATGTTAATAATACAGTTGGCTCGCTATATAGCTGGCTTATTGCAAAGGTTTATAATGGAAAGACCGGCCCTTTCAATTAAAAAATCCCTCCGAAGAGAGATTTTTAAATGTTTTAATTTAGCGAGTGGCAACTTTATTAACCGGGATTAATATCCGCTCCTGGTTTTGGTTTTACCTTTGGTTTCGGTTTCGCTGCTGGTTTAGCGGGTTTTGCTGGAGCAGCGGGCTTCTTTTTAGGTGGTGTTGGCATAATTGAAAGATTATGGTTAAACAATAACTAAAGATACGCATTTAGAAAGTATTGGTTAAATTTTAATTGAAATAAATTCTTCAAGACTATCTGAATTTGAGTATTTTAGCAATACTAACCGAATATTATGAAGCTTAATTCCTTTTTTAAGCAATGCCACGAAAAGGAAGTCTTTAAAATGCTGTCAATATATGTGGTATCTTCTTGGGTGATCCTGCAGGTACTATCAGTAACGTGGCAGCCTTTGGGGCTTCCGCACAAGTCTGTTGCCTTTCTTATCATTGTCTTGCTTCTCTGCTTTCCGATTTACATCTTTTCCCTTTGGAAATTTAAAATCGTCCCTATGCAAAAGGCTGAAATTGACGATGATGAAAAAGGCCAAAAGAAAAAAACAGCATTCCAGAAAATGTACTTTTCTTTTTTGGGGATCATTACTTCGCTTTGCGTAATCGCCGTCTTTTTGATTGTCAACAAAAATTTTTCCCAAGAAAATGATGAAACCCTTCCGAAAATAGTAAAAAGCGATAAAATTGCTGTGTTAAGATTTGGCAACAATACCGGCGATCCAAAATATGACATTGTCAGCAAAATGGCTTCAGACTGGATAATCCATGGAATTACCGAAAACCAGGTGGCACAGGTAATCACCCAAGATTTAATTGATGACTATAAAACCAGTCTAAAGGGAAAAAGCACCGATGATGACGAAAGCACGATAGTCAAGAAGTATCTGAAACCCAGCAAAATCATTTCGGGAAATTTTTATCTCCAAAACGGAAAAATGCTTTTCCAGGGAATGATTACCGACGGAAAAACCAACAAAACCCTCATCTCCTTTAAACCATCGGAATGTGCCACGGAAAACCCCCTGCAGTGCATCGAAGATCTTAACGAATCCATCACCGGATATTTTATAACGGAAGACAAAAAAGGGCTGATGCTCCAAGAAATACCACCCAAATATGAAGCCTATAAATACCTGCTTGAGGCCAAGTACAGCAACAGCAATGACAACAAAGAATACATAGAACTACTTAATAAGGCCATAGCGGCAGATTCCAACTATTTTGAGCCAAAAGTGCTTCGCGTTGCCCATTATTACAATCAAAAGGAATTTAAAAAGGCAGATTCCCTGTTAAATCTTATAAAACCAGATTCCTACTCAAACAAGCGGCAACTGAATTTGCTGAACATGTATGAAGCTCTTTTAAAAGGCGACAATCGAATAGCCTATAAAACAATATTAAAGGAATACGAAATAGCTCCTTTCGATTTAATAACAAATAAAACCGCAATGGTTATTGCCCTACAGTTCGTCAACAGACCGGAAGATGTGGGGGCCATATATAAAACCGTCAATATGGACAGTATGAGCCTGCAAAATTGTGTCTATTGCGTCCAGCGCATTTATGTGAAAGCGTTCGCCGATATTGAATTGGGCAAGTATGAAACCGCAATTCAAAATATTGAAAAGGCACAGAAGGAAGATGAAGCCAAATTATTGAACAGGCCATTGGCCATAGCCTATGTTCGGGGAAACAAAATGGAGGCGCTGGACCAATTTATGAGAAAAATTGAAATTACGGCAAGCCCGGCGGAAGCTCAAGAACTTTATCTACAGGCGGGAAAAGAGTTTTTGCTGAAGGGCGACAGGCCAAAGGCCAATGAATTTTTCGATATGATAATCAATTCCAAGGAAGAAACTTTGGATCCAAAAATGCTTGCGAATGCTTTGTTTTACAAGGAAGCGTATGCCCGGGCGAAGAAAGCTTTAAAAGAGATTCACCTTAAAGAACCCGATAATATTGAGGTTTTGGCAAAATTGGCCATCAGTAATTTTAAAACCGGAACTATTTCCGAAGCAGAAAAGGCCATTCTTGCTTTGGAAAACTTACGTGCAGATTACCAATTCGGGGAAGTGGATTATGCCCTTGGCCAATATTACGCCGCAACCGATAATAAACCTGAACTATATAAACATTTGTTGAAAGCCGCAGCCAGTGGACACTTGTATCATTGGAAATTTTTTAAGAACGACCCCCAATTCAAAGATTATACGAAATCGAAAGAGTTTGAAGAAATCCTGAATTTTTGGAAATAATTTTTTTTATCCCTTCAAACTTTAAGTAAAACAAGAAAATGGCAAAGCTAAAGAACGCCCATGCACTACTAATTGGGGTAGGCAGTGAGGATTTACCGGAGACCGTGAACGATGCCAAAGCCTTATACGAGATATTGGGCAATAAGGAAACGGGCAGTTATTATAAATCAAACCTGAAACTCCTTACGGGCAAAAAAGCAACGCGCAAAGGCATCCTCAAAGCCTTTGACGATTTGCTTGAGAACACCGATGAAAACGCTTCCGTATTGCTCTTTTATTCCGGTCATGGCGGAATGTATAGCGATAATACCTTTATAAAGGACGAGGCAAAGAAGAAACCAGAGGCAGAAAACCAAAAATATTTTCACCTCTGCCCGTATGATTACGATCCAAATAATTACAAAACCACTTGGATAAAAGCCGAAGAGATAAAATATAAGCTTTCACAGTTAAAATCCAGAAGATTGATCTTCTTCTTGGACTGTTGCCACGCCGCGGGAATGACCGCCGGCGTTTCAGGACCGCAGCCCAAACATACCAATGCGGACGGCCTTGCGCAAAACATAGATGATGGCCGCGGAATGACCATCGTTTCCGCCTGCCGAGCGGAACAGTTGAGCGTTGTTTTGGAAGGGGAGGAGAACAGCCTTTTTACCAAATGTATGATTGAAGTTTTAAGAGGAGACAGTAAACGTGAAGACGAAGACCCATTTGTCCGTATTTTTGAAGTAGTTCAATACTTATTTAAGAAAGTACCCGAAATATATCCAGACCAAAATCCGTATGCAAACCTTCAGATATTTGAGGATTTTGTGGTGAGTTTTGCTCCGAAATTGTTAGAAAAAAATGGTGCTGATGATGAAATTGAAACTATAGCAGAGGCTGCTGAAACCATTAAAAAAGAACCGGTTACAAAATTTAGGGAAACCGAGAACTCCAACAGTGCGATTCTTTTTGTGCACGGTTTTTCCGGAGATGCCGAAAACACCTTTTCCGAAGCACCGAAATTGCTAATGGCCAATGAAGAAATGGACGGTTGGGATATGTTTCCGTTAGGGTACAGCGGCAATGTAGTGCCAGAAATGGGGAAGAACATTTGGGCCTGTGCCAGTGACATTAAGCGCAATTCAGATTTTTTGCTCACTTCAATCAAAAACAAGTTTTCCAAATACAAGCGCATTGCCATTGTTGCACACGATTTGGGAGGGATCGTTGCGCAACAGGCTCTATTGGAATTGGAAACAGCAGATTTGGATAGAATCAGCCACGTACTTTTCTTTGGAACACCGAGCAACGGCCTGCCCGAAATTGAACTAAAAAACTTTTTCACTTACGGAAATGATGAAAAGGAACTAAAAGAACGAAGTCCGTATATGCAAAGGCTTAGGGATAATTGGGACAGGAAGTTTCAAAACGGATATCCTTTCACTTTTAAGACCGTTGCGGCCACGAAAGACAAATACGTTCCCACATCTTCGAGCTTGGACCCATTTCCGAAGGAATTTCAGGAGATTGTAGAAGCAGACCATTTTTCTCTAGTCCAGATTGACGATGCGAATGACGATAGCTACCAATTGCTTTTGAAAACCTTGACGAACAAGGGGTTTTTAAATACTTTTTCGAATGCGGAGGAGGTTAATATTGCATTGGGAGAATACAATGCCGTTATAAAATCGCTACTTCCCAAGCTGAAAACCCTTGACGGTAAGGGTTTGGAACAACTGATTTATGCGTTGGAAGGTGTGGGCAAGGAAGTGGAGGCGATGAAAATTTTAAATGGGCACCCAGAGGCAAAGGACAATTCGAACTTATTGGGAATAATGGGAGGGAGGTATAAGCGCCAATATTTAAAGACATTTTCGGCGGAAGACCTCCGAATGGCACTGAAACACTACGGCGATGCCCTAAAAATTGCTGAAACGAAAAATGATTATTCCCAAATATATTATCACGCCATCAATCTGGCCTTTCTCAGTTTGATGAAAGGAGAACGGGGTCCTATGGCCTCGTATGCAGACAAAGCCTACGAAGCCACGGCAAAGGATCCGTTCCCGAGTCTTTGGAAACTTGCAACTTTGGGCGAGGCATTTCTTTATAAAGGCGAATTTGAAAACGCAAAGGACAATTATAAAAGAGCGGCAAAAATGGCGGGCTTGCGCGAAAAGATTTCAATACATTCCAATGCCTACAATGCTTACGTGAGCTTAATGCAGACCAACAATCCCGAAGATCCGTTTATTAAATTTCTAAGAACTAATTTTTTATCGTAATTTGATTCAAAAATAAACGGTATGCTGAAATTTCTTCAAAATGAAAATCCCGAGTTGGATTTTAGGACGGCCAAGAAAAAACCCATCGCCATAAAATGTGTCCAAATTGACGAACCCTTTGAAGTCGAGACAATGGAGGGAACGATGAAAGGGAAGGCGGGCGACTGGCTAATGATTGGCGTGAACGGTGAAAAATACGCCTGTGATAGGGAAATATTCGAGAAAACCTATATGCTATGTGACTAAAATAACGAAGCCCCGAACGCCAAAAAAGAAACAATTAAACAATTTATAAAATGGCTTCAGCAAACACTATTTTTTTTAGTTATTCCAGATCAGATTCAGAATTTGTTCTCAATCTGGCCAAAAACCTTCGGAAAGCCGGAGCAAACATTTGGTTGGACCAATTGGACATAAAGCCTGGCAATCGCTGGGACAGTTCCATTGAAAAAGCGCTGGAAGCATCACAGACCCTTTTGGTCATACTTTCTTGCGCTTCGGTAAAATCACACAATGTAATGGACGAAGTTTCCTATGCTTTGGAAGAACAAAAAACGGTTGTTCCCGTATTATTGGAAGAGTGCGACATTCCTTTCAGGCTGCGAAGGTTGCAGTATGCCGATTTTTCAAAAGACCATAAAATAGGCGTTGAAACACTTATAAAAGCGCTGAACTTAGATAATACCGTGGCTTTAAAATTGGCAGATGTTGCCACGGAAAACCCGCCCGAAGCAAAAAAGGGAAAGACAGAAGCACCTGGACCCAAAACATTTACAAGCGTAGGCCCCGGGAAAACCTTGTCTGAAAGTGAAAAACAGAGCCCAATAGCTTCCCAAAACATCCAAAATCCCCAGAAATCAAAAAAGAAGGTAAAAACCCGCTGGCCACTATTAGTTGGAGCTATCGTGGGCATTGGGATTATAGTATCGCTGGTGGCATTTTTTTCTACCTCAATAGATAACGCTGATAAGAATTCTGAGAATAAAACCGCTGAAGTCCCAACAGATTCACTGCAAGCGGAAAAGGGAAATACTCCCGAAATCCAAACAACAGGGACCGCTGCCACCGATACGGATCCAACAAGAAATACAAAGGACAAAACCAACGAGAAGGCGACAACCAGCAGTACAGTAATTAATGAAGACGTTAAACCAAGTATCGAAACCATTACCATTGAAGGGCAGATATGGACCGCAAAAAATGTAGATGTAAAAACGGCTAACGCCATTTGCTACGGCAATGATCCCTTTAATTGTAAGGAAAATGGGGCTCTTTATACTTTTCGGGACGCCATAGAAGCGTGTAAAAAATTGGGCGACGGATGGAGACTGCCAAACGATTTTGACTGGAAAAGATTGACGCGCGCCTATGGCGGTGCTGCGGGCGATCTGAACACTGGCGAAAAAAGTGGCAAGGAATCGTTTAAAGCCCTTGTGAAAGGAGGTACCACAAATTTTAAGGGAGCCTTGGCCGGGAAAAGAATTTATAACACGGATAACTTTTATTTTTATGACTACAATAGAATAGGTTATTATTGGAGCATTACCCGAAAAAAGCCGCATGAAGATAACGAGGCCATAGTCTATATATTTCGGATAGATGATGAAACGCTTTTGCGCGGATCTATGCCCGTTACGGATTTTGCATCGTGCCGTTGCATAAAGGATTAGGATTATAAATCTGCGAAATTTTGTTTATTATAAAAAGGAGAGGATCACAAGTAAAAAGGACGTGAGCAGCTGTTTTGAGGTGTGTGGTGAAATTATCTATTTTACATAATATAAATTATAGAACATTTATATTATTTTGTGATGCTATCGCTAATTGTGCTATGTTGCTATAATTAGCCGTGTCGCCAATGCCGAGCTTGTCGAATTATAAAATTGCCGCGCACATTTGTGGTTGGTTGATAGATTCTGCTTTTTAAGAATGTTCCCCTATTGTTTTACCAAGGATTTTGAACTTAGGACTGTACTTCAAAAGCTCTTCTTTTAAATTCAAAAGAACGTTTGCCCACATTTTTTTTATTGGGTTCTTAAAGTATCAACCTTCTTGGTTTTTAAGGAATCCAGATTTATATTTTCAATATTTCGCTGCATTTTATCTATTTCGTCCAGCGTCATACCTTCACGAATGGAATCCTTTAGCATCTTCATACGCGCTATTTCCTGATCGGAATAACCTTTTTCATCATCTGCCAGTTCTTTTAAATCTGGTGCTTTTTTTCCAAGCTTGAAATGCATGTCATCACCTGAACCAGTGATAACAACCGGGATTCCAATAATACCAAAGGGTGGCAACCCAATGCGTATTTTCAGATTAAGTTTGCCGTCCAGCGTAGTTTGTCCTTCAGTTTTTAGATGAAATGGTCGCACTTTAAATTTAAATTGCTCTAAATTTAAAACATTGTTGTCTATGGAAGAGTTGATCGCAATTTTAGAAACCGCTGCGTCATTCAATGCCTCAAAACCGGATTCTTTGGATAGCTTGCCCAAAAGCTTATAACCTTCAAATTGAACATCCTCTGCCGTCAATGTTCCATTGCCTTCAAGCGATGGTAAAACAGGCAACATTTTATTATCCAAGGTTCCGGATATTTTATAATCTACAGAAACCCGGCCTGAAGCCTTTGCTGCCGCGGGAACCAATTCCTTAAACAGCTCAATGGTTTGGTAGCCCTTTTCAATATCGAGATGGGTGGCTTTCAGTTCCATCGAAAAAAATGCCTTTTGACTATTTATTGGTCGGTAGATTCCCTCCACATGGGCAGCGCCATCAACCATCCTTAAATCGCTATTTTTCAAAAACAAGCCTTCATTTTGTATTCCCAAAACACCTGTTAGCGAGGTTATGAATAGGCTATTGTATTGCAGGGTATCCACTTCTACTTGAAAAACCATATCCAGATCATTCGGCACCAACATTACGCCCGTAACAGCTTCATTGACTGGTTTGGCAGTTACTGTATTATCTTTTTTAGATTTTGATTGGTTGGCTTGTGATCCTTCCTTCGGAAAAAATTCCGTAACATCAATATAGGAAGATTTCAATTTTATGTCCCCGCGTAAAACCCCTTTGGACAAGAGCGCATAATCCAAATAATTTTTAAAAAAACCATTCATCAATAGGTTTGAGCTACCATGTTGAATAGTTAGCTTGGAGATTGCCATTTTTTCGTTTAGGAACATAAACTTACCTTCAGACACCAACATAGGGTATTGTAACAAATCGGTCTTGATTTCAATATTTTTAATATCCAGTGTGCCGGAACTAAGCGTAGGCACGTTGTTTTTTGAGGCTTCATTTTCAGGATTGGAAACCTGTCCCTGTAAGCTCATGTTGGCCGTTAATGATCCGTTTGAGATAAGGAAAGGCAAATCTATTACTTGATGGAGTGTGGTAAAGTCTATAGTGCCAACACTTTTAATCTGATATTCGGGATAATCAAAATTTTTGAAAAATGCTTTCGCAGTAAAATTGTTTTCAAGAAAGCTAAAGCTTAGTTCATTGATCCTCAGGGAAGATTCTGAATAGGAGTTTCCTTGATTTTGAACAACTGCGTCCAGATCGATGTTTTTTATTGGCTCCGGATGTCCTGGGGTCAAAATAGAGCCGTTGGTTAATTTAAAGCTTCCATTGGTTTTGGGAAATTTGGAAGCCGATGGCTGGTAAACACCTTCTGTAAACCAGTTTGATGCAACAATACCATTAAATTCATAGCCGGGCAATTGCAAGGTCCGGTTAAGACTTGTTAAATCAATATCCGTTAGTATGTTGGATTTAATATATAGGGAATCTTCTTTACCCCTCAGGATTAATTTTCCCGTAGTCTCTTCATTTTTAAACTTGAATTTTATATTTTCCAGATTAAAGTCCAGCATGCCATCTTCCCTTGAGCCCTTAAATTTCACGAACAAATTTTCTATGGCATCAGTGGTCTCTTTATTTGCTATTCTGCCATTACTGATATCCACTTCCACTTGAGTACGATCTGTTTTTAAGGTGTCTGGTACTACCCCTGAGTATCCTTTAAGAGAAACGGTGGCGGCCATATCGCCTTTTAGGTCTATTTTCTTGGACCATTCGGTAAAACTTGGCGGAAGGGCACTTATTACGTTTTCAATGGTTCCGTCCTTGGTTTTAACAATAAAATCATACGCGAGGCCATCCTTAAAAACGTCTAATGTTCCATTAAAATTGACATTTAGCGAGTTTAAGGAAATAGTGTTGTCGTCCAGTTTAATAGAGAGGTTTTTTGTGTCGAATATCGTAAAGGATTTGGCCCTTAATTTTTTTCCCTTAAGATATTCCACGTTGTCAAAAACTACATCAATGCTTTCTATTTCCAATCTGGAACCCAATTGCAATACGCCCTCATCAATCCCTCCTTTGCCTCTGTAATCAAGTTTATTGGCGATGATTGTTATACCGCTGCTTTCGTCTTGATAAAGGACATTCGCATTTTTAATTTTTAGCTTGTCAAGGTTTAGATTTAGGCCCAGCGCAGTAGAATCGTTTTCGGTAGCTACGGAGTCAACCCTATGGTAAACATCATAATTGTTATTTCCTGACCTATCTTTTTTTAGGATAATGCTACAATCGGTTAAATAGGTTTCATCAATTTCTATTTCTTTGGAAAACAATAGTTTAAAAATTTTTAAACCAAAACCGAGCTCCTTGGCGGTAAGTAAGGGTTCGTTTGAAAATGGCTCGGAACCTGCCAGTTGCACCTCTTGAAATGAAAAGGTCAAAGCGGGAAAATGTTTGAAGAACGAAATATCGGATTCCTTAAATTTCAATTCGGTTTTTAACTGTTCGTTGATTCCTTTTTTTAGTTCTTGCGATATAAAATCATTAAAGATGCTGGGAATAAGAAACATAGCCAAGAGAAGGAAAACTATGAGCCCTAACGTTCCTATCAGCAGGTACCGTATAATATTCTTTCGCTTGGTTACTTTCTCCATCTGAAATAAATTTAGGCATATTGATACGTACAAGAGATAACAAGTTTCTGGCAGCTGTAATTTTTTCGGTTTACTTTAAGCCATTATTCTCCTCCAAAAATTGCAGTACCATTTTCTTGAAGTACATAGCCTTTCCAACTTATGAGGGTATAGTTTTTATTGGTCCAATTGCCTTCCTTGGTTTTGGTCAATACCAAACCATTGTTTTTCTTAGGAAGAAAAATCTCTGCCTCGGTACTGTCATCGTTGAACAGCACGTATGCCGCATCTCCTTTGGCCATTGTACCATCTTTTAACGGATTCAATTTTATGTTTAGGTCAGCTATGTCCAAACAGCTTTGCTTTAATTCGGAATAGGACTTTCCGTTTTCAAACAAACACTGTGCTCTTCATTGGTTACAATCCGTTTTGGACAATGGCATAGTTGAAGAATAATTGATGGAATTCACATCCTTAAACGTCGCGTTCCGTCTTCATTCAATTCGCCATAGCCTTCTACCAATTGGCCGTCTTTCAGCATAAAAGCAACTTGTCTCTTGCCTTCTTTCCCTTCAGATTGAAAAGTATAGGTTCCTATAAGTTTGCGATCGTTGAATTCACCAGTGAAGGTTCCTGTGTTTTTGTCCTTTTCGGCAAAAGCATAGGATAAATTACCCTCTACAGGATTATCATTCTTGGTAATTTCCAAGTTTACCGTATTGCCGTTTTGATTGTAGGTATAACAGCCTATTTCGAGAGAAGGCATAGCTTCTTCTACTACTGTTTCTTCTTCAACGATAACTTCATTGGGTTTTTCTTCCTTGTTTTTACAGCTGAAGAAGGCCAGAGTAACAAATGTCAGCAATATTAATTTTTTACTTGCTGAAATAATGTGCGAATTGTTTGAATTTGAAGGTTTCATAAGTTTAGGGATTAAGTGTTAGTCAATTTTTTTAAATACGGTTAAAATACCTAAGGGATTAGACAGGGTCAATCGGTTATTTTCAATGGAATATGTAGTGCTGCTTTGCAACGCCTTCAAAAATTCAGCTTCCTTGTTGGATGGCTCGCACATCATTTTCGTTGTGGCTATTTCGGTAAACCGAAGCAAGCCTTTCTCAAAAAACAAGGTTCCGTTCATACGGTTGCAACCTGCAAAACCCATAAATTTATTTTCAGCGGTATTAATTTCCATAGTAGGAAACTCTTTTGCAAAGTCGTCTTTGCTTATTGTTTTGCCATTTAAGGTTTCAAGTACCCAAGTGTCGTGCAAACGATAATCAGTAATATAGTGGCCGCAACCTTCAAATTTCTGAAAATCTGTATCGGTTTCTTTTTTAAATTCAATAGTCACGGAATATGGCGATACTTTTCCGGACATGGCATTGGTACATGCCGTTTGCGAAATCTGGATGATCATTTTACCAAATTCCGACTCCAAATCATAACGTTTCACATTACCATCTTGGGCAATGATTGGATTTGTATGAGGAAATTTAAGGGAATCGGTAGGTGTTTTATAGACTATAAATTCGGCATTAAACTCCAAACTCCAGAAGGGTTCCGTGCCACTTGCAATAAAATAAGAAGATTTGGTATTGACCGGTTTCCCATTGGCCATTTCTAAATTATCGGCAGAAGATTTTTCTACTTTTTTGAAACGCATCATTGGCACCTCCCCTATCATTAAGTTCAGTTTTCCATCTGCATCAAAACTGTAGCCGTTTATTTTTTTCATCATATTCAGAAATTGCGGTTCGCCCTCGCCACAGTACATCATGGTTGTCGGCCCCGGTTCGCCAAAGGAAATGGATTTGCCGTTCAAGGTGTATTTGGCGGAATAACCGTTACAGCTATTATTTCCGGTAACTTCGGAAGTCGCTTTGTTAAATGTGATCTCTGGTTTTTTATTCGGAAATAGTCCGTCAAAAGCGATACGAGGTCCAGACATATATTCCAATTGCCAAGTAGTACCATAAAGTTGCTCGCTGCTGTTTACTTCTTTTTTAGAGCCACAAGCCATTATTAGAAGCAGAGATAGAACGAATAAAAAGGGGTTGATTTTCATGACTATAATACTTATGTTAGTAGTTTGCTTAATTTTTTCCAGCAGTTATTAATAAAATTAAAGATAGTAATTAATTGTGGTTTAATATCACTCCAGTAACTCGAAAACTGACCTCTAAAAAGTAGAAAAACCAAGAACGAGATTATGGAATGAGTGAGGAATTCCTGAAATAGGAATACCGCCAAAAAGCAAAATGCCAACAAGCCCTTTACCAACATGTAGATTTGTTTAAAAATAAACCGCCAGTTCGGCGAACGTGACATTGCCATAAAAAATGCCCATTAAAACCCCGTTCTTCGAGCCTGATACCATATTTGTTCGAAGCTTGTTCGGAAAAACGCCCCATTTTTCGAGCATAACCTGAACAACACTCGAACAAGGTTCGAACAACACATTTAAAAATTAGGGAAATGTCGGGTTGCAATTTTAGGTCTAAACAAGTTCAAGTTAATTAAGATCTGCGGCTGCATACTCAAAAAAAAAATCACCTGCCATAACAACAGATGATTCCTTAATTCCTGAAAATTGCCTGCTTATTATTTCTTAAGCGATTTCATATCAATTACAAAGCGGTATTTAACATCACTCTTTAACATACGTTCGTAGGCATTATTGATATCCTGTATTTTAATGACCTCTATATCGGAGGTAATATTGTGTTTTCCACAGAAATCCAATAACTCCTGTGTTTCTGCAATTCCGCCAATTAGCGAGCCTGCCACAGATTTGCGCCCCATAATCAAAGGTACCGTAACCAACATTGGGTCCAAAGGGCCTAAATAGCCGACTACTACCAAGGTGCCGCTAATAGTTAACGTACTTACATACGGATTTAAATCGTGTGCATACGGAACCGTGTCGATAATGAGGTCAAAACGTCCCACGGCCTTTTCCATTTGGGCTTCGTCCGTAGATATAATAACCTCATCTGCTCCCAATGCTTTGGCATCTTCCGTTTTATTGGCCGATCTTGAAAATAAGGTTACGTGTGCGCCAAGAGCATGTGCCAGTTTTATGGCCATATGGCCCAATCCGCCAAGGCCCACTACCGCTACCCTACTATCTTTGCCAACATTCCAATGGCGCAGTGGCGACCAGGTGGTAATACCTGCGCAGAGCACAGGTGCAACCCCTGCCTGGTCTAAATTTTCCGGTACCCGCAACACGAATTCTTCATCCACAACAATGTTTTCGGAATAGCCCCCATGCGTGGTGGTCTCTAAATGTTTGTCATAGCCACCATAAGTTCCCACCCATTCCGGGCAATATTGCTCCAAATCGGCTTTGCAATTGTCACAGCTTTTACAGGAATCTACCAAACAGCCCACAGCTACCAAATCGCCTACTTTATACTTTGACACTCCAGCCCCCACCTGGGTTACCCTGCCCACAATTTCGTGTCCGGGCACCACTGGGTATTGCGTCATGCCCCAATCGTTGCGGGCAAAATGCAAATCGGAATGACAGACGCCACAAAATAGAATATCTATTTCTACATCTTTGGATGTTACTTCCCTTCGGTTGATGTTCATTTGTTTTAAATCGGCAACGGCAGACTCGGTTCCGTATGCCTTAATGTTTTTTACTTTCATGGTTTCTTGATTTTATGAGTAGTATGATTATTAAAGAAATTTATATTTGAGAATGCCAATTCTGGTTGGTGTTTTTGGGTCGCACTTAATTTTGGTTTTTAAAATGGACCACACCGCTCCTAAATTATGTATTAAGATACGGAAATACGGTGAATCAAAGGATTGAACTTATCCGAAATACCTCAATTATTGTCCGAAGGTACTATTTTCATTACCCGAATGTTTAGTTGGAAAAACAAGTTATAAAATAATTGGTTGTGGCTACAACCACTTCTTCCTTTTGAAATACCACAGCAAGCCCAGGAACACCAGGATCATGGCGCCCCATAGGTAGTAATATCCATACCGAAAATGAAGCTCGGGCATATGGTCAAAATTCATCCCGTAAATACCCGCCATAAAGGTAAGCGGAATGAAAATGGAGGCCATAATTGTCAAGACCTTCATCACCTCGTTCATCTTGTTGCTGATGGTGGTCATATACATATCCATCAAGCCCCAGATCATATCGCGGTAAATTTCAACACTTTCGTTTACCTGAATAATATGGTCGTATAAATCGCGGATGTATTTGTTAGTGCGTTCCTCAATCAAGGTGGTGTCTATTTTTTCCAAACGGTTTATAACCTCCCGCAAGGGAATGACCGCCTTTCGGATTTTTAAGATTTCCTTTTTTAGTTCTTGGATTTCCTCGGTTATGTTTTCATCGTCCTTGTCATCAAAAAGTTTATCCTCAAGTATTTCTACCTTATTGCTCAAAAATTCAATAACGGTGAAGTAGTTGTCCACCACCGCATCCATAATGGCAAACATTAGGTAATCAGAGCCCAACCCCCGAATCCTTCCCTTTCCGTGCTCCAACCGTTCCCTTAAATCGCCAAACACGTCCCCCTCAGCTTCCTGGAAAGTAAGCACGTAATCCTTGCCCATCACCAAACTGATATGCTCGGTTGTCAACTGTTCATTATCGTAATGCAACATTTTAAAAACGATAAACAGGTATTCCTCGTACTCATCAATCTTGGGGCGTTGATAGGTGCTTACAATATCTTCCTGTATAAGCGGATGGAGCTCAAAATGGGTTCCTAGCGTCACAATGTCATCGGTATTGCTCAAGCCGTTCACGTTTATCCACGTAATATTTGTGGAATCCTCATAATTAAAAGCCTCCTGTATGTTATTGGTTTCAAACCGTTGGTAGTGTTCCTTGGAGTAATCTATGATGTCCAGTTCGGTAACCGTGGTGGTTTTCTTTCCCGTATAGGCAACGGTTCCCGGAGATAGATTTCGGGCTCTTTTCGGTTGAATTTTGGTGGGTTGCGGTTTTTTTCTTCTTTTGGCGGCCATAGGGAAGCAAATTGTGTTTTTAAAGGTAGGGAAAAAGTATAAAAACTATTTCGAATTATGGCGCTCCCGAAGTATTTTATCTATATCCCAAAGCGTAAAGCCCTTTGCCTGAAGTAAAATCACATAATGAAAAAGCAGGTCTGCACTTTCATTTAAAAAGAGGTCGTCGTTGTTGTCCTTGGCCTCAATAACCATTTCCACGGCCTCCTCGCCTACTTTTTGGGCAATTTTATTGATGCCTTTTTTAAAAAGGGAAGAAATATAAGACGCCTCGTTTTCAGGATTGTCCCTTCTATTTTGAATGATTTTTTCCAAGTTTGTAAGAAATCCAAAGTCAGAAACATTTTCTTCTGCCCAACAAGTATCGGTTCCTTTGTGGCAAACGGGTCC
Organism: Aequorivita todarodis; assembly: GCF_028561335.1. Classification (GTDB taxonomy): domain Bacteria; phylum Bacteroidota; class Bacteroidia; order Flavobacteriales; family Flavobacteriaceae; genus Aequorivita; species Aequorivita todarodis. Next base: position 72,484 of record NZ_JAQQTG010000006.1, on the reverse strand, counting down.
CGTGGGATTCACTTTTATTAGCAGCGCATCGTTATCGCAATCTACCGCAATGGAAACCAGATTAAGAAAATTCCCGCTCTCCTCTCCTTTGGTCCAAAGCCGTTGTTTGCTTCTGCTGAAAAAAGTAACCTGTTTTGATTGATTGGTTTTCAGAAACGCTTCCTCATTCATATAGCCCAGCATCAGCACTTTGCTTGTTAAAACATCTTGAATTATCGCTGGTACAAGACCATCGTTGTATTTTTTAAAATCTATTTTCATATCGTTAAAGTCTAACAGGTACGCCCTGAATTTTCAATTCTTTTTTTAAATCATCCACAGCTATTTCCTTAAAGTGAAATACACTAGCAGCCAAGGCCGCATCGGCTTTCCCTTCAATAAAGGCATCTGAAAAATGTTGGATTGTTCCCGCACCCCCCGAAGCAATTATCGGAATATTGAGTTCGGTTGAAAGTTTAGCCAAAGCTTTGTTCGCAAAACCGTTTTTGGTGCCGTCGTGGTCCATGGAGGTAAAGAGAATCTCGCCCGCCCCGCGCTGTTCCACTTCCTTGGCCCACGCAAACAAATCGAGTTCGGTAGGGACCTTCCCTCCTACCAAATGCACTTTCCAATGGCCGTCAATCTGTTTTGCATCAATGGCTACCACGATACACTGCGAACCAAATTTTGAAGCCAAATCATTTATCAATTGCGGATTTTTTACTGCCGAAGAATTTATTGAAATCTTATCAGCCCCGTTATTCAATAGTATTTCCACATCTTCCACGGAAGAAATTCCGCCGCCAACGGTAAACGGGATATTAATGGTCGCTGCGACTTTTAAAACCAATTCTGCCAAGGTTTTTCTGCGCTCCTCGGTTGCTGAAATATCCAGAAAAACCAGTTCGTCCGCTCCGTTTTCGGAATAGAATTTCGCCAGTTCCACAGGGTCGCCGGCATCGCGCAAATTTAGGAAGTTGATGCCTTTTACCGTTCTTCCGTTTTTAATATCGAGACAGGGTATGATTCGTTTACAAAGCATTTAAAATATAGTTTTCGAGTTGTTTTAAACTTATTCGGTTTTCGTAAATCGCTTTACCAACTATTACTCCTTCGCAGCCTATTTTAGCGAGTTTTGGAAGTTCATCAAATGTTGAAATTCCACCTGAGGCAATTAGTTTCATTTCGTTTCCATTAGGTTTCGTCCCGATAGCTATCGGGAGCGCTTTAACAGACTGACATTCGTCGAGTATTTTTTTATATAAATCAAAGGATGGACCCTGCAACATCCCATCTTTGCTGATGTCTGTACAAATTACGTATCTAATACCTTCTTCAATATATTTCTGTATAAAAGGAATCAATTCCAAAGCGGAATCCTCTGTCCATCCGCTGATTGCTACTTTTTCATCCTTTGCATCGGCACCCAGAATTATTTTTTCACTCCCGAATTTGTCCAACCAAGATTTGAAAATTTCAAGGTTTTTCACCGCAATACTGCCGCCAGTGATTTGGTTTGCGCCACATTCAAAGGCAATCCGCAAATCTTCATCGGTTTTTAACCCGCCACCAAAATCAATTATCAAAGAGGTCTGTGAAGCTATTGCTTCCAAAATCTTATGATTTACGATATGCTTGCTTTTCGCGCCGTCCAAATCTACCAAGTGTAAATATTTTATTCCGTGTGCTTCGAATTGTTTGGCGACCTCAAGCGGATTTTCGTTATAAATCTTTTTCGTGCTGTAATCGCCCTTTGAAAGACGGACGCACTTGCCATCCATTATGTCTATTGCTGGTATTATTCTCATTATTAGATGTTAGATATTAGATGTTAGACGTGAGATGTTAGACGTTAGGTTTTAGATTTATAAAGTTTTTAAGTATTTGTTCGCCTGCGGTGCTGCTTTTTTCTGGATGAAATTGTACGCCGTAAAAATTATCCTTTTGTAAGGCCGACGCGTATTGAATCCCGTATTCTGAAATTGCAATAGTTTCTTTACACAAAGGCGCATAATAGCTATGCACCAAATACATAAACTCGTTTTCTGAAATACCCTCAAACAAGCCGGATTTTAAATTGGAAATCTGGTTCCACCCTATTTGTGGCACTTTCACATTGTTCGAAAATTTAATGACATCCATATCAAAAACTCCCAAGCCTTTGGTATTTCCTTCTTTCGAGGAATTGCAGAGCAACTGCATCCCCAAACAAATCCCTAAAACAGGCTGTTTTAAAGTGGGAATTACTTTGTCCAAACCCGACGATTTCAGTTTTTGCATCGCACTACTCGCCTCGCCTACGCCGGGGAAAATTACTTTATCAGCAGTTCGAATTTCAGCTTCGTTATCACTTAAAATTGCTTCCATGCCCAAGCGTTTCAAAGCAAATTTGATGCTTTGGATATTCCCCGCTCCATAATTAATTATTACAATTTTCATTAAAGTAGACCTTTAGTTGATGGCAAAATCATTTTTTCCGCATCGCGCTTTACCGCCATTTTTATTGCCTTTGCGAATGCCTTAAAAATTGCTTCAATTTTGTGGTGTTCATTGTTGCCTTCGGCTTTAATATTGAGATTTGCCTTGGCGCCATCGGTAAAGCTTTTAAAGAAATGCTGAAACATTTCCGAGGGCATTTTTCCTATCATTTCACGTTTAAATTCCGCATCCCAGACCAGCCAATTTCTACCACCGAAGTCAATGGCAACCTGCGCCAAACAGTCGTCCATTGGCAAACAGAAGCCGTAACGCTCCATCCCCAATTTATCGCCGAGGGCTTGGTGGAAAACTTCACCCAAGCCAATGGCGGTGTCCTCGATGGTGTGGTGCTCATCCACTTCCAAATCGCCTTTTACGGTGATTTCCAAATCCATTTGCCCGTGGCGCGCCAATTGGTCCAACATATGGTCAAAAAAGGCAATTCCCGTGTTTATCGCACTTTTGCCCGTGCCGTCTAAATTCAGTTTTATGGAAATATCGGTTTCGTTTGTTTTGCGATGGATTTCGGAAACGCGTTGCTTCAGTTTTAAAAACTCATAAATTTTCTGCCAATCGTTGGTTTCCAAAGCGATGTACTTTTGAAGCTCTTCAGCTTTTAATGAAATTTCGGAAGTGCCCAAATTGGTATCATCATTTATAAAAATTCCTTTGGCATCGAGATTTTTGGCCAATTCCATATCCGTAAGCCTATCGCCAATCACAAAGGAATTTTGAAGGTCATATTCTTCGGAAAAATACTTTTTAAGCAGCCCAATCCCCGGTTTGCGCGTGTCAGCTTTTTCGTGCGGAAATGTGCGGTCAATTAAAACCTCACTAAAAATAACGCCTTCATTTTCAAAAGCTTTCAATATAAAATTATGCACGGGCCAAAACGTTTCCTCGGGAAAAGCATCCGTCCCCAAACCGTCTTGATTGGTTATCATCACCAATTCGAAATCGAGTTCCTTTGCGATTTTTCCGAGATAAGTAAACACTTTTGGGTAAAAAATCATTTTATCAAAGGCGTCAATCTGCTCGTCCACGGTTTCTTTAATGATGGTGCCGTCGCGGTCTATAAACAATACGCGTTTTTTCATTTTTGCAATTCCTTTAGGGTGGCTATTAATTTTTTGTTTTCGGAAGGCGTTCCAATGGTTATCCGCAACGTATTTTCACAAAGCGGTTGCGAACTTCTATTGCGAACCACAATGCCCTTTTCCAATAATTGTAGGTAGCGCTTTTTTGCATTGTCCACTTTTAAAAGGATAAAATTGGCATCGGTGGGATATATTTTTTGGATAAAATTGACTTCAACCAAAGCTTTAAGCAAAACCTCCTTTTCCGCTTTAAGCAAGGACACATTATCATTAAAATTTTGAACATTTTGAAGATGGTCCATTGCGCGAAGTTGGCTGAGTATGTTGACGTTGTACGGTGGTTTGATTTTGTTTAAAACCGAAATGATTTCCGCGGAAGCAAAGCATAATCCCAAACGGATTCCCGCCATGCCGTATGCTTTCGACAAGGTCTGCGTGACAATCAAATTTGAAAACTCGTTCAATTTTGAAATCCAACTTTCCTGCGGTGCAAAATCGATATAAGCTTCGTCAATAACCACCAAGCCCTTGAAATTGTTGAGCAAGCGGGTTATTTTTTCGGAAGAAATCAAATTTCCCGTGGGATTGTTGGGCGAGCAGATGAACAAGAGTTTTGTACGAGTATCCATCGTTCTTGAAATTTCGTCCAAATCCAGCTGAAATTCATCGTCCAGAAGCACTTCCCTGTTTTCAATATCGTTCAAATTCGCCAAAACCCCGTACATTCCATAGGTTGGCGGCAAGGTGATTATATTGTCCTTGGCAGGTTCGCAAAAGGCCCGGAAAATCAAATCGAGCACTTCATCGCTGCCATTTCCCAATAAAATTTGATTGGCAGGAATGTTTTTTTGTTTTGAAAAAATTTCTTTCAGCCTTCGCTGTTGCGGGTCGGGATAACGGTTTACATCAGTTTCGAATGGATTTTCATTGGCGTCGAGAAAAACCATTTCGCTATCAAAATCCTTGAATTCATCACGTGCCGAGCTGTATGGCTGCATTTTCGCCACGTTTGGGCGGATAAGGCTCTTTATATTAAAATCTTTATTCATCGGTTTTATTTTTTAAACGCTCCAACCGCAAAGTCACAGCATTTTTGTGGGCCTGTAAGCCTTCGGCTTCTGCCAAGATTTCTATCGCTTTGCCGATATTTTGGATTCCCTTTGCTGAAATTTTCTGAAAGGTCATGCTCTTCAAAAAACTGTTAAGATTTACACCGCTGTACTGCTTTGCGTAACCATTGGTTGGTAAAGTGTGATTTGTCCCGGAAGCGTAATCGCCCGCGCTTTCGGGCGTATAATTGCCAATAAAGACCGAGCCTGCATTTTGGATGTTTTCAACGAAAAAATCTTCTTCCTTTGAAACCACAATAAAGTGTTCCGGGCCGTATTCATTGATAAGGTTGATGGCTTGGGTATTGTTTTCCACCAAAATAAGTTTTGAATTTTCGATTGCTTTTTCAGCAATTAATTTGCGGGGAAGCGACGCCAGCTGCTTTTCCACTTCTTTTTCTACGGAAATGAGCAGCTTTTCCGAAGTAGTTACCAAAACAACCTGGCTATCAGCACCGTGCTCCGCCTGCGATAACAAATCGGAAGCTACAAAGGAAGCGTTGGCGGTATCATCGGCAAACACCAACAATTCCGAAGGGCCCGCGGGCATATCTATTGCCACGCCGTGTTTGGTGGCAATTTGTTTGGCAACGGTCACAAACTGATTGCCCGGCCCGAATAATTTATAAACTGAAGGTACGCTTGCGGTGCCGAAGGTCATAGCGCCAATAGCTTGGATGCCACCGATTTTAAAAATTTTGGTTACTCCGCAAAGTTTTGCCGTATAGAGAATGGCTGGGTTAATCTTGCCCTTTTTATCGGGAGGTGTACACAATACAATTTCCCTACAGCCTGCGATATTTGCTGGGATAGCCAGCATTAAAACCGTTGAAAACAGCGGCGCCGAACCGCCCGGAATGTAGAGTCCAACTTTTTGGATAGCCCTTTTCTCCTGCCAACAGCTTACGCCTTCGGTAGTCTCGACGGCTATTCGTTCTGTTTTTTGGGCACGGTGGAATTTTTCGATGTTTGCTTTCGCGAGATTGATGGCTTCTTTCAATTCTTCGGAAACATTTTTTTCCGCAGCGGATATTTCTTCCGCTGAAACCGACAGGTCCTCCAATGATATACCATCAAAAAGTTGGGTGTATTTTTTCACGGAGCTATCGCCTTTCAATTTTATTTCAGAAAAAATGTCGTTTACCGTCGCTTCAATATCTGAAATGGTTTGGGTGGGGCGTTTTAATAATTCGCTCCAGGTTTCGGGCTTGGGATTGTATATTTTTTTCATTGCTTCAGATTCAAGATTCAAGATTCAAAATTCAAAATTCAAGATTTAACACTTCGACTACGCTTAGGTTACAGATTTAATGTTTAATTTTCTTTCTTCAAGATTCAACTCATAACTCATAGCTCATCGCTCAAAGTATCATTTTTTCAATAGGGCAAACCAATATTCCTTCGGCGCCGGCGGCTTTCAGTTCCTCGATTACTTCCCAAAAAGCATCGCGGTTTACTACGGAATGGATGCTGCTCCAGCCCTCTTCAGCAAGGGGAAGCAGGGTTGGGCTCTTCATTCCGGGAAGGATTTTTATAATTTCCGCTATTTTTTCATTGGGCGCATTTAGCAATACATAGCGCGAATCGCGGCCTTGTAAAACGGACTGTATCCTAAAACAAATTTTGTCGAGAATTTTGTTGGCGTCTTGGGAAATTGTGGGTGAAACTGCAAGCACGGCTTCGCTTTTTAAAATGACTTCCACTTCCTTTAAATTATTTTTGAAAAGGGTGCTGCCGCTGCTCACAATATCGCAAATGGCATCTGCCAGACCAATGTTGGGCGCAATCTCCACGCTGCCGTTAATAATATGAAGTTCGGCTTCAATTCCCTTTTCTTTCAAATAATTTCGGGTGGTTTCAGGGTAGCTTGTTGCAATTCGCTTTCCTTTGAAATCTTCTATGGAATTATATCTAAAAGTCTTGGGAACCGCGAGGGAAACCCTGCATTTTGAAAACCCCAAACGACTGGCTATAGAAATCTCTTCGCCTTTTTCAACCAAAAGATTTTCACCAATAATGGCACAGTCCACCACGCCATCCTTTAGATACTGAGGAATATCGCCGTTGCGCAAGTAATAGATTTCCAAAGGGAAATTAGTGGCCGAGGCCTTTAACTGGTCGCGGCCATTGTCTATATAAACGCCGCAATCCTTGAGCAATGCCAGCGATTCGTCGTGAAGTCGCCCAGATTTTTGTACCGCTATTTTTAGTTTTTTCATAAAATTTTAGTTGCGTTTAGGAAATAAAAAAACCCGTTTGAATGCTCAAACGGGTTTTCGAATATTGTCGAATTTACACAATAGCCATATCACCTCGCGAGCGCGTGGAAAAAGATATGGTGATGATGTAAAAATGAATTGTTCATAAATGTGAGGACAAATCTAAACAAAAAGATTGTTTATTAAACTGTGAATATAAAATTTAACGCTTTATTAATTTTAGGTGCAATTTCTTTACTTTCACGCAAGCAATTATAAACTGCTGAAAAACCGAGACCTTTTATGCATTTAGAAACACTTGATTGGGTAATTATAGTTTCATTTTTTATCGTTTTCATCGCAATCGGCCTGCTGGTTGCCAAAAAATCGGGCAAAGACTCCAAATCATTTTTTCTCTCCGATAGAAATATGCCGTGGTGGCTGCTGGGCGTAAGTATGGTGGCTACTACGTTTGCGGCAGATACGCCCAATTTTGTGGCGGGCGTTATTCGGGAAGACGGGGTTTTTGGAAACTGGATTTGGTGGAGCTTTCTTTTAACGGGAATGCTGACCGTTTTTTTCTACGCCAAACTATGGCGAAGAAGCGGTATTACTACAGATTTGGAGTTTTATGAATTGCGCTATAGCGGAAAAAGCGCAGCATTTTTAAGAGGGTTTCGGGCAATTTATCTAGGCGTTTTCTTTAACATCGTGATTATGGCGAATGTTTGCCTGGCCGCAATTAAGATTGGTCATGTAATGTTTGGTCTATCTTCCATCGAAGTCTTGCTGATAGCTTCTCCCGTGGTGGTTATTTATTCGGCATTTGGAGGCTTGAAAGGCGTATTGCTGACGGATTTTGTGCAATTTATCATTGCGATGGTGGGAAGTATTTGGGCGACCATTTTCATTGTTAACATGCCAGAAATTGGAGGAATCGAAAAGCTGCTCTCCACTCCTGCCGTTGCAGCAAAAACCGCAATGCTTCCAGATTTCTCAAAACCCGAATTGTTGATTCCATTGTTAATCATTCCGCTGGCAGTACAATGGTGGAGCGTGTGGTATCCCGGCGCCGAACCTGGCGGCGGGGGCTATATTGCCCAGCGGATGCTCGCTGCCAAAAACGAAAAGCACGCCACTTGGGCGACGTTATTTTTTAATTTTGCGCATTATGCCATTCGTCCGTGGCCGTGGATTATTATAGGGCTGGCATCGATAATCATTTACCCGAATATCGAAAGCCTGCAAACCGCTTTCCCCAATTTGAATCCCGCTTTTGTGAAAAACGACCTTTCCTACCCTGCCATGCTTACCTTTTTGCCGGCTGGGCTTTTGGGAATTGTAATCACGTCGCTCATTGCAGCGTTTATGAGCACGATTTCCACACACTTAAATTGGGGAAGTTCGTATGTAGTCAATGACTTCTACGTACGTTTTCTTCGGAAGGAGGCCACTGGAAAGGAGCAAGTTGCGGTGGGTAGAATTTCCACCGTATTAATGATGGTTTTAGCAGGGCTATTGGCGCTCGTTTTGGAAGAAGCGCGCGACGGCTTCAACTTATTGCTATCAATCGGTGCAGGAACTGGCCTACTTTTTATCCTGCGCTGGTTTTGGAGCAGAATAAATCCGTATAGCGAGATAGCGGCAATGCTTATTTCTTTTGTAATCGCAGCTTTCTTTTTTGTGAATGGAAAAATGGAAAATCCGATGGTTGAAATGGCCGGACATTGGCAATTGGTTCTGGGCGTGGTGATTACCACCATTGGCTGGGTGTTGGTAACCCTTTTAACGAAACCTTCAAAAGAGGAGACACTAAACAGTTTCAACAGTCTCATTTTCGGAAAAGAATCCAAGTTCAAAGGTTTTGGTATGAAGATTCTTGGTTTCTTCGCGGGTGTGGTGGGCGTTTATTGCTCGTTATTTGCCATTGGGAATTTTATTTACAGTAATACCATTTTGGCCTTTGGTTTAACCGCTGTGGCTGTGATTTGTGGGTTGGTGATTATTAAATCGTTTCAAAAGACAGATTGATAAAATCACAAAAAAACCTTCCATAAAGAAAGGTTTTTAGAATTAGATTGTAGAAATAAATAATAGAAGGTTTCGACTGCATCTTCGATTCCAATCAATGTGACACGCTCGACCTATCAACAGGTTTAGTTATTCCCCAAAATCAAAGGCAATCCACTATCGCCAGAACCAACCACCACAACTTTGGCATTTGGTGATTTTGCAAGTTCTAAAGTGGCGTCAATTCCTTTGTCCTGAAGGATTTTATCTGTTAATGAAGCACTTAAAATAGCATTTGCATCCGCTTTTCCTTGGGCTTCAATTCTAACTTTTTGTGCCTCTTTGGTAGCTTTCTCCAAACGGAATTCATATTCCAAAGACTCCTGCTCTTGACGAAGCTTGCGTTCAATAGCGTCCTTAATTGTTGGCGGCAGGGTAACATCGCGCACTAAAATTTCGTTTAATTGTACGTATTGCTTGTCCAAAATCTTTTTGGTTTCCTCAAAAATTTCTTCCTGAATTGCATCCCGCTTGGTAGAATAAAGTTGTTCTGGAGTATAGCGACCAACAACACTACGGGCGGCACTACGGATTGCGGGCTGGATAACACGCTGCAAATAATCTTCCCCTTTTTCTTGATGCAGTTTTGCTACATCCTTGGGAACAGGCTGGTACCACGCAGAGGCATCAAGCTTAATTTCAAGTCCGTTTGAGGACAGTACCTGCATTTTTTCGCTTAGTTCCTGTTGCCGAATTTCGTAAACAAAAACCTTGTTCCAAGGAGCGATAATGTGAAAACCCTCGCCAAGAGGTGGTTCGTCAGTAACCACCCCGTTGCCGAAAGTTTGGTAAAGAACCCCGGCGTGTCCGGAACCAATAGTTACTGAAGATTTTGCCACTACAATAATGAGTAAAATAATTCCTACGATTACGGGTATTGTGAGTTTGGGTAATTTTTCCATTTTATATATTTTCTATGAATTAATTTTTAGACAAGTCCGTTATATTTTCTGATAAACCATTCCGCAGCGAGGGCGAGAACGATAAGGGCGAGAAGATATTTCCAATCCACCAAAGGTACCACTTTTTGCTCGCTTTTCTCGATGTTTTGGAAGTTAGTATTTTCAACCAAGGCATTGATAAGCAAATCGCCCTGTGTGGCAAAAAAGGCTTTCCCGTTTGTGTTTTGGGCCACACGCCGAAGTTTTGAAACGTCGGCATTGAGGAATTGCTGCTCCACATTAAAATCCAAAATAGTGAAATTGCCACTGCTTGAAACCGCTTCGTTTGCCACCGAAACCGTGTAATTGTACTCTCCCGCCGGAAGGCTGTTCAAATCTACTTCGTAATAATTGTTTCGCAAAAGCATTGGGAAAACGGTCTGTTTTTCCGTCTCCGTATTTTTTACCGAAATATTCAACGAGGCACGATTGTCAAAAACATAGTTTTTATCAAAATACTGGGCAGAAATTTTTATAGGATTATTGTTGTAATAGAAGGTTTCCGAAGAGACTTCCAACCTGCTTCGGCGTTTGTTGGAAGCCAAATATTGAACGAGGTTTCCTATGAAATCGTCAAAACTTTGAAAACTCTCGGTTTCCAAATAACTGCGGGCGCGCCACCGCCAAAAGCCTTCGCCGTCCCAGATTGCGTCGCGTTTGCCGTTTATTTCCATCGTGGCGAGCAAAGGGTTACCATTTTCGATTCCGCTCACGGTCTGTGCCAGCATCACTTCATTTGGAACGCTGATGGTCAATGCGCCAAACTCTGTGTGGAGCGGCGGGAAATCGTCAAAGCCAATATCCTCAACCACAAAAGTGCCGTAGTTGCTGTTCAATTCGGCTTGTATGTCTTCGCTGGCGTTGGAAGCCTCTTTGGTGAAATTGTCCTGCGTGCCATTTAAAAAATACCAATCCGTTTGCAGGCCCGAAATGGTCCAAGTGTTTTTATTCAACTTTTCAATTTCAGCAAAAACCGAAGCGAAACTGCGGTCCGGTTGATACAGGATTACAAGCTGAAAATCATTTAAAACGCTTACCGCTTCCGCAGGTTTTTTAAACGCAACCGTTCGCCGTTCGTTAGAGGTAATCGCTTTTTTTAGTGCGCCCAAATCGGGGTGGGTAATTTTGCTCACGACCAAAACATTGGTGGCTTGGTCAATCACTTCCACGGCAAACTGCTTGCTGTTGTTGGTTTTGTTTTTTTCATCGGCCAGCGGCAGGATTTGCGCGCTGTATTTTTGGAGTCCGACGTTGGATGCATTTAAGGTGAAGTTAAGGGTTTTTGAAGTTTCGTTTTCCGAAAAGGAAACATTTGTTCTGTAAACTGTTGCAGCACCTTGAGACACCACAAACTCAGAATTTACCGGGCTTGTCCCGCTATACGTTAAAATGACTTCAACGGGAAATTGGTTTTTTAGGAATGCGTACCGGTTTGTGTTTAGTTGTTCAATCTTTAAGTCGGTGTATTGTATGGAATCGCCCAAAATCACTGGATAAATTGGGTTTTCAAACGTAGCCGAAGAAAATTCGTAATCATTTCCGAGGGTTTGGTTTCCGTCGGTTATGACGATTGTGGGTGCCGTTTGGTTTTTGAAAAGTTCATTGGCCGAAGTCAGCGCTTTGGAAATATTTGTGTTTTTTTCTTCAAAAGAAAGGGAATCGCTTTCGCGGAAATCATTTCCGAAGGAATAATAGGAAACATCAAATTTATCGTTGAGTTCGTTATTCTCTTTCAGTTTTTGAAGTAATGCTGAAACGTTTTCCGTCTGCCCCAACTCCCCTATTGAAGCCGAATTGTCAATAAGCACGGGAAGTTTCGGTTTTTCAATGGTATAGGTTTCACTTTTAAATTTTGGGTTGATAATCAAAAGCAGAATTGAAAACAAGGTTATAAACCGAAGAATTCCAAACACCCATCGCAGCGAACCAGTTTGTTTTGACCTATAGCCATACATAAAAACCGCCAGAGCAATTGATACTACTCCGGCGAGGATTATGTAAAGTATGGTTTCTGTGGACACTGAAAAAGTTTAAATGTTTAGGGGTTTAAAAGTTTAAATGCTTAAATGTTGATGAGTTTAGAGTAGAACTGCACACTGCCACTGAACACTTTTTTAAGTAAGCATCCCCCCGTCAACGTTCAGCACTTGGCCAGTAACATAAGCCGATAGGTCGCTGGCAAGAAAAACGCAAGCATTTGCAATATCTTCCGGAGTGCCGCCACGCTTTAACGGAATGGCGTCGCGCCAACCCTGTACGGTGGCTTCGTCAAGTTTTCCGGTCATTTCAGTTTCAATAAAACCCGGAGCGATGGCGTTACAGCGAATATCGCGAGAACCTAATTCCAGGGCGACCGATTTTGTAAAACCAATAATTCCTGCTTTGGAGGCTGCGTAATTGGTCTGTCCGGCATTTCCTTTCACACCAACCACGGAGCTCATATTGATGATGGAGCCTTTGCGTTGTTTCAACATAGCGCGTTGTACGGCTTTGGTCATATTGAAAACCGATTTCAGGTTTACCTCGATTACCTTGTCAAAATCTTCCTCGGAAATACGCATCAACAGGTTGTCTTTGGTAATACCGGCGTTGTTTACGAGAATATCGATGCTTCCAAAATCCTTCAAAACCTCTTCAGCCAATTTTTGGGATTCGTCATAGGAAGCCGCATCACTTTTATAGGCCTTTGCTTTCACGCCGGATTTTGAAACTTCATCTGCCAAAGCATTTGCCGCTTCGGCCGAAGAGCTATATGTGAAAGCCACATTGGCACCGTGCTGGGCAAATGTTTCAACGATTCCTTTTCCAATTCCGCGGCTACCGCCTGTAATGATTGCTGTTTTTCCTTCCAGTAATTTCATATTTTTAAAAGGTGTTTTGATGGTTGGTAAAAAACCTACAAGGTTTGGAAAACCTTGCAGGTTCTATCTTATGGTCAAATATAACAAAAGGTTGCGGGTTCTCCATAAAAAAAGCCCTGCGAATTTTGCAGAGCTTCATTTGTATGTATTAAAAGATTTAGCCTAAAACTTCCTTTACTTTCTTCCCGATTTCGGCAGGCGAATCTACCACGTGGATGCCGCACTCGCGCATAACTTTTTTCTTTGCCTGTGCCGTATCGTCGCTTCCGCCAACGATGGCTCCGGCGTGGCCCATGGTTCGTCCCGCAGGCGCCGTTTCACCGGCAATAAAGCCGATTACCGGTTTTTTAATGCTGCTGTTTTTGTACCAGTTGGCGGCATCTATTTCAAGTTGGCCACCAATTTCCCCAATCATAACCACGGCTTCGCTTTCGGGGTCATTGATTAGCATTTCCAAAGCTTCCTTAGTGGTTGTACCGATGATGGGGTCACCACCAATGCCGATAGCCGTTGTAATGCCAAGGCCTTGTTTTACCACTTGGTCTGCGGCTTCATAAGTAAGTGTTCCCGATTTTGAAACGATACCCACTTTTCCTTTTTTGAAAACGAAACCGGGCATAATCCCAACCTTTGCTTCGCCAGGGGTAATAACGCCCGGACAGTTTGGGCCAATAAGACGGGAGTCTCGGTCCTTTATATAATCGGAAGCGGTAATCATGTCTTTCACAGGAATTCCTTCAGTAATAGTGATAATCACTTTTATTCCTGCATCGGCGGCTTCCATAATGGCGTCTGCAGCAAATGCCGGGGGCACGAAAATAATAGAAGTATCGGCTCCGGTCTTTTCAACTGCTTCCGAAACCGTGTTGAAAACTGGCTTTCCCAAATGCTCTTGGCCGCCTTTTCCGGGAGTTACCCCTCCCACTACATTGGTTCCGTAATCAATCATTTGTTCGGCGTGGAAGGTACCTTCACTACCGGTAAAACCTTGAACTATTATTTTTGAATTTTTATTTACTAAAACGCTCATTTTTAAGTATTTTCTATTGTTTATTTCTATTTATTATTCAATTAAAATTTGAAGTTTCTTTTTTAGAATTTCGGCAAAGATACAGCTTTAATTCCTCCGCCGCGGCGGATCAGGGGCTAAACCTTAACCCTGTGGTAGCTTTCGTTAGTGTCGTCTTTGTCGGTAACCGGTTGGCTCACTTGATATCCCCTATAGATTTTATTGTCCTTTACTTCCCAAATGGCAATGAAATGTGCTATTCCCAATTCCTCATCGGGATTTTCCATGGTACGGATGTAATATTTATAGCGAATGGTTACATGCGGGCCGTCTGCCAACAAATGGCTCACTTCCACTCTTAAATCATTGTAAGAGCGCCTAACTTCTGCAAAAAAGTTTACAATATCGTCATAGTGCATAATGGAAAGGCCGTTGGCACTGTTCCAAATAAGCACCAAATCTGGATGGAAAAAGCGTTCCAATACCGTTTCGTCCCTTAAAATATCAGACCTGTAAAAATCCCTTACTATTTCTTTTGCTTTATTGCTCATGACAGTTCATCCAATTTTTTTATTATATCTGGAATAAGCTTTATGGAAGCCAACTCCTTGTATTTTGTTCTAAAATCGTCTGCGGGGGTCCCAAAATAAGCTTTGTTGCCGGGTAACGATTTGCTCACCCCGCTTTGCGCCGAAATGACGGCCCTCTCGCCTATCGTAATCCCGCTGGTAATGCCCACTTGCCCCCAAATGGTTACATAATCCGCAATTAGAACGCAACCTGCAATCCCCACTTGCGATGCAATCAAGCAGCGTTTGCCGATAACCGTATCGTGGCCAACCTGCACTTGGTTATCCAACTTTGAGCCCTCGCCTATTGTAGTTGAGGCCGTAACGCCCTTGTCTATGGTGCAAAGCGCGCCCAGATCCACATTGTCTTCAATCACAACGTTTCCTCCGCTCAAAAGTTTGTCGAATTTTTCTGGGCGGTTTTTATAATAGAACGCATCGCTGCCCAAAACGCTCCCAGCGTGAATGGTTACATTGTTTCCGATAACGGTATTGTCATAAATGGCAACGTTGGAATGGATTAGGCAATTGCGCCCGATTTTTACGTTGTTACCAATAAAAACGTTTGGCTGGATTACAGTACCCTCGCCTATTTTGGCGGATTCTGAAATGGCGCTGTTGGAACTTTGAAAAGGTTTAAAATATTGTGTGAGTTTATTGAAATCGCGAAATGGATCTTCGGAAATCAACAAGGCTTTCCCAACGGGGCAATCCACCTTTTTATTGATAAGAATTACCGTTGCCTGCGATTGCAGCGCCTTGTCGTAATATTTCGGATGGTCCACAAAAACAATATCTCCGGGCTGTACCACGTGAATCTCGTTCATCCCAAACACCGGAAAATTGGCTTCCCCCACATAATCGGAACCGATTATGACGGCAATATTTTCAAGGGTTTGGGGAGTTGGGAATTTCACGGTTACTGTTTAGAGTTTGAAGTTAATTGTTTATTGTTTGTGGTTTTTTGGAATTTTGGCCCGATAACTATCGGGATTGGAATTTGGAATTTATGTTATTCCTTCATTCGTTCCTGATATTGGCCTTTTTCGGTGTCTATTCTGATTTTATCACCTTCGTTTATAAAAAGTGGGACGTTGATTTCGGCACCTGTTTCCACAATGGCAGGCTTGGTGGCATTTGTTGCGGTGTTTCCTTTTACGCCCGGTTCGGTGGATGTAACCTCCAAAATTACGTGGGCGGGCATTTCAACCGAAAGTGGGGCCCCATCCTCTGTGTTGATAAGCACCGTAACTATTTCGCCTTCCTTCATCAATTCGGGCGTGTCGAGAATATCTTTCATCAACCGAATTTGCGAGTAATCGTCCGTATTCATAAAATGGTACATATCGCCCTCGTTGTACAAGTATTGAAATTTATGGGTTTCCACGCGCACATCCTCAATTTTATGGCCTGCGGAAAAAGTATTGTCGATAACTTTTCCGGTGGTAACGCTTTTCAATTTTGTACGCACAAAAGCGGGGCCTTTCCCCGGTTTTACGTGAAGGAATTCAATAATTTTATAAATATCGTTATTGTAGCGGATGCAAAGTCCTTTTCTAATATCTGATGATGTTGCCATTGGGAGGGTTTATTGTTTGTTGTTTATTGTTTGTTGTTTGTTGTTTAATTTGAATTAAAATAACCTTTCATAATTCCGCGTTTGGAATTTTTGATGAACTGAAGTATTTCATCCCGTTCGGGAGTGGCCTCCATTTCGGCTTCAATGATTTCTGCTGCTTGAGAGGTATTATAGTTTTTTTGATATAGAATTCGGTAAATGTTTTGAATTTCCGATATTTTCTGGGAATTGAACCCTCTTCGCCTTAAGCCTATAGAGTTAATACCCACATAACTGAGTGGCTCCCGGGCAGCCTTTACGTATGGCGGAACGTCCTTGCGCACGAGCGAGCCCCCGGTTACAAAGGCGTGGTTGCCAATCATACAAAACTGGTGTACGGCGGTCATCCCTGCCAAAACTACGTGGTCGCCAACGGTTACGTGTCCGGCAAGCGTGCTGTTGTTTGAAAAAATACAGTTATCGCCCACAATGCAGTCGTGCGCAATGTGGCAATAGGCCATTATCCAGCAGTTTTTTCCAACTACGGTTTTGCCGCGGTCAATGGTGCCGCGGTTTATGGTAACATATTCACGGATTGTTGTGCCATCGCCTATTTCCACGGTAGTTTCTTCATCTTTAAATTTAAGATCCTGCGGAATCCCCGAAATTACAGCTCCCGGAAAAATGTTGCAATTTTTACCGATGCGTGCTCCTTCCATAATGGTTACATTGCTGCCTATCCAAGTCCCTTCGCCAATCACGACGTTATTATGGATGGTCGTGAAGGGCTCAATCACTACGTTTTTGGCAATTTTTGCGCCCGGATGGACGTATGCAAGTGGTTGATTCATTTCTATTGTTTATTGTTTTTAATAGATGAAATGTGCTCGGGTCATAAATCTATTTTTTTTAATCAGATTTTGGCACGCGCCCGGTTCATTTATAAATTTTTTGTTTTTACCATTTGGGCCATCAGTTCGGCCTCTGTTACCAATTTGCCATTGGCATACGCGTTTCCTTGCATATGTACAATGCCGCGGCGAATGGGAGAGATCAATTCCAATACAAAGATTAGGGTATCCCCGGGATTAACCTGCTGCTTAAACTTCACATTGTTAATCTTCATAAAGAAGGTCAGGTAATTTTCAGGATCCGGAACGGTGCTCAAGGCCAATATGCCGCCCGTTTGCGCCATCGCCTCCACAATCAACACTCCCGGCATAACAGGAGCTCCGGGAAAGTGACCGACGAAAAATGGCTCGTTCATGGTTACGTTTTTAAGACCTACCACACTGGTCTCGGTCATTTCCATAATCTTATCAACCAATAAAAACGGTGGTCTGTGCGGAAGCATTGCCATTATTTGGTTCACGTCCTTTACGGGCGGTTGGTTGATGTCAAATTTCGGAACGCTGTTTCTGGCTTCGAGTCTTATAATTTTTGAAAGTTTTTTCGCGAACTGCGTATTTACGTGATGGCCGGGCTTGTTGGCAATCACTTTTCCGCGAATGCGGGTACCCACCAGGGCCAAATCGCCAATCACATCCAAGAGCTTGTGCCTTGCGGCTTCGTTGGGATAATGAAGGGTAAGGTTGTCCAGAATTCCGTTGGGCTTTACCGAGATGTTATCCTTGCCGAAGGCGGAACGCAGCTTTTCCATTGTACTGGGGGAAAGTGGTTTATCTACATAAACTATTGCATTATTGAGATCGCCTCCTTTAATAAGGCCGTGTTCCAACAGCATTTCAATTTCGTGAAGAAAGCTGAAAGTTCGGGCATTGGCAATTTCATTCTTAAAGTCTGAAATATTATTGAGTGATGCGTTCTGCGTGCCCAAGACTTTTGTGCCGAAATCGACCATAGTAGTCACCTGATATTGGTCAGCGGGCATTACGATTATCTCACTTCCGGTTTCTTCATCCAAGTAAGAAATGACTTCCTTTACCACATATTCTTCCCTTGGGGCGGCCTGCTCCACTACCCCGGCTTTTTCGATTGCTTCCACAAAAAATTTGGAAGATCCGTCCATAATTGGAGGCTCCGAAGCATTGATCTCGATAATACAATTATCTACCTCCAGCCCTACCAAGGCCGCGAGCACGTGTTCCGAAGTTTGCACTTTAACCCCGTTCTTTTCCAGGTTTGTGCCCCGCTGCGTATTCACTACAAAATTGGCATCCGCCTCGATTACGGGTTGCCCTTCCAAATCAATCCGCACGAATTTGTATCCGTGGTTTTCGGGGGCAGGCTTAAAGGTTAGCGTAACTTCTTTGCCTGTATGCAAACCCACTCCGGTAAGGGAAATTTCCTTACCTATGGTGCGCTGTTTTACCACACTTTCACTCATTATCGACTTTTTTTTCAACTATATTGAACCTTTCCATTATTTTGGGCAGGTTTTTAAAATATACATAACTTTTGTTAAAATCTCCATAGCCGAATGCCGGAGAGCCCTGAAGAGTTTCATTGTCCTTCACATTTCTTCCTATACCGCTCTGCGCCTGAATTTTCACGTTATCACCAATTGTGATATGGCCCGCAATACCCACTTGGCCACCGATGATACAGTTTTTTCCTATTTTGGTAGAACCTGCAATACCCGTTTGTGCCGCAATTACCGTGTTTTCGCCAATGGTGACGTTGTGGGCAATCTGAATTTGATTATCGAGTTTTACACCCTTCTTTATCAACGTAGAGCCGAGCGTTGCCCGATCTATTGTGGTGCCGGGGCCTACATCTACATGGTCTTCCAAAATAACATTGCCCGTTTGGGGAACTTTTTTGTATTCGCCTTTTTCGTTCGGGGTAAAGCCGAAACCATCGGCCCCAATAACTACCCCGCTGTTAATCACGCAGGATTCGCCCACTACCGTTTCGGAATAGAGCTTGGCGCCCGTAAAAAGAACAGTGTTATTGCCAACTTTCACATTATCCCCGATATATACGTTGGGATAAATCTTTACATTATCACCAATCTTTACATTTTCTCCTATATAGGAAAAGGCTCCCAGATAAAGATTCTCGCCGTATTTGGCAGTTTCTGAAATATACACCGGACTTTCTATACCGGTCTTGTTCATCTTTACCTGGTTGTAGTATTCCAACAATTGCGAAAAGGCCTTATAGGCATTCTCAACACGGATAAGCGTAGTTGATAAGTCCTGCGAGGCCACAAAATCATCATTGACGATGGTAATTGAAGCCTGGGTAGAATATATGTAATGTGTGTATTTCGGGTTGGCCAGAAAGGTCAAGCTGCCTTTGCTGCCCTCTTCTATTTTTGCGAGTTTTGAAACTTCTATACCTTCATCGCCATCAACGGTTCCGTTAAGAATTCCTGCTATTTGGGCAGCTGTAAATTTCATTGGGCGTAAAGGTTTATTTTGACCGAAGTATCTAAAAGCAACCGCAAAGTAATAAATTTTAAATGAATTGGTTTTCGGTCATTCGTTTTCATTCCTGCAAAAATAGAAAAAAAGGATTTAGCCCCGATGGCTATCCTTATTGTTTTTTGGATAGCACATATAGTATTTCACGACCGATTTTGAGAGTGCCTCCAAATTCAACTGGTCGCTTGCCTTGGCCACGTCTATTATCTTACCGTTTTTCTTCAACAGGTTTATGGTGTCCTTTTCCATGCTGTAGGCTTGGTTTTCGAGCTTGCCGGTAAACACAAAATAGGATGCTTCTTCTTCTGAAATATTATATTTTGCCACAAGCTTGTTTCTTTTCTCCTTTATTTTTTGGGAAGAAAATGGCTGCGATTTCACTTTTACCTTTAATAAATCACGGTTCAGAAGCATTTTTGAAAGATTTTTTAAAACGAAATCGTCGTTGCTTACCCAAGCCTTCATTGCCGAGATAATATCGAAATCGTCCAATTTTGAAAAGGTATCGAGCACCTCTTCCGAAAAATCCTTCAGGTTGATGTTGTTATTCAGAAAGAATTTCAGACTATTGCTGGCCGGAAGCGAAATACCTTGTGCGGAGAGCTGTTTGGCACGTTTCAGCACCCGGACCAGGAGCTGTTCGGCTACAATCCCGGTTTTGTGCAGATAGACCTGCCAATACATCAAACGGCGGGCCACGAGAAAATTTTCAACCGAATAGATCCCCTTCTCCTCTACCACCAATTTATCGTTCTTTACGTGCAGCATGGCTATCAAACGCTGCGCATTTACGGTGCCTTCGGGAACGCCCGTGTAAAAGCTATCGCGTTTTAAATAATCCAGACGGTCCATATCCAATTGGCCCGAAACTAACTGGTGGAGAAATTTTCTGGGGTGCTCGTCCTTGAAAATTTGAATGGCCAGCGTTAATTGCTTGTTAAACTTTCGGTTTAACGCCTCCATAAAAAGCAGGGAAATTTGCTCGTGGCTTATGTTTTCAACAATGCTGTTTTCCATGGCATGCGAAAATGGGCCGTGGCCAATATCGTGCAAAAGAATGGCGATATACAGCGCTTCCTCTTCCTTTTCAGAAATCGCAACCCCTTTTGATTTAAGTACTTGCACGGCCTTTTGCATCAAAAACATGGCGCCGAGCGCGTGATGGAAACGCGTGTGGTGCGCGCCCGGATAAACGATATACGAAAAACCCATTTGGGAGATTCTACGGAGCCTTTGAAAGTATTTGTGCTCCATCAAATTAAAAACCAGCGCGCTCGGCACGGTAATAAAACCATAGATCGGGTCGTTTATAATTTTATGCTTCGGAAGGGTTTTCAAACTTTAACTTTAAATTAATAGCTCCAATGGTTTATTGAAACAATTCAGGACTATTTTTGAGGAAAATTCTTCAAAGCAGCGAGAATTATTCACAAAACAAATTTAATATACTCCTACGCCGGCCCCTTTCGCAATGAAAGAATTGCTACAAAGGGCAAAGGCTTCGGAGCATAAAGACAAATATACATATATGAGCGACATAAAAGTACTTTGGGTAGATGACGAGATAGATTTGCTAAAACCGCACATTCTCTTCCTGGAAAACAAAAACTATAAGGTAACTACCGCACAGAGCGGTACCGACGCCCTGGAAGAAATTAAAAAAGAAACTTTCGACATTATTTTTTTAGACGAAAACATGCCCGGCCTTTCCGGGCTTGAAACGCTTACCGAAATTAAGGAGCAGCAAGCCTCCATTCCGGTAGTGATGATAACCAAAAGCGAGGAAGAATACATTATGGAAGAGGCCATCGGCTCCAAAATTGCCGATTATCTTATAAAACCCGTAAACCCAAACCAGATTCTATTGAGTTTGAAGAAAAATCTGGACCACAGCAGGCTGGTTTCAGAAAAGACCACTTCCAATTACCAACAGGAATTCCGAAAAATCGCGATGGACCTTTCCATGGTGAACAGTTTTGAGGAATGGAAAGACCTCTACCAAAAATTGGTCTATTGGGAATTGGAGCTGGAAGACATTGAAGATTCCGGGATGTTTGAAATTTTGGAATCCCAAAAAACAGAGGCCAATAGCCAGTTCTGCAAGTTTATTGATAAAAATTATCCAAAATGGTTTGAGGATCCGAGTGAGGCGCCAATTATGTCGCATACGCTTTTTAAGGAAAAGATACAGCCGCAATTGCAGCAAGGAACCCCAACGCTTTTGGTGGTTATTGACAATTTGAGGTTTGACCAATGGAAGGCTTTTGAACCCACGGTGGCCAATATCTACAAAAAAACAAGTGAGGAACTTTTCTGCAGCATTCTCCCCACGGCTACGCAGTATGCGCGAAACGCCATTTTTTCAGGCCTCATGCCAAGTGATATGGAAAAATTGCATCCAGACCTTTGGCTGAACGATACCGAGGATGGCGGAAAAAATATGAAGGAAGAAGAGTTTCTGGCCGGACAGCTTAAGCGACTAAAATTGGACTTAAACTGGAGCTATCACAAAATATCTAGTTTGAAACAGGGCAAGAAGCTTGTGGAAAACTTCCGAAGCCATAAAGATGAAGATTTGACGGTGGTGGTCTATAATTTTGTGGATATGCTCTCCCATTCCAAGACTGAAATGGAGGTCATCAAGGAATTGGCATCCACCGATAAATCGTACCGGTCATTAACCCAGAGCTGGTTTAAAAATTCGCCGCTGTTGGAGATAATACAGCAAGCTGCGCGTTTGGGCTTCAAGCTTATAATCACTACAGACCACGGCACCATCAATGTGAAAAATCCCTCAAAAGTAATTGGCGATAAAAACACCAGTCTTAATCTTCGTTACAAAACGGGAAAGAGCTTAACTTATGAAGACAAGGAGGTTTTGGCGGCAAAAGACCCTAAATCCATCTGTTTGCCTACCATCAATATGAGCAGTTCGTTTATTTTTGCCAAGGGAGATTATTTCTTTGCATATCCCAATAACTATAACCATTACGTAAGTTATTACAGAAATACCTACCAACACGGCGGGGTTTCCTTGGAAGAAATGATAATTCCGTTTTCGGTCTTAACGCCCAGATAAAGTTTTAAAATCATATCGGTTTAAGACAATTTTCAATATATGCGGATTTAACTGATATATTTTTTATATTCGTTCCGTTTTTATAATGGAAATCACATACACCCAAAACGAAATTTCCAAAGTTGCTGCACAAATCCTTAAGGCATCAGCATCCAATATATTCCTACTTTATGGTGAAATGGGGGTAGGCAAAACCACACTCATTAAGGAACTTGTAAAACAACTTGGGGTCCTGGAGCTATCGGGCAGTCCTTCCTTTTCGATTGTCAATGAATATGAAGCTACGGATGGGGTTGTATATCACTTTGATTTTTACAGAATTAACGATATTGCCGAAGCTTATGATATAGGCGTGGAAGATTATTTATGCAGTGGCGCCTATATCTTTATAGAATGGCCGGAGAAAGTAAGTGCACTTTTACCCCGGCAGGCCACCAAACTGATCATTAATAGTAACAATAACGGAAGTAGAACCTTAAAAATTTTGCCAATGAACTAAAATTGCAGCGAGACATTTTTATCTATAATTTCTTTTTAATTGTTTGCCCCAAATCGCAAAAATTATTAAGCGGGAATTTTATTCTTAAAAAATCTATAAATATATAGCAAAAATAATTGTTTTATTTTTCTTTTTTCATAGTAGGTTTGAAGTGTTATTAACCTCACAAAAACTTATATTATGAAAACTCTAAAAGTACTTTTTATCGCAGCAATTTTTTCATTGGGAACCTTTGCTTCTTGCACCCCAGAAAGCATCCAGGATGAACAAGCACCCCAACAAATCCACAAAAGCAAAATCATCGTCCCTAGTCACGGGTAGTATTATAGCACTTATTATAGCGGCATCGCCCTATATATTTTATTCTTATGAAAGTTTCCCACAAACCAATACGTGGGAAACTTTTTTGTTTACCTATCATGCCAACTGGTACCAGGAAGTATATGTTTCGGTATGGACCATGATGGGCAAGTTTGTACCGCTATTGTTGCTGGTCATTTGGTTTATTACTTGCAAACACTGGTGGTACCACGTTATATTAATACCCATAGGTATGTTTGCCTTCCAGCTTTTCAACGTTATAAATGACGACGTGGGCTTTGTGGACGAGGTAGAAATCTGGTGGCTTTTCCCCATAATGTTGGTAATTATTCCTCTGGTTTACCTTATTAGGGCCAGGCTTTCGAACAAATTGATGGAAAAGGATTTGAAAAGTTTTGAAGAAGATTTGGGGGTCAAAAAGAACCTGTGGCAACAGATCAAGGATCTTTTTTGATTCGCCTCACTATATTCAATATCAAATTTAATCCGTACCTTAGACCGTTGATTTTTTTTGCGATTTGACCTTTTGCAAATTACAGCGGCTATCAAAAAAAGGCAGTTTATCATAAATTCCTTGTGATGGCATACATAAAGAAAACCTCAAAACTAAACCTATATACGAACAAAAAAACCAGAAGCAAACCAACCAATAAGTGTCATTGAAATAAGAGAATATAATTCCTGATTTATTCGGAGTGTTAAATTTTTAACACCAATTTGGAGATTAGAATGTATTTCAAAGCATTTTATTGCAGAATAACCTGTAAAGATACCATAAACATAATTATTATGTTTAAGTTTTTTGATTGTAAGTTTGACCCATATTAACCTCACAAAAACTTACTATTATGAAAAATCTAAAACTTATTATTGTAGCCGCAATTTTTGCCGCAGGATTATTTGCTTCTTGTACCCCAGAAGGAATCCAGGATGAACAAACCCCACAACAAATCGACGCGAGAACGGTTAAAGTTCCGCCAGCCGGATAAAAAAAGCCTTATACAGGGTGGTATCATCGTCTTCATAATGGCGGTTACCCCTTTTATATATTACTCGTATGAAAGTTTCCCAGACAACACACAAGTTTGGGAAACTTTTCTATTTAAGTTTACGACAAAATTCCCTTCCCTTTATCAATATGCCTGGTTTCTTACAGGCAAGGTAATTCCTGTAATTTTATTGCTTATATGGTTTTTTACTTGCAAGCACTGGTGGCATTGGATCATATTGGTTCCGCTCTCCATGTATGTTTTTCAATTGTTCAATATTCTAAAACAAAATTTTGATGTTGATGAGGTTGAAATAGTTTACGTAATTCCTATAATGATGATCTTGGTCCCCTTTGTCTATTTAATCCGTGCAAAGCTTTTTAGCCAGATGCGGGCAGACGATTTGAAATCATTTGAAGAGGAGCTTCTCCAAAGAAGATCTTTTTGGCAACAAATAAAAGATCTATTTCGGTAATTTTTAACTTGAACAAATATGAAATTTATTCCGTAAATTGATACAATCAAGTTTTGAACTATGCCAAATCCAAAATCACCTTTCACGATTGCACAATTGCTTCCCCAGGAAGAAACCCTTGAAATATCAAAGCAAAGAGGAGAACTGTACATAGGTATTCCAAAAGAAACCTATTTCCAGGAAAAACGAATCTGTCTTACTCCAGATGCTGTTAATGCCGTGGTGAGCAATGGCCACAGGGTTTTGATTGAAAAAGGAGCTGGGAATGAGGCAGGGTTTTCCGACAAAGATTACTCGGAAGCCGGCGCAAAATTAACAGAGGATACCAAAAAAGTATTTGGCTGCCCAATAGTTTTAAAAGTGGAACCACCTACCCTCGAAGAATTAGAACTTATAAAGCCCAAAGCCGTTCTAATTTCTGCATTGCAATTAAAAACCCGACAAAAATCGTACTTCGATGCGCTCTCAAAAAAGAAGATTACCGCCCTTGCTTTTGAATTTATCAAAGACGAGGACCACAGTTATCCCGCCGTTAAAGCTTTAAGCGAAATCGCGGGAACTGCTTCCGTGCTGATTGCGGCAGAGCTAATGGTAAATGCGAAAAAGGGAAATGGACTGCTTTTTGGAAACATAAGCGGCGTCCCTCCTATTGAGGTAGTCGTAATTGGCGCAGGCACCGTAGGCGAGTTTGCAGTCCGGTCTGCGCTTGGCCTTGGTGCCAACGTTAAAGTTTTTGATAGTTCCATTACCAAATTGAGGACAATTCAAACGAATGTGAATCGCATTCTATATACTTCAACGATACAACCAAAAAATTTAATGAAGGCCCTTTTGCGCTGCGATGTTGCCATTGGCGCGGTCCGCGGACAAAATAGAGCCCCGATAATTGTTACTGAGGAAATGGTGCGAAATATGAAAAAAGGCGCCGTAATAATTGATGTTTGCGTAGATATGGGCGGCTGTTTTGAAACTACCGAAATGACCAGCCACGACAACCCAACCTGCATAAAGCACAACGTGATACATTATGGCGTGCCCAATATTCCCGCGCGCTACCCTAAAACCGCTTCTATTTCCATAAGTAACATCTTCACACCCTATATTTTGGAAATTGCCGAAAGCGGAGGATTGGAAAATGCCATCCGTTTTGATAACGGTTTAAAAAATGGGTTGTACTTTTACCGCGGAATTTTGACAAATAAGGCAGTCGCAGATTGGTTTGACATGCCTTACAGCGATCTTAATTTATTGATTTTCTAAATTAAGGCACCTCAATCTCCAAGAATTAATTAATCCTAATCCCAAAAAATGAAGTTAGCATACCGATTGGCCTATTTTTCAGGTGGTTTTATAATTGGAATAGCCCTGCTCTTTTTTATTCTAAGCGGAAAAAAAACATCTTGTGCCTATGGCCTGGACGCAAGGACCCTCAAAAACATCCGATTGAAAGAACGCGCCTTTTCTGAAAAAACGCTGACAGTTCTTCGCGAAAACCAAATGGACACCTCGGCTATTTCAACTTTATTGAAGGACGGCGATGTAGTATTTTCTGAAAGCAATACGCGTCTGGATTCCTGCAAACAGTATGTAATTAAAGGGAAAGTTTCAGAAAAAACCCTAAAAATAAGAATTGAAAACTGCGACAGTTTGGCAACCGTAACAGAGGCCAACCTTATTCAGAAATAATAAAATTATCATTCGGAGTTACATCTTTATATTTTTTAAGCATAAACTTTCTTAAAGCTTTCTTCGCTCCTTTTCCTTTTTCAATAGCGTAAGTTCCCGGCTGGTTTGTCCGGCGACAGAAGTATTTTCCTCAGCACGGCGTATTAAATAAGGCATCACATCTTTCACAGGGCCAAAAGGAATGTATTTCGCAACGTTGTACCCTTCCGCTCCAAGATTGAACGAAATATGATCGCTCATCCCGAAAAGTTGGCCAAACCAAACCCGATCATCACTTTTTGAAATTCCTTTTTCCGTCATCATATCCAATGCCAGATAGGTACTGTATTCGTTATGCGTTCCTACGAACAATTCAATATCATTAAGATTGTCCAAAATATATTTCATTATTTCGTTGAAATTGTCATCGGTGGCCTTTTTGCTCTCGCAGATTGGGGATTTATATCCTTTTTCCACTGCCCGCTCGTTTTCCTTTTCCATATAGGCGCCGCGCACGATTTTAAACCCAAGTTTATATCCCTTCGTTTTGGCCTTTTTGTGCAGTTTTTTTAAATATTCCAACCGGTCCCAACGATAGCACTGCAAAGTATTAAAAACAATAGGACGTTCCGTATTGTACTTTTCCATCATTTTTTCACAAAGCGCGTCGGCAGCGTCCTGCATCCAAGATTCCTCGGCGTCAATAAGCAAACGGATTCCGCAATCGTGGGCTGCTTTTGAAACCCGATCATACCTGCTTTCTATATTTTTCCAATATCCTTTTTCAGTATCGGTCAACGGCTGGTTCTCCGTGATTTTTTGCCAAACTTTAAACCTTCCCAATCCCGTGGGCTTAAAGACCGAAAAGGGCATTGCTTCCATGTTTTTGGAAAGTTCGGTCAGTTCAATTACCTTATCCGTCGTGGCCTCAAATTGTGCATCTTCCTCTTTTCCTTCCACTGAAAAGTCCAATACTGAAGAAACCCCCACATTAAAAAGCTTTTCCACGGTAGGCATACAGTCCCTCTCATTCACGCCGCCACAAAAATGGTCAAAAACCGTTGCGCGTATCAGACCTTCTACCGGGAGGTTTACATTTAATGCGAATTTTGTAACCGCGGAACCAATTCTTACCAAGGGTTCCTTGGAAATCATTTTGAAAAGAAAGTACGCGCGTTCCAGTTCGGAATCACTTTTTAGTTGAAATGCAATTTCAGTATTGTCGAAGAGGGAGTTTGAGGTCATATAAAAAGTAAAATAAAGTGTGCAAATATACTTAGATTTGAACTTTTAAATATATGAGAAATATCAATAAGTTATGGGAAAAGCACTAAATGAAAAAGGTCAGGTCTTTCGCAATGGGACCGCTTGGGAGGTCTTTTCAGATTTACTAATGGAGTCAAAACCTTCCGGAGTATTTGTTATAACCGATGAAAATACCCATAAACACTGCCTGCACTATCTATTGAAACGGATAGATGTTGAAATTGTCCCCGAAATAATTACGATTTTAGAAGGTGAAATCCATAAAAACATAAGCACGAGCTTAAAAGTTTGGGAAGCCCTTTCTGAAAAGGGCGCAGATAGAAATAGCCTAATCATCAACCTTGGCGGCGGCGTGGTTACCGACCTTGGTGGTTTTGTGGCTTCCACTTTTAAACGCGGAATCTCCTTTATAAATATCCCCACTTCCCTACTCGCAATGGTTGACGCCTCCATTGGTGGTAAAAACGGGGTTGATCTGGGGCCTTTAAAAAACCAAATTGGCGTAATCAATCTTCCCGAAATGGTAATTTTAGACACCGAATTTCTAAATACGTTGCCACCGGAGCACATTACGTCCGGCCTTGCCGAAATGTTGAAACACGGCATAATCCACGGCAAGGAATATTGGGAGCGCATAAAAAACATCGATGTTTCCAAGAAACCGGAATTTGAAGCCTTGATTTGGGACTCCATTGAAATCAAAAAAGAAATTGTCGCCAAAGATCCATTGGAAAAGAACCTGCGAAAGACCCTCAATTACGGCCACACGCTCGGGCACGCAATAGAATCCTATTTTCTTGAAGCCCCCGATAAGAAAACCCTGTTGCACGGCGAAGCGGTTGCGGCGGGAATAGTTTTGGCTACCTACATTTCAATGGAAACGTATGGGCTTCCGAACGAATCATTGCTCGATATTTCAAAAACGATGTTCAAGTATTTTCCGAAGCAAACTTTCAGCAAAAGGGATATTGAAGCCATCATAAAACTGCTGGTCTTCGACAAAAAAAACAGAAACGGGCAAGTGCTGTTTGTTCTTTTGGAAGACATCGGCAAGCACAGAACGGACTGCATAGTTAGCAACGATTTGATTTACAGGGCATTTCACTATTATAAAAATTTCTGAAAATTTTCTTCAAAATATTTTTAAGTCATCAATTTTTGAATAGTTTTATAACCACAAACCAAAAGATTAAATATTAAATGAAGCGAGTCATTGTAGATTACCGAAAGTTGACCCCAGAGATACTTTCATTATTGGTTGAAAAATATCCTGACGGGTATGATGACGACCACGTTATCACGTTCAAAAATGCCAAAAATGAAACTGTGGAAGCAGTCGAGGTAAGGACTGACGATACAATATATCTGGTAAAAGTCAGTTCGCGCCTTGAAACAAGCATGGCAAATTTTGACGAAGACGACTACGATGATGCAGATTTCAACGAGCCAATAAGCGAAATTCCGGACAAAAAGAAAATGGATGAAGAGGAATAATCCTCTTCCATAAAAAAAGAGGCGTGATTGCCTCTTTTTTATTTTCAAAACTTTCGCTTGCTATTATGCATGCTGAAGTTCGTGTTTGCCCTCTTTAATTTCCTCGATCAATTTTGAATTGAAAGCAGGCAAATCATTCGGGTTTCTACTGGTTACGAAACCTTCGTCAACAACGACTTCTGCGTCAACCCAGTTTGCTCCAGCGTTGATTAAATCAACTTTAATAGCACTAAATGAAGTCATTTTTCTTCCTTTTACAACATTTGCCGAAATTAGGATCTGTGGTCCATGGCAAATGGCCGCTACGGGTTTCTTTTGTTCGAAGAAATGCTTCACAAACATTAAGGCATGATCGTTTCTTCTCAACTTGTCAGGGTTTATAACACCGCCGGGAAGTACCAATGCGTTATAATCACTGGCAGTAGCATTTTGCAGTGTTTTGTCAACAGTGTATTCGTTGCTCCAATTGCCATCTGCCCAGGCCTTAATTTTTCCTTCCTTTTCGCTTACAATGTCAACAATAAAACCTTCATTTTCCATCGCCTCTTTGGGGGATTTCAATTCAGATTCCTCAAATCCGTCTGTGGCTAAAATTGCGATTCTCTTCTTCATAATCTTTTTCATTTTATCAGTTAAACAATTAATTTCCATGGAAAATAGCATGCGCAGACCGGACTATCAATTTTCCGATATTAATCTTTTACTAATCTTTGTTAAGGAATTATAATGAATCAATTACCCCGTAAGGTTTCGGCTTTTTTTTTATCGGCTTCCACCTTTCGCTTGTATTCGCGCAACTCCTCCATTTCGCGCTCATAGGAAAGTGTCGCATTGCTGGTGGGTTCAATCTTTATGTTTCGATAGATTGCCCAATTGACCGTAAACTCTGCTCCAAAAAATAAAATAAGACAGGTGTAATAGACCCATAAAAGAATAAGCACCAAACTTCCCGCAGCTCCATAGATGGAAGCCGGGTCCGATTTTGCGAAATAAAACCCAATTAAATACTTCCCCACCAAAAAAAGCAAGGAAGTCATAAAAGCGCCTATAAAATTGGTTTTCCATTTTATTTTTACATCGGGAAGCAAGGTGAAGATTGCCGCAAATAGCGAAGTAATTATGATTTGTGAAAAAATAAAATTTAGAATTTCCACGATATGGGCCGAAAGGTCTGTATAGTAGTTGCCTATAACATCACTCAGGGCATTTATGGCCGAAGTTATAACCAAAGATATAAGCAATAACAAACCGATAACCAGCACCATCCCGAAGGAAATAGCCCTTCGCTTTAAAGTGTCCAGGATTGTATTTTTTTTGGCACGAACACTCCAAATATCGTTCAATGCTTTTTGAAGTTGAAAAAAAACACCCGTGGCCCCAAAAATCAATATCCCAATCCCAAAAATAATGAAGAGTACCGAACTTTCCGAAAGTGCTGCATTTATGATCATTGTTTGTATCAAGTCTGCGCTCTGCTTTCCTATCAGGCTACCAATTTCGCTTGTTATTCTGCCTTCCACAGCTTCCCTGCCAAAAAAAATGCCCGCAAAATGGACCGAGATAATCAGTAATGACGGCAGCGAAAAAAGTGCATAATAAGCGATAACGGCACTCTTTGCCCAAGGATCATTTTTATCCCAGCTTAAATATGTTTCTTTTAACAGCTTAAAAACTTTCATTATAGATAACGCTCCCGTAGTATGTTACAATGATGTATTTCGTGGCCACAAATTACAAATCCCGCAGCCCTGACGGACATATCGCTTCCATTGGCCCGGCCCTTCTGCTTCAATTGGCTCTCGTCAAAATTTTTAAACAGATTTAGCGTAGCGTTGCGCACGGCAACATAGTTTTGCAAAAGATCAGCAACTGTTTTGGTGCCTGCAAGGGCATTTTCAGCAAATATATTTTCATCAAATCCTTTGAGTTCGGCATTATTGCTACGGGCAAAATATAAAGCCCTGTAAGCGAAAACCCTTTCGGTATCGGCAATATGCTGCAGTATATCCTTGGGTGTCCATTTGCCGGCCGCATATTGGTGGTTCCATTTATTAGGGGGTATGCCCTCAAAAAATCCGTGGGTAGCGTTCAGCCCCTCTGAAAGGGCATCCATCAAATTGATGTTTTCTACCAACCCTATGTAGTGTCCGTAATACGGATTATATTCTGAAGGAGAAATAGCTGTAGGGAGCATATACTTTTTTTACGAAAGATAAAAAAAACCTTTGCTGTTAGGCAAAGGCTTTAATATAAAATTGGGTAAAAAATATTATATTTCTTTGAAAATAGAATGGAGCAATCTTTTTTTGTCGTTAATGCTCTCCTCCATAGAAATCATGGTTTCCGTACGGCTAACACCCTCAATATCATCTATTTCGTAAATAATATCCTTGGCGTGCGCCGTGTCCCGCGCCCTGATTTTACAGAAAATATTAAATTTTCCCGTAGTTACGTGGGCCACGGTCACAAACGGAATGTGGCTTATTCGCTCCAATACAAACTGTGTTTGCGAAGTTTTAAAAATGAAAACCCCCACATAGGCTATAAAGGAATACCCCAGTTTTTTATAATCAACCTGAAGCGAGGATCCGGTTATAATGCCGGCATCTTCCATCTTTTTTACGCGTACGTGGACAGTTCCCGCAGAAATATCGAGTTTTTTTGCAATATCGGTAAAGGGAATTCGTGTATTATCGATCAATAAACCGAGAATCTTGTGATCTGTATCGTCTAATTTAAATTTTGCCATAACTTTTTTGTTCTTTTCCGCAAAATTAGAAAGTTTTATTATATAAAAGAACTTAATTATTGAAAATAAATTATCGATTTATCGAATTTATCTATTATTTCTGAAATATTAGTCCCAACTGTTAATTTATCTTGCGAATTTGTTAAAATTTCGGCTCCTTTGGCATCCTTCTCCTTATGGCCAAATTTATTTTTCAAATTTCCTATTGCGTCAATTACCGGTGAAAAGATTATCTCATCATTCCTTAAAACTTCTTCATATTGAACCGCAATGGAAACCAACTTTTTTTCATCCGGTAGTTTTACATTTCGAAGGATGAAATCGTTGTAGTTTTTAAGGTTTTCAGGAATGTCAAAATACTGCCCATAGCGTATTGATTGGCTCTTGCCGCCAATAATTTCAAACAGGGAGAGCAAGGAATAGAAAATAAATTCACGTGTTGTTTCACGCTGGTAATCCCGATTGAAATGTCCTGCCTCAAACAAAATGGTAGGCACACCAGCTTTTTGGAAGGTGTCGCCAACACAGGCTTCATTGAAGCTGTCGTCATACCTCCCCACCTGCCCCGGTATGTACTGCTGCAGAAAAGTATTCATTTTAACGATTTGCTGCATCGCTATTTTTCTGGAATCTGTTGTCGTTCGCTTTTCATCGGCGGCGGGAGCTAAAAACGAAACCGTGGCTGGCTTGCCGTCCTTAAAACCATAAATGGAGCGTTGGTCGTGAAGGTTAAGGCACAACGACGGTTTAACGGCATCGAATATTTTACGCAGGCATTGGCTTTCCTTTTGCGATAAACGCTTCGCATCGCGGTTTAAATCGATATTATTCGCGTTTTCCCTGGTGTATAATTTAGCGCCATCGGGGTTTAATATCGGGAAAACGTAAAAAGTATATTTATGTAAAAATTCCTCAATTTCAGTTTGAAAATACTGTTTCTGACTTATGAACTTTAAAAAATCGAAAAGCGCCTTGGTCGTGGTAGATTCATTTCCGTGCATTTGGGACCAGCCCAAAACAATTTCAGAACCTCCCCCAATTTTAATCAACGGAATATCCTGACCCATTTCCGAAAGCCCGGGAACCGAAATTTCATACTTCAATTTATACATATCCAGCAACGGATAAATGTGCCGCATTGCAATATATCTACCGCCTATCCGAAATTCAAAATGATCCCGATACCAACCGTTTATTTCCATACTCAAATTTGAAGTTTACAAAGTTAAACAATGCTTAGTTTACAAGTGTAAACAAGAAAAATGCATCTTCTTGCTTACATCGGTAAACATAACGCGTATGTTTTACACGTGAATTTACAATGTTTGGTATCAAATATATAAAATGATAATTAAATATCTGCTTATTAGTATTTTATAGTACTTTATATAAAGTATAATTATAATTAAAAATGTAATATTTCTATTGTTTTTAGGCAGATGGCTTAAAATAATTTACATTTGTAACCGTTAATTGGGTACAACTAATGTTACAATGATAAACAGCTCGGATTTCGTAAAAAGGCTTGAAAAAATACTGGAATATTACGGTATTACGGCCACCGCATTTGCAGAAAAATTGGATTTTAACCGCTCCACTATTTCACATTTGTTATCAGGAAGAAATAAGCCGAGCTTGGAATTTGTAATGAAGCTACTTCAGCAATTTCCGGAAGTGGAAATGAATTGGCTCCTATTCGGAAAAGGCTCTTTCCCCACGATTCCTGAAAATAGAAATGCCATAGCTGCTCCAAAACAAAAACCAATTGCTGCGGAAGATCTTTTTTCAAATAAAAATAATGTGGAAGCTGATAAAACCGTTCGGAGCAATCAAAATTCAGAAACTATTGAAAGGATTGTCATTTTTTACAGGGATGGCAGCTTTAATGTTTACCAAAACTGAGCTGCTTTCGGTAAAATTTCGGAAATTCGCATAAAAAATTTGAAATGCGTTTTTCTTTCCTTTTAGTTTCCTTACTTTTTTTCGCCAGTTGTTATGAGGGTGAGCGTAATTGCTCCGATTTTAGGACCGGAACGTTCGAGTTTGAGGCCCTTTCCGGTACGGAAGTATTTAAAACAACCATAACCCGCAACGATTCCATTGAAATTGATTTTTTTGATGGCAAAAGCGATACCTCTTCCATTCGCTGGATCAATGACTGTGAATATGTTTTGGAGAAACTCCATCCAAAAAATCAGGCTGAAAAAAAGGCCATACTCATCAAGATTTTGACTACCCATAAGAATACCTATACGTTTGAATTCAGCGAAGTTGGAAAAACAAAGACCAGCAAGGCATCGGCTAGAAAGGTTGGACCTTAGTCTTTCTTGCTTTTCAAAAGTGTATTTTGCTCTTCCATTAACTTTTCAATATTTGAAAGAAGTTGAATGTTTTTGGGCGTTTCAACTGTTTTGTCGTGGGGGTCTTCAGATTTTTTCTTAAACCGGTTGATTATTTTAATTACCAAAAAGATAGTAAACGCAATTATGAAAAAATCGATCAGAACCTCAATTAGCTCTCCATAACCCACGGTTACTTCTTCTGCAGAATCCGTGGCGGCACGGAGCACATATTTTTTGTTCGAAAGGTTTACGCCATCGGTGAGCAAGGAAAGAGGTGGCATCACAATTTTTTTGACGATGGTGCTGATAACGTTGTTGAAAGCGGTACCAATAACAATACCCACCGCCATATCGATCATATTTCCCTTTATGGCAAAATTTTTAAACTCTTGAAAAAAGCCCATTTTTTATGAATTTTTAGGATAGCCCAAGTATAGAAAAGATTTAAGAAAAAAGGAAGTTTGTGAAAGGGAAAATTTTAAACGCGGCCGGCAATTCGGTCTTTTGCCAATTGCAGTACTACGTGGAATTGATCTTCAAGATTCATTTCAGAATTGTCTATTTCAATAGCGTCAGCAGCCTTTCGCAATGGGGAATCTTCCCGGGTGGTGTCAATATGGTCGCGCTCCTTGATATTTTTAAGGATTTCATCAAAGGTAACGACATCTCCCCTTTCCAAAAGTTCTTTATACCTTCTTTGTGCACGCTCGGGCGCAGAGGCATTCATAAAAATTTTCAATTCTGCATTGGGGAAAACTACCGTTCCTATGTCGCGACCGTCCATTACCACTCCCTTCTCCTGCCCCATTTGCTGCTGCTGGGCAACCAATTTTGTCCGCACTTCGGGAACAGTGGCTATAGGGCTCACAAATTCTGAAACTTCAAGATTGCGGATTTCGTTTTCCACATCTGTTCCGTTCAAAAAAATGTGCGCTTTGTTCCAGCCTGCTTCCTTTTTAAATTTTAAATGGATTGAGGAAAGTGATTCTTTTAATTTTTCAGTGTCAAAATGTTTTTTTGAAATAATGCCGTTTTGCATCGCGTAAAGTGTTACGGCGCGGTACATAGCCCCACTATCCACATAGACATAGCCCAAAGAATCGGCAAGTTGTTTTGCAACCGTGCTTTTTCCCGTAGAGGAATATCCGTCAATGGCGATGGTAATTTTATGCATTACTGAAGGTCTATGTTTAGCCCAAAGAAGCTCGATGATGCCGCAGAACTATATTTTGAATAGGAATAGCTCAGCCTGAATTTATTCAATTTAATCGCAAAGCCCGCGCTAAGTCCGGCAAAGGAGCGTTTCTCAATAATACGGAGCTCTTCGCCCCGCCTGAAATTATAACCCAAACGGATATTGAATCCACTTTCGGGAAAAAGTTCAATTCCCGCGATCATATGCCTAAAAGCATTGTCAACAAAAGTAATCTTTTCTTCAGTGGTCTCTCCTTCCAGGTCGGTTTCGGATCGGGCGGGATTTGCAAATGCAATATTCCACTGCTGCATATTTTCCATTGTGAAATGCCAACGAATCGGAATGTTTTCCAAAGTTTGTGAAATTCCTAAAATTATCTCAAACGGCAACGGTTCGTATTCTTCGTGATAAGGTGTAAATTGTGTCCCAATATTTCTGGCAACTCCGGTTATGTGAAGGTCCCAATCTTCATACACGTACATAAGGCCGATATCCAGCGCGCCCCCAAATGAGGAATAATTCTCCAGTTTTGAAGAAATAAGTTTCAGGTTTACCCCAACGTGAAAGTTGGTAAATGCAATGTTTCTGGCATGGCCAAGGGAAAGGGCCACTTCACCCCCGCTGAAACTGCTGGTTGGGTTTCCAGTTTCATCATACCCATCAAATTTTCCGTAATTCACATAGGTTACCCCTGCGTGCAATACTTGCGTCCTTCGGTCCCAAAGATAAGCGTATGCAGCGGTACCGTAGTTTACATCGCCAATGTAGTTTGTGTAGTTAAGCGACAATTGGTTGTCCATCGCCGGGTTGATGCTCGCCGGGTTGAAAAGGCCTTGTGTAGGGTCGTAGTCGTAATTTGTAACCACCTTTCCGCCCAAGGCAGCCATTCTTGGACTGTTCACCAAATTCAGGAATTGATACGTTGCCCTTCCCCCTATCTGCGCTACCAAAAGCTGAGATACAAAAAGCGAAACAACTAAAAAAACCTTTTGGGCCATAGACGCGAGTTACCGTAACTAAAAACTAAACGAATGCAAGTATAATTTATTTTTGCAAAGGAAAGAAACATCCATAACATTTGTTCTTTTTAAAAAAATATAATTGATAGCCCCAATGCGCATTTTTACCTTTCTGAAACAAGAATGAACAAAACCTCCTTTTTTCCCATTCCTAAAAAATGAAATAAAAATTTTGACGACAATCCCTTTAGAATTTGGGACTATCGTCAAAATATTACAAAACGCAACGGTTTTTACAACTGAAATCATTAAGGAAAACTGTTTAAAGTTTTTTGGCGTTTTTTACCTTTTCCTTTGTCAATGCCAGATTCAAGACATCGCTCATATCCTTAACGTAATGGAAAGTCAAGCCTTTTAAATATTCGGGTTTTATTTCTTCTATATCGCGTTTGTTGTCTTCACAAAGAAGAATTTCCTTGATACGGGCGCGTTTTGCGGCAAGTATTTTTTCCTTAATTCCGCCAACGGGCAGCACTTTGCCGCGAAGTGTTATTTCTCCGGTCATCGCAATGGATTTCTTTACTTTCCGCTGTGTAAAAAGTGAAACCAAGGAAGTGAGCATCGTTATTCCAGCACTTGGCCCGTCTTTTGGCGTAGCTCCTTCCGGTACGTGAATATGGACATTATAATTTTCAAAAATATCTGGATTAATGTCTAACTGCTCGGCATTGGATTTTATGTATTCCAAAGCAATGGTGGCAGATTCCTTCATGACTTTTCCAAGGTTTCCGGTCATATTTAAAGTACCTTTTCCTTTGGAAAGCGTAGATTCTATAAAAAGTATGTCGCCACCAACCCTTGTCCACGCAAGGCCCGTAACCACGCCTGCTACATCGTTATTCTCATATTTATCGCGTTCCATCCTGGGGGCGCCCAAAACCTCAACGATAATCTCATTGGTAACTTTCACTTCGTATGCTTCTTCCATCGCAATTTTCATCGCGGCATAACGGACCATTTTGGCGATCTGTTTTTCCAAACCTCGCACGCCACTTTCGCGGGTGTATCCTTCCACGATTTTTTCAAGTTGTGGCTTCGCGATTTTCAGGGCATCGTTCTTCATTCCGTGCTCTTTCAATTGTTTTGGAAGCAAGTGCCTTTTTGCAATTTCCACCTTTTCCTCTATGGTATAACCTGTAACGTCTATAATCTCCATCCTGTCTCGCAATGCGGGCTGAATGGTGCTCAAACTATTTGAGGTAGCAATAAACATCACTTTGGAAAGATCATAGCCAAGCTCCAAAAAGTTATCGTAAAACGAATTGTTTTGCTCTGGGTCCAGCACTTCAAGCATCGCTGAGGACGGGTCTCCCTGGTTGCTTGCTGAAATTTTATCAATTTCATCCAAAACGAAAACGGGATTGCTGGTCCCTGCCTTTTTGATACTTTGAACAATCCGTCCGGGCATGGCACCTATATAGGTTTTTCGGTGCCCGCGGATTTCAGCTTCATCGCGAAGGCCGCCCAAGCTCATCCGTACGTATTTTCTGCCCAAGGCTTCTGCGATTGATTTTCCCAAAGAAGTCTTACCAACTCCCGGAGGGCCGTAAAGGCAAAGGATTGGCGATTTCATATCGTTTCGCAATTTCAAAACCGCCAAGTATTCGATGATCCGCTTTTTAACGTCATCAAGTCCGTAATGGTCGCGATCCAAAACTTTTCTGGCGCGTTTTAAATCGAACTTGTCCTTGCTGTATTTGTTCCAAGGCAATTCCAAAAGCAGCTCCAAATAGTTGCGCTGAATGCTGTATTCTGCCACTTGCGGGTTCATGCGTTGCATTTTGGAAAGCTCTTTCTGAAAATGTTTTTCAACCTCTTTGCTCCATTTTTTGGTTTTGGAACGTACGCTCATCTCCTCTATCTCTTCTTCCATTGTTGAACCGCCCAATTCCTCTTGAATGGTTTTCATCTGTTGTTGAAGAAAATACTCGCGCTGTTGTTGGTTGATGTCGCTCTGGACTTTGCTTTGTATATCGTTGCGGAGCGAAAGCTTCTGGATTTCCATATTCATATACCGAAGCGTTTCCAGTGCGCGATCCTTCAGGTTGTTTATTTCCAAAAGCGCTTGTTTTTCCTCAACTTCAATATTTAAGTTTGAAGAAACAAAATTGATAAGGAAACTGGAGCTTTCAATATTTTTTATGGCAAAGGCCGCTTCCGAGGGAATATTCGGGCTTTGCTTGATTATTTGCAGCGCCATTTCCTTTATGGAATCGATGATTGCCCTAAACTCTTCGCTTTCCTTTTCAGGACGAGCTTCGGCTACCTCTCTAATGGTCGCGGTCATGTATGGAGTGGTGGTTATCACCTCTGTAACCTCAAAGCGCTTTTTTCCTTGAATGATTACCGTAGTATTGCCGTCGGGCATTTTCAGGACCCTCAGAATTTGGGCCACGGTACCAATGGTATTGATGTCCCCAATATCTGGTTCCTCTTCATTTTCATCCTTTTGTGAAACTACGCCTATAACCTTATTCCCCTTGTTTGTTTCGTTTATAAGTTTAATTGACTTATCGCGTCCCGCAGTAATCGGGATTACAACGCCGGGGAACAACACGGTGTTTCTAAGGGGTAAAATGGGAAGTATTTCAGGAAGCTCTTCTTTGTGCATTGCATCTTCGTCTTCGGAAGACATGAGCGGGATAAATTCTGCATCTTCATTTAAATCCTGAAATGACAACTTGTCTAATGATGTAAGTTTTGAATTTGCCATATATTGTTTTAGGACATTGTGTCACAAATGAATTGCGCACAGTGTCTAATTAGTATAAAGTTTCTATTTATTTTATGAAAGAACGCTGAATATCAAACGTTTTACAGCCTCTTTTCTTCTATAATTCAAGAGTTGTGCCAGTTATGCTCTTGCTTTTATTCTGAAAATCGCAAAGCGAGAATTGAAAAAGCCGTCTTAGGATATCCCAAAGACGGCTTTTGCGGCAGGCTGTATTTTTTCTTACGGAAGTACCACTAAAAATTCCCCTCCCGTAATTTGATAAATCGTCGGATCTTGTCCGGAAGCATCCCTTCCCGTAAAGTTGAAGATTCCCTCAATGATTCCGTTGGCAAGGTCGTAATTGGTAATCACCAAACTTCCGGGAATTGAAACGTAGGTAATTGACGTTCCGACTACTGGCGTGTAGGTTGCTACAATTTCATCACCATCAATAACTTCGGTTCCCATTTCAAAAGTACCTTCGGTAACTGTCAATGGGAACGTAAGCACCATCCTTTTGTCGTCTTTGGTCGTTGTTATTGAAACTCTTGGATACTGGTTAACAACAGATGTTTCAACAATTAGCTCATCTGGAGCATACGCTGCTCCGTCAATATTTGCAGAGAAGGTATTGTTTGCCCCGGGAACCCCTTCAAAATATGCGGTAAAACTGCCTTCCGTTACTTCAACTATATCCGGCAATTGGTTTAGCGGATCTGTTCCCGTAAAGTTGAAAGTAGCTTTCAGCACTCCCGCTTCAAGGTCAAATTCAGAAATTGTTATCGTTCCGGGATCGGAAGTAAGGTTTTCCGCGCCATCGCCGGCATTGTACAGGGCTATCAATTTTGTTCCATCTGAAATTCGGACCATATTGAAGGTACCCACACCCAATGAACGCGGAATATCAATACGCATGAGCTGTCTTTCGGCATTCCTTGCCTCAATCTTGATCATATGTACATCGCCGACTAAGGGTTCTGTAACCGAAATAGTATCGGGTACAAAATCAACGCCGTCCACTTTTGCGAAAAATTCGTTTTCGGGAGTGTTTCCGCCACCGCCTCCGGTATCGTCAAGGATATATGATATTGCATTAAATGCGCCTCTTGAAATTTCGATGCTTTCCATAACGGGATTGCCATTTCCGTCAAGGACCGGGTCGCCATTTCCGTCAACCTTTACACGGAACCCTACAAAACTGAAGGTTCCCGAAACCGTTTTTGCGTCGGTATTCAATTCGGTAATCTTCAATTGTCCCGAACCTCCCAAGGCTTGGGCAGAAATATAAGGAAGCAGGTTTACCGAACCGTCAAAATAAGCTCCGGCATTTTCATTGGTACCTCCTGTGGTTAAGCTAAATGTTCCAACCGCAGCATTGGCAATGCCCAAAACAATATCTTCTCCACCGGGTTTTGAACCTGTAATAACCAATTCATTTTCAGAAGTCATTGTTGCACTGGTTGAGGCTGCAATAAATTCCTGTCCGGCAATTTGGGCTTTAAACTGTCCTTCATCGGCATCGTTTTGCTCCTCTTGGACAAATTCACCTGTGAGGGGCTCGTTTTCACAGGAAAAAAATTGAAAGACTATAAATGCAAGAAGCATTCCTTTCAAAAGATACATTTTCTTCATAAATAAGTAGTTTGTAGGTAATAAACGCAAACTTAAACAAAAATTGTTTAATTGGTTTTATTTCTTGGTACTCTTAATAGTAAAAATACGCCCGTCATAAAAAACAAAACGAGAAATAATATGGAGTTGCGCATACTCCCGGTTATTTGATCGATAAATCCATAAATCAGCATTCCTATTACAATCCCAATCTTTTCGGCAACATCATAAAAGCTGAAATAGGAGGTAGTGTCTTTCGTGTCGGGCAAAAATTTTGAATAGGTGGATCGTGAAAGCGATTGTATTCCGCCCATAACCAAGCCCACCACTCCCGCAGTGGCATAGAATTGAAGGGGCAGTTCTATAAAAAATGCGACCACACAAATGCCTACCCAAATTATGTTTATTACGATCAGAACGGGAATATTTCCAAATTTTCCCGAGGCACGCGATGTTAAAATAGCACCTCCCACCGCAACAAGCTGGATGATAAGAATACTTACAATCAACCCCATTGTTTTTGCGTCGTCGCTCCCCCAGGCAATTTCCTGTTCCCCAAAATAGGTGGCTACCAGCATCACGGTCTGTACGGCCATGCTGTAAACAAAGAATGCCGCCAGATATCTTTTAAGCTGAATATTTTCTGAAAGCGAATTATAGACACTTTTCAATTCCCGGAAACCGTTCAAAAGTATTTTGGTGCTTACTTTTTTTCCACTTTTGTTTCCTTTCGGAAGAAAATAAAAAGAATACTGGCTAAAGAGAATCCACCAAGCACCTACGCTAACAAAAGACCAGCGCATGGCCTCCATACTTGCCTCGCCCCCTTCCCCAAACCCGAAGGTTTCAGGGTTCATGACCATTCCCAAATTGAAAAGCAACAAAACAACACTTCCTATATATCCATAGGAATAGCCGCGGGCGCTCACCCTGTCCTGCTGCTCGGGAAAAGCAACATCGGGCAAATAGGAGTTATAGAAAACCAGACTGCCCCAAAAGCCGATCAATCCAAAAAAATAAAAAAGAAGGCTGATGTGAATATTCTCAATACTGAAAAAATAAAGCCCCATACACGATAGCGCCCCCAGATAACAGAAAAACTGCATAAAATTCTTCTTATTGCCCACATAATCGGCAATCCCCGAAAGCAATGGCGAAATAAAAGCGACCAACAAAAATGCTGCGGCCGTGGTATAACTAATTAAAGGCGTGCTGCGAATATTTCCACCCAAAATAGAAACCGTTGTAACATCAGCTGTTTTAAAAAGTGCCTGATAATAAATAGGAAAAATAGCCGAAGCGATTACGAGGCTGTAAACTGAATTTGCCCAATCGTAAAAAGCCCAGGCATTTAGCAGTTTTTTACTTCCTTTAGGTAAGTTGGGCATGTTGGCTTTCCATTTTTTGAGGTTACTAAACTAATAAAAAATCCCGCTTCTTGCGGGATTTTGAAAATAATCGATTAAAAATTTAGGTGACCCCTATGCTATCTTTTGAAATTGGTAACCCCAAATTTTCTGGCTTCGGCCCTTGCCTCGGGAGCCCAAGCCTGAATGTTTTGGATTCTCGTACTACTGGAAGGGTGAGTGCTTAAAAATTCTGGTGGTGTATTTCCGTTTTCCTGGGCTTGCATGCGTTGCCAAAGTTCTGCGGCAACCGCAGGCTCATAACCAGCAATGGCCATTAAAATAAGCCCAATATGGTCTGCCTCGGTTTCGTGGCTTCTGCTAAAAGGAAGCATTACCCCCACGTTAGTTCCCAAGCCATAGGCCGTATTGAAAATCTGCTGGTTCTCCGGGTTGTTTGCCAAGGCTATATTTCCCGCCACAGCGCCCACTTGTTGCAATTGGGCAGCACTCATTCGCTGTTGCCCATGGTTGGCAAGGGCGTGCGCAACCTCGTGGCCCATAACTGCCGCCAATCCTGCTTCGTCCTTAGTTATTGGCAAAATACCCGTATAAACCACTATTTTTCCCCCGGGCATACACCACGCGTTTACCTCTTTACTATCCACAAGATTGTATTCCCATCTGTAATCGGCCAAATACCCTGCATAGCCGTTTGCGGTCAAGTACCTTTCTGCAGCAGCGGCAATTTTTTGCCCTACACTTTTAACCATCCGTGCATCTGCCGTATTGTTTACAACCTTATGCTCAGATAAAAACTCTTGGTATTGCTGAAAAGCCATCGGCAGGATCTGCGAATTTGGGACCAGAGCCAAGGTTTGTTTTCCCGTGAAGGGATTTGTACTACAGGCCACTGCGAGCGCTCCCAATAGTAAAATGGAAAGTGATTTTGAAAATTTCATAATGATGGTTTTGTTTAAATGTTAAAATTAGAAATATAAAACGTAGCAGACTATTAAAATTATTCTAAAATTGGATTTTTCAATAATTGTTCCAAAAACTACAAACTTTAGTGTTTCTTTAATAGTGAAGTGTTGCGGAAGCCTTTAAATTTATTCACTCTTAAAAGTTGGAACGACTTTTGAACATTCAGAAACCATAGAAATTTTAAAAAACCTATATTATGAAAAACATACTTCTTTTTTTAGCCCTTTCAACAACAGTTTTATTTACTTCCTGCGAAGGCGATCCAGGGCCTCCGGGACCTCCGGGATTGGACGGTGGATTGGTTTATGCACAGGTTTTTGAAACAACCGTTAATTTCAATAGCGGTAATAATTTCGAAAACTTAATTGCCTACCCTTCAAATGTGGAAGTATATGAAAGTGACGCTATTTTGGTTTACCGTTTGGTTGAAGTGATTCCCGGAAATGGTGGCCCTATCGATGTTTGGGAACAACTGCCACAAACATACTTTCTAAACCAAGGGACATTATTATATAGTTTCGACCATACATTTTTGGATGTGAAAATATTTTTAGACGGAAATTTTGATCTAAATACTTTAGGAACAGATTTCACAAACAATCAAACATTCCGTATAGCTGTTGTTCCCGCAGAATTTGCCCGAACAAACCCTTCAATGAAGGAATTGCTGCAAATGATGCAAATGGACGATTCGCAAATTGAAAAAATAGAACTTTAAAATGAAGTTTTTAAGCACCTTATTTGTTTTTAGCTTTTTGCTCTTCAGTTGTAATGCTCCCGCCCAAAAAAGCAAGGCAGCAAAACAGGAAACCTTTAAGGTGACCAAAACCGATGCCGAATGGAAAGCACAACTGTCTCCCGAAGCCTACAATGTGCTGCGCCACGAAGGAACCGAGCGCGCCTTCACCAGTGAGTTGAACGACAATCACCGAGTTGGCACCTACGTATGCGCAGGTTGCGGAACCCCCGTTTTTGAAAGTAAACATAAGTTCGATAGCGGCACGGGCTGGCCAAGTTTTGATAGGGAAATTAAAGGCAATGTCGTCTTTTCAACAGACAATAAACTTGGTTACACAAGAACGGAGGAGCATTGCGCTACCTGCGGCGGGCATTTGGGACACATGTTTAACGACGGTCCAAAGGAAACCACAGGAAAAAGACACTGTATTAACGGCGTGGCCTTAAAATTTATACCAGACAATGGAGAATCCAAATAAATATCCCATTACAAAATCGGAAGCCGAATGGCGCGAGGAACTGGGCGAAAAACGCTACCACATCCTCCGCGAGAAAGGAACGGAGTTTCCACGAACCGGGGAATACAATCTTACTTTTGAAAACGGCACCTACCTTTGCGGTGCGTGCCACACCCCGCTTTTCAAAAGCGACAACAAGTTTGAAAGTAATTGCGGATGGCCATCCTTTGACGATTCCATTGAAGGTGCCGTGGAATACATAAAGGATACCACCCACGGAATGATGCGAACGGAAATTCTATGCTCCAACTGTGGAAGCCATTTGGGGCATGTTTTTGAGGATGGACCCACCGAAACGGGACAACGGTATTGTGTGAATTCGCTTTCACTTAATTTTCAAAAGAAATAAATTCGAAAACCAAAAAATAAAATTCCAAAGGGGCAATCTTTTGGAATTTTTTGTTTTTTGAATTTTCACTATTGGAATTTATTTGGGTTTTGGCCCCGATAGCTATCTGGATTGTTATTTGGAATTTATTTGGAATTTGGTGCTTGTTACTTGGAATTTTGTAATTTCGTACCTTCAAATATTCTGACTTAAACACAAAAAATG
The DNA here is from genome assembly GCF_028561335.1 of Aequorivita todarodis. Lineage (GTDB taxonomy): Bacteria > Bacteroidota > Bacteroidia > Flavobacteriales > Flavobacteriaceae > Aequorivita > Aequorivita todarodis. Next base: position 27,667 of record NZ_JAQQTG010000006.1, on the reverse strand, counting down.
AGCAAATACGACGTAATAGTTTTAGGAAGCGGTCCGGGCGGCTATGTTACCGCCATAAGGGCTTCACAATTAGGTTTAAAGACCGCCATCATTGAAAAGGAAAGCCTTGGGGGCGTTTGTCTGAACTGGGGATGTATCCCTACCAAAGCGCTTTTAAAGAGCGCCCAGGTTTTTGATTACCTAAAACATGCAGACAGTTACGGGCTAACCGTAAAGGAATTTGATAAGGACTTCGGAAAAGTAATTGAACGGAGCCGCGGTGTGGCCGATGGCATGAGCAAAGGCGTGCAGTTTTTGATGAAGAAGAACAAAATTGACGTTATCAACGGCTTCGGAAAAATCAAACCCGGAAAGAAAGTAGATGTTGACGGAAAGGAATATTCCGCAGACCATATAATCATTGCAACCGGTGCGCGTTCCCGCGAATTGCCAAACCTAAAACAGGACGGCAAAAAAGTGATTGGCTACCGCGAGGCGATGACACTAAAAAAACAGCCAAAAAGTATGATAGTTGTGGGCAGTGGCGCCATAGGCGTTGAGTTTGCACATTTCTACAACTCCATGGGCACCGAGGTAACTATCGTTGAATTTTTGCCAAACCTTGTGCCGCTGGAAGATGAGGACGTTTCAAAACAATTTGAGCGCTCCTTCAAAAAAGCGGGTATTAAAGTGATGACCAATTCTTCCGTAGAAAAATTGGATACCTCTGGAAAACTGGTAAAAGCCACCGTGAAGACTTCCAAAGGCGAAGAAACGCTGGAAGCAGAAATCGTGCTATCCGCTGTGGGAATTGCCTCAAACATTGAAAATATTGGACTGGAGGAAGTTGGCATCGTTACCGATAAAGGAAAGATTATGGTGAATGATTGGTACCAAACCAACATTCCGGGCTACTACGCCATTGGCGATGTGGTGCCCGGCCCTGCCCTCGCCCACGTTGCCTCTGCCGAAGGAATAACCTGTGTTGAAAAAATTGCCGGTTTAAACGTAGAACCGATTGATTACGGAAACGTTCCGGGCTGTACGTATGCTTCGCCAGAAATTGCAAGTGTGGGGATGACCGAAAAGCAAGCCAAGGAAGCTGGATATGAACTGAAAGTTGGAAAATTCCCCTTCAGTGCGAGCGGAAAGGCAAGTGCTTCGGGTGAAAAGGACGGTTTTGTAAAAGTGATTTTTGATGCCAAATACGGCGAATGGCTGGGTTGCCATATGATTGGTGCTGGCGTAACCGATATGATTGCCGAAGCTGTTTTGGGAAGAAAACTGGAAACCACTGGCCACGAAGTGTTAAAAGCAATCCACCCGCACCCAACGATGAGCGAGGCCGTAATGGAAGCGGTCGCCGATGCTTATGGGGAAGTGATTCACTTATAGACGTAAGACCGCTTCGCTTTAAGACGGAAGACATAAGACTGAAAAAGCTCCAACTCGGAGCTTTTTTTTTATTTATCAAAAATGCCTTCTCCCTCTTTTTCAGGGGAAGGTGGATTTCAAATCGCTTTTCGCGACTTGAAAGACGGAAGGGGTCATTTCAAAAAACTCTGCAAAGCCAACTCATAGCCGCGCAACCCAAAACCTACGATCACCCCTTTTGCATTTGGCGAAATGTAGCTTTTGTGTCTAAAATCCTCTCTTGAAAAGGTGTTGGAGATATGCACTTCCACAACAGGCGTAGATATTGCCTTTACGGCATCTGCGATACCTACGGAAGTATGGGTGTAGGCCGCAGCGTTTAAAATGATACCGTCATAGTTGTAACCGACTTCCTGAAGTTTATCGATCAGTTCCCCTTCTATATTCGACTGAAAATAGGAAATCTCTTGGTTTGCATACTTTTTTCGTAAGCTTTCAAAAAAATCGTTGAAGCTTACATCCCCATAGATATCGTTTTCACGTTTGCCGAGCAGGTTCAGGTTTGGACCGTTGATGATGATTATTTTCATATCGTAAATATATCAAATAAAAAAAAGCAGGAACCTGGCTCCTGCTTTTATAAAATAATTTTCAAGTAGTTTTAGAAGGAATATCCCGCTGAAACCTGGAAAACGTTGTTTTGGTTTTTATAGGAATATCTGTAATAGTTTCCTTCCTCAAAATATTCGTCATCATCGTCAGAAATATCCATTAATCCCTTGTTAAATCTTAAACTAAAGAATACGCCGTTATTCAAACGATAACTAGCGCCAATACCTATTGCAATATCTAAAGAATTATAATCTTCTTTTGCATCAACATCAAAAGAACCATCTTCATCTTCACCTTTGTACTTCGCATTAACAAGAATTCCAACTTGCGGTCCAAGCTCAACACTCAAGCCTTCTATTATATAATATTTTCCCATAATCGGAACATTTATATAATCTAGAAGAATCTTTTCTTCATAATCTCCTAAATCAACTCCTAGATAACTACCGTATTTGGCGCCTTGGGAAGAATATAAAAGCTCAGGTTGAAGGGCGAATTTTCCTGCCAATGGTATTTCTACCAATCCACCTAAGTGAAAACTTACGCGGGGATCTAAACCACCAACGTAATCACCGCCGATGGAAGCAACGTTTAAACCCGCTTTAGCCCCTATGCGGAATTCTTGGGATTGCGCAGTAGTAAATGCAAATAATGCAACTGCAGTAAGAAGTAAAAGTTTTTTCATAATAATTAAAATTTAAGGTTGTTGACAATAGCGTCAGTTCAAATATATAAATAATGGTACTATCAAGAATAAGTATATGTTACAAAACCTATAACATATGTAACATGGATATTTACAGATAGCTAAATACTAAAATAAAAATAATTTTCTAATATTCGAATCGATTTTGAAAATCGATAGGTTTTCAAAAAAGGCGTTTTATTACTAACCGTAACAAATGAACGATAAATTCATATTTCTTTAAATGATTAAAATCATATTTTTCTAAAATTTTTAACAAAAAAAGCCGCCCCTCTCAGGACGGCTTTAAAACTCAATAACTTATCACAAAGAAGTTGTTTCCTTAAAATGAATAACCTACCGAAAGCTGCAATACATTGTTATGTATTTTATAATCATCCTTATCGGCAGCGTCGTTTACGTTGCTTAACCCAAAGTTATATCGGGCTCCCAAAAACAAACCCATGGGCAGTCTATAGGAAGCACCTGCGCCTAAGGATACATCTATGGTTGAAAGATCATTTTCATCTAAATCACCTTCGCCACTACCTTCAAACGGACCTAAATCTCCGTCATATTCATATTTGTCATTGACTAAAAATGCCACCTGTGGGCCGGCTTCCAGTGCAAGGCCTTCCACTAAATATACCTTGGCCATCACGGGTACTTGAATATAATCTAATTTGGTAGTGACCGTATAGTTATACGGCACGCCTCCAAAGGAACCCGCGTCGTCGTATTTAGCTCCCTGGGCCGAATATAAAATCTCTGGCTGGATGGAAAATCTTTCGCTGAATGGAATCTCTACCAATCCCCCAAGATGGAAGGCTGTTCTATTGTCTGCATTTTCAACATCACCGCTAAAAGTTGCCAGGTTTAAACCACCTTTGGCGCCAATCCTAACTTCTTGGGCCTTCATTGCAGTTATTGACATAATTGTAATTGCTGTAATAAAACATAACTTTTTCATATCATCTGATTTTTTTCGTTAATAGCCCAAAGAACCAAAATATTAAATATCCCATTCCCGTCTTTTGTTATATTTTAACGAAAAAACAACCAATTTTTAAGCCTTTTCGCGGCCTTTTCTTAATTATTTTATAAAAAAAACCGCCCAAATCAGGCGGCTTTACTATTTTAAATTTTAGGTTTTTATAGGAACGAATACCCCAAGGCTACCGAAAACACATTGTTTTTGCTCTTAGTGTCTTTTACGACATCCGTAAAACCAAAGTTATAACGGGCGTCCACTCTAATCCCGAACGGAAAATCGTAACCTGCGCCCACGATTCCCGACACATCACTTTTTTCTGTATTGGCATCAATTGAATTGGTTCCAAAGCGATCATCATAAATATCATCATCCAAAATAAACCCAAATTGCGGTCCTGCTTGAACATTTAATCCTTGCACTAAATAGTATTTCAAAACAATTGGGATGTTTACATAATTCAGGTCAAACTTTCCGTAATCAAACTCAGCGCCCTGCTGGGAATACAGCACATCCGCCTGAATACCTACCTTGTCGGTAAACTTAATTCCGGCGAAAACACCCGCCTGAAAACCCGTTTTATTGGAAAGATTATCTATGTCTGAAATTTTTGAAAAGTTAACCCCAGCTTTTACCCCAAGATCAAGTTCCTGCGAAAAAGCGGTGGTGCCAATAAATAATGTAAGTACTGCTACAATCAATTTTTTCATAATAATTTTTTTTTTGAGGTTTCAATTAAAACGCAAAGATACCCTTAATGTTATGCCTTAAAATACATTTAGTTTTTTGTTAACTATTGTTTTTAATAGTAATATAGCGGTATGAAGTGGAACGAAACTTTGAAGGATTATCAAAACTACCTCCGTTTGGAGCGTGGGCTTTCCGAAAATTCCATCATCAACTATTCATTGGACGTAAAAAAACTGATGCGCTGGCTGGAAACCAATGAAATGGACATTTCCCCCGTTTCCATTTCGGAAGAAACGCTGCAACAATTCATTTATGAAATTGCCAAAAAAGTAAATCCCCGTTCCCAAAGCCGATTGATTTCGGGTTTGAAAGGGTTTTTCAATTACCTAATTTTTGAGGATTACCGAAAAACCAACCCATTAGAGCTTATTGAAGCCCCAAAACTGGGAAGAAAATTGCCAGATACTTTGGCTGTTGAAGAAATTGATGCGCTTATAAACGCAATAGATCTGAGCTCAAAACAAGGCGAGCGCAACCGTGCAATCCTCGAAACGCTATATGGCTGCGGCCTGCGGGTTTCAGAACTTACAAGCCTTAAAATCTCCGACCTTTTTTTTGAGGAAGGTTTTATAAAAGTTACGGGCAAGGGCGATAAGCAACGCTTGGTGCCCATTGGGCCAATTACCGAAAAATACATTACTATTTACAGGAAGGAGATTCGCGTGCACCAAGAAATTGACCCCAAGGCAAAGGATACCGTTTTCCTAAACCAGCACGGAAGGCCGTTAACGCGCGCAATGATATTTACCATCGTGAAACGTTTGGCCGAAAAAGCAGGCATTCGGAAAAGCATCAGTCCCCATACCTTTCGTCATTCTTTTGCAACCCATCTTTTGGAAAATGGAGCAGATCTTCGCGCCATTCAGCAAATGCTCGGTCACGAAAGCATTACCACTACCGAGATTTATACACATATTGACAGGAAGCATTTAACGGAGGTCATTAATCGGTACCACCCAAGAAAGGAAGCCTAGCCCCCTCCGCCCCCAAAGGGGGAATTCCACTGTTGTGAAAAACAAAAAAACTCCTTTCGGAGCTTTTTATTGGGTTTCAGTAAGAGTTCCCCCTTGGGGGGTTAGGGGGCTATTATTTTGCAATATTAACCGCTCTCGTTTCACGAATAACGGTGACCTTCACTTGTCCCGGATAGGTCATATCGGTTTGTATCTTTTGTGAAATTTCAAAGGACAGTTGGGCGGCCTTTTCATCGCTTACCTTATCGCTTTCCACCATTACACGAAGCTCGCGGCCCGCTTGTATGGCGTACGCTTTATTAACACCGCCGAAACCAAAAGCGATGTCCTCTAAATCCTTCAAACGCTGAATATAAGAGTCCAACACTTGACGTCTTGCTCCAGGTCTGGCGCCGCTAATAGCATCGCAAACCTGAACAATTGGAGACAATAATCCCGTCATTTCAATCTCATCGTGGTGGGCGCCGATGGCGTTGCAGACCTCTGGTTTTTCGCCGTACTTTTCTGCCCACTGCATTCCCAAAAGTGCGTGGGGCATTTCAGTCTCGGTTTCGGGTACTTTTCCTATATCGTGGAGCAATCCAGCTCGTTTTGCCAGTTTGGCATTTAAACCGAGTTCCGCCGCCATTACGCCACAAAGTCGTGCAACTTCGCGGGAGTGATGCAAAAGGTTTTGACCGTAAGAGGAACGGTATTTCATACGCCCCACTGCTTTTATAAGTTCTGGATGCAGCCCGTGGATTCCTAAATCGATAACGGTTCTTTTGCCGACTTCAATAATTTCTTCCTCTATTTGCTTGGTGGTTTTTTGGACCACTTCTTCAATACGCGCGGGATGGATACGGCCATCGGTCACCAATTTATGCAGCGACAAACGGGCAATTTCCCTTCTTACGGAATCAAAACAGGAAAGGATAATGGCTTCCGGGGTATCGTCAACAATTATCTCGACCCCTGTTGCGGCCTCAATAGCGCGGATATTTCGCCCTTCGCGGCCAATAATCCTACCTTTAACGTCATCACTTTCAAGGTTAAAAACCGAAACACAGTTTTCAACAGCTTCTTCGGTCCCGATACGTTGAATGGTATTGACGATTATTTTTTTGGCTTCCTGCTGGGCGGTCATTTTTGCCTCTTCCATGGACGTTTGGACATAGGCCATTGCCTGTGTTTTGGCTTCGTCCTTAAGGCTTTCCATTAGCTGTGCCTTCGCGTCTTCCGCGGAAAGGCTGCTGATTACTTCCAGTTGTTCCACTTGGCTGCGGTGCAGTTTCTCTACCTCGCTTTGTTTTTTTTCAAGTATCGAGATCCTTTCGTTGTAATCGGTTTGTTTTTCTTCTAATTCAGCATTTAGCTTTTTTGATTTTGCGAGCTCGCTGGAAACCTGTGATTCCTTATCGCGAATTCTTTTTTCTGCTTCCGAAATCTTTTTGTCGCGGTTGAGGATTACCTTTTCGTGTTCAGACTTCAATTCCAAAAACTTTTCCTTGGCCTGAAGTATCTTGTCTTTTTTTATCGTCTCTGCTTCGGCTTTCGCTTCTTTCAGTATTGATACTGCGCTTTTTTTTGCTCTGGCTATAAGCTGGGAAGCGTTGTTTCGCTCCAGTATTTTTGCAATAAAAAACCCAATCACAATACCAACGACAGCAATGATTATTGTAGTTATGATGTCCATTTTTCGTTGATTTATGTATATAAAAAAAGCCTACATCAATATTATTATTTTGAATAAACTCCTTAAAAACAAGTTTAGGGTTAACAAGCTGGTCAAGTATCCGCTCAAAGACGGCTCGCTTTTACAACTTCAACTCACCCTTTTTAAAGAATTCCTGTTGAGTTTACCAAAAATTAGTATTAATGTAGGCAGTACCTTATTTAATTTAAAGAACGTTATGATAGCTGCTCCTGCAGCAAACGGTCCAAAGCCTGGAGCTTTGCTTCCGTTTCCTGTGTGTCGCTAGATTTATCAATTTGTTTTTGCTCTACCTGGGCGGCAAACTGGAGGGCACACATGGCCAATACATCCTGTTTGTCGCGGACGGCATAACTTTGCTCGAACTTCTTGATCATTTCTTCTATCTTCTTGCTCGCCAACCGCAATCCCTCTTCCTGCGAGGGGTTGATGGTCAGGGGATACACCCTGTCTGCAATTGATAGTTTTATTTTTAATGGTTCGGCCATCGTTATAATTTTATTCGGAAAGCTGGCTTATGCAATGGTCAATTTCCCGAACTAGAGCGTTTATCTTGAGTTTAGTTTCTCGTTTATGTTGGTCGCTGCCAAGCATTGAATTTGCCAGTTTTAATGAGTTACATTTTTCGGCCCAAGCTTCAATTTCAGTTTCAAATTGTTGCTGTTTCGATTTTAAAACGGTGAGTTCTTCTTCCAATTCCGCATTGGCTTTTTTTAATTTTTCATGCCTGCTAAGCAGTTTGCCAATCCTATGTTCAAGAGAATCAACTATTTCAGAAAGATTACTCATTAAAATCTGCGTTCAATACTTCTTTCACAAAGTTAGCATACCATCCCTAATAAGCAAGAAGTTTTCCATAATTTTTTGTAATATTGAAAAATAGTACAATAAATCAGCCCCTCTCCCCTTTTAGTTATAGCGTATTCTTATTTTTACACGATGAAGAAATTTTTATCCATGCTCCTGCTTTTTGGCGGGTTTGCATACAGCCAAAATGGTATTCCCACAGACTATTTTTCCAACCCACTAAATATCAATATGGTCCTTGCGGGCAATTTTGGCGAAATGCGCGCCAACCATTTTCACAGCGGTTTGGACATTAAAACGGAACAGCGGGAAGGGCTTCCGGTTTATGCCCCGGCAAATGGATACGTAAGCCGAATAAACGTTCAGCATTATGGTTACGGAAAAGCACTCTATATTCTTCATCCCAACGGCTACACTACTGTTTACGGCCATTTGCGGAGCTTTGCCGGCGATATTGAAAAATATGCAAAGGACACCCAATACGCAAAAGAGACTTTTGAAATTGAGCTTTTTCCGGAGAAAACACTTCTGCCCGTTAAAAAAGGAGACCTCATTGCATACACCGGAAACACAGGCGGCAGCGGCGGGCCGCATTTGCATTTCGAAATCCGGGATTCTTCCCAAAGACCTATGAACCCGCTTCTGTTTGGAATTGAGATACCCGATTCAAAAAAACCCATTGTGAGTGCCGTTTTCGCATATCCCACGGGCGAGGATGCGCACGTAAACCAAAGCCAGAACCGAACAAAACTAAGGCTGATAAAACAAAAGGACGGTACCTATAAAACCGAAAGCCTGACCGCTTATGGTAAAATTGGCTTCGGAATAACCACCTTTGACCAGCAGGATGGAGCTTCAAATAAAAATGGTTCCTATAAAATAAATACCCAGTTCAACGGCACTGAAAAGTTTGAAGTGCTCTTCAACAAATTTGCTTTTTCCGAAACGCGCTATTTGAATCGTTATACGGATTACAATTACTATGAAACCAATAAAAGTATGGTCCAAAAGCTTTTTAGGGAGCCCAACAATCCTTTGAGCATAATTACAAAAGAAGACGATAATGGCTATATCACCGTTAATGACAGCCTATCTTCAATTTACACAATAGACGTTTCCGACTTCAAAGGAAACACCATGCAGGTTTCAATTCCTATTGAAGGCAAGAAAATGGAGATATTGGATCCCAAAAAGGTGGAAAAGACAGCGGATTATATTTATGCAGACCACGCCACCTCAATAACCAAGGGCAAATTCAGTATTTATATTCCTGCCAATAGCTTATATGAAGACACTTACTTGGATATAAAAGACGAAGGCGATATATTGAAATTTCACGAAGATGTTATACCTATCCATAGCAATATTTCAATCACGGCCGATATTTCAAACTATCACGAATCAGACAAGGACAAACTTTATATTGGAAGGCTTAATTATAAAGGATTGCCCCTATACACTTCCACAACCCGCAACGGCGACAAATTAACAGCGAAAATTAGGACTTTTGGTAGCTACACTGTTGCCATTGACACAACGCCGCCTACTGTAAAACCCGTAAACTTTGCCGAAGGAAAATGGATAAGCCACCAAAATTTTCTTAAAGTGAAAATAACTGACGATCTGAGCGGCATCAGTTCGTACAGGGGAACCATCAACGGAAAATTCATTTTGATGGAATATGATTACAAAAAAGACGTTCTAACTTATAATTTCAATGATAATATAAATTTGGAAACCGAGAACAATTTCAAACTTATAGTAATAGATAATGTTGGAAATAGTGCTACATTTGAAGCAAAATTTTTCAGAAAACATCCCTAACCTTAGCTTTTGAAAACAATAAAACTACCGCTCACCCTCCTTTTATTTTGCTTCGCAACCGTTGTGTTTGCTCAGAAAGCCGTTATTAAAGGAATCATTCTTGACGAAAACAACATTCCGGTTTCCGGTGCCAACGTAACTTATAAAGACTCTGGGACCATCACAGATTTTAACGGGTTTTATTTGCTGGAAATTCCTTCAAATGAAGATGTAACCATAACGTTTTCACACGTTAGCCATAAAAAAGTTCAGGTTACCGTAAACCTCTCGCCCAACGAAGATTATGAGCTGAATCCGGTGATGAACACCAGTATCGAGCAAATTAGCGAGGTGGTTATTTCGGGTCGTGAAAACAAACGTGTGGAAGGCGTAACGACCATTTCACCCGAAGTGATCCGCAAAATGGTGGGCGCCAATGCCGGTGTTGAGAACCTCTTAAAATCACTTCCCGGGGTAAATGGCAATGATGAATTGAGCACACAATATGCGGTTCGCGGCGGAAACTATGATGAAAACTTGGTTTATGTAAACGAAATTGAAGTGTATCGGCCATTCCTAATCAGAAGTGGGCAGCAGGAAGGTTTAAGTTTTGTGAACAGTGATCTTACCAGCAATGTTGATTTTTCCGCTGGAGGTTTTCAGGCGAAATACGGCGACAAACTTTCCTCGGTCTTGGACATTACCTACCGCAGACCCGTTGATTTTGGCGCAACGATAGACGCAAGCCTTTTGGGGGCCAGCGGTTCCGTGGAAGGAATTTCCAAAAACGGACGCCTTTCCGGGATTTTGGGAATCCGGTATCGCGACAACAGTCTTTTGGTAAAGGCCAAAGAGACCGAAACCAACTACCGTCCAAAATTTGCCGATGCACAAACGTATTTAACCTATAAGTTGACCAATAGCTTTGAGCTTAGCTTTTTGGGGAATGTTTCCATAAACGAATACAATTACAGACCGCTAACCAGACAAACAAATTTTGGGACCATTACAGACCCCATCGCCCTTCTTGTGTTTTATGAAGGCCGTGAAGAAGACCGTTACAATACCTATTTTGGCGCCTTGAAATCTACTTGGGTGGTTTCAGAAAATTATACGGCAAAATTTATAGCCTCCCTTTACCAAACCACAGAGCAGGAATATTATGATATTCTTGCAGAGTACCGCTTGGGCGAAGTGAACACCGAAATAGGCAGCGAGGAATTGGGCACGGTTGAATTTACCCGTGGCATAGGTGGCCAGCTTACCCATGCCAGAAATGATTTGGACGCTTTAATTCTAAACATAGAACACAAGGGTAATCTCTCCATTGAAGAAAACAATATAGAATACGGTATAAAATATACCCGCGAGGACATCCGTGACCGTGTGCAGGAATATGAAATAATAGACTCGGCCGGGTTTTCTATCCGCCCACCCATATTCCCGCCCAACAACCAACCCTACGAGCCGGATACTTCTCCTATTGTACCCTATACAAACGTTCGCGCACTCAACGACACACAAATTGACCGAATTTCCGGTTATGCACAATGGAGCCGCAAAACCAGCTTAGGAAATAGCGATCTTTGGTTGAACGCTGGCGTTCGCGCACATAATTGGACGGTGAGCGGAAAAAACATAAGCAGCACTTCGCAGACCGTTTTCAGCCCAAGGGCTCAGGTTGCATTAAAACCCGACTGGGAAATGGATATGCTTTTCCGTCTTTCGGGCGGTGTATATCAGCAGCCTCCTTTTTATAGGGAATTGCGCGATTCCTCTGGAACGGTTCGCCCCGGCGTGAAAGCCCAAAAATCCATTCACATTGTCTTTGGAAACGATTATAGTTTCAAAATGTGGGATAGGGCCTTTAGATTGAACTCTGAATTGTATTACAAACATCTAACCGACGTAAACCCATATACCCTGGAAAACGTCCGCATCCGCTACCGTGCTACCAACAATGCGGTTGCATACGCCTACGGGCTCGATTTGCGATTGGCGGGAGAGTTTGTTCCCGGCACGGAGAGCTGGTTGAGCTTTGGGTATATGAAGACCGAGGAAAACATTGATGATCGCGGCTATATCTTCCGGCCAACGGACCAACGTTTGAAGTTTGGAATGTTGTTTCAGGATTACGTAAAGGTAATTCCTTCACTTAAAATGTATTTAAACCTAACGTACAATACCGGTCTTCCCGGCGGATCGCCCAGTTATGCAGATCCTTACAAGTATCAAACCCGTTTGCCCGATTACAAACGCGCCGATCTTGGCGTGAGCTACGTGCTTGTGGATGACACGAAATTAAGGGATAGCGGCTGGCTGAAACCTTTTAAGGAACTTTCTATTGGCGCGGAAATATTCAACATTTTTGATGTGCAGAACTCTATCACCAATACTTTTGTGAGAGATGTTTACACCAAAGTTCAGTATGCAATCCCGAACTACTTGACCCCACGTGTTTTCAACGTTCGGCTTACTGCGAAGTTTTAAGTGATTCAAGATTTAAAATTCAAGATTCAAGATTGTGTAGGTTGTCATTATTTAATGACTTCCCTATGCCTTGTGAATTAGCGAATTTTCATTGCCTCTTGTTCAGACTCATCAACTGGCAGAATAACTAACCAATCCCGTTATCAATAAACTCCTTCAAAACATCCACCACATAATCCACTTCTTCCTTTTTATTGAAACTGGAAAAGGAAAAACGAATGGAGGGTTTGCTTAAATCCTCATCGGAAAGAATTTCGTTCAAAACGTGCGAGCCCCCTTCACTCCCACTCTGGCAGGCGCTTCCTTTGGAACAGGCTATTCCTTTTAAATCCAACTGAAACAAAAGCAGCATCGCTTTTTCTTCGGAAATGGGCAAACAGACGTTCAATAGCGTATAGGTGCTGTTTTCATTATCGTCGCAACCTCCGTTAAACTTTACGTTTGGAATGTTTTCTGAAAGCTGTTCTTTAAAATAATCCTTGAGCTCGGTAATGTATTTTCGTTCCTTTTCAAGGTTTTGATACGAAATCTTCAGCGCTTCCGCCATTCCCGCTATTGCATAGACCGCTTCAGTTCCAGCGCGCATGCCTCGCTCCTGCTCGCCACCGTGTATCAAGGCCCGTATCCCTGAATTTTTCCGAATAAAAGCAAAACCAGCGCCTTTGGGCCCGTGAAACTTATGTGCTGCGGCAGCTGCAAAATCGATGGGTATTTCTTTAAAATCAAGTTCAAAATGCCCAACGGATTGTACGGTATCACTATGGAAAAGCGCTTTATGTTCTTTACAGAGAAGCGCTACCCGCCCCAAATCCAGAAGGTTTCCCACTTCATTGTTAACATGCATCAAGCTTACCAACGTTTTTTCCGAAGTATTTTCCAAAAGGGTTTCTAAATGCCCGTAGTCTATATATCCGCATTCCTTTAAATTCACAAAATCTACTTGAACATTATATTCCTTTTGAAGCCATTCCAACGTGTGCAATACCGCATGATGCTCAATACGGCTGGAGATAACCCGCTTAACGCCAAGATCGCGCACAGCACTGTTAAGTATTAAATTATCTGCCTCCGTTCCGCCGGAAGTGAATATTATTTCACTTGCAGATACATTCAACAATTTTGCTATTTCCTTTCGCGCGTTTTCGAGTAACGATTTTGATGACCTACCGTAAGAATGTGTAGATGAAGGGTTTCCGTATTCTGTTTTTAAAACTTCAGTAATGCAATTAATCACTTCGTCTCTTGGCTTGGTGGTAGCTGCACTATCAAAATATACTTTTTTCATTCAATAAATATTTTTGTAAAATCGGGCTGTGGCCGAATTCAATTTTCATGTAAATTCCGCTCAATAATTTCGGTTCGCAAAAATACATATTAAAACAGTTTTGCTGACGTTTCAGTTAAAAAGAAATGCGTTACTTTGTAGCTGTTGGTAATTTTTACATAGATGAAATACCCATTCGCGGGTTATACAAAGCAAAGATGAATGGTTTAGGGATTTCGGACCCGTGCTGCTTAGCGCGGTCAAAGCGTTCCTCTTTATCAAAATATTTAATACGAATGAAAAAAATTCTTTTCCTTTTTTTGGCTACAATCCTTCTACAAAGCTGCGATGACGGCGATATTATTATAACCACCTTCAATTTTGATGATGCCGAACTGCAAAGCTGTGGCGATTTGGGCAATTTCGTTTTTTTCAAGGTCAACCCCGAAGCGCTGGAAAGCCTTTCGCTAAAACTGGGCGTAACGGACAGTCTCTATAAAACCGAAGGCCTTAAGCCATATATTCTTAACGGTACCACAAATTTTGTGAACTACCGCACCTATGACGGGGTGTTGGGCAACGGCTACTTTTGCAGCAGCATTCCGCCCACTTCACCAAGGGTTACCGTAGATTATTTTGCTGCCTCGGGCACTGCCGAATTCACAACTACTTTTGGATACGATGATAATGACGGCGTTCCAGCAGATAAAGAATTTGACGGTGATACTGACGGTGATGGCCTCCCGGATTTATACGATGTGGACGACGATGGCGACAACGTGCCCACGGCGCTTGAACTGGATATTGAAAATGCCGATGGCGACAACGACCCCTTCACAAATCCGTTGGACACCGATGGTGATGGAACACCCGATTATCTAGATCCCGATGATGACGGCGACGGCGTGCTAACGCGGGACGAAGACAAGGACGGAAATTTGGACCCAAGAAACGACGTTACGGATTCCAGCGTGGGCGCGGATTACCTAAACCCTGCCGTAGCCGTTGATTATGACATTAACCAATATCGCCAGCACACTTATAAAATCATTAAAAGCGTAAAAATTGTTTTGAAGAATTTGGTTTTAGTAAACGGTGAAGAAGAAATTACGCAGGAAACGCTGAATATGGGGACCCTAAATAATGTGGAAACCATCCCTAAAACAACCACCCCGGAATTTTGAACTCGTTAAATGGTTAATTCGGGCTTTGTTGATTTTTTTTGATTCGAGATTGAATTAATTCCCGCTGTTAAAGCCGTTCACAATGGCCGAAAATGTTGGATTCGCCGCCAGTTGATCCCAAAGCATCCCAATTCTGCAACCTGTTTTTCTAATCCCTACTTCACATTCTGATAAATATAAACCTCGGTAGCCCCACGTCCGTATTTTTGATAATCGGCATCGTAGAATTTCAGGTTATCATACCGGTTAAAAAGATACTCCAGCTCTGTGCGAAGAACGCCTTCGCCCACGCCGTGAATAAAAACCACTTTTTGGATTCGTTTGGAAATAGCAAAATCCAACTGCCTTTTTGCCGTATCCAGCTGGATGGTCAGCATTTCATAATTGTCCATTCCGCGGGTTTTTGGCACCAATTGGTTGATGTGCAGATCAACCTCCATCGGGGGCAAATTGCGTTCCTTCGGCTTTATTCGTTTGGTCTTTCCAGGCTTTTTGTGCTGTTTTTCTGAAATAATGGAAGAAACGTCCATCTGGGCCAGCTCTCTTTTTGATAGCGAACCGTCCATAACAATCAGTTCGTTTTTAAAAAAGTCCAGTTCAAAACCATCATTCGTTATAATGGTCACCTCATTGCCCTTCAAGGCAGTAACCACGCCTGAAATGGCATCATCCAATACCGAAACCTTATCGCCGATCTCCATAGAAAACTTACTTTATGTATTAATTCCCTAATAGTTGCCGCACCTACCATTTAACGCTGTTAATCGCCTAATAACGAAATTTTTATGTATTTTGCAGCAAACTATACAATATATTGAATTTTATTTTTAAATTTAAACCGTCAAAAAAGGCTTTGTTGCCCCAACATCAATGCTTTTAAAAACCGTAAAAATATGAAAAACCTACTACTCTTTTCAACTTTACTTTTAACAACTGCCGGTGCGTTCGCGCAGCTAAGCGTCAAGCCGAACGGTACTACTGATTCCTATGTGTATGTAAAGGATCAGGTTCTATACGTTGCAAATGAAATAAATTTGACCAGAAACACCAATGGCCCGAGTACTACCGAAGCAAGTATTTATTTGCGAGAGAACGGTCAGTTGATACAGGGAGGAACCACATCTAACAATAGTGGAAATGGCCAGCTTTCCGTGCAACAAAACACCCCGGAAACTAATAATTGGGCATATTACTATTGGTGCTCACCAGTCGGCTACCCGGGCACTTTAGCCACTCCACAACCAGCTGGCAATCCATGGGCTGGTATTGTAAATGTATATGAACCCTTGCCGTTAACAAGTGTAACTGCAGCCCGTTTAGCTGCTATTACTCCATATAAAGATGGATCACCAACCCCCATGACAATTTCCACCCGTTGGCTTTACACTCATAAGTTTCCCGGAACCGAAGCCGAAGCCGACTATCAACGAATAAACGCTAACACTGCTGTACCTCCAGGATATGGTTTTACCATGAAAGGTGTAGGTTGGGCAGTTCCAGGTATCAACGTAACTTATGACTTTAGAGGAAGACCAAACAGTGGCACCTTTACTATTCCGGTAGATACAGGTTTAATGACCCTTGCCGGAAACCCCTATCCATCTGCTTTAGACTTAAATAAACTTTTTTATGATTTGCCAGACAATGCTGCCTTGGGTACATTTAGGTATTATGATGAAGATAGAACTGTAGCTTCTCATTATTACTCCCAAAAACCTTATGGCTATGGCGTTTATACTGTGGGGACAGAAGATACAGATAACATTCCTAATAATATTCCTCCGGGGACTTTAGGAGTTTATGCCGAAGCTCCTTTTTATTACTATAACTCTGGTGGAGGAAATGGCACGCAAGTAGGAACTGGTGGTACCGATCAAAACAAACGCTTCGCACCTATTGGCCAAGGCATTATGTTTGTAGGGGATGCCAACGGTCCTGTTAAAATAAAAAACTCATACAGAGTGTTTTTCAAAGAAGATACCGCTGGTTCCGTTTTCCAAAGACCGGACGGTAATACTACCCCAGACGAAGGCAACAATGCTGGAGGACCAACCTTATCCACTTCCGCAGAAACCACAACGAATGTAGATAACCGTACACCACAAACACGTATTTGGGCAATTTTTGATGAAGCGGTAACCAGAGATATGGTAATTGCTTTTTACGATCAAGCTACCGATGGTTACGACCGTGGTTTGGATGGATTGAGCGCCCAAGACCTGAAGACGGATGCTTACTTTCCTATTGGCAATGACAATGACCGCAAACCTTATGTAATCAACGGCACAAATTACAGCTTGGACAAGCAAATACCAATAGCCTTTAAAGTAAAAAACAACGCACAAATACGTTTGGTTGTAGTTGAGGAAGTTAAAAAACCATACCAACACGCCTATCTTTTCGACAGCCAAGAAAACACCTATAAAGAATTGAACAACGCAACTGCTTCTGGCGTTATCCTAACATTACCGGCAGGCACCTATGACAACAGATTTTTTATCGTTTTCCGCAACCCGAACATAAAACGCGATACGCCGCAAACTGAGCTTGAAGCCAAGGATGCTGTTTTGGCAAATGTGAATGTATTCCAAAACAACCCAGTACAGCAAATGGAAGTTAGCAACCCAGAAGGATATACCATCAATTCTGCAATGGTTTATGATATGAACGGCAAATTGGTGATCCAAGAGAAAAACTTGGGCTCCAAAAATAAATATAGCTTTTATACCGGTAACTTAAGTGATGGTGTTTATTTGGTAAAACTTACCACTTCAGAAGATTTTATTTTAGACTATAAAGTTATAGTCCACAATAAATAAGAGAAAATCCCTCTCCAAGAAGGATTTATTTTTCCCATACTACAAAAAAAACGGCCTCGATATTCTCGGGGCCGTTTTGATTTTAGAATTAATGCGAGGCACGATGCAATCCCACATTGTTTAATGCGTCGAACTGAGCGCAGTCGAAGTTTTATTTTTCAAAGCCCTTCAACGTTTCAATAATTATTGAAACACAATCCATCAGTTGTTTCTCGTTCATTACCAGTGGCGGCGCAAACCGGATGATGTTTCCGTGTGTGGGTTTGGCCAGCAGCCCGTTGTCCCGCAGTTTTAAACAGATGTTCCAAGCGGTATCGCTATCTTCCGAATCGTTGATCACAATTGCGTTTAAAAGACCCTTGCCGCGAACCAGCTTACAAATGTTGCTGTTTTCAATATACTTGTTCAGTTCGCTCCTAAAAATTTTGCCAAGTCTTTCGGCGTTTTCCGCGAGCTTTTCATCTTTAACCACACTCAACGCCGCAATGGCAACCGCGGCGGCCACAGGGTTTCCACCAAAAGTAGAGCCATGATTGCCCGGTTGGATAACTTCCATAATATGATTATTCGCCAAAACCGCAGAAACCGGATAGGCACCGCCACTCATTGCCTTGCCAAGTATAAGAATATCGGGCTTTACATTTTCATGGTCGCAGGCCAAAAGCTTTCCGGTACGGGCGATTCCCGTTTGTACTTCGTCCGCAATAAAAAGTACGTTGTGTTTTTCACATAAAGCCTTCGCTTTGCGCAAATAGCCTTCCGAAGGCACATATACGCCCGCTTCGCCTTGAATAGGCTCCACCAAGAAACCCGCAATGTTCTTATTGCTTGCCAGATGTTTTTCCAATTGCTCCAGATTGTCGTATTCAATTTTTATAAACCCTTTGGTATAGGGGCCAAAATGCTTTCGCGCCACGGGATCGTTGCTAAAGGAAATAATAGTAGTGGTCCTTCCGTGGAAATTGTTCTCACAAACGACTATTTCGGCTTCATTTTCATCGATGCCCTTCTTTTCATACGCCCATTTTCTACAAATTTTTAAAGCGGTTTCCACAGCTTCGGCACCCGTATTCATGGGCAGCAATTTGTCGAAATTGAAGAACTCGCAGGCAAATTTTTCATATTTCCCAAGCATATCGTTATAAAACGCCCGCGAAGTAAGGGTCAATGTTTTTGCCTGTTCGGTCATTGCCCCAACTATTTTCGGGTGGCAATGACCCTGGTTTACCGCGGAATAGGCCGAAAGAAAGTCGTAATATTTCTTGCCTTCCACATCCCAAACATACACGCCCTCTCCCCTGTTCAAAACCACGGGAAGCGGATGATAATTGTGGGCTCCATACTTGTTTTCTAAATCGATAGCTTTTTGGGAAGCTGTGTGCTCTAAAACTGACATAAGATTGTAATAATTTTGAAGTAAAAAAGTTTCGATTCCTGCTTTTCGGAGCGGAATCCTCCGTGGGCTGCAAATTACTAAATATATCCCACATTTTTTGAAGGCTTAACAGGATTTAAACCTAACAATTGTGCTATTTTTGCGCCTATGGCGAGAAAAAATAAGCGAATAGTACTAGAAGACCTTGAAGTGATTGACGCGGGCGCAAAGGGCAAAGCCGTTGCCAAAGCCCCGGACGGAAGGGTAGTTTTTATAGATAATGCCGTGCCCGGCGATGTGGTTACCGTACAAACCTTTAAAAAGAAAAAGGCTTTTTACGAAGGTTCTGCCATTTCGTTTTCAAAATATTCCGAGAAAAGGGTCGAGCCCGTTTGTCCGCATTTTGGGACTTGTGGCGGCTGCAAGTGGCAGGACATGGGCTACGAGCATCAACTCTTCTTTAAACAAAAGGAAATCGAACAAAACCTAAAACGCATAGGCAAGGTTGAATTACCCGAAATTCAGCCTATTTTGGGTTCCGAAAAACAATACTTTTATCGCAATAAGATGGAATTTTCCTTCAGCGATAACAAATGGCTAACGATGGAGCAGATAAAGAGCGACAAAATAATAGAAAATCGGAATGCCCTTGGGTTCCACATTCCCGGTATGTGGGACAAGATTTTAGATCTTGAAATTTGTTACCTGCAAGCCGACCCGAGCAATGCCATTCGTGATTTTGTAAAAGCGAAAGCGGAGGAATTGAATTTAACTTTTTTCAACACGAGAAATCAGGAAGGTTTTTTAAGGACCTTGATGATCCGCACTTCTTCCACCGGGGAAATTATGGTATTGCTTCAGTTTTTTCACGAAGACGAAGAAAATAGAGATTTGCTGTTAAATGCCATTGCCGAGGCATTTCCGCAGATTACTTCGCTTTTATACGTAATCAATTCCAAAGGAAACGATACGCTCTACGATCAGGAAATTGAACTTTTCCACGGAAGGGACCATATTTTTGAGGAAATGGAAGGTTTGAAATTTAAGATAAACGCCAAATCCTTTTACCAAACCAACAGCGAACAGGCCTACGAACTTTACAAAATAACCCGTGATTTTGCGGGACTTACCGGTAATGAATTGGTTTATGATCTTTACACGGGAACGGGAACCATTGCACAATTTGTAGCTAAAAAGGCGAAAAAGGTAATTGGCGTTGAAGCCGTGCCGGACGCTATTTCCGCAGCAAAGGAAAACGCGAAATTGAACAATATTGAAAACGTGGAATTTTACGTTGGCGATATGAAAAAGGTTTTTAATGAAGAATTTATAACGGCACACGGCAATCCAGACATTGTTATCACAGATCCTCCGCGGGACGGCATGCACGGAGATGTTGTGGCCCAACTTTTGAATCTTGGTGCTGATAAAATTGTGTACGTAAGTTGCAATAGCGCAACCCAAGCCCGCGATTTGGCCCTTTTGGATGCGAAATATAAAGTTACCAAGGTGCAGCCCGTAGATATGTTTCCACAGACGCACCACGTGGAAAATGTTGTACTTTTGGAAAAACGATATTCAAAAATATGATTAAACGAATTATTTTACCAATCCTAATAGTTTTTACCTTTAAAGGCTGCACAAAGGACGATATTTGTCCACCCGATACCGCAACTACGGCAAAAGTAGTCATTGCCTTTAATGATTTTGCAAACCCAGCCAATACGAAAAATGTAAATGTGTTGAGTGTCCAAACAGACTATGAAAACCCTGTGGAAGTAATTTCCTTTGAAAACACAAAAGAAATCGCCATACCTCTTAGCACGACTTCAGATACCACAAAATATAAATTCATAAGAACAACTTTTAGAACCAATGACACGTTGACCAATATAGATAAGGTGATGTTCGTTTACCGAAGACAAAATGACTACGTGAACCGTGCTTGTGGTTTTAAAACCGAATTCCACAATCTGGATGCAGATTTGGAACAAGAAGGAGGAACTGGAAATTGGATAAAACAAGTTACTGTAATACGAGAAACTGTAAATGATGAAAATAGCGCCCACATTACTATGCTGCATTAGTCTTTTTTGCGGCACGCAAGCAATGGTGGCGCAAAAGAAAAGTGAAACAGCCAACGATACAATTCCAAAAATTGAGAAATTTGGATTGCGGGTTGGTGTTGATTTGGCCAAGCCTTTACGAACGTTGATTGAAGACGGCTATTCCGGATTTGAGGTGATGGGCGATTTCCGGGTTGCCAAAAAGTTTTACGCCGCCGTGGAACTGGGCAATGAAAAAAAGGACTGGAATGAGCCTTATATTTCCGCAAAGACCAGCGGCAGCTATGCCAAAATAGGTTTTGATTACAACGCCTATGAAAACTGGCTGGGGATGGAAAACGCCATTACACTTGGGCTGCGGTATGGTTTTTCAACCTTTAAGCAGGAACTTACAAGTTATAGAATTTATACAGATAACCCCGCTTTTCCCACGCAAACAATTTACGATTCACAGGAATATACAGGTTTAACAGCCCACTGGGCCGAATTGATCGTTGGCGTAAAAACCGAAATACTCAATAATCTGTATCTCTCCATAAACGTTCAGTTAAAAAGAAAAATCGCCGAGGACGAACCCGAGAACTTCGCAAACCTTTACATTCCCGGTTTCAACAGAACGTATGATTATAGTGAGTTTGGCGTTGGGTACGGGTATTCAATTTCTTATTTGATTCCTATTTTTAAGAAAACGGCCCCCCAGCCCTCAAAGGTGGAATAATTTCTTCCAACTGAAAACCGCAACTGAAAACTGTAACTGAAAACTGCAACTGAAAACTGCGACTGAAAACCGCGACTGAAAACCGCGACTGAATACTGTGTTACTGTTTACTGGCTTTCCTGCTGCCCTCATATATTTCGTACCGCACCAGTTTAGACTCCAGCTTTCCGTTGAAGAGTTTTATCTTTTTTGAAGGACGAAGACCCACAAATTTCAAGGCTTCCATATTTGAAGTAATCATCCACGTCTGCGTTCCCGGATAACCGCGCTTCAAGGTATTACCGATGGCGCTGTAAAATTCTTCCACATCGTTCACCGAGATTCGCTCGTCATACGGCGGATTGAAAACGATATACAAGGGTTTGTCATTTTGCTTTTCACTCTCGAAGAAATCCTGTTGCTTCACTTCAATAAAATCCTGCAAATTGGCGCTTTTGATATTTTCCTTAGCCTTATGTATTGCAATGGGATCGGTATCAAAACCATAGATTTTATGCGGAAAATCGCGAACCTTTTTTAGGGCCGCCTCTTCAATCTTTTCATAAAGGTCAACATCAAAGTCAGGCCAGGTTTCAAAACCGAATTCCTCACGGTTCAGGTTCGGCGGAATATTGCAGGCTATCATTGCTGCTTCCGTGAGCAGGGTTCCTCCGCCGCACATCGGGTCCAGAAAATCACATTGCCCCTGCCAGCCCGCGAGCATTAGCATTCCTGCCGCAAGCACTTCATTTATGGGGGCAAGGGTGCTTTCCACCTTATAACCCCGTTTGTGCAACGATTCCCCAGAACTATCCAAGGAAACTGTACAAATGTTTCTGTCAATATGGATATTTATCCGAAGTGTGGGATGGTCCAAATCTACATCCGGCCGCTCGCCTTCCCTATCGCGAAACCTGTCCACAATTGCATCTTTCGTTTTAAGAGCAATGTACTGGGAATGCGTGAACACATCAGAAAAAACGGTAGCATTAACGGCCAGCGTACCTTTTACGTCCATATAATTTTCCCAGGGCATTTCATAAATTTTCTTATAAAGATCTTCTTCAGTAAAAATATTGAAAGCGGTAATGGGCTTAAGTATTTTGATGGCCGTCCGGCAGCAGAGATTGGCCTTGTACATAAATCCCGTATCCCCTTCAAAGGAAACATTTCGGGTACCTATTTCAATAGCCGAGGCACCCAATTGGCGAAGCTCCTGCGCCAGCAGTTCCTCCATCCCAAAAAGGGTTTTCGCCACCATTTTAAAATTCTTTGTCATAAGTGAGGCCCGCAAAGGCAGGTAATTTTTGATTAATTGTCTATTTTGATGAAATTAAAAAACTTCAGTTTAATAAGGCCACAAAAATACAGTATTTTAGCAGGGCGAAACGAGAACTATGCAAAAAGAAAAAGACAATTGGTACGCTTCGTGGTTCAACACCCCTTATTACCACATTCTTTACAAGGACCGAAACCACCGGGAAGCGGCACTTTTTATGAACCAGCTTACCGCGTTTTTAAACCTGAAACCGAAGGATTCCATCTTAGATTTGGCCTGTGGCCGCGGGCGCCACTCCAAATATCTTTACAAACAGGGCTTTGACGTTACCGGCGTAGATCTTTCCGAGGAAAGTATTCAATATGCCAAACAATACGAAAAGCCCGGGCTTCATTTTGAGGTCCACGATATGTGTTTGCCCTATCCAAAACAGTTTGACGCAGTATTCAACCTTTTTACCAGTTTTGGATATTTCGAAAATGAAGAAGACAACCTGCGAACCATAAAGGCAATCAAAGCTGAATTAAAACCCGAGGGCCACGGCGTGATAGATTTTCTAAATGTTGAGCTCGCAATCAAAAACATGATTCCCTCAGAAAGGAAAAAGATTGGCAATATCGTTTTTCACCTTGAAAAATATGTTGAAGATGGCTACATCATCAAAAACATCCGTTTTAAGGAGGAAGGTGAGGACTACTTTTTCACGGAACGCGTAAAAGCCCTTACTTTGGAAGATTTCAACATATATTTTGAAGCAGCAGAAGTTGAACTAAAACATACGTTCGGCGATTATCATTTAAACAAATTTGATAAAAATAGTTCCGAACGCCTTATATTAATTTTCAATTGATGAATTATTTATTGCTTTTTTTGGCCGTGGCAATAGGCTATTTCGTGGCGTTGTTCTTAAAGAAAAAAGAATTGCGCAATATGGAAGTCTTTTTGGCATTCAGCGGCGCTTTCCTGCTCTCCATTACCGTTTTTGAACTACTTCCCCACGTTTTTGAAACCCCTTCAAAAAGTATTGGCGTTTATATAATGTTGGGTATTTTGCTTCAAATTTTCTTGGAATTCTTTTCAAAGGGAGCAGAACACGGGCACGTACATTTGCATGCCGAGCACAAACATTTTCCGTGGATTCTCTTTTTAAGTTTGGGTATTCATGCGTTTTTGGAAGGTTTTCCCATTTCGGAAGATAACAATCTGTTGTTGGCCATTATCATCCATAAAATACCCGTGGCCATTATTCTCTCTTTCTTTTTTATAACGGCAGGTTATAAGAGGACTACTACCCTGCTCTTTCTGTTTTTCTTTGCGCTACTAACGCCTTTGGGAAGTTATCTCGCCTCCAATTATGAAGGAATCCACAAATACGAAACCCAACTCACCGCAGTGGTAATCGGAATTTTTCTGCACGTTTCCACGACCATTCTTTTTGAAAGTTCCAAAAATCATAAGTTTAATCTTTCAAAAATGACGGCGGTTATATTGGCAGTGATATTAGCTTATTTTATTTAAAATCGCCGGAGAGAAGCAATTTGTATTATTTGTTATTGGAAAATTGAATGGCATTGGAAACCATTCTTAAGTCATTATAGGTAAACTTCTCGTCAATTTTGCTCTTTAAATCCCCGAAACCTTCATAAGGCACGGTTTCCATAATTTTTTTAAGTTCAAGGAATTTTTCCTCTGGCATTAAGTCGGTTATTTTAATTTCGCCCGTTGCTAAATATGCACTGAGATGGCCTTCGATAGTGCGCGTGGTAAAATTCCGTTCTTTCGCAATTTCAGGAATACTCATTCCACTTTTAAATAATTCATACGAAATTTGTTGGGTGCTGCTTTTCTTCGGAATTGTAGCAGCCTCAGTTTTTGGCGCTATATCGTTCTCTTCGCAATAATCCGTAATAAGTTCGAGAATTGCGGAACCATAATTTTCGAGCCTTACCTTCCCGATGTCGGTTATAGCTCGTAATTGTTTGGAATTTCTCGGCAAAACCTGACACATTTCATAGAGAGCTTTTTGGGTGAAAACCTGATAAGGAGCAATCCCTTCTTCTTCTGAAAATTTAGTGCGAAGTTCCCGCAGCCTTTCAAACAAAACAGGATGCTCGGTTGAAGCGATGAACTCCTTTTTCTGCCGTTTCGGTTTTTCTTCCTTTTGAAGCACTGCCTTTGCACGTAACGATAAATATTCCGAAGTATTGAACCCCTTTTTTAAACCTGCAAAACAGAAGGATTTGATGGCCAACAAATTTTCCAAGGTTTCCAAATGGTTTTCAATTTCTTGCCGTATCGCCTTGTTGTCCGTGCTATAATTGAGTTCGTTCAAAGGTATTTTGATATAATCCTCGATGTGTTTTTCAAAATAAGCGACCGCCTTTTTGAAGCGTTCCTGCAGAGCAGTATTGTTTTCCGGGGCAACGGTTTCACTTAACCTTACAAGTTCAGATTTAAAAGTGGCTTTGATTTTTAAAAGTTTTGTTACGCCATTTTCTTTCAGAATAGTCAATTGTTCCAGTAAATTTCCTTGGATACTGGTTTTGTTTTTATAATAAATGTCAATAATCCTTCCCACGGGATGCAAAAAGGAATAAAAGTCGAAAATTTCATCAATCAGGTTTAGTTGATAGGTTTTTTGCGAAGCCTCCAAAACCGAGGTATCGGGCTGGTTCTCCTCCGCATTTTTGCTGAACGATGCAACCTCGTGATTATTGATAATGCTTTTTTGACCCAATGGCCCGGTCAGAACAATGCCTTCCAAGGTTTTGCAGCGGCTCAAAGCTACGTAGGTTTGGCCGTGGGCAAAGGCCTCGCCCGCATCGATGATTACTTTTTCAAAAGTAAGTCCTTGACTTTTGTGGATGGTAATGGCCCAAGCCAACCGCAGGGGAATCTGGGTAAAGGAACCCATTTCGTCCTCAACAATTTCCTTTGTTTCCTTTTGGATGGAATAATTGATGTTTTTCCAGACTTCGGCCGTGGTTACAATGGGGAAATCGTCCTCCGGGCATTTTATTACTACTTCATCTTCGTCCAAACTGAGAACGGTTCCAATCTTTCCGTTGAAATAGCGCTTTTCCGGAGAACTGTCGTTTTTAATGAACATAACCTGTGCGCCCACTTTCAGTTCCAGTTCTGGGTGCGTTGGGTAGGTATATTCTGGAAATTTGCCTTCTATTTCCGCCTCGTAAACAAAAGTTTTCCCCTTCAGTTTTTTCAATTCAGCGGAATTAATCCTGTCAGCCCGGTTGTTGTGGGTGGTAAGCGTTATATATCCATCTGCGGTATTTGCTGAAAAGTGTGGCAGATAACGCTTGTTCAATACTTCCGAGGATTCGGCACTTAGCCTATCATTTCTTATTTCGTTCAAAATTTTTATGAACTCCGCACTTTCCTGCCTGTAAATGTGTTTTAACTCTATTGAAAGTGAATTGGAAGCCTGAAATGCTTTGCTTCCGAAGAAAAATCCCGTACTGTAATGTTGTTTTAGAAGTTGCCATTCCTCCTCCTTTATTACGGGCGAAAGTTGCTGCAGATCGCCGATCATCAAAAGTTGGATGCCTCCAAAGGGTTTATTCCTATCGCGAAACCGCCGTAAAACCTGATCTATGCCGTCCAATAAGTCGGCCCGCACCATACTTATCTCGTCAATGATCAGCAAATCCAAGGATTTTATGATGTTGATTTTATTTCTGCTAAATTTTTTTGAAAATGAATTATTCTGAAGCTTTTCCGTTTCGGGCAATATCGGCCCAAAAGGAAGTTGAAAAAAGGAATGGATGGTTACGCCACCCGCATTGATAGCCGCAACTCCTGTAGGCGCAACCACCACCAGTCTTTTAAGGGACTCGTTTTTTAATTTATGGAGAAATGTAGTCTTGCCCGTTCCTGCCTTTCCGGTCAAGAAAATAGTTCTGTCGGTATTGTTGACGAAATCCCAGGCGAGGTCTATTTCCGGATTTTTCAGCATTTGTGGAAAGCTACTTTATTTTCTGAATAAATATAATGAAAAATGAAGTAGCAGTAAAGCCTAAAACAGTTGAAGAAATCCCTATTATCTTATTGAAAAAGATGGAAGGTTTTATTGAACGCTCGGGTCTTTGACGCTATCTTTTGTGTCACCTTTCGATGTGTACCCAACTGGTTTTTGACGCCAATTTGTTCAAAAAAAAAACCTCCATCAAGTAAATGATGACGGTTTTAAAGGAAGGCGTCTTTAGAGGTAAAAACGGCAGGGGCGGCATTCAGATGCCCCCACTATTGAAAAATTTCGGGCCCGCCGCCCCTGCCACCCACGGCAGTGGGAGAGAATTCAATCTATCCCAAAAAAAAAGACCCAATCGTAAGATCGGGTCTTTAAAGGAAGGCGGCGACCTACTCTCCCACTGGATAGCAGTACCATCGGCGCAAACGGGCTTAACTTCTCTGTTCGGAATGGTAAGAGGTGAGCCCCGTCGCTATAGCCACCTTAGATCTGCCCCCTAGCCCCCGAAGGGGGAACCACTTNACATATCGGAAAACAAACAATAGAAGAAAAGCGAACTTTACTTAAAAAAAGAGTTCGCCGCCCCCGGTAGCAAGTCTGAGTTGCTCCCCCTCCTTGGGAGGGGGCCGGGGGGAGGCCGTACATAAGCTTACGGGCTATTAGTACCGCTCGGCTACGGACATTGCTGCCCCTGCACCTGCGGCCTATCGACGTGGTAGTCTCCCACGGCCCTTTAAAGAAATCTCATCTTGTGGTGGGTTTCGCGCTTATATGCTTTCAGCGCTTATCCCTTCCCGACGTAGCTACCCAGCGGTGCCCCTGGCGGGACAACTGGTG
>NZ_JAQQTG010000051.1 GCF_028561335.1 Aequorivita todarodis | reverse complement strand
CCCAGGTCAAGGTCGGTGGCCACGCCATCCTCATCGTTGTAGGTAAGGATACCGGTCGTAGGGTCGAAAGTAACGGAAGTTAAGGTTTCCAACGCATCAATGATTGAATATAGATCTATAATGGTGTCATTTCCATCTTCATCTGTATACACCAAGGTATTGTTGGTATCATCATACTTCAAAAACGTAAGCGTTTCCTCAAGTTCATTATCTCCTGAAGCTATAATTCGTTTCCAACTATTTTGAAACCAATAATAGTATCCCGGTCTAATATGGCTATTGTTAGTAGTATTAAACACCAAAAGACTTTCCTCGTTCCCATTTGTTATGGTTGTTTGATCGCTTGTGTCTGTAAGCCCTATCCTAGGAATCATAATTCCTCGGTTTGAAGCTACAACATCCAATTGTGTCGATTCATTCGGCATTGGAGTACCTACTCCCAACTGACCATACATACTATAGGTTATACCTAAAAGTGCAATAAATAGTAATCTTAATTTCATATTGTTACTGTTTTGAATGTATTGTTTGTTTTTAAAATATTTTCCTATTTTGAACATTAGGGTTGTTACTCAATAATTCCTTTTTTGTAAAAAAGTTCCAACTGTCAGACATTAATGGAATGGTTTACTGGAAGTAGAATCATTTATAGTTAATAATTAAATTCGTTCGTTATACAATAATTTTTCAATAACTTGTTGAGATCTTCCTTTCTATGCCTTACATTTTATTTGAAGAATACCATTTCTCCCGGTAAAATTTATTCACTGTACTTTATTTCCATTTCTATTGTATCTTTGTCCAGTACTGTGTACATAATGGGTTGCTTTTAAATTATTTACGCTTCGCAACTCAAATATCGGCAACCCGTTTTTTATCTCTATAAAAAGTTAAAATCAGTTTATCATATTATTACCAACTTTTAAAACTGAAGATATTAAAGTCAATCTTATAAGGAGATGATTTAATTAACCAGAATTCGCACATCTATAAGTGTGTATTTCTGATTGCAAAGCTATATTAGAATCATTAGTTTTTGTTAAAACTCCCTTACCATCCTTAGACTTTCATGGCATTATTTCCGAAAAAATGTGTTTTTATAAAACGCTTATTCTACTGTTATCCAGTTCTTTAATAGAGGTGTAGAGACGAGGTTGAATAATGGCACTAATCAGACATTATAAAGAGTAGTTTTTAACATTTTCCGGTTAAATGACGAGAAATTGGTCGTATAGCAATCGGTAATTTGTAGAAATACTTACTTTTTAGATTTTATTTCTTCCGAAGAAAATAAAATGATAAAAGAGGCGAAAGAAACAATCGAAAACTCCGATACCCTAGAAACCCTATTTTGAATATTTTGAGGAAAAGATACCGTACTGGAAGATAAAAATGGGACTTTATTTAAGCGTGCAAACTTAGGGCAGCAAACCGCTGTTGGCGCTCTTCTTCAGAGAAATCAAAACAGGGGCAGCGCCTACAACGTTTATGCTCCCCTTTTTTGAGGTGTTTTTCGCAACAATCTATTTTTAGGGTCCGCTTTTTTTCCTTTTTCTTCTTTCCCATATTATGCAATTGACTATCAGGACGCAGTTAAAGGTTATCAAAACCTAACAAATATCATATTTTATAAAGAAGGGATGCCCGACTTTTGTGGCAATTTTCAATTTTTAAAGCAAATGACTTCCTCCGGAAAAATAGAACTGATGGCTCCGGCCGGTAATTTTGAATCGTTACAGGCCGCGTTGGACAATGGTGCGGATTCGATATATTTTGGGGTCGAGCAGCTTAATATGCGGGCCCGGGCGAGTATCAATTTCACGATTGCCGACTTGCCCGAAATTGCGAAACGCTGCAAAAAGAAAGGCGTGCGCACCTATCTTACGCTGAACACCATTATTTACGACCACGACCTGTCGCTGATCAAAACCCTATTGGATGCCGCAAAAGCAGCAGATTTAACTGCCGTAATCGCGATGGACCAGGCCGTGATTGCCTATGCCCGGCAAATTGAGATGGAAATTCACATTTCAACCCAAATAAATATTACCAATATTGAAACGGTAAAATTCTATTCGCTGTTCGCCGATACTATGGTGATGAGCCGCGAGTTGAGCCTTCGGCAAATAAAGAAAATTACAGAACAGATAGAAAAGGAACAGGTAAAAGGACCTTCCGGCAATTTGGTGGAAGTGGAAATTTTTGGCCACGGCGCGCTTTGTATGGCCGTTTCGGGGAAGTGTTATTTGAGTCTGCATTCACACAATTCCTCTGCAAACCGTGGCGCCTGCAAGCAGAATTGTCGAAAAAAATACACGGTAATCGATCAAGAAACGGGCTTTGAGATTGAACTGGACAACGAATATATGATGTCGCCCAAAGACCTTTGTACCGTAAATTTTCTGGATGAAGTGATTGAAACGGGCGTAAAAGTCCTCAAAATTGAAGGTCGTGGCCGCGCCCCGGAATATGTGGCGACCGTAACCAAAACCTATCGCGAAGCTATTGACTCGTATTACGACGGAAGCTATTCCGAAGAAAAAGTGGAACAGTGGATGGCCGAATTGGCCAAAGTGTATAACCGCGGATTTTGGGGCGGCTATTATCTGGGCCAAAAGCTAGGCGAATGGAGCAATACCGACGGCTCGCAGGCCACGCAGAAAAAGGTGTATATTGGCAAGGGCGCGCATTATTTCCCAAAAACCAAAATCGCCGAATTCAAAATTGAAGCCTTCGATTTAAACTTGGGCGACAAAGTTTTAGTTACCGGGCCAACTACCGGCGCCAAAGAGTTTGAGCTTTCGGAAATGCTTGTAAATGATGAGTCGCTTTCCACGGCAAAAAAAGGCGATTCCTGCACCATTCCCACGCCTTTCCGCGTGCGGCCTTCCGATAAACTTTACAAAATAGTTGCTACATAAAATGGTGGTAGTAACCCTGCAACGGAACAAGTGCATTGGCTGCAACTATTGCGTAGAGCTGGCGCCGACCTATTTCAGAATGTCGAAAAAAGACGGAAAAACCGTTTTGTTGCACGCCGAGGAAAAACGGGGTTTCCACACCCTAAAAGTTACAGACAATGAAGCCTTGGAAAGCTGTGAGCAGGCCGCCAAGGCTTGTCCGGTGAAGATAATTTCCGTGAAATTGCTATAGAGGTCTATGCCTTTGCTTTTCGGGCAAAGGAAAGCATTGGCTTCTCATAAAAAGTGATGCGGATTCCCAGTAAAAGAATGACGCCCCCCAAGAGCATTTGCCAGGTAATTTCCTCAGAAAGAAAGACCCAAGCCAGCAAAGCAGTAAGCGCAACCTGCCCCAACAAACTCACCGAAACCCGCGTGGCCCGCATATGTTTGGTAGCATAGCCCAGCAGCAACCACGCCAGCAATTGACAGACAAGCCCCTGTGTTAAAAACACGGCCCAGCCCGTAGCGTTATACCCCAAAAATGGTTCGTTGTTCAGATAGGTCATGCATGCCAAAATGACTGCCGAGGTCACCGTGCTCAGGGTGATGAAAGGAAACACTTCCATTTCATAAAGCACGTATTTGCTCACCAGCATATAAACGGCGTAAAACATACCCGATAGGATGGCAAACACAAAAGCAAGGTCGAAGTCGAGATCCAAAAAGAAATGGAATCCCACTAAGGTAACCATTCCGAAAAGCGCCACAAGCGTGCCCAGCCAGAAATTGGAGGTAGGTTTGTTCTTCAGGAAAAAGAAGGCGCCCAGCCCTACCCAAACGGGTGAGAGATTGGTGAGCAGGGTAGCTTGGGTTGCCGTGGAAAGTTGAATGGAAATGTTCCAAACGGCCACATCGAGCGCAAAGATGATCCCGCAGACCACGGTGAGCCAAAACATTTTTATGGAGGGGATCTTAAATTTTCCCGTGAGCAAGGCTGCGGGTAGTAACAGTGCCCCCGCTACGGCCATACGGTAGAAAGCCGAAACGAGCGGTGGGGCCGTTTCCAGTTTTACAAGTACCGGAAAGATGGAAATACACACAATGCCTATTACGAGCGCTATTCTGGGCTTGGTCATACGGCTGGAATTAAGCGGTTTAAAAAAGTGCAAAAGTATGCCGAAACCACGATTGGCACGGCATAAATTTGAATTTTAAACAAAAATTAACGCAGGAGTTATTGGTGCAGTTTTAATTGGATCCGCTTTCGATCCACGTCCACATCCAGCACTTTTACGACCACTTGCTGGTGCAGATGCACGTGCTCATTGACGTCCTTAACGAACGTGTCGGAAAGGTTGGAAACGTGGATGAGCCCGCTTTCCTTGATCCCAATGTCCACAAAGGCCCCAAAATTGGTGATGTTATTCACAATTCCGGGCAGCAATTGGCCTTCCCGCAGATCGTTGATGGTTTTTATGTTTTGGTTGAAAGTGAAGACTTTGGCTTCCTCGCGAATGTCAAGACCGGGTTTTTCAAGTTCCTTTATAATATCTTTTAAAGTGGGTAGCCCAGTTTTTTCTGAAATGTATTTTTCGAGATTTATTTTCTGTAGCAGCGCCTTGTTTCCTATCAATTCTGAAATTTTCGCCTTTTCATCTTTCGCCATTTTCGAAACAACTTTATAGGTTTCGGGATGCACCGAAGAATCATCCAGCGGATTTTTTCCATTTTTTATCCGAAGAAATCCAGCGGCCTGCTCAAAGGCTTTTTCGCCCAAGCGCGGTACACTTTTTATTTCTTCCCGGGAATTGAATGCGCCGTTTTCCTCGCGATATTTCACAATATTCTCCGCCAGTTTTGGACCGATGCCCGAAACATAACTCAGCAGCGGAACGCTCGCGGTATTTATGTTTACGCCCACGGCATTTACACACAATTCCACCGTTGTATCCAGCGAACTTTTAAGTTTTGACTGGTCCACATCGTGCTGATATTGCCCAACCCCGATGGATTTAGCGTCGATCTTTACCAACTCCGCCAGCGGATCCTGCAATCGGCGACCGATGGAAACCGCGCCGCGCACGGTAACATCGTAATTTGGGAATTCATCTCTCGCAATTTTTGAAGCCGAATAAATAGATGCGCCGGCTTCGCTTACCACAAAAACCTGTATCGGATTTTTAAAGTGGATTCGTTTTACGAATTGTTCCGTTTCGCGCGAAGCTGTTCCGTTTCCGATTGCTATTGCCTCAATTTTATGGGCATCGGCCAGCGAACTTATCTTTTTCATCGCAGTGGAAGTATCATTTTTTGGCGGATGCGGAAAGATGGTTTCGTTGTGTTGCAGGTTTCCCTGGGCATCGAGACAAACCACTTTGCAGCCTGTTCTAAAACCTGGGTCAATGGCCAAAACCCGCTTTTCACCCAAAGGCGATCCCAACAAAAGTTGCTTTAGGTTTTTTGCGAAAACGTTGATGGCGGTTTCATCTGCCTTGTCTTTGGCGGCAGTTAAAATTTCATTGGAAAGCGCCGGAAACATTAGGCGTTTGTAGCTATCTTCAATAGCGAGATTTATCTGTTTTGAAGCCGCATCGTTAGATTTTAGAATGCGATCTTTAATTTTTGAAAGTATCCGAAAATTGTCATCCCGATGCATATCGGGATCTATTTTATTTCGAATAAATCCTTCGGAAGTTGCGCGCAGAATTGCCAACAATCTATGCGAAGGGATTTTGTTTAACGCTTCATTCCAATCAAAATAATCGCGGAATTTTTGGGCTTTTTCATCATCTTCAAATTTCTTTACCACTTTGGTGGAAATGGTTGCGAAACGTTCCAATTGATTTCGAAGCATATTCCGGATATCGGTTCGCTCATTAATCCATTCGGCAATAATGTGTCGCGCGCCTTCCAAAGCTTCTTCTTCGGAATGTATTTCGTCTTTTATATATTTTGAAGCTAAAGTTGAAATTTCAGAAGTATTGAAACTTCGGGACTGGCTCATTAAAATTTTCGCCAAAGGTTCCAAACCGTTTTCGCGAGCTGTATCTGCCTTTGTTTTTCGCTTCTTTTTATACGGCAAATACAAATCTTCCAACGCAATCATGTCCGTTGCTTCTTCAATTTTCTTTTGAAGTTCGGCGGTCAAAACTTCTTGCTCTTCCAAGGATTTTAAAACGGCAATTTTTCGCTTCTCCAGAGCTTCAAACTGCTCTTTGAATTTTACGATTTCGCCAATTTGAACCTCATCGAGATTGCCCGTCAGTTCCTTTCGGTATCGGGAAATGAAGGGAATGGTGCAGTCTTCGTTTAAAAGTTTTACGGTGTTTTCAACGCTTTTTTCGGGAAGCTGGGTTTGGGAGGATATAAAGTTTATAAGAGCCACAGAAACTGAAATTATGGGGAATGGATTTGAATAAATTTATGACAAAAATAAGGATTCCAGAGACTATATGACCTTTAATGATATTTCTTCGGAATAAAAAAAGTGTATCGCCCTTTCAGGGCTTTTAAGTTTTGTGAACATCTTTACTACAAACGATGGGCGAATGCCCATCGTTATGGCACGTCGCCCTTTCAGGGCTTTTGGATTTGGCATTTTCCTTTCATAACGATGGGCATTAACCCATCGTTCAGGCATATCGCCCTTTCAGGGCTAAGGCACAGAAAAAGCAAACTCTTCTATCCGATAAGGCGGATACGCATTGTGGAGTTATATCCCTTCCGAGGCTGAACTTTCATTTAATAAGCATGAATAGATTCATAACCTAATACCAGCCCTGAAAGGGCAAAATCCCACAACAAAAGGCAGAGCACTTTTGCAAGGCACACTCAAAAACCCAAGCCCTGAAAGGGCGATACCCCCGAACAAGGGGCGCAGCCCTTTGGAGCAGAAGGAAGAGGTAACCGCATCCAAGCCCTGAAAGGGCGAAATATCAAGTCTCGAACAGCATCCTAATCCCAAACATAACGCTCATCATAATCAACTTTATACTTCTTCAAAAATGCTCGGAACTCATCTTGATAAGTCTTTTTTCTATGATGTTCATGCTGATTGGCGATGTAAGCAATTACAGTATCTACCTGAGAGGGATTTACCGAAAAAGCGCCATAACCGTCTTGCCAATAAAAGTTTTCATAAGCTTTTCCCTTTGCTTTGATCCATTTGGAAGAATTTGACTTTACAACCTCTACCAGTTTCATTAAAGCTATCTTTTTGGAGAGCTTACAGAGCATATGGACATGATCGGTATAGCCACCTACTTTTATAACTTGGGAATCAAGATTATTACAGATTCCACCGAGATAGCTATGTAGTTCTTCCTCCACCGGAGGATAGATCATTGGGGTTCGATACTTAGTGCTGAATACGATGTGGATGTAATTTTTTACGAGTGATTGTCCCATATTGATTCGTATTACGGCCCTTTCAGGGCTTTGGTTCTTATGTGTGCTTAGCGATGGGCTTTGTTTGCCACAGTCGAGGGGCTGCGCCGCAGTCGATGGGCTGTGCCGCAGTCGATGGGCTGTGCCGCAGTCGATGGGCTGTGCCGCATCGTTGAGGGATGACGCCCTTTCAGGGCTAGACCATAATCCCAAAATTCCTCCTATATCGAAGCTCTGCAAGGGCGATATCATCTACCTAACCAAGGGTATCCCTTTAGCTTAATTTATAGTCGCCCCATTGGCAACCCCTTCTTCCCCCGGATTCATAAAAACAAGTTTCCCGTTAGCATTTTCAGTCATTAAAATCATTCCCTGACTTTCTACACCACGAAGCGTGCGTGGGGCAAGGTTTGCCAAAACAGTAACTTTTTTACCGATGATTTCCTCTGGTTTAAAACTTTCCGCAATACCGGAAACTATGGTGCGAACGTCAATTCCTGTATCGATTTTTAAAACCAAAAGTTTGTCCGCTTTAGGCATTTTTTCGGCTTCCAAAATTGTTCCCACTCGCATATCGAGTTTAGCGAAATCATCGTATTGGATTGTTGGCTTCTGCGAGGCTATTTCAGCCGAAGCAGTCTGTCCGTCGTTTTGTGAAACGTCACTTGATTTATCAGTTACTTTTTCCACTTTATTATCCATTTTGGTTTGTTTCAATTTTTCTAATTGGGCTTCAATCTGCTCGTCTTCTATTTTGCTGAAAAGCAATTCGGCCTTTCCAATTTTGTGTCCACCTCTGCCTAAAGGCATCTCCCCCGAAGGGGGAGAAAGTGTGGCTATATTTTGCCACGTAGGTTGTATTTTTAAGGCTTGGAAATTCAACATATTTTTCAACTTTTCTGAAGTAAACGGCAAAAACGGTTCGCTTAAAACTGCCAAGGCCGAAGCAATTTGCAACGCAACATACATTACGGTTTTTGTGCGTTCTTCATCTGTTTTTATGGTTTTCCACGGCTCTTCGTCGGCAAGATATTTGTTCCCGAGGCGGGCGACGTTCATCAATTCTGCCTGCGCTTCGCGGAAACGGTAACGCTCAATTGAACTTGCAATTACCTCGGGATATGCTTTCAATTCATTTAAAGTCTGCTCGTCAATTTCTGAAAAAGTTGCTGGTTCCGGAACAATTCCGCCGTAATATTTATCGGTCAAAACTAGTACGCGGTTTATAAAATTTCCGAAGATGGCAACCAATTCATTATTATTTCGGGCTTGAAAATCTGCCCACGTAAAATCGTTATCCTTTGTTTCCGGGGCGTTTGCGGTTAAAGTGTATCGCAACACATCCTGCTGGTTCGGAAAATCCTCCAAATATTCGTGCAGCCAAACCGCCCAGTTTTTACTGGTTGAAATTTTGTTGCCTTCAAGATTCAAAAATTCGTTCGCGGGAACGTTTTCCGGTAGAATATAACTTCCCTCAGCTTTCAGCATCGCAGGGAAAATAATACAATGGAAAACGATGTTGTCTTTCCCAATAAAGTGAAGCATTTTTGTTTTTTCGTCCTTCCAATAATCTTCCCAATTTTTGCCTTCACGCGCCGCCCATTCCTTAGTAGAAGAAATATAACCGATGGGCGCATCAAACCAAACATAAAGTACTTTTCCCTCCGCTCCTTCCACCGGCACGGGAATTCCCCAGTCCAAATCGCGGGTGACGGCTCGCGGACGCAGACCATCGTCGATCCAACTTTTGCATTGGCCGTAAACGTTGGTTTTCCAATCTTTTTTATGGTCCACAAGTATCCATTGCTTCAGAAAATCTTCGTATTCGTTCAAAGGCAAAAACCAGTGTTTTGTTTCTTTTAAAATAGGTTTATTCCCAGAAATGGTGCTTTTTGGATTTATTAGTTCCGTAGCGTTTAAACTGGAGCCACATTTTTCGCATTGGTCGCCATAGGCTTCTTCATTTCCGCATTTAGGACAAGTTCCCGTGATATATCGGTCTGCTAAAAACTGATTGGCTTCTTCATCGTATAATTGTTCGGTAACCGCTTCGGTAAATTTTCCGCCTTCATATAATTTTTTGAAAAATTCCGACGCCGTTTTATGATGGATTTCCGCAGAAGTGCGCGAATAGTTATCAAAGGAAATTCCAAAATCCTCAAAGCTTTTTTTGATGATTCCGTGGTATTTATCCACTACTTGCTGTGGCGTAACTCCTTCTTTTTTTGCTTTAATGGTAATTGGCACCCCGTGTTCATCACTGCCGCAAATAAAGGCCACGTCTTTATTTTGAAGTCTTTGGAAACGTGCATAAATATCTGCTGGCACATAAACCCCTGCCAAATGACCGATGTGAACGGGGCCATTGGTATAGGGCAAAGCGGCGGTAATAGTATAGCGTTTTGGGTCTTGATCCATATCTTTTTTAAAACCTGGGTTAATTAATTTGGAAGGCACAAAAATAGGGATTTTATCTTCGGAAACAATTGCCCTGTTTTACATTCCTTAGGTTGTTGGAGAGATAGGATTTTCACTGATGGAAAATTTCAAAATAAAAAAGCTTCCCAAAATACAGGAAGCTTTTCATTAAAAGGGCTTATGAAATATTACCTGATCTGTATGGATTTACTATAAAATTGTCCTCCGGTTGAAATACGGTAAATATACTGTCCATAGGAAAGACGTGTCTTGATTTTTTCCTTAACATCTATACTGTGCTTTCCAGGATATAATATTTTGTTTTCCAACGTGCCTACTTCCCTTCCCATCATATCATACAACCTGATGTCCACATTTGCCGTATTGGGCATGTTTATTTCAATAAGGGTGCGGTCGTTTTGGTAAATGGGTACATGCACAAACCGAGTAGTGTTACTAAAATCGGTATTTGAAAGCGCCTGACAGGTGATTCCCATATTCAAAGTTTGATAGTTTTGGTTAAGCAAAATGGAACTTACCACAGAAGGGTCCAAACAAAACCACTCCGTTAAAACCGTGGAATACACATCACGGAAATCGGTTGTTGGTATTAGATTGTCATCAGCGTCCCATTCGGTAAGGTTTGGGTGGTTGCCCACAAATCCATTTCCGTCAAGCCCCGCACCAAATAACATAACTGGGGAAGCGGCGCCGTGGTCGGTACCGTTTGAGCCGTTTTCATAGGGCCTGCGCCCAAATTCTGAAATGGTCATGGTCAAAACTTTGTTGTCCATTCCCGTGGCTGCAAGGTCATCATAAAAATCCTTGATGGAATCTGAAAGATCTTCAAGCAATGCCCGCTGGTCGCCTACTTGGTTGGCGTGAGTGTCAAAACCATCCAAGGTAACCATAAATACTTTGGTGCCCAGGTTTCCCTTTATCAATCTGGCAACAATGGCCAACTGTTTTGCAAGGGCTTCATCACTATAGGAAGAGCTGTTGCTTGAAGCCATATAGGCATTATTGATTACGGAGGAATACCGAACGGTTGTGTTTGTAGTGGCGCGCATGAACAAGAGTTTATCACCGTAAACACAATCCGGTAAATTAGTTACATCGTGCTGAACCCCATTTTGTGCCACATTGGCCAATTGTTCGGTATTGGCCACAGAAAAGGCATAGTTACTGTCGTTGCCTTCAAAAATAAGGTCTCCAATGCTTCCTATTTGTACCGCTGGTGGAATCTGTGGCGGATTTATCAAATAATCTGGATAGAGATCTTCATAGTAACGGCCCCACCAACCCGTATTTTCCACATTTATATCATCTGTGGAAGCCCAGATTGCTGCGGACCGGAAATGGGATAGATTTTGCTGCGGATAGCCCACTCCGTGGATCACCTTCATTTTTCCATCGCCCCAAACAGATTCGAGACCGCCCATATAGTTTGGAATGGCAAAATCTGCGTTTAAATTTATCAAATTGTTTTGTTGATGGCGAATGTTAGGTCGCAAATTGGCATAGGTTGCATAGTCATAAATTGGAACGATGGTATTGAGGCCGTCATTTCCACCTTTTAGACGGACAATGACCAAAATATTTTCGTTTTCACTTGCTGCCAAAGCTACCGAAAGCGGGGATGGCTTGGAAGCAGTAACAGAGGCATGGCCCAACATGATGCCGCCGGCGCCGGCCAAACCCAAAGCCTGAATAAAAGAGCGCCTGTTCCAGGTGGAATGCTCTTTATCGTGAATGCTTTTTTCGACTTTTGAAGTATTTTTTTGGGGGATAGTATGATTTTTACACATGTGGTTGCTTATTTAAGTTGAAATTCGGGCATTCTTGCAATATGTTTCAGAAGAATTAGGATTTGATAGGGAGCGCTATTGAAGTCTAAATCCCAAATACCCTGATCATAGTAATTCTGTGGCACTTCCCATTTAAAAATGTCAGTTGCAATATCATAATCTGAAAGCGTATATAATTCCTTGCACATGAAATGATCCACAAGAGTTTTGGTAATAAAGTATGGATCCTTGCTATTGTTGGTAAGTGTCTTCGCAAAGTCCACAAAGATGCTGTCGTAACCATTTTGGTCCAGGTAGTCTAAAAATTCATCTATTAATGCCCAGCGACCGGTAAGTGTTGAGGCGTTTATCCATGATTCATCACGTTGCCAGCCAGCTACATCAACGGGATCGTAAATTTCCTGTCCCACAAGCCCCGTGTAATAGATTAGGGCATTGAGTATGGTGTCATTGTAATAAAAGTCTGTTTCTTTCAAAAAATTCAAAACCACATCAAAAGGGCTTTTAATTACAACGCCCACGGCATGCTCATCAAAAAAATGTTGGCTCTTGAATAGTTTTTTCAACATTGGAACCATCTCAAAATTACTGTTGACCAGCGTTTGCGCTAATTCTTGGATAATGGTCGGCCCAATGTTGTCCGTAGCTGGACTCACAAAAAATTTGTAGAGCTTTTCACATATATAATATGCAATTTCAGAACCTCTTTCCTGAAAAAGAATGTTAACAACATCATCATAGCCCCAGTTTCCGGTTTGTCCAAAAATGGTCTTTACACCATCGTCAAAAGTCTCGGGGTTAAAATATATCTCGCCATTTTCTTCCGGCCAGTCGTTATAGCCCGTTAAAGCTCTTGCCGATTCGGTTATATCGTTTTGGGTATAGCCATTTCCCTCACCCAATGTAAAAAGTTCAAATTGTTCTCGGGCGTAGTTTTCATTGGGGCTGTCTTTTGTGTTTTCAACACCATTCAGAAAAACAAGCATTGCCGGGTCTAGCCCAATGGCCCTGGTAAATTCCTTAAAATTTCCTAAGGCGTGTACTTGTATTGTATGGTAATACTGAAATGCATAGGGGGCATGAAAATAGACTCCAAAACGGGTTACGAAGTGGTTCATCCAAAAGAACGCAAGCCTCCCACGAAGGTTTTCCTCCAGAAGATCTTTGGTAGTCTGTAACCGCCATTGGTCAAAAAATTCGAAGTTCTGGGTCTCGTAATCAGAAAAATCATCGTTGGAATAATAACCCCAATATGGCGCCGGGGTTGGCGGCATATTGTGTGCTGTATCTACAAGTGAGTTAATGAATTGTCCCGGGGTCAGCGAGAGTGCAGCATCCACATCATCTTGTGAAGCCCCAAAACCTAAGCGGCGGTACACGTGATTAACCTTACGTGTATCCCACGGATTTTGGGAAGATGGCTCATAGGGAGCAAGTGTGGATGTATTGCAAGTGGGGGTAGCAATTATTTCCATTCTAAAAAGTTTTCATTAGGTTTGGCGCCAAATGTATGTATTTAATCCAATTAACAGTACCATTCAACTGATTTTTTAACTCAATATTTTGATTATTAGTATTTTGGGGAAACAAAATTCGTGAACGATTATTCCTACCAGTAAAAATTAAGCGCATTTTTAATCTATTTTAAATGGAATTTGAAAAGTGATCCAGCAATTTAAAAAATATAATATATCGCTGATATATAGACACTTACAAAACATAGATTTCGTAAATTGTTTAATCAAATCAAACCTTCGATTTATGAAATGCGCAATGCCATCGGCCATATGACTATATTATAAACGCAATGGCAATAAGATCAATTTATTAGCATTGTAACTGCATTGCTAATGTTAAGTTTGTTGCTCTAAATTTGTAGATTATCTATTTTTTATCCGTAGTTCGTTATAATTTTAATTCAAAAGTCAAGTTTTCAATAATTTAAAAACTTTCAATCAGATTTATGGGCACACCTCCATTTTTACAAAAGGGCGATACGGTTGGCATCGTTTCCACCGCACGGAAAATTTCAAAAGAAGAACTAACGCCCGCGCTTAAATTACTTGAAAAATGGGGATTGAAAGCCGTTTTGGGAAAAACCATCGGCACCGTGGAAAACCAGTTTGCAGGCAGTGACGATTTGCGCACTTCAGATTTTCAGCAAATGCTGGACGGCCCAAAAGTGAAAGCCATTTGGTGCGCGCGTGGCGGTTACGGCACGGTGAGGATTATCGATAAACTTGACTTTTCGGCTTTCAAAAAAAACCCGAAATGGATTGTTGGCTACAGCGATGTTACGGTTTTGCACTCGCATATCCATAATTTTGGAATCGAAACATTGCACGCGCAGATGTGTTTGGAGATTGAAAATAAAACAGAGGAAGCCAGGGAATCCATTCGGAGAGTTTTGTTTGGGGAAGCATATACTTTAGATTTTACAGGAAACGGTCCCGCAATAAATGCGGGAGCCCAAAATATAAAAGGGGAATTGATTGGCGGAAATCTTTCGGTACTTTATTCGCTTGTTGGAAGTACTTCGGAAATGAACACCGATGGCAAGATTCTTTTCATCGAAGATTTGGACGAAATGCTCTACCACGTTGATAGAATGATGATGAATTTAAAGCGAAGTGGTTATCTGAAAAATCTGAAAGCGCTTATCATTGGCGGAATGACGGAGATGAAGGACAACAAGGTTTACTTCGGAAAAACCGCTGAGGAAATAATCGTGGATTTGGTGAAAGAATACAATTATCCAGTGATTTTAAATTTTCCCGCTGGGCATATTGCGGATAATCGGGCTTTGATTTTGGGAAGGGAAGTTGAAATAAATGTTCAATCTTCAACTATCAATATTCAATTTTCAACCTCAAGAAAATCGTAAATCGG
Organism: Aequorivita todarodis; assembly: GCF_028561335.1. GTDB lineage: Bacteria > Bacteroidota > Bacteroidia > Flavobacteriales > Flavobacteriaceae > Aequorivita > Aequorivita todarodis. Next base: position 177,775 of record NZ_JAQQTG010000051.1, on the reverse strand, counting down.
CAATCATAAATCGTAAATCAAAATGGCCTCACACAACGAACTCGGAAAAATAGGGGAAGAAATAGCCGCGCAATATTTGCTTCGCAACGGTTATAAAATCCTGCGCCGAAACTTTTATTTTGACAAAGCCGAAATAGATATCATCGCCCAAAAGGAAGAAGGCACGGTTGTCATCGTTGAGGTAAAAACCCGTAACAGCGATTTCTTTGGCGATCCGCAGAGTTTTGTAACCCCTTCAAAAATCAAGCTTTTGGTAAAGGCCGCCAATGAATATATCGTTTCAAACGAACTAAATGTGGAAGTACGGTTTGATATAATTGCTATTCTAAAAAACCAAAAAGTAGAAAAGCTGGAGCATTTTGAAAATGCCTTTTATCATTTTTAATCCTGATTCAAACCCAACTTTGACAAAGTTTTAAACTTTGTCAAAGTTAATTCGCAGAAGGTCTCAAAGCCCGTAGCGCTTTATCGGCCGAAGAAATCCCTTCAAAAGTCTAAATCACATTATTTCTTTCGTGCCTTCCCTTTTCAAAAACTCCTCAATTTTATAGAGCAAAATTATCTGCAAAATCATTGCAGGAATCAAAAAGGCAAGCCCCAGCCATCCCATAAAAACTATAACAAATAGGATTCCGCTCACAACTTCAAAACCACCGGCTATTCCCGGGATTTTACCAAAGGGATTTTCCAATCGCATCACAGCCAAGCCAAAAATAATACTGCCAATTCCACAGAAAATGGATTGTATAGTTATAACATATTCGGTGTAAAATGGTTCAAAGTAGAGTGAAGCCATATCGTACCCGTAAAATAAAATGGTAGTGCCAATTAAAAAGAAAGCGCCGATTTTCAACAAATAATTATTGAAAATTTTGCCGCTCAAAACAAAGCCCCATAAAAAATAAATAAACGTCAGCATCACTATAAATTTCATACTGATGTATGCGGCTTTTGGAATTATCAATTCATCTTCCTGAAATCGGGCATAGTCCACGGCAAATTCCACGAAACCGGAAAGGAAATAAATGATACCGCAAATCCATGCCAATTTTATGTAAAAAATAGAAAAACCAATATCTTTTAAATTGAAATTTTCAAAAGGGGAAGTTTCGGATTCTTGCAAGTTTTCCAAATCTTCGCCCAAGGCATTCAAAATTGTTTTCAACGTAAAACTTCGGGGCGTTACTTCGCCAGCTTCAATACGTTGAATGGTCCGCACGTTAATGTTGCACTGCTCCACAAGTTCTTCCTGTGTTAAGCCTTTTTGCTTTCGGAGTTCTAAAATTTTTCGACCGAGTTCTGGTTGTTTCATTTGTCTATCATATTTGTTTCTAAAATGTCAAATGGAACATCCTATTAGATATTTTGCCGTTGATTAGAAAAAGTTAGTGGATGTTTCATTTTCTAAAAATTTATGAAGCAATAGTACGATGGCAGTAAAGATAGTGCAATATTTTCAAGTGAATTTCACCCGACATTTACCCGACACTTTGAAATTTTCCTCTTATAAATCACATCTAATCAATTTAATACCGATATAAATCATTTTCTTTTTTCTGTCATTTTTAGGTACGGCTGTACCCAAATACACCTTTTTTAAAAGCTACCGTTTATCTTTGTGGCAACGTGAAGTTTATGGAAATTACCTTCAAACTTATAGACCTAATTATTGTTATTGGCATTTGCCAAGGTATTTTCCTTTCGTTAACACTCCAGCGAATTTCCAATAACAACCAAAAGGCAAATAGCGTGCTTTCCTATTTAATCGCACTTGCAACGCTAATGCTTATCGGCAGGTTTTTCTATTTTCGTTTTTTGACTCCTTGGGTTTTTCAATGGAGCATTGCGGTGGATTCCTTGGTTTTTCTCTTTGGGCCACTTATCTTTTTGTATGTAAAAAGGCTTCTGTTTAAGAAAGAGAATACGTATTCGCTGTCGATAATTCATTTTCTTCCCTTTATTGGAATGCTTTTTTTCGCTTTCTTCTATATCATAAATTACACTCCAAAAGCGTATTACGAATTTTTTTTAAAGGGAAATCTACTGATGTATTTCAGGATTATTTCAGTAATCATGATTGTATTTAATATGTTTTATGTGCTGAAATCTTTTCAGTTGCTCGCAAAATTCAAACAAACGGAAAAGGAGGTTTTTTCCTTTGAACAAAGTCCCATTGTCTATCTCAAATTTTTTCTCTTTTCTGTATTAGCGTGTTTACTGGCTTGGACTTTCAGTTTGTTGAACACAACTATATTCAACAAAACCATTCCTTTTATTGGTTATGATAGTATTTGGGTGGCAATTCCATTGTTTATTTATGTAATAGGATATTTCAGTTTAAAACAGCCGGAGCTTTTTAGGATTTCAGAAGAAAAACAAAAAAGCAGTTCAAAAAAAGAACGTCTTCCCGAAGCCGAAGCTCAATTGTTAAAAACCAAATTGGACAGTTTAATGATCAATGAAAAGGTTTTTCTGCAAAGCGATTTGACCTTGGCCGATGTTTCTGAAATGCTCCAAACCTCAACAAACAATGTTTCCTGGCTTTTAAACCAGGTTTACAAAACCACCTTTTATGATTTTATAAATCAATACCGCGTTAAGGAGTTTTTAAAAAAAGTGGAAAACAAAGAACACCTAAAACACACCATTTTGGCTCTTTCCATGGATGTGGGCTTCAATTCAAAATCTACCTTTAACAAAGCCTTCAAAAATACGATGCACGAAACTCCCAGCAATTATATAAAAAAACAGTTGGCTGCATAGGTTTTGCGTTCGGCTGTACGCAAACGGTCGATTCCTGCTTATTCTGAAAATAGATTTGTAGTAAACTTTAAAATTTTCAGATTATGAAAAACCTATTCCTTTTTACCGCAGCCTTTTTATTCGGGCATTTATTTTTAAGCGCACAAACGGTTACCACCTTTACCGAAGGCACCCCAGACGATGCCATTGTTTTGGATAATGATGGAAACATTTACTGTTCCAATTATGTAGGCGATACCGTTTTTAAATTCTCCCCAACTGGAGAAGCAACCGCGTTCATCACAGGTTTGAATACCCCAAACGGACTGGCTTTCAATTCCAATCAGGAATTGTACGTGTGTGACGGCCAGGGAGATAAAATATACAAATATGACCTTGCCGGGAATCTTTTGGCAACCTATCCAGTTTCGGGCCATCCTTCGGGAATTGTAAAATCCTTCGATGACGATTCCATGATTTTTACCCTTTACTTAGGAAATCTTATCAAAAAGATTGCCCCCGACGGAACCATTACCACTGTTTCCTCATCCACAGAATTGAGTGGTCCGGTAGGAATTGTGTATGACGAAAACGGAAACCTATTCGTTGGAAATTATACAGACCGAAAAATCTTCAAAATAGAAGAAAATGGCGATCTGGAATATGTTGCGCAACTTCCATCCGAGGGAGGCCCATATCCTAATTTGGGGTTTATTAGCTACGGTCAAGGAAAGCTTTGGGGAACTATTATGGGCAACCATAAAATTTATTCCATCAATCCCAATGCGGTTGATGATTACACCTTATTTGCTGGCAGCATTCGGGGAAATAATGATGGCGATATTTCAGTTGCTACTTTTAATATTCCCAACGGAATTTATTTTGATGAAGGCGCTGGCACCATGTACATTACGGATTTCGGAAGCAAAAACTTGAGGATTATTTCAGGAATAACTTTGGGAAACGATGAATTTTCGGAAGCAGAAAATCATCTAATTATAGCCCCAAATCCTGCAAAAAATTATGTTGAAATTCAATTTTCGGGCAAGCAGTTCGCAACTTTTGAATTGAAGGTTTACGATGCTACGGGAAAATTGGTCTATGAAAATAAGCATCAGGAAATTTTCCATAAAATTGATACAAGCAGTTGGACAAATGGACTTTATCTATTAGAAATAACCACGGAAGAAAGTACGCTGCGAAAAAGATTGCTAAAATAAAAAATAAGGGCCGAAGCTCAGTTTCGGCTCTTATTCAAACTTTTCTAAAGCGGTTAGGGCCTTATCGACAGATGAAATTCCTTCAAAAGTAAGCAACAATCGCAAGCCATTTCGGGTTTGTTTTTCCTTCATCGTTACTTTTTGGGGATGGGTTTGTACGTATTGCAGCACTTTGGTAAAAGCATCGCTTTGGTAAAAAGCACTTTGCTGATCCGCCACAAAATAACCGACCATTTTTTTCTGTTTCATCACAAGGCGTTCAAGACCCATGGAAATGGCAATCCATTTTATACGCACGCTGTTCAGCAAATCCTCGGCCTGTTTTGGCAACTCGCCAAAGCGGTCCAAAAGTTCTTTTTCAAATTTCTGAAGTTCGGCTTCAGTTTTCAGCTCGTTCAATTTGGTGTACAGATTTAGCCGTTCGGTAATGTTGTTTACGTAATCATCGGGGAACAGCAATTCGAAATCGGTATCGATCGTCATTTCCTTTACGAAATTTTTCTTCGGCCCTTCCGTTTCATCGTAAAGATTTTTGAATTCTTTTTCTTTCAGTTCCTCAATGGCTTCGGAAAGGATTTTTTGATAGGTTTCAAAACCTATTTCGTTGATAAACCCGCTCTGTTCTCCGCCCAATAAATCGCCCGCGCCACGAATTTCCAGATCCTTCATTGCGATGTTTATCCCGCTGCCCAATTCTGAAAATTGTTCCAGAGCAGTGATCCGTTTTCGCGCTTCGTCCGTCATCGCCGAATATTCCGGAGTGATGAAATAACAGAACGCTTTTTTGTTACTTCGGCCCACACGACCCCGCATCTGATGGAGGTCTGAAAGCCCAAAATTATTGGCATTATTAATAAATATTGTATTTGCATTTGGAACGTCCAGTCCACTTTCAATGATGGTTGTGGAAACGAGAACATCGAATTCATTGTTCATAAACCGAAGCATTAAATCCTCCAATTTCTTTCCGTCCATTTGCCCGTGACCAATACCTATTTTCGCATCGGGAACCAACCTTTGAATCAATCCAGCGACTTCTTTTATGTTTTCAATCCTGTTGTGGACAAAGAAAACCTGTCCACCGCGCGAAATTTCATAGCGAATGGCATCGCGAATGCTTTCTTCCCCAAAACGAATGACGTGCGTTTCTACCGGATAACGGTTTGGCGGTGGCGTGGTAATTACCGAAAGATCACGGGCTGCCATTAAACTAAATTGTAACGTACGTGGAATGGGCGTTGCGGTTAATGTGAGCGTGTCCACATTTTCTTTGATGGTCTTTAATTTATCTTTTACGGCTACTCCAAATTTCTGTTCCTCGTCAATAATCAAAAGGCCCAAATCCTTAAATTCCACCGATTTGTTGACCAATTGATGCGTGCCGATTACGATATCGAGTTTTCCGTCTTTCAGTCCGTCCAAAACGGTTCTCCGCTCTTTTGCGGTGCGGAAACGGTTGAGATAATCAACGTTTACGGGCATTTCTGCAAGCCGTTCCGTAAAAGTTTTAAAATGCTGAAAGGCCAAAATGGTGGTCGGCACCAAAACGGCAACTTGCTTTCCATTGTCAACCGCTTTAAAAGCTGCGCGAATAGCGACTTCCGTTTTCCCGAAACCTACGTCGCCACAGACCAAACGGTCCATGGGGCGTTCGTTTTCCATGTCTTTTTTTACGTCTTCGGTCGCCGTGCTTTGGTCCGGCGTATCTTCATAAATAAAAGACGATTCCAGTTCGGCCTGTAAATAACTGTCCGGATCAAATGCAAAACCTTTCAGCGTACGACGTTTCGCATATAATTCAATTAAATTAAAGGCAATTTCCTTTACGCGAGTTTTGGTTTTTTGTTTCAGTTTTTTCCACGCGTCGCTGCCCAATTTGTAGATTTTGGGCTCCTTTCCATCCTTGCCGTTATATTTTGAAATCTTGTGAAGACTATGGATGCTGAGGTACAAAATATCGCGTTCGCCATAAAAAAGTTTGATGGCCTCCTGCATTTTTCCTTCCACTTCAATTTTCTGCAAGCCGCCAAATTTCCCAATCCCGTGGTCAATATGGGTAACGTAATCGCCCACTTCCAGATTGGTAATTTCCTTTAAAGTAATCGCTTGCTTTTTGGCGTAACCATTTTTCAGTTGAAATTTATGATATCGTTCAAAAATTTGATGATCGGTATAGCAAACTATTTTTAAATCGTCATCGACAAAACCTTGAAACAGTGGAAAGACGATGGTTTTAAATTGTTCCACATTTTGTTGGGCATCTTCAAAAATGTCGTGAAAACGTTTTGCCTGTTGCTCGCTACTGCAGAAAATGTAGTTTTTATAACCCTTTTCAGTATTGTCATTCAAATTTTCAATCAGTAAATTGAATTGTTTGTTGAATGATGGTTGTGGTTTTGTATTAAAATTTATGTAGGCGCGCGATTCATCGCGAGCAATAGACGAATTTTTTAAATGAACCGTTGTAAATTCGGAAAGTTGTGTTTTCAATAATTCCGAAGTACAGAACAATTCCGAAGGTTTTGCGCGTTTTACTTCAGAATTAATTGCTTCAAATGCTTCAGTTGCTTTTTTGAAAAGATTGTCGATGGCACTACTAAAAAGTTCTTCATTTTTTAGAAAAACTACGGTTTTGGACGCGATATATTTCAGAAAACTTTCACGGTTTTCATCCACCATTTTATTTTCCACATTTGGGATGATTGAAACTTTTTTAACCTGTTCCAACGAAAGCTGTGTTTCCACATCAAAAGTACGAATACTGTCAACCTCATCGCCAAAAAATTCAATTCGGTACGGTTCGTCATTGCTAAAACTGAACACGTCCAAAATCCCCCCGCGCACTGAAAATTCGCCCGGTTCGGTAACAAAATCGGTGCGTTTGAAGCGGTACTCAAATAAAACCTCGTTTACAAAATCGATGGAAAGTTGGTCGTTTACTGCAATTTTCAGTGTGTTTCGCTCCAATTCCTTTCTGGTAACGACTTTTTCAAAAAGCGCTTCGGGATAGGTTACGATCAGCGCAGGTTTTTTTCGGGAATTGATTCGGTTTAAAACCTCGCTTCGCAGCAAAACATTGGCGTTATCAGTCTCTTCAATTTGATACGGCCGCCGATAACTTCCAGGATAGAAAAGCACATTTTGGTCACCCAACAAATTTTCGAGATCGTTTAAATGGTAAGCCGCTTCTTCTTTGTCATTAAAAATTAAAAGAAAAGGCAATTCTGAAGTGCCAAAAACCTCAGCAATTACCAATGAAACCGAGGAGCCGACCAGGCCTGAAACGGTTATATCGCTATTGGAATTTTGTGGATTGTCATCCTGAGCTCGTCGAAGAAGAGCAATGGCATCCCCCAGTTTTCGTGTTTGCGAAGACCGTGAATAAAGTGAAGTAACGAGTGTTTTGCTCATTGGGCGGCAAAGGTAAATCAAAAACCAATTATCCTACAAGCTATTAAAGCTGATAAAAAAGTGAAGTATCTATTTCCTAAAATATTCCCTGCATTTGTTTGCCGGACTGGTTCCGCGATTTTTAAATGCGTGATAACCGCTACTTACAAAAAGCACTGCCGAAACTGCAATGGCTGCATAGGCAACGGTTTGGCTCACGTCCCAATTGGCAACAGCAATCGCTGCCAAAGCCCAAGCACCCACTAATGCGAACTCACGCATATTGCGTTTCCAAGTAACGGCAAGATTTATTATTCCTGCTATTACAATCATAGTTACGGCCCAGAAAACTTCACTGTAACCCCAAGCACTCCATTCGATACTTGTTAAATATGCAGCGACATTTGCAATGCTGGCAACAGTAACCCAACCACTGTAAAACACAAAAGGCCACCAAAGAAAAGCAATGACGGATATTGGCGCGTCCCAAAGCTCCATCCGGTTGTTCATCACAATTTTTAAAAGTGAAAAGAGCAGTACAAAAATGGCAAGGATGGAATATTCCATAAACCCGTACAGCCAAAAAGTAATCCACAAAACATTGGCAACACAGGAAAGCACGAACCACCAACCTGTTTTTAGAATAAATTCATCATCGCGTACTTTTGTGAAAAGGCTTCTGCTTTGGTAAATTACAAAGCCCAAAAGCAACAGATAGATCAGTCCCCAAATGGCAAATGCATAACCCGCCGGGGTAAAAAGATTTTTGTTAGCGTCAGAAATTTCGCCAATGGTCGTACTGTTTATGGCTCCCGTATTGGAAAGATAGTTTACGAAAACCGTTGCCGTAAAGGCAATGATATTTGCGATTTGTAATGTCTTTTTCATAAAAATATTTAATTCACTATAAATTTATGGTTTTGCGAGTGAATCTTTTGGCAATTAAGAAAATTTTAAAACGGTGCGTTTTTCAAAAGAAATAAGGCTTCAAAAATGAATTACAAACTTTATATTTGTAGCATAAAAACCAAATTATGTCATTTACAGATTTATTCGAAAGTGGGGAGCATTCCCGAAATTTAGGGCACTTTGCATCTATTGCAAATATGGCTTCCATTGATGGGGAAATAGGGCCGGAAGAAGAAAAAATGTTGAAGCGTTTTGCGCGCAAGCTGGATATTGAGGAAACTGAATACAATGAGGTTTTAAAAAATCCGGGCAAATATCCAATCAATCCACCCAATGATGCCGAAAGACGTTTGGAGCGGATCCACGATCTTTTCGAAATGATTTTTGCCGATAACGAAATTGACGACCACGAACGTTTTTTAATCGAAAAATACGCGATCGGCCTTGGCTATACCGCTGAGATTGCGCAGGATTTGATAAAAAGGTCTATCGCCATATACAGCGGCGGCCTAAGCCTTGAGGATTACCGGTATTTGCTGAATAGAAAATAAAAGCCCCCTAACCCCCGAAGGGGGAACTCTTACTCGAACCCAATAAAAATGCTCCAAATGGAGCTTTTTTATTATTTACAATTATGGAATTCCCCTTCGGGGGTTAGGGGGCCTTCATAAATTCCTCCGCCTTTTCCACCATTTTTTTACTGCCAGCGAAAAAGGGAACCCGTTGATGCAATGAAGTTGGCTGAATTTCCAAAATCCGTTCAAACCCATTACTGGCCTTTCCTCCCGCCTGTTCGGCAATCATTGCCATAGGGTTGCACTCGTACAAAAGACGCAATTTTCCGTTTGGATCTTTTGAAGTATTTGGATAAATATAGATGCCGCCTTTTATCATATTTCGGTGGAAATCGGAAACCAAGGAACCTATATAGCGCGAAGTATAGGGACGATCATCCTCTTCTTTTTGGCAGTATTTAATGTAATCTTTCACGCCCTGTGGAAAGTGAACGTAATTGCCTTCGTTTACGGAATAGATATTTCCGTTTTCGGGAAAGCGCATATTCGGGTGCGAAAGGTAATAGGTGCCAATGGCAGGATTCAAAGTAAAACCATTAACCCCGTGGCCCGTGGTGTAAACGATCATCGTTGAGGTACCATAAACAATATACCCAGCAGCCACCTGATTAACTCCCGGCTGCAGAAAATCCTCGATTGTTACGGGAGTTCCCGAAGGTGTAATTCTTCTGAAAATAGAAAAAATGGTTCCTACGGAAACATTCACGTCTATGTTTGAAGAACCGTCCAACGGATCCATCAACACCACATATTTATTGTCGTTTTTCTCGTTTCGGCCTTTTATGGTGATAAAATCGTCTTCTTCCTCGCTGGCAATTCCGCAGACAATTTCACGATTAGTGAGCGTGTTGATGAAAACTTCATTTGCAAAAACATCCAGTTTTTGTTGGTCCTCGCCCTGTATATTGCTGTTCCCGGCGGTTCCCAAAATATCGACCAATCCGGCTTTGTTCACCTTGTGGTTTACCACTTTTGCCGCCAAACGGATGGAATTGATTAATCGGGAAAGTTCGCCCGAAGAATATTTGAACTCGCTTTGGTTTTCAATTATAAACTCGCCGAGGGATTGATTTATTTTTGCCATGGGGTTGAAGGGATTCCTGAATTTGTGGCAAATATCGGGATTTTTAAGAAATTGAACCGATATTTGCGCAGGGAAAACCATCCCGATAGCTATCGGGATGAAATCGAAATAGAAATAGAAATCGAAGATGAAGTTGAAGTTGAAGTTGAAGTTGAAGTTGAAGTTGAAAAAATTATGAAAGTAAGAGAAGCCGTTAAAGAAGATATGCCGCAAGTCTTGGAACTTATAAAAGAACTTGCCATTTTTGAAAAAGAACCCGATGCGGTGGAAATTTCCGTGGCAGATTTGGAGCGCGAAGGTTTTGGCGAAAATCCACTGTTTACGTGCTTTGTTGCAGAATCGGAGAGTGAAATTTTTGGCGCGGCTCTGGTCTATTTTCGCTTTTCAACTTGGAAAGGACGCACCCTTCATTTGGAAGATTTAATAGTACAGGAATCCGAACGCGGAAAAGGCATCGGCGAAGCGCTATACAAAAAAGTAATGCAATTTGCCTTCGATCGTGGATTGAAGCGTGTTGCATGGGACGTTTTGGACTGGAATACCGGGGCCATCCGTTTTTACGAACGCAGCGGCGCCAAAGTGTTGAGTACTTGGCGCGTTGTTCATATGGACGAAAAGGGATTAAGGAATTATATTGAAAAATCAGGTGTAAAATAAATTTGACCACGAATACACGAATGTTATTATAAAAATTTATTCGTGTATTCGTGGTAAACTTTTTATTTATGAAAATATTCAAATTCGGAGGGGCCTCAATTAAAGATGCCGACGGCGTAAAAAATGTTGCCGAAGTACTGAAAATTACCAACGGGAAAAATTTGGTAATCGTGGTTTCGGCAATGGGAAAAACTACCAATCTGCTCGAAAAAGTAGTTGCGGAATACCTAAATGACGACCGCGCCAAATGCAAGGAACACGTTTCGGAATTTAAAAACTATCACCTCGAAATTTTAGAAGGTCTTTTTGAAAATAGGAACCATCCCGTTTTTGAAGATGTTTCGAAACTGTTTGGGAAAATGGCTTCTTTTTTAGACGTGAACAAATCCAAAAACCACGCCTTTGTGTATGACCAAGTGGTAAGTTTCGGCGAAATGGTTTCCTGCACGATCGTCTCCGCATATCTTTCCGAAACTGGTTTGAAGAATGAATTATTGGACGTTCGCAAGTGCATCAAGACCGATGCAAACTACCGCGATGCAAACGTGGATTGGGAAGCCACCCAGAAAAAAATCCTAAAAAAAGTAAGTCCATCCGGCATTACAATTACACAGGGATTTTTGGGTTCCGAAACCACAAATAACTTTACCACTACCCTCGGTCGCGAGGGCAGTGATTACACGGCGGCAATTTTTGCATACTGTCTAAATGCCGAAAATGTTACCATTTGGAAAGACGTTCCCGGCGTATTGAATGCCGATCCGCGCTATTTTACCCAAACCCAATTGCTAAACCACATAAGCTACCGCGAGGCGATTGAGCTTGCATTTTACGGCGCTTCGGTGATTCACCCAAAAACGCTACAGCCATTGCAGCGCAAGGAAATTCCACTTTTTGTAAAATCATTTCTAAACCCGACCGCGCCCGGAACCTGTGTGGGGAAAGGCGTTACGCTGGATCCACAGACTTCGTGTTTTATCCTGAAAAAGGGTCAGGTTTTAATTTCACTTTCTTCGCTAGACTTCTCGTTTATGATGGAAGACAACATTGGCGATGTTTTCAAATGGCTGCATAAATACAAAATGAAAGTGGAGATGATCCAAAATTCAGCCATTAGCTTTTCAGTCTGTGTGAACGATAAATTCAACAATTTGGAGGCTTTGCTGGCGAAGCTTCGCGAAAAATTCAGCGTAAAATGTAACGAAAATGTAACGCTTTACACCATTCGCCATTTTAACCCCGCTGAGATAAAGGCCCTTGCGGAAAACAAAAACGTGCTTTTGAAACAGGAAAGCAAGGAAACGGTACAGTTGGTAATTAAGGAATAAGCCCTACTTACCCATAAAGGAAGAGATTGGACGAAACATGCCCATAAACAGAAAACAAACCCACAACGAATATCTTTCGCTATATTTGTTGGATACAAAAAACCGAAATATTTCATGGGATTAGTTAATGCAAAGGAAGTTGCAAAAGCCATAAACGTCGATAAATTCGGGTTTCTGGGTACTTTTGTGGGCTGGTCCTTGATGAAAATTCTGAACATTACTACGCTCAACAAAATTTACGATAAAAACAAGCACCTTCACGATCTGGAATTTATCAATGCCCTGATCGACGCGTTTGAAATAAAGTTTGAAATCCCAGAGGAAGATCTCCGGAGAATCCCGAAAACAGGTGCTTTTATAACCATTTCGAACCATCCGTTGGGTGGAATTGACGGTATCCTTCTTCTGAAATTACTGTTGGAGCAACGCCCCGATTTTAAGATCGTTGCCAATTTCCTTCTGCACAGAATAGAACCCCTGAAACCGTATGTAATGCCGGTAAATCCCTTTGAGGATAGGAAAGATGTAAAATCGAGCATCGTCGGTTTTAAATCTGCGCTGAAACATTTGCAGGAGGGCCACCCCTTGGGCATTTTCCCTGCTGGCGAAGTTTCAACGTATCGGGATGACAAATTATTGGTTGACAGACCGTGGGAAGAAGCCGCAATGAAATTGGTTAAAAAAGCCGAAGTACCCGTTGTTCCCATCTATTTTCACGCTAAAAACAGCAAGCTTTTCTATCGTTTGGCGAAGATGAGCGACACCTTGCGGACCGCAAAATTGCCTTCGGAATTGCTTACCCAAAAAGAGCGTTTGATAAAAGTGCGGATAGGCAATGCCATTTCGGTGGAAGACCAAAAGGAGCACGAGGCACTGCCTGTTTTTACCGAATTTCTTCGGAAGAAAACCTATATGCTTTCCAATGCTTTTCAAAAGAAAAAATTGCTGGACAACATCCCGAAAACGTTGAAATTTCCCAAACCGCCGAAGAAAATTGCAGGTCCCATTCCGCTGAAAGCAATGGAGGCTGAGATTGAAAAGCTTCGGGAGGATGACAAACGCCTGCTTATCAGCAAAAATTATGAAGTGTTTTTGGCGCGGGCCAATACCATTCCTTATATACTTCAAGAAATAGGGAGGCTGCGCGAAATTACCTTCCGCGAAGTTGGCGAAGGCACCAATAATAGCACAGATTTGGACAAATTTGACAGCTACTACCACCACATGTTTTTGTGGGATAATGATGCGCGAAAAATGGCGGGAGCCTATAGAATGGGGCTTGGTTCGGAGATTTTTCCGCGCTTTGGAATTGATGGATTTTATCTTCAAGATCTGTTTCGTTTTGAGCCCGAATTATATGAAATGATGAGCAAGTCCATAGAAATGGGCCGCGCTTTCATTATTAAGGAATACCAGCTTCGCCCGATGCCGCTTTTTCTTCTTTGGAAAGGAATCGTCCACACAACCCTGCGCTATCCCGAACACCGTTATTTAATTGGCGGCGTAAGCATCAGCAACAAGTTTTCGGAATTCTCCAAAGGTTTGATGATCGAGTTTATGAAATCAAACTATTACGACCCCTATGTGGCGCAATACATCAACCCAAAGAAGGAATACAAGGTAAAACTGAAAGATGCCGACAAGGATTTCATTTTTGACGAAAGTGAGGCCGACCTCAATAAATTCGATAAAATAATTGACGAGGTGGAGCCGGGAAGCCTTCGTTTGCCGGTGCTTATCAAAAAATACATCAAACAGAATGCAAAGGTTGTGGCCTTCAACGTAGATCCGCTTTTCAACAATGCGGTGGACGGCTTGATGTACATCCGAATAGCCGATTTGCCCGAAAGCACTGTAAAGCCTGTAATGGAGGAATTTCAGGCTGAACTTGAAAAAAAATATTCCGATAGAAATGGCGACAGTGCCGATTCGGAAACTTCAAACGAAAAAGTAAATCCCGATTAATTCGATTCTAAAAACTGTTCGATATGGCGGCAAAAACTATTGATGAGGTTATAGCGCGATTGGACAATATTATCGAAGTGGAATGCGCCAACAATTCCTGTATGGCGTATTTCCCCATTCTTTACAGAAAAGTTACCGTTCGCATCAAAGAAGGAATCCGCAACAATGAATTCGAAAACAATCCACGAATGGAAAAGCTGGACGTGCTTTTCGCGAACAGATACATAGCTGCCTACGAATGTTTAGGCAATAATCAACCTTTTACGAAAAGTTGGAAAAACGCATTCGAAGCCGCGAAAACAGGAAAACTGCTCATTATGCAGCATCTGCTTTTGGGTATCAATGCACATATAAATCTGGATTTGGGAATCGCGGTTGCGGAAACCATTGGCGACGATGGCGAACTGCTGGATTTTGAGAATGATTTCAACAAAATCAATGAAATTCTGGGTTCGATGATCGCGAATGTGGAAGCGAAAATTATTTCGGTTTCCCCATTATTTGGTTTGCTGGATAGGTTTGGGAAAGGCCGCGAGGATAAACTGGTCAGTTTTAGTATAAACGTGGCGCGTGATGGGGCTTGGCTTTTTGCGAACCAATACCATATTTCGCCAAATAAAGCGGATGAGCTGAATAGCCGCGATACAATCATTGCCAAACTCGCAGAAAAACTGATAACCCAAAAAAGTTGGCTGCTGAAATATTTGGTAAAAACCATTTACTTTTTTGAAAAGAAAGATGTGCCGCAAATTGTGGCTGTGCTTAAAAAAGATTAAAACAGTATTAAATTTCCGCCGTGGGTGGCAAAAATTACGAAGGCGCCAAGAAACAAAAGAAGGTCGTAATGCCAACCGTAGCCTTTGTCTTCGTAAAAACCCGTTTTCCAAACAAAGATTTTTTTGTACATCGCGCCCAACATGGCGCCCATAAGTAGCAGCGCGCCAATTTGCGTAAAAATTCCAAAGGCGATGGAAATGGCGCCGATTATTTCAGCCAAACCCAAAATGGTAGTTGCAGCGGGCGACATGCCGATGCTCTCGCCGCGTTCCTTTGGTTTCTGCACGTGGCTCTTCCCGCTGGAGAAAAAGACGATTGCAATTATTATCCGAAGCAATAAAAGTGCAAATCCCGCAAGAAAGGCTGTGTCAAAATTCATCTTTTTCTATTTTGATTCGAAAGGATTATAGCTTCCAAAGCTCCAAATATTTCCTTCGGGATCTTTACAGCTGTAACCGCGGCCGCCATAGTCTTCATCCTTAATGTCCATCACTATTTGGGCTCCATTCGCTTTTGCTTTTTGATAATGTTCATCAACATGCTCGATTATAAAATAAGGCGTTTGAGTGTTATAGCCGTCAAGGTTTTTGGGAAGGTTGAGCATTTTACCGAATGCGGTGTCGGGATTGAATGGATTTACCATTACCAAAGCCTTGCCCAATATTAGTTGTGCGTGAAATATGTTGCCGTTGTCGTCTTTATAAACCCCGTGCTCCTTAAACCCGAACGCCTTTTTCAAAAATGAAACCGCGGCATTGGCATCGCTATAAATTAAATTGGGGATTGCGCCGTAGTTGCTCATGTATCTTACTTTTAATGTGATAAAACAAAAAAGCCTTTGAAAAAATTTCCAAAGGCCTATATTTTTTAAAACCATCCTTTTTTACCTACTTGATAGGTTTGGTAAAATTCCTCATCGCTTTTGGTAAGGTAGATAATGCCCTCTATCAGGCCGATAATGCTTCCTATACCACAGGTTACAATAGTAATTACGATCTGAATAATGCCCTCTTGGGTGTAACCCAAAATAAATTTGTGAATGCCAAAGCCTCCAAGTAAAATACCCAGAATGCCCGCCAGAACTTTCTTGTTTTCTTGCTGATATGGTTGTGAGGACTGATTCCAGTTTTCGGTTGTTTGTTGTTCCATTTTTTTTGATTGGTTTAAAAATTAGTTTAAATGTAATTAAATTTATAGAAATGCTTCGTCCACCGGTTCCCAAAGTTCAATTTTGTTTCCATCGGGATCGAGTATCCAGCCGAATTTTCCGTAATCATAGGTCTGCATTTCGCCCACAATTGTTACACCTTCTTCTTTCAAAACTTTTAGTAATTCTTCCAAGTTTTCCACCCGGTAGTTAACCATAAATTCTTTTTCGCTTGGCGAAAAGTAGTTGGTATCTGCATCAAATGGGCTCCATTGCGTTGAGCATTTATTGCCGTTTTCGTCCTGCCACCAAAACGTACAGCCGTAATTATCAGTGTTCAGTCCCAAGTGGTTTTTATACCATTCCTTGGTTTTATCGGGATCTTTGGTCTTAAAAAATATGCCGCCAATTCCAGTTACTCTCTTTTTCATAATATTGCCCGCGCAGGCGGGTATCTTTAGTTTTGAAATTTTTGAATTATTTTTTCGGCAATCACTTTTGCCAGTTTTTCCTTGCTTTCCACCGTCCAACCGGCAATGTGCGGACTTAAAATTACATTGTCCATCGCGAACAGTTCTTTTAAGGAATTCGGAAGGTGATCAGAATCGAAAAGCGTTTCAAAAGAACCTTTTTCAAATTCCAAAACATCCAATCCCGCACCGAGAATTTTTCCAGCTTTTAATGCCGAAACCAAATCGGCCGTGACCACACTTTTACCGCGGGCGGTATTTATGAGCCAAAACGGTTTTGAAAACGAATTGATAAATTCTGAATTTACCATTTTGTCCGTCAACGGCGTCCACGGGGTGTGAAGGCTCAATACATCTGAGTTGTGCTGAAGTTCTTTAAGCGAAACCTGTTTTGCGTTTTCATCGCCCACATTTTCTTTTATATCGAAACAAATTATCTCGCAGTCAAAGCCGCGAAGTTTTTTTGCGAACGCTTTGCCCATATTGCCGTACCCGATGATTCCAACGGTTTTTCCGTCCAGTTCTATCCCGCGGTTGGATTCGCGGTTCCAAAGGCCATTTTTAACTTCGCTGTCGGCTTTGTTTAGGTTGTTGAATAGCGAAAGAAGCATCCCGAGCGCATGTTCGCCCACAGCGTTTCTATTGCCTTCGGGCGCGGCGATTAATTTAATCCCCAGTTTTTCGGCATATTCGGTATCGATGCTTTCCAGACCGGCGCCAACTCGGGCAATAAATTTCAGGTTTTTGGCTGCATTGAGAAATTGTTTGTCAATGTTGAAACGGCTTCGGATCACGATTCCATCGTAATTCGAAATAATTTCCTCTATTTCAGCTTTTGAGGCTTTGTAGTTTTCATCATTTGAAAACCCTGCGCCCTCAAGCATTTTCAACAATAATGGATGGTTGCTATCGAGGTGAAGAATTTTCATATTTTATATTTTTGGGTATTCGGAAACGGTTTTTTCCGAAGTTACATTCCCAGTGTGTTTTGTGGAAAGCTTTTCAAAAAGAAGGACGTGCACCTCTTCGCCGTTTTGGGTTTTCGGGCAATGCTCCACACCTTTTGGAACCACGATCAGTTCGCCTTCGGCAATGATTTCAACTTTATCGCGAAAGTGCATTTCCAACGTTCCCTTTTGCACAAAAAACAATTCATCTTCTTCCTCGTGCTTGTGCCATACAAATTCGTCCTTCAACTTCGCCAAAAGCACTTGCATATTGTCCACAACGGCTATTTGGTGCGGGTGCCAATATTTTTTAAAAGTTGAAAACTTTTCTTTTAGATTGATAGTCTGCATAACTATTCGTGTTGGTTTGGATTCGCCTGCGGATATGGAATCATTTCCTTTTCCGAAAGATTAGAAATTTTGAAATAATGCTTTTTTCCTTCAAACCAATACTCCAAAACAGCTTGATTGTTTTCCAACTTAAACGGAAATGCTTTGGATGGAGTATTTTGGGCTTCTTTCATCGGGTCGGCATCCATAATAACATCGCGTTGGGACTCGTTTTTAAGATAGCCCACAAATTGTTTTGGCTCGTTTATATTGCCTTTTGCCTCAAGAATATGATTTCTGAAATATATATTCTGAATAACCACATCGGGTTGGATTTCGCTGAAGATGATGTGCACGTTGGTGCCAGATCCGCCGTCCTTTACGCCCGCAACCCAATTTTGGTAATATGCTTCGGAAATTTTAAAGGGAGGATTTTGTTCAAAAGACGTTTTTGGACCGTCTGCTTTTGCTCCGCCACAGTTTGAAAAACTAAGGAGAAAGAAAGGAACGGTCAAAATAATAGCTATCGTTTTCATATTTGTTTTCATTTACGAAATTTACGAATAATATGGAATAATAAACCTGACCGGTTTTAAAAACCTGTCAGGTTTGGATATAATCAAAATTTAAAACCGAGACCCAAAAACCCTGCAATGCCATCAGCTGCATCTACGTTTAACGTAATATTCCGGGCATTGAAATAGGGCAGCAGCAACTTTAAATATAATTTTTCGCCAATGCGATAATGCGCGCCGGGACCAATGTTATAGATGGTCAAGGCACTGTTTTCAATATATCCCTGCGTTTGGTCCTCGAACCCGAAGCCGTAACCCGCCTGTGCAAAAACGTTCCACTTTTCCTTGTTTACAAAGTAATAATGTATGGACGGAACAAAACCGTATGAATGGATCGTTACGCCGCTATTATCCTTGATTAACGTGTTATTTGAAGTGAAAAAACTTCCGGAAAGGGAAACCTTATCGGAAACGAAAAACTCAAAACTGGCCAGCCCGATGGCTCCAAAATCATCTTCATTATTCGTTGTCGTTGGATAGGGTGAAACCGCAACTGAAAGAATCATTGTCCCTTTTTGGTTTTGGGAAACTGAAAGGAATGGAATTATAAAACAGATGAATAATGCGAGGGTTTTCATTATTTGGATTTAAAATGAAGATACTTAAAAAATTGCAATAAAAAACCCCAAAGGTCTTTGAGACCTTTGGGGTTTGAAATTATTAATCTCAACACAAATTAATGCGCAGATTGCTTCGTTCCTCGCAATTTATCCCGCCAAGGCATTGGCGCCACCAACAATCTCAAGGATTTCATTGGTAATTGCAGCTTGACGCGCTTTGTTGTATTGTAGTTTCAACGCATCGCGAAGTTCGGTTGCGTTGTCGGTTGCTTTGTGCATCGCGGTCATACGTGCGCCGTGTTCGCTGGCCACACTGTCGCGAAGGGCTTTGAACAATTGTGTTTTCAAGCTCTTTGGAATCAACGCCTCAACAATTTCTTCCTTTGAAGGTTCAAAAATATAGAAGGTTTCACTGGTCTTTGCTTCTTGGCCTTCAATGGGTTTGGGAGGCATAATTGGCAAAAACTGCTCGGTCATCACAATTTGCGTAGCTGCATTTTTGAAATTGTTGTACACCAAAACAATCTTGTCATATTTCCCTTCGGAAAAAAGACCCATCAGTTTTTCGGCAATTTCAGAAGTATTCTCAAAAGAAAGATCGTCAAAGATAGCGTTGTTGTTTTCAAGAATAGTTCCGGTTTTTTTCAGAATATCATTTCCCTTTTTCCCAAGGGTCATAAAATCCACTTGCTTGCCGCCGTAGGTATTGGCCGCCAAATTGCGGGCTTCCTTAATGATATTGCTATTAAAAGCCCCCGCCAAACCACGGTTACTGGTAATGGCAACCACCAAGACTTTGTTTACCTCGCGCTGGTCTGAATATTTGCTGCCGGTATCGGCATCAAGGGTGGCGCTTAGGTTTTGCAAAAGTTCGGTAAGTTTTTCAGAATAGGGGCGCATTGCCGTAATAGCATCCTGGGCCTTCTTCAACTTTGCGGCAGAAACCATTTTCATGGCACTGGTAATCTGCATCGTTGAGCTTACGGATGATATTCTGTTTCTAATTTCCTTAAGATTCGCCATGTTCTATTATTAACTCTGCGTTCTCTGCGTCTTTGCGGTAAAAGATATCACCGCAGAGACGCAAAGGTCGCAAAGAGTTTTACTTTTTATATTTCGCTGAAAGATCTGCTGCAACAGATGTCATTACATCAATTGCCTCATCTGTAAGTTTACCTGCTTTCAAGTCATTTAGCGTGTCTCTGTGCTTTGCGTTGAGCATTTCAAGGTAATCTCTTTCAAATTCCTTTACTTTTTCAACAGGCACGTTACGCATCAGGTTTTTTGAACCTGCATAGATAACTGCAATTTGATCTTCAACCGTATAAGGATCGTTTTCAGATTGCTTCAAAATTTCTACGTTACGTTTTCCTTTTTCAATTACATTTAAGGTTGCAGCATCTAGATCTGAACCGAATTTTGCAAACGCTTCCAATTCACGGAAAGCTGCTTGATCCAGTTTTAAGGTACCTGCTACTTTTTTCATCGATTTAATCTGCGCGTTACCACCTACACGAGATACCGAAATACCCACGTTAATAGCTGGACGAACACCCGCGTTGAACAAATCTCCATCCAAGAAGATCTGACCATCGGTAATCGAAATTACGTTTGTGGGGATATACGCCGAAACATCGCCCGCTTGTGTTTCAATAATAGGAAGTGCAGTCAATGAACCGCCACCTTTTACCATTCCTTTCAAGGATTCGGGAAGGTCGTTCATTTCTTTCGCAATATCATCATCGTTAATGATTTTTGCGGAACGCTCCAACAGACGGGAGTGAAGGTAGAAAACGTCTCCAGGATACGCCTCACGTCCCGGTGGACGACGAAGCAAAAGCGAAACCTCACGGTAGGCTACCGCTTGTTTTGAAAGATCATCATAAACGATAAGTGCCGGACGGCCCGTATCGCGGAAATATTCTCCAATGGCAGCACCTGCAAAGGGAGCGTACACCTGCATTGGCGCAGGATCTGATGCGTTTGCTGCTACGATAGTGGTGTAGGCCAATGCACCTTTTTCTTCCAAAACCTGCGCAATGTTCGCTACGGTTGAAGCTTTTTGCCCCACGGCAACATAGATACAATATACAGGCTCGCCTGCATCGTAAAATTCTTTTTGGTTCAAAATGGTATCGATACAAACGGTAGATTTACCTGTTTGACGGTCACCAATAACAAGCTCACGCTGGCCACGGCCCACGGGAATCATTGCATCGATAGACTTAATACCTGTTTGAAGTGGCTCGGTTACCGGCTGACGGTAAATTACACCTGGCGCCTTACGCTCCAGCGGCATTTCGTAAGTTTCACCAGTGATAGGCCCTTTACCGTCGATAGGCTGGCCCAAGGTATTTACCACACGGCCCACGATGCCTTCGCCTACTTTAAGCGAAGCGATACGCTGGGTACGCTTTACGGTGGAACCTTCCTTAATTTCTTTTGAAGGTCCCAAAAGTACGATACCTACGTTGTCTTCCTCAAGGTTCAATACAATACCTTCAAGACCGCTTTCAAAGGCTACCAATTCGCCGTACTGGGCGTTTGAGAGTCCGTATGCACGCACAATCCCGTCGCCCACGGTTAAAACAGTTCCTACTTCGTCCAGGGAAGCGGTAGCTTCAAAGCCTGTAAGTTGTTGCTTTAATATTGCTGATACTTCAGCTGGTTTTACTTCTGCCATAATATTGCCCGCGAAGGCGGGTATCTTTTGGTTAAACTTTATTGCCCGCGATAAATCGCGGGCCTACAATTATATTGATTTACTGAATTCTCTTTTTAAATTTCCTAACTGGTTTGCGATGCTCGCGTTGTACTGAATATCGCCAACGCGAAGAACGAATCCTCCTATTATTGCCGGGTCAACTTCGTTTTTAAGTGTTACCTTTTCGCTTCCGGTCAATTCTTTTATTTTGGCCATCACTTTGCTTTCCAATTCTGAAGAAAGGGGAACGGCCGTAATTACGGTCGCAACTTTAACGCCTTGTTCGTCATTGTAAAGGTCGATATAGCTTTTGGCCACATTCCCCAATAATGAAGTACGTTTGTTAGCTACCAAAATATTGATAAGCGAATGCGTAGCCTCAGATTGTCCACTAAAAATTTTCAACAAAGCCTCTTTTTTGTCATTGGCCTTGATTATCGGACTTTGAAGCACATTCTGCAATTCGCGGCTGCCTTCAATGGTGTTGTAAACAGATTGCATATCACCAAAAACAACAGCTTCTGTGTTGTTTTCGTTTGCCTTCTGCAAAATTGCTTTCGCGTATCGTATCGCTGCTCTGCTCATATCAATGCCCGCGCAGGCGGGTATCTTTTATATGGTTATTCTAAGTTTTCTTAGTTTAATTTGGCGTCGCCCAACATTTCGTCAACAAGTTTCAATTGCTTGTCCTTATCGGAAAGTTCGTGTTTTACTACTTTTTCGGCAATTTCCAAAGAAAGCTCTGCCACTTGTTGTTTCAATTCTGCGATTGCCGATTTCTTTTCGCTTTCAATAGCTGCCTGCGCCTGTGCGATGGTTTTATCTGCTTCGGCCTTAGCCTCCTCTTTTGCGTCTGAAATCATTTTTGCCTTTATCTCACGGGCTTCTTTCATCATTACCTCGCGCTCTGCACGGGCTTCCTGCAATAATTTTTCGTTGTCTGCCTGAAGGTTCTGCATTTCCAATTTTGCTTTTTCAGCGGAATCCAATGCGTTCTTGATTCCTTCTTCACGCTCATTAACGGCGTTCAGGATTGGTTTCCAAGCATATTTTCTCAATAAAATAAGTAACAAGACAAAGATGATTATTTGCCAGAAGAAAAGTCCGAATGAAAAGTCGTTAACTAATTTTTCCATATCAATGGCCGCCGAGGCGGGTATTTATTTAATTTAACTTTATGCTCAATTTTAATTTTAACAAACAGCCGTAACCAACCGTCACGGCCGTTTGTCAATTTTTTTTGATTACCCAGCGAAAATCGCGGCGAAACCAATACCTTCAATAAGCGCCGCTGCAATAAGCATTGCTGTTTGAATTTTTCCGTAAGCCTCAGGCTGACGTGCGATAGCTTCCATAGCTTTCCCACCGATCATACCGATACCGATACCGGCACCGATTACTGCTAAACCTGCTCCTACAATACTTGGAATTGTCATAATATATATATTAAAAATTAAACACTCAATTTAACTGTGAAAGACTTCGACAAGCTCAGCCTTGCACCATTTTCATTTATTATAAATGTTGGATTTCGCCTTCGTGCGCTTCGTGCTCTGCGTGCGTTTCGCTTGCAAAACCGAAATACAGCGCGGCCAACATTGTGAAAATATATGCTTGTAGCAATGCTACCAATAATTCAATAAGGGAAATGGCAAATGAAAGCCCGAAGGACAACGGTCCGCCAATCCAGCTTTTGAAAATAAATATCAACCCGATCAAGCTCATCAATACCACGTGGCCCGCCGTCATGTTTGCGTACAAACGGATAAGCAGGGCGAACGGCTTAATGAACAATCCTAAAATCTCGATGGGAACAAGAATGATGTAGATCAAAATTTTTCCGGCCCAAGGCATTCCGCTGCCCAATGGGTCAAAAATGTGCTTCCAGTAATCTTTGGTTCCGGTGAAAGTGGTTATCAAGAAAACGATAATTGCCAAAGCTGTGGTAACCGCAATGTTTCCAGTTACGTTTACACCCAGCGGCGTAAGGCCGAACATATTCAAAAACCATATAAAGAAAAATATGGTCAACAGGAACGGCAGGTATTTTTTGTATTTGTGCTCGCCGATGTTTGCGATTGCAATATCGTCGCGAATGTAAAGCACGATTGGCTCAAAGAAACGGCCAATTCCTTTTGGGAGGCTTCCGTTTTTGGCGTAGCTTTTTGCAAGGCTTCGGAACAACCAAATAAGCAAAAGACCGACCACGAGCATCATAACAACGCTTTTGGTTATTGAAAAATCCAAAGGGCGAACGTTTGTTGGATGGTCGCCGTGTTCCGCATCATAATTTAATGTGCCTTGGGCGTCTGTTCTATAGATTTTTTCGTGATGTAGGGCGTAGTATTTTCCGTTTGACTCAACAATTTCGTCGCCGTGGCCAAATTCAGAGGACATAAACGTATGCAGTCCTTCGTCCCAAATAATTACAGGAAGTGGGAAACCGTAGTGATGCGTTTCGCCAGTTTCTTCATCGGTGGAACCAAACAGGTTGAAACTATGGGAGTCCAACAAGTGATGGTTTATAAATTCCTTTATTTCTTCTTTTTTGGTTTTATTGCCCTCTTTCCCCGGAGCAATTTCCTTCACGTCCATGCCGTGGTCTTGGGCTACGGCAGAAAAAGAACCAATAAACAATAAGACTGAAAGTATTCTAACCAATGTTTTTCTTTGCATCTTTGAACAAATAACGGTGTCCTTAAAATCGGTGCAAAAATACATTTCTTTCTGAGAAAGAAAAAACTATTTTTTGTGTTTTTTTCTTCGGAAGAAATCTGCTAAAAATCCTGATTATTAAGCTGTTTTGAAAGAAATGCCACTTCCAAAATCAAACAGGTGGCGTAGGGAACAAAAAAAGCAGCAAATTCCGTAGTTGACATCGTTCCGTCTTCCTTATAAAAAGGATAGAAAACCAAAAAGAAAACCAGGAATTTAAGGCCGCTGCCTGCAAGAAAAATAAAGCCTGTGTGGGAGGATTTCTTGTTGAATTTTGATTGGATGAAGATTAAAATGGTCGCCGCCATGGCGTAATTCAATATATAGGAGAGTACAATGCTATCCGCAAAAATGGGCAGTTCCAAGTTTTGAAGTATAAATAGGTGTAGCGCAAAAACCCCCATTATCACCAATAAAAGAACCGTCAAAAATTTGAGAGTAGTTTTTTTCATTAAAAAATCAGGAATTCAACTTATTGGTCTGTTTTATGACCAAAAACAAGGAAGCGCCAACGCCAACGAGCGTGCAAATGATAAGAAAAGCTTTTCCGCCGTCGGAATACTTGCCGTCCAGCCATTGGCCCAGTTTCACAAAAAGATAGATGATAACGCCCATCTGTATGCCGATGCCGGACAGAATGGCCCATCGTTTCAATCCATTGTCTTTTTTATCGGCCATTTTAGAAAGATTTAATCGTCAAGATCGGTCTCAACGGCAGTTTTTTTAATACGCTGTTGCCGATCGAAGGGATGTGCTTTTGTGCCTTCAGCGGTAGCTTGGTGTGAAGCGGAAGTGCTTTTTGGCTTCCCGTCCTGCATCACGCAAGAAGCGTTCATTGTGGCTCCAGGTTCAACAGCCAATTTGCCCACGGTTACATCGCCTTCAATTACTGCTGTTGCTCGTAACGATAGTGTTCCGGAGACCTGAAGGTTGCCCTCAAACCTACCTTCTATATCGGCGTTTTCACAAGTAAGTGTGCCTATAATAACACCCGTTTTACCCAAGACTACTTTAGATGGAGTTTTTACATTGCCTTCAACAATACCATCAATTCTAAAAAATCCGGTGGAGGAAACATCGCCTTTTAGCTTGGTGCCTTCGTTGATCCTGTTTTGGGCAGAACCCGGTTCGGCAACAATTCGTTTTTCTTTTTTGTCTGAAAACATAGCAGTTGGTTTTAAAGGTTACTATTCTGTTGTTCGGTTTGTCAGTTGGCTATTGTTGGGGCTGCTCCTTCTGTAAATATTCGTCCAGATTTTTATGGATTTGAATGATTTTATAGTTGGGGGACGAAATTTCGAAATATGGATTTTTGACCTTATATTTCTTATTCTCTTTTAAAACTTCCCCAAATCCACGGGCGCCCAACTTGGTTTTCAGGCCGTGAACGATTACAAATTTGGTCTGTGGGTCGTAATAATCAATGCTGGTAACCATATCTGTATAATAGTAATCGGCAATGGCCTTGTCCAATTGTTCTTTCAATTTTTGGGCAGCTTCATCTTCCTCATTTGTGAATTTATAAACCAGTTTCCAACTGTCGGATTCTGCATCGGGAACAAAATCCGTCGCAGCAATTAAAGGAAGGACATTGCTGTATATTTGCTGCGCCTGCTTGCCTTCTTCAGTACTCGGATAGTTAAGTGAAACGAAATTCAAGGCTTTTTTATAGGCCTCAAAACCTTGTTGGCGGCCAATGGCGGTTGCTTTTAGCAATTCAAACTTTGGAATAATATCATTGCCGTTGTAAACCATCATATATTCATCGCATTTTTGGATGACCTCGGCATATTTTGCAGCTTCAAATTCTTTATAGAGCTCTTTGTATTTAAATTCTGGGCTTGACTCATCCGTAGGCAACTGCGAATTTGGATTGCGGAGAATTTCAGCATAACGCGTATCGGCGTGGTTGGTTAGAATATCATTTCGGTATTTATCGGCTTCGGAAGGATTTTCCAAAATTTCATAAATCTTAACCAAATTGTATTTTGCTGGCACCACCAATCGCGCTTCGGGATTGTAGGTAAGCAGTTTTTCGAGCCTATTAGCGGCCAGGTTGTATTCCTTAAATTTTTCTTTGTAAATCAAGCCTAATTGGTAGTATGCAAAGTTCCTGTCTTTTGCCAAACTGTCTATTGCTTTTTCGTCAGTAGGTATTCTGCTGATGTAGGTTTCCGGCTTGTATAGTTCGTTTTCTGCTATCGGCGTTACGGCCACCACCTCCTCATCCTTAGTGATCAGGGAACTTTGCTTGCTGGAAAGCCTCCAGTTGTCCTCCAATTTTCTGTCGCCCCAAATTTTTCGGAACTCCCCTTTTCCGTAAGCTACTGTGGAAGTATTGTAAAAATAGAATGTGCTGCCGCCTTTGTTTGGGCCCGAAACGGTCTTACCCTTTTCGTAAAACTCCTTGTTGGCGATTTTCTGCTCTATTTTAACAGCTTCCAACGAATCCTTTATTGCTTGTTCCTTCAATTTTGAAGTGTAATCCGTGAAAAAGGCAAGCTGTTCCGCCTCGGTCATTTTGGTCAATTTAAGGATGCTGTCATTAGTAGCAGCAATGTCTTCGTATTTTATTACATCGTCAAGGTTTTCGCGCTTCTTCGTTATGCGGCGCCATTGGCGGCTATTTTCTTCAAGAAATGTTAACGTACTGTCGTAATAAGCTCCTGCATTTTTATATTCGGCATTGTCAAAGTTTATTTCTGCAAGGGT
Organism: Aequorivita todarodis; assembly: GCF_028561335.1. Classification (GTDB taxonomy): domain Bacteria; phylum Bacteroidota; class Bacteroidia; order Flavobacteriales; family Flavobacteriaceae; genus Aequorivita; species Aequorivita todarodis. Next base: position 150,968 of record NZ_JAQQTG010000051.1, on the reverse strand, counting down.
TTGATAATTTACTGCCTGAAGAACTTTGTCCTGTTTAAAGGCCTTTATGGATTTGTTGTAGTATTTAACGGCCGTTTCAATACTGTCGCTATTGCGGTAATAATCGCCAAACTGATTGTAGATTCTGTCCAGGAACGGACGGTTTTCACGGTTTTTTTCGAGATCCCGCAACAGTTCCAAAAACGCGGTTCGGTCTCCTTTTTCGTAATCGAAATTTTTTCCCTTTTCCAAATAAGCATTGATCAGATAGGCCCGGGAAGTCTTGCGGTTCATTGCAATAACCTCATCAAAAGCAAGGTTGGCACTGTCCTTCTCGCCAAGGCGGTTGTAAAGTTGGCCTTTTATGAAGGTGTATCTTCCCTTTAATTCTTTATCCTTTACATTTTCGGAAGCCATTTTTATGTATTCCAACGCAGGCTGCAGCGAATCCAGGTTAATGAACGCCTGTGCCATCATTGCGGCGCCATCGGCAATTTCTTCTTCACTCAAATCGGCTGTCTCAAACATTTTTTTGAGATTTTCTATAGCGAATTCCTCATTTTTTAGACGGATGTTGGTTTTTGCCTTCCACACTTTCGCAACGTTAATGTTGTTGCTGGTAGGATAGCGGTCCAAAATAAAGTTGAAGGCATCCAAAGCAGGAATAAAACGGCCGTCGTAGTAGCGCGCTTTTCCAAGCAACATATAAGCCTCGTCTATCTGTGGGTTGTATTCCTTGCCGTCAATGTACATGGAATGTTTTTGGATTGCCTTTGCGGCTTTCTCCTCGGCACGGTTGAATTCGGAATTTTTAGAGGCACCGGGGGTTTTTGTCTCTGCTTCCTCAATATTGATGCGTTCTACGGGAAGGATTTCCCAAAAATTATCGCGAAAACCATACGCCAGTTGCTCCTTTCCGTCCGCAAACGCCATATCGCCATTGTAAAGCGTATTAAATTCGGTAGTTACTGCGTGGACATTGCGGTTTAAAAAGGTGTTTTTTTTGCGTGAACAGGCTGCCAAAAAAACAACAGCCAGAATAAATAATGTAATTTTATATGTGCCCTTCAAAATGCTTTCAGTTTATATAATATTGTAACTTAAAAGGTTCTATTTTAGTATGTAGAATCGCTAAAGAGCGGTAAAAATACATTTCTTTTTAATATCTGCTTAATGAAACGCCCAAAAAATGCTTCACTTTAAAGCTTTTGAAGCTTTGTTTCCTTGATTTCATTTGTACTTTTGCAAAAAAATAATCAAGATCATGAGCGAGTTCCATACGCTTACCGTTTCCGAAGTAAAAAAAGAAACTCCAAATTCCGTTTCCGTTACTTTTAAAGTTCCCGAAAATCTAAAAAATACCTTTGCATTTAAGGCTGGGCAATATATTACCATAAAACATCAAAAAGACGGCAAGGAGCTGCGCCGGGCGTATTCCATTTGTAGTTCACCCAAGAGCGGCCTGCTGAAGGTTGCCGTGAAAAAGGTGGAAAAAGGAGCCTTCTCAGAATATGCAAACAAAGACCTGAAAGCGGGCGATACGCTGCAAGTGATGCCGCCCACGGGAAAATTTATTTTGGAGCCAAATCTTAAAAATTACGTGGCCTTTGCCGCAGGAAGCGGGATAACTCCCGTGCTTTCGTTGATAAAAAGCACTTTGGAAGAAATGCCCCAAAGTTCGTTTTTACTTATTTACGGCAATCAGAACAAAAAGGAAACCATGTTTTATGACGAAATCGTTCAGTTGCAGGATAAATTTCCGGAGCGGTTTGATGTTGAATTTGTCTATAGTCGAGAAAAGTGGGACGATGCGCAATTTGGAAGAATAGGTCGCTCCCTGGTTAATTTTTACCTGAAAAATAAGTACGGGCAGATAACTTTTGAAGCCTTTTATTTGTGCGGCCCCGAACAGATGATTGACGAAGTTTCCGCAACCTTGAAGCACAACGGAATCAATTCAAAACAAATACATCACGAGCTTTTCTCTACTGCCGAAAAAGGGCTTTTGGTTGAAAAACACGACGGCAATACCAGCATTACGGTAATTCTTGATGACGAAGAGGAAGTTTTTGAAATGCCGCAGACCAAAAGTATTCTTGAAGCTGCGCTGGACGAGGGTTTAGACCCACCCTATTCCTGTCAAGGCGGAATTTGCAGTACCTGTATCGCCCGCCTGAAAGAAGGAAAGGCCGAAATGCGCAAAAACCAAATCCTCACCGAAGCCGAGATTGCGGATGGTTTGATACTTACCTGCCAAGCGCATCCTACAACTGCGAAAGTTGTTGTGGATTATGATGATGTGTAGCTTCGGCTCAGCTCAGCTACCAGAACCAGGTCATTGAGCGAAGTGGAAATGATTCCTTTGATAAAAATGCATGTTTGTTGAAAGACTAGTTCAAAATTCCATCGAGATAGCTATCGGAACCAAAAAAACTTGGAGTATTTTTAGGTGCTAAAGATTTTATTTTTTGAATTCAAAGAAGCCCCTAAAACTTAAATCCTCATCAAGGGTTGGCCAATGTATCCCGAAAGGAGAAAGTTCGTAGTCGTTTTTCTCTTCCTCGCTTGCATTTTTCAACTTTGGAAACCAGGATAATGGATGGTCTAACTTCTGTCCATCGAGGGTTTCGATACATATTTTTGAGTCTGTAAACCAGAGTCTTTTAATTTCTATATTATTTTCTAAAGTGTTCATTCCATTTTTGAATTATAAGCTCCCTATTTTCCTCAATTAAAGCTTCAGCCAATTTAATATCTCTGTTTTTTAAGCCCTTGTTTGAAATTAATTTAATTTCTTCAACTGCAAACCTTGCCTCACCGTCAGCATTTCTAACGTGTATATGTATTGGAAGATGTTCGTTTGAATAAAAGAAAAATCTAAGACCGAAAACGATAAATAAGGTCGGCATACCCATTTGCTTTAGTGCAAGTTAGTGAATTTATCCGAAATCATCTTTGAAAATCCAAAAGACCCAAAGGTTTTCCTCCTCCGGCGGACAGGTTAAAACCTTTGGGGTCTGAATACGATTCAATAATCAGTTATACTAAGATTTCTTTAATTTTTGAAACAACCGTTTCAGGTGAAATAGTCTTCATCACTTCTTCGTACCCTTTCGGAAATTTATTTCCATAAACAGAAGTGGGAATCAACGGATATTCTTTGCGGTCTGAAAGAAGTTGATTGCTTTCCGGCTGGTTGAAGGGTACAAATCCGGCAAACGGATGCGTGACACCCCAAAGCGTAATTACCGGCACACCGAACATAGCCGCCAAATGCCCGTTGCCGCTATCCATGGATACCATCAAATCCAGATTTGAAATCAGCGCGAGTTCTTCCTCAAAAGTGAGTTTTCCGGCCACATTGGTCACGTTGGCGAAAGGATTTTCAAGTTGTTGAAGTTGCTTTATTTCCTTCTTTCCGCCACCAAAAAGAAATATACGGTATTTGTCGGTTTTATCCAATTCGCGGATTACTTCAGCCATTAAGCTTAAAGGATACATTTTGCTTTGATGGGCGGCAAAGGGAGCAATGCCGATGAGTTTTTTTGGTTCTACGCCAATCAGGCCATTGAGTTTTGGCGTCAACCGTTTTTTGGGCGGGACGGTAAATGTGTTTAAGTTTAACGGAAAACCGAGCTTTTCAAAAACATCCGCATAGCGCTGGTGTGTAGTTTTTAATTGTGAAATATTTTCGCCTTTGGCAGCAATCAACTGTTTCTTTTCTGAGCGGCCTTTATCGATAGTCGCTGTTTCTAAACCCTTAAATTTTAAATATTTCGTGATTATTTTGGAACGAATTACGTTGTGAAGGTCTGCTACGGCGCCAATTCCCAAATCATTTGCTTGGTTTGCCAATTTAATCAATCCGAAGCGTTTGTGTTCGCCATATACATCAGCTTCCAAAAAATCGAGGTTGGGAATTTCTTCAAAAAAAGGTTTGAAAAATGGGCGGGAAAGCACCGTGATTTTTAGTTCGGGATAGGTTTGCGCCAAAATGCGAAGTACGGGAACGGTCATTGCCACATCGCCCATGGCGGAGAGGCGGATTACCAATATGTGTATGGGTTTGGCCATTGGAATTTTAAAAACCTAACAGGTTTTGAAAACCTGTTAGGTTTAAAATAATATTATTTCTTTCCGCGAAGCACCGGGTTTAGCTCGTCATCGTTGTACATTTTCATCTGCTTATAGACTTTCATATACTTTCTGCCGTGGGCAATATCGTCCAACAATTGGTTGATGGCGGTGCTTAAATCTACTCGTTGTTCCAAAAGCACGTTCAATTTTGCTTTACAAGCCATTTGGTGCTCTTGGGAAGCATCGGTTCGGGTAGCCTCTTCGTTCATATGATAAATTTTCAGTGCCAAAATTGAAAGCCTGTCAATGCCCCACGCGGGACTTTCGGTGTTGATGGTTGCATCATCCTTCACCTTTACGTCCTTGAATTTCTCAAGGAAATAGCTGTCAATGTATTCCACCATATCGGTGCGGTCCTGATTGGAAGCGTCTATTTGGCGCTTGAGTTTCAGTGCCGCTACCGGATCAATATTCGGGTCGCGGATGATGTCTTCATAATGCCACTGAACCGTATCTATCCAGCATTTTCGGTATAGCAAGTGTTCAATCAATTGACTGTCTTTATCGTACGGATTGCTGAAAGGTTGGTCCACGGTATTCACCTCGTGGTACTTATTTATAACTTCTGCGAAGATTTTGTTGGCCTTGTCTGAGAACATTATCTATTGTTTATTGTTATTTTTTATTTGTGTCTTCGGCTCCGCTCAGACACCGATCATTGAGCGGAGCCGAAATGCTTTTCTAAAATATGCAAATACTCAAAAGTTTCGGTGGCTTTGTGGTTTCGGTTTTCGGTTTTATCTGCTTTAAAACGTTGGTATTTTTTGGTTTTCAACGTATATTTTCCGAAGCGTTCCATCACCTTTTGCACTTCCTTTTGGCCCATCAATCCCTCGTTGTTGTAACTCAGAAAAATGTAGGGAAATTGTGCGTTTTCAATCAATTCCGCAAAACTTTTCAGTACTTCGCCGGTTTTGCACCAATCACTTTTATAGTAATCGCGCAGGCCGGTTTTGCCCTTGGGTACAAAGGTATCATATTTTGCGATAGTATTCAGCAAATGATAGTTGGCGCCGTACTGGCGGGCGTTATAGGGCGGATCCAGATAAAGGATGTCGCCTTTTATTTCCTTGATAAGCTGAATGGCGTCCTTTTGGAAAATTTGGTTTTTTTGCAAGGGCAAGACTTCGGAAAACAGATCTTTTTCTATCAGTGCGGGTTGAATTACCATCGTTTTTGCCGCCGATCTTTTTATGTGCTTTAGATAGGCTCCATAAACCGAAGCTGTATTAGCCACTTTATCGGCACTTTCAAGTAAAGAGGCGAGCAGGAAAAAATATTGGTCTTCCGTAATTGTTGAAGCTTCTTTCCAATTTTCTATTTGAATACGAACAGCGTCAATTTTCTGCCCGTTTTCTGAAGTAAAATAGTTTCTTTTAGCTTTTCCTCCTTCGGAATAATTTTCAAAAATGAAGCCTTTTTTGCCTTTTAAAGCGTTCAATTCATTTAGGAATGCTTCGTAATCGAATTCAAAATTATTACCGATATAGTTTCGGTTCAGCACATAGCTGTAATATTCCACATCGTTGGCGATTACCTGTTTTACGTGTGGCTTAAAGTTTCGGCCAACGATTCCGGTGCCTGCAAAAAGGTCGCAAAATGTTTTTTGCGAAAGCCCATTTCCGCAGGTTTCGGTAACCGTTTCAAAAATGAAGGAGGAGAGTTTGTGTTTGGAGCCTATGTAGTTCATTAAGGCAGTTCTTTTGCTTGGCCAAGAGCTTCCGTTTCAAGTTCAAGAGAAATTCGGAAATCTGTTTGCTTTAATTTTTTCAAGATTGGTTTTATTGAAGGAATAACCCCCTTCAGTTTTGCTTTTACTACTCCAATAGTTCCAGTATAGGATATTCCCAAATGTTCAGCCATTTTTCTATCCTTTAGGTCATCTAAAATAACTGTGCTGGTTTCAATTTCCAAAGCTAAAGCTATTGCACTGGATTCGCCCTTGTCTATTTGAACTTCTAAAATAGCCTGACGATAGTAGTCTGTTGCCGATTTTATAATTACCCATGCTGGCAGTGGCTCTCCGAATTCTGACGCCACTTCAGGTGTAGTTATTACTTCCCCATAAACTTTCCGCAAAATATCCAATTCCCCAATGTTTGTAAGTATAATAAAACAGCTGGTATCGGAAATAATAGTTTTAGGCATTGGCAACATCCTTTGCTAAATCTGAAGCGGGATAATTGAAGATGGAAACATTGTAATGCCCCAGAAGTTCGGCAAAAGTGCGTTTTGTTAGGCCTGCCATTTCAGCTGCCTGGCCCAACGACAACTTACCATTTTCATAAAGGCGAGATGCCACGAATATTGCAAGTTCGCTTGGCCCTATATCAAGGCCGTCAGGTATGTTTAAAGATAATGTTTTCATATTTCAAAGATAGTGAAATTCTTGTTGCCAATCTGGTTTAAAAAGAGTGCTTAAATTTTCAAAAATGAAATTGGAGAGTTTGTGTTTGGAGCCTATGTAGTTCATTTGGAAACCCAGATAATATCGCTTAAAGTTTGCTGTCCGTCAACAAAAGTAAATGATTGCAACTGCTCCGGCCGGAAAGTAGCAATATATTTTTGAATAGCATTTTTTAGCAAACCGATTTCAGCCTTGAGTTTCCAATGCTCCCCATTTTCAGCATAAACCACGATAAAAAGTCGGTTTTTAAAATGGTGCCGCTTTTGGCTGCTTTGGTTTTTGTAGAACCATTGGATCAGTTCCCCTTTATGGCTTTGGGCGTATTCTAAGGTTTTGTTGAACTGTTTTGGAAAGACCGAAGTTTTATGGTCAAAGGGAATTCCGAAGAGATAAAAATCCTTTTCGGAATCCTTGGTTTCGGCTACCTTTTCCACATTTTCAGTTTCAGAAAAAATATGTTCCACCGCCACGGCGCTCCAGAAATTGTACCAGCGGTTGGCGGTGTAATTGAACAAACTTCGTTTATCGAGTTTATGTTCTGCAATTGCCTGCTTCATTTTCAAGATTAACCCCGCCCACTCCTGTGTGCTGTAAATAAAGTTGGTATAGCGGTCCCATTCATCATTTTGTTTTTGGCCCCAACTGTAATGATACGGAAGCCTGCGCTTTAGTTCTTTTTCAATATTTTCGAGATTCACCGCAATCATAAAAACAGAAATACAAACGGCAAAACGACCACCAGCCAAAGCATGATTTCCTTAAACCAAAATTCGGCCATATCCTTTTCCACATAACGATCCGTTTCAAATCCTTCAATATAATTGGCTGCAATAATTGAAATGGGAGCCAAGACAAAAAGAATTTCGGCCCCCGTTTTTTCCGGGCCCATTATGGCTACAAACAAACTGGTTATGCTTACATATAATAACAGCAGATAATTGGATTTTTCCTTTAAGGAAACTGCGGAAAGCCTTAAAATTCGGTACACCCCCGTCCAAATATAAAAAGCGAGAATTACGGTAACAGGTACTAAAACGGAAGCAAAATGGTATTTTGAAAAATCGAAACTTATAGGTTCCCTCCAATTAAAAAACCATGCAAACGAATCATATACAAGCAGTTGGACTGCGGTATTTATGATCAAGACAGCAGCAAAACCCGTGAAAGGAACGAGCATCTGCTTATAGTCTGAATTCGGCTTTTGTATTATGGCAATCCAAAGTGGGATAAAAAACAACAGGCTCCAAAAATAGAACAGGGAGGCGAGGGTAATCCAAATACTGGCATCGAGAATTTTTTTAGAAGAATTTTTATCACTTCTCAAACTCATTATCCTTCGCAGGGCAAGTATGAGAAACGCATTGGCCAAAAGTATTTTATGCTGAAGAAAAATAACCGGCAGCATTACCATAAAACAAGTAAAAAAGAAGATAGCGAAGGTATTGGTTTTGGTTAGATGGTTTTTTCGGATAATAAAATCCAAAAGCAACATAATCAACACACTAAGAACTATAAAAGCACCATGGACAAAAAGCAAATAAGGGGTAATGACCACCGCAGATCCTGAAATTGCGCCAAATAAATAGCCCGCAACAATAAAAACACTGAGAATTAAATAATTTAAAGGAATGGATTTTCCAAAAAAGCTTGTCAGCATACGGGGTATTTTTATACTTTTGTCTTCTAAAGATTAAAGATATGACTTGGAAAGGTTTTTGGGAAGGAATAGCTTCCCTTTTTGAAAATGTTCTTTTTATCCCTTACGATGCTTTGATGAAAGTAGAGCTTGATAGTTGGTGGCTTGCAAACATTGTTTCCTGGGTATTCTTACTTACCGGTGCTGTCGCGTTCATTTATTGGATGCGTAAGCTTAAAGAATTTAACGAAAGCACTGAAAGCAATTATACATTCGACGAAACTCCTTAAATTGGAGCTGCCCCGAATTTAAAAAATATTCAAGATTGCCTCCTCCCCTTTAGGGCTGGTGGTCAAAGATCAAAACCGATATCCTTACGATACTGCATCCTATCAAAACTTAGTTTTTCTATGTTATGATAGGATTTTTTTAGTGCCTTTCTGAAATCATCATCCAAGGAAGTTATTGCCAAAACACGGCCGCCATTGGTACGGATTTTGCCGTTTTCGAATTTTGTGCCCGCGTGAAAAACGATGGAACCTTCCACATTTTCCAACCCTAAAATTTCCTTCCCTTTTTCGTAAGCTTCGGGATACCCACCCGATACAAGCATTACTGTAGCAGCACTTCTTTCGTCAATTTCAATAGTTACAGTGTTGAGTTTTTGATGATATGCAGCTTCCAATAAATCAACCAAATCGGTTTTAATGCGCGGCAAAACGACCTCCGTCTCGGGATCGCCCATCCGTACATTGTATTCTATCACGTAGGGTTCGTTATCCACTTTTATCAACCCGATGAAAACAAAACCTTTGTAATCAATTTGCTCTTCTGAAAGACCGTTCACGGTTGGTTTCACGATTCGGTCCTCAATTGTTTTCATCAAAACTTCATCTGCAAATGGTACCGGGGAAACGGCGCCCATTCCGCCGGTATTTAAACCTGTATCGCCTTCGCCAATGCGTTTGTAATCTTTTGCCGTGGGAAGGATTTTGTAATTTTTTCCATCGGTTAGTACAAAAACGCTTAACTCAATTCCGTCCAAAAATTCCTCGATGACCACTTTGGAACTCGCTTCACCAAACTTGCTGTGCGTAAGCATGTTTTCGAGCTCCTGTTTGGCTTCTTCTAAATCCTTCAAAATCAAAACACCTTTTCCGGCGGCCAGTCCGTCTGCTTTCAAAACATAGGGTGGCTTTAATTTTTCCAAAAATGCCTTTCCGGCTTCCAAAGATTCCGCGGTGAAACTCTCATAGGCTGCCGTAGGAATGTTGTGCTGCATCATAAACTCCTTTGCGCGCTGTTTACTGCCTTCCAGCAAGGCTCCGTGTTTTGAGGGACCAATTAGCATTACGTTTTTTAATGCCGAAGTTTCGGCAAAATAATCGGCTATTCCGTGCACCAACGGGTCTTCGGGACCAACCACTACCATTTCTATATTATTTTCAACAACGCATTTTTTCACCGCCCCAAAATCGGTTACCTTTAGATCCACATTTGTTGCAATGGAAGCTGTACCCGCATTTCCGGGCGCTACGAAAAGTTTTTCGCAGCGGTTGCTCTGCGCAATTTTGTATGCAAAAGTATGTTCGCGGCCGCCGGAACCCAGGATGAGTATGTTCATTTTATAGCTTTTTGAAACCTACAAGGTCTTAAAGACCTTGCAGGAAGTTTTGTTTCGGTGTCAAAAATAATTCATTTTAAGGCTAAAACAAGGCAATAGCAAATAAAAGGTCCCGCAATTCAGCGGGATTTCTTCAACTAACATTTTCCGACAGGTTTTATTCTAAAACTTTCGGAAAATGAGTTTCAGTAAATTTGTACCTTGAACCGCTAATTTATTTGAAGCGAATTTGTCTTTGGAAAAATTTGTTTTCGATTTAAAAATTAAAGTAAGCTTTTGAGACTTTTCGATATTTCCCTTTTTCTGAAACGGTTTCCCATTAAAAGGGCCAAGGAGGAATTGCTTCAAATTTCTGAAATTAAGGAAGCGGACTACGAGGCATTTTTGAATGTGAAAAAGGCCGAAATTGCAACCTATCATTTAAAAAATAATCCTTTTTATCGCCAGAAAGTGAAGGGCGATTTTTCAACTTGGGAATCGCTGCCTATTTTGAAAAAAGCAGATTATCAAATTCCGCTGAAGGAACGGCTTTCAAAAGGCTTTTCGGAAAAAAATGTTTACGTAAACAAAACCTCGGGTTCCAGCGGCAATCCCATCCGCTTTGCGAAGGACAAGTATAGCCACGCCATCACTTGGGCTTACCATATGGAGCGGTTCGGGTGGTTCGGGATAAACTTCAATACTTCGTTCCAGGCGCGGTATTACGGAATTCCGTTGGATACAATTGAAAACAAAACCGTAAAGCTAAAGGATTTTCTGGCCAACCGCCATCGGTTTTCGATACTTGATCTTTCTGAAAAAGCATTGGACGACATGTTGGAGGTTTACAAAAGGAAACCTTTCGATTATATAAACGGTTACACCAGCAGCATCGTGCTTTTTGCGAAGTATTTGAAGGGGAAAAACATTGTTTTAAAAGATGTTTGCCCCTCATTGAAAGTCTGCATCGTCACTTCCGAAATGCTTTTTGAGGCTGATAAAATTTTGCTTGAAAAACAACTTGGGGTTCCCGTAGTCAATGAATACGGCTGCTCAGAGGTGGGCGTCATTGCGTTTACCAATTTAGAAGGCGAATGGGAAGTAGATTCCAAAACGCTCTTTATGGAAATTTTGGATGAAAACGATAAGCCGCTTCCCTTGGGAAAAGAAGGGCGAATAGTCATTACTTCCTTGCACAACAAGGCACATCCGTTTATTCGTTATGAAATTGGCGACTACGGTGCCTTGAGCGAAAGAAGCACTCCCAAAAAGCCTATCTTGAAAAAACTATTGGGCAGAACCAACGATTTTGCCATACTTCCAAGCGGAAAAAAAGCTGCGGGCATGACTTTTTATGTTATCACCAAAAAAATAATGGAGGAGAGCGGAACCATGAAGGAATTTAAAGTGATACAAACAAAGATGGATACCTTTGAAGTAAATTATGTGAGCGAAGAGGCATTAACGGAGGAAAAGAAAAGCTTTATTGCAGAAACACTTGAGCAATTTTTAGAGCCGGGTTTAACTTTTAACTTCAACCGAAAGGAACAACTGGACAGGACCGAAAGTGGCAAATTGAAGCAGTTTGTTTCGTTGGTTGAAAATTAATCACAATCAAAGCGTGCAAAAGGAAATTCTTTTAATAACCAACTATTTTCCTCCCGAAAAAGGTGCGGCGGCCAACCGAATGCACAGTATAGTAGAAGGTTTGGGCAAAGCTAATTATTCGGTACGGGTAGTTTGTCCGTTGCCCAATTATCCCAATGGAAAAATTTTTGAAGGTTACCGGGGAAGGGTATCAATTTCAGAAAATACCTTTTTTGGAAAAATATCGCGGTTGTGGGTCTGGCCCAGCAATTCTGCCAATAAATTTGTACGGTTGCTTTCAATGCTTTCGTTTTCGCTGAGCTTGGTATTTTTCTTCATTTTCAACAAAACACCAAAAAAGATATTTATTCAGTATTCCCCCGTTTTTGTGGGCTTTACTGCGGTGGTGTTGGGGCGGTTGTTTTCAAACCTGCCTGCCGGCAAGGCAGGAAAAATAATTCTGAATGTTTCAGACCTCTGGCCGCTGGCGGGGCTGGAAATGGGGATTTTGAAAAAGGGTTGGTACTATGCACTCTTGTTGAAAATGGAGCGTTTTTGTTATCGAAATTCAGATTTAATAATTGGGCAGTCTGAAGAAATTCTTCAACATACTTCAAATTTTGAAAAAGAAAAGCCTTCTTTTTTGTATCGAAACATTCCAAATTTTGATGCCCCTACACTAAAAGAGAAACCCACATCCAAAGAAATCAAAATCGTTTATGCGGGGCTGCTGGGAATGGCGCAGGGAATTCTTGAAATATGCAAACGGATTTCATTTCCGGAAAACGTGAGTCTTCACCTGTATGGCGCGGGGCCCGAGGCCGAAAAGCTAAGGGGGCTGCAAAAACAAAACATCTTTTTTTATGGCGAATTGGATAGGGATTCGCTTCACAAAGCACTTCAAGAATATGATATTGCCTTTATTCCGTTAATCAATAGAATTTATGGTTCCGTCCCTTCAAAAATATTTGAATTTACACGGTTGGGACTGCCGGTTCTTTACTTCGCTGGAGGGGAAGGTGGTCAAATTATAAAAACGGAATCTTTGGGATGGGTTGTTCCCGTAAACGATTTCTCAGCATTGCAAGGTTTTATTGATACCCTTTCAGAAAAAGAATTAGAGCAGTTTCCGAAACAAACGGTTCAGAAAAAAGCCATTGCAGCCTTTAATTTTGACAGGCAGTTTGAAGCCTTTATCACTTCAATTGAAGCTGTTTAGTACGCCTTTTCTTCACCACGAAGCGCGTTGAAGATGGTTTGGAAGACAATCTTTATATCGAGAAAAAGACTCCAGTTTTCGAGATAAAAAATATCGTACTTCACTCTATTGATAATATGGCTCTCGCTTTCCACCTCACCGCGGAAACCGCTTACCTGGGCCAATCCCGTGATTCCCGGTTTTATAAAATGGCGCACCATAAACTTGTCAATCCGTTCGGCGTACATATGGGTATGACTTACCATATGGGGTCTTGGGCCCACAACGCTCATTTCGCCCTTAAGAACATTGATAAACTGCGGCAGCTCATCGATACTCGTCTTGCGGATTATGCGCCCAACCCTCGTTACACGCTCGTCTCCTTTTCTTATTTGGTGTAAGTGTGCCATTGGGTTTGGTATCATACTGCGAAATTTATAACAATAAAATTCTTTATAATCCAGACCATTCCTTTTTTGCTTAAAAAACACTGGACCTTTAGATTCAAGTTTTATAAGTATTCCTAGCAAAGGTGTTAGCCAAGATAATATTCCGATTATTATTATAAGTGATAGTACAATATCAAAACTTCGTTTTAAAAATTTATTAAAGGGCTCGTCTATAGGAATTTTTCGCAGGGACAGGATGGGAAGAACCCCATAATAAGTGAAATCCAGTTTTTTGCTATAAATCTCTTTGTTGTCCGGAAGGAATTTTAGGATCTTGAGGTTGTTGTCCACAAAATCAATCAGTTTTATAAGGTCTTTATTCCCAATTTCCGCTACGGAGGAATAGACCTCATCTATCTCTTCTTCCAAAATATAATCCATACATTCCTCTATGGAAACTTTATTGGGCCCTTTTAAATCAAAAGTCTTATAGAGCTTATAGCCATACACCGGGTTATTGGTAAAAAACTTCCGGAGCAGATCTGTTTTTTGGTTTAGGCCAATTATAACAACCTTACGGACGTTTCCGCCCAGATGCAAACGGTATTTTTTGAGAAGAAAGAAAACGCCCAATTTCACAATGGTAATGCAGCCCATCACCAAAAGAATGTATTTAAATATCGTGGATGCCGAGGTGGACAACTCGTTATAAAAGCCGAAAAAGGAAAAAACAATCAGTACAAAAATAACGCCCTGTTTTCCTACCAAGGACATTATTTTTGAGAGATGGGTAAAGCGATATATTTCATAAAAACCCGATCGCAACGAAAGCAATACCCAAGCAACGGTCAAAAAGACAATATAATTGAAATACGGAAAAGGGGTTCCGAAAAATTCAAAGGCAAGATAATGGATAAGGAAAAGATCTATTCCATAAGAAATAGGCCGCAACCATCCCGAATATCTTCCGCTTTTAAACATTATTTTTTATCTATTGTGCTTTGAAAAATCTTTATGTTCGCTTTTAAAAAGTTCCTCTTTTGATAGGTTTTTAAAATATTCAAAGGTTTTTTTCATTCCTTCCTCTCTCGAAACTTTCGGTTCCCAGCCTAATATTTCCTTTGCTTTGGAAATATCCGGCTCGCGCTGCATAGGGTCATCCTGTGGCAGCGGCTTGAAAACTATTTTTTGCGCTGTTCCCGTTAACTTGATTATTTCCTTTGCAAAGTCAAGAATTGTAATTTCTTCGGGATTGCCAATGTTTACCGGGAGCGGATAATCGCTTAGCAACAAACGGTACAATCCTTCCACCTCATCGTCAACATAGCAAAAAGAACGCGTTTGCATTCCATCCCCGAATACGGTTAAATCTTCGCCTCGAAGTGATTGCCCAATAAATGCCGGGATTACGCGGCCGTCATTCAGTCTCATCCGCGGGCCGTAGGTATTGAAAATACGCGCAATGCGGGTATCCAAACCGTGGAATCTATGATACGCCATGGTAATGGATTCCTGAAAGCGCTTTGCCTCGTCATAAACCCCGCGTGGGCCAATGGTGTTTACGTTTCCGAAATACTCTTCAGTTTGCGGGTGCACCAATGGATCTCCATAAACCTCGGAAGTAGAGGCTATCAAGATACGGGCGTTTTTCTCCTTAGCCAATCCCAAAAGATTGTGCGTTCCCAAGGAGCCTACTTTTAGGGTTTGTATGGGTATTTTAAGATAATCTATCGGGCTTGCTGGGGAAGCGAAATGAAGAATGTAATCTATCTTTCCCGGCACGTGTACAAATTTGGTAATATCGTGGTGATAGAACTCAAAGGCTTCCAACTTAAAAAGATGGGCAATGTTTTTAAGATCGCCCGTAATAAGGTTGTCCATCGCAATAACGTGGAAATCTTCGGCAATAAATTTATCGCAAAGGTGCGAGCCTAAAAATCCAGCGGCACCGGTAATTAGGACGCGTTTCTTCATAAGTTTACAGACTTTCTTCCCACGGAAACATAGGTAAACCCTTCTGTTTCCATATCATTTACATTGTATAGGTTTCTTCCGTCAAAAACAACTGGATTTTTCAACAATTGTTTCAATTTGTCATAATCTGGTGTCCGGAATATACTCCATTCGGTGCAGATTAACAAAGCATCAGCGCCATCAAGCGCGGCGTACATAGAATCTGCATAATTCAATTTATCGCCAAAACGTTTTTGAATATTCGGCATCGCTTCGGGGTCAAAGACTTGGAGATTTGCACCTTTCTTCAGCATGGCTTCCATCATATCTATGGACGGTGCTTCGCGAATATCGTCTGTTTCGGGCTTAAACGCCAATCCCCAAACGGCGATCGTTTTTCCTTTTAAATCGTTTTTGAAATACTCTTCAATTTTAGGCAGCAAGATTGTTTTTTGTGCCGAATTGACTTCGATTACGGAATTCAAAATCCTGAAATCGTAGTTTTCATCTTTTCCTGCTTTTTTTAGTGCTTTCACGTCTTTCGGAAAACAAGAGCCGCCATAACCGATTCCCGGGAAGAGGAAACGTTTGCCAATACGGCTGTCGCTGCCCATTCCGATACGGACCATATCTACATCGGCGCCTACTTTTTCGCAATAGTTGGCTATTTCATTCATAAAAGTAATCTTTGTTGCCAAGAAAGAATTGGCCGCATATTTTGTAAGCTCGGCGGATTTTTCGTCCATCACAATGATTGGGTTTCCCGAACGCACAAATGGACTGTAGAGTTTTTGCATTAATGCGGTCGCTCTTTCACTACTTGAACCAATAACGATTCGTTCGGGTTTCATAAAATCATCAACTGCGAAGCCTTCCCTTAAAAACTCGGGATTGGATACCACGTCGAATTCGCAGGAAGCATTTTTGGCGATAACGCGGCGCACTTTTTCCGCCGTGCCCACGGGTACGGTACTTTTGTCCACGATTACTTTGTAGGTCTTTATTTTTTTTCCAATTTCTTCGGAAACATTCAAAACATAGGAAAGATCTGCTGATCCATCCTCATCTTCAGGTGTTGGAAGGGCCAGAAAAATGATTTCGCCATGTTCCAGGCCTGCTTCGAGCGAGGTGGTAAATTTTAAGCGGTTTGCCTTAATGTTTCTTTCAAAAAGCACATCCAAATGCGGCTCATAGATTGGCACTTCGCCGTTGCGCATTTTTTCTACTTTTGCCTTGTCTATGTCAACACATATTACTTCATTTCCTGTTTCGGCCAAACAGGTTCCCGTTACAAGGCCTACGTAGCCTGTTCCTATTACTGAAATTCTCATACACATGCCCGCACAGGCGGTTATCTTTTAATTTAACGATTGCAAAAGTACAATTTGCAATTCTTTTTATATCTTTTTTATGCTGTTGTTTTCCGCGGGTTTCGCAGTTGTCATTAGCACGATCAGAATGAAGCCTACATAATAAGCCCCAATCTGTCTGTAAAATAAATTTTCGACCAAACAGTACATTATCAATACTGCCAACATGGCCGTGGGGAAAAATTGTTTTCGCGTTGAAAAAATACTGACAACAATAAAGGCCACAAAAAGCAACAAGGCTATAAAGCCCGCGCTTAGGTAAAAATCCAAAAACTGGTTGTGGGTATTATAACGTTCCGAAACAAATTTTTCCCTTTTCTTTGGATTGGAAATTTGGGTTTCGTAGCAAGAAACCAACTTCTCTTTTGTGGTGTCGAAACCCATGCCCGTTAAAGAAAACCCTTCTTCGTCAATTATGTTTTGAGCACACTTCCAAACCACTGCCCTTAATTCATACGTCATCGATTTTTCAATAAAGGCAGGAGGGGTTTGATGGCTTTCTTGGCTGAACTGAATGCTTTTTTCATTTTTAATAATAAAGAACAATCCCACAACCGCTGCGATTGCACCTATGGCAATTATAGCCTTCCAGATTTTCCGTTGGCCATAAAACTGTCTGATCAATAGCAATACAAACAACGAAACAACGGCAATTTTTGAAGCGATTAAGATAATGAACAGTGCATTTACAAAAATATTGGCCAAATAATAATTGTTGTTTGGATGGTATTTTTTTTGAATTGCCTGAAAGGAAATCAAAATACTGAAAGTGCTGAGAAGCCCAAGATAAAGCCTATCAATCAATAGTGATTCTATTACCTGCGGAGAATCGCCGAGGGCAAAACTTCCCGTAGCGTCGGTTATTAGCACAAAATTATAGACCGAAAAAATGATAGCTGCCAAGGATGAAAAAATAATGGCGCTGTTGATTTTCCTGACATCGGCCACCGGAATGTAAAGGATGGCCAGGCCGACTGCAATAAGCACTTTTTTGATGATATTGAAATCATCCTGCAACCTACCGCTTCCAAAAGAGTCAATCAACAAATAGGCAAAAAGGCCGAGGAAAATAGCTATAGGCAGCGATTTGAGCTTTTTGAAATCTTCCTTTTTAACAATAAAAGGGAAGGCAACCACCAAAATTGCCATAAGAATATTGGGCAAGGCCCGAATGTAATTATCAAAAGGGATAATGAGGTATAGCAGCAGGAAGGCATAAGGGTATATGGCAGCGAGCAGGATCCTCATGGGGGAAAATTTGTGTTTTTTTAAATTTTAGGGGAAGATAGAAAACTCTGGGCAAATTTTAGAGGGTAGCGGGGAGTTATTAGTGTTCAGTGTTCAGTGTTCAGTGTTCAGTGTTCAGTGTTCAAAATTAAGAAATTCCAAAATACAAGCACCAAATTCCAAATAAACTCAAAAACACAAATAACATATCCAGAATATCTTTGCGTTCTCCGCGACTTTGCGGTAAACTAAGAAGGATAAACGAGTAGTCAGTAGCGGATTGAGAAAGCTTTGGATTATTTTGAAAATCGCTCTTTTAAAACCAAAAAAATAAATTTCGAATTTCCTACCAAATAGCGTTTCCACATACGTCTTGGCTCCTGTGCAAAGCGATAAAACCATTCCAGGCCTGCATTTTGCATCCAGGAAGGGGCGCGTTTTGTTTTTCCGGCAATTACATCAAAACTGCCGCCTACGCCCATAATCAGGTTTACGTTTTTTAGGATGTCGCGATATTTGTAGAGAAAATTTTCCTTGATGGGTGAGGAGATTGCCACAAACAGCATTTGGGTGCCGCTATCTGCTATTTGTTTTGCTATTGCCTCTTCTTCGGAAGGCGTAAAGTACCCATTGCGATATCCTGCTATAATTTCAGGGCTGTAGATTTCGGAGTATTTTTCAACCACTTCTTTTACGATTTCTTCCTTAGCGCCAAAAAGGAAGATTTTGTTGTTGTTTTTATGCGCCATTTCCACAAGGCTGGTCATTAGGTCTATCCCAGCAACACGCTCTTTAAGGGGTTTCCCTAAAAACCTTGATGCCCAAACAACGGATTGACCGTCTGCATTGATAATATGGCATTGGTTTACGCTGTGGCGCAGTTCCAGATCCTTTTGCATGGCCACAACTTTTCCGGCGTTTACTACAACGTGATGCACTTGTTCGCCGGCATGAATTTTTTCCTGCACCAGAGCAAGGGTTTCTTGCATGGAGAGGTTGTCTATGGTGGTGTTTAGGATTTTTATCCTTTTATGGATACTCACAATTAATTTTTAGCGAGCAAAGATAGTATTTATTAAACCTAATTGTTTAAGTAGATGCCTTCAAAATCTTTATGTTGATTTTGCTGATCGAGCGGAGTAGTTGCTGATGTGCCAGTAGTAAGATTTAATTTATAAAGGTACTGTTCATTATAAGCCTCTTCAAGTAATGCAAAAATACTATTTGAAGATAGGGAATAATCTATATTTTTAACATTTCTGACTGAAACAGTAGCTAGTGGTGATAAAATATTTCCAGAGCCTTTGTCTATCTCAACAATTTCATGCTCCTCTCCTCCTAAATCTTTTACCCCAAATATTCTTTCAGTTTTAGTTATGAAAATTTTGGAATAAATTTCGGAAACATTAGAAGTGTAAAGTGTGGAAGTCTGTACATTAAACCTCATAAAAATCGGTTGACCCGATTCATTTTTTGTGAAAAAAACCACCTCATTTGTTGAAGGCAAAAATCCTGAGTTTTTTATGTCATAAATAAAATCTGTTGGAAATTCATAAATTGTTGAAACATTGGAGTTATTTAAATTGGCAGACCTTATTTCATAAATATCATCAATACTATCATAATAACGATATATGTAATATATTTTATTATTATGGGCAGCTAAAATACTACCATCATAATCTGCACCATCGCTTAGAGTCCAACCAGTTATTTCTCCACTAGTTAAATTTACAATCGTGCAAGCCTTGCCATATGGCGATCCTTGACCGTAACGGGTAGTGTATGTATGTACAAAGATATTTCCTTCCCTGTAAAAATTTGAAGAAAGGTAGGAATAGCAAGATTGATTATGGAGTAGTGCAATTTCATCCAGTAATTCTCCTGTGTTAATATTTAAGTTATGTATTTTTAAAACATCACAATCTGCACCTTCAATAGGCAAATAGCCATACAATTTATCGAGCTCTTCAATAATTTCAATTGCACCCACAGTTGTTGATATATCTTCATAAGAAATTACTATTTCTCCAGAAGTGGCTCCTTGGGGAACAATGGCCACGATTTCAGTTTCGGTAACATTGGTAGTTTCACCTTCAATACCATTAAAAGAAACCAGATAAGTAATTGCAGGGTTAATATTTTCGCCCACAAATGTAACCTCATCTCCTGTAAAGGCCGTAGTAGGGGAAAAACTGGTGATTATCAGCTGTGGTTCTTCAATGATTACAAGTTCACCAACATTTAAACTTTTACCATCATATTTTATTACAATTTCACCTGTAGTGGCATCGGTGGGAACAATTGCTTTAATTTCTGTAGGGAAGTTTTGAACCTCTGTTGACGCAATTCCATTAAAAAGTATAGTATATTCTTTTGAGACATCAATATTCTCCCCTACAAAAGTTATTTCATCTCCAGCCATTGCAGCTATAGGAGAATAACTAGTAATGATAAGGTTTTTTGGAGTTTCCTGAGTAGGATTTTCATCATTATTGGAGCACCCAATTACCATGAAGATCATCATTAAATATTTGAAAAGTGATTTCATACGTAGAAGTGATTTCTAAAAATTAAGTCTCTTTGAAATTTACAAAAATTTATATAAGTGTTTGAGCTAAACTTTGAAAATTCTTTTTAGGTACTTAGTCGATCCCATTTTCAACTATAAATTTAACCAACTTCTCCCCAATATCATTCAAAGCCTCTTTGTTATAATGAACTGGGTCCCTTAACCATTTTCTGTCAATAAAATCCTTGGTTTCATTATAACCTATATAGGTGTGTTCATCTTCTTCGGCTACCTCCTCTTGAATTTTTCGAACAACAGCATATCCTTCGTCACATTCCTTACAAGTTGCATGTCTTCCAGTTTCAATGATAATAAAGGGCAAAGCAGAACCGTATCTCTTTCTAAATTTTGAAATTAAGCTTTTTAAATCTCCTTTATATTCGGCAGCAGTTAAACTACCTTTTCCTATAGCTTCTCCATCATTTTCTCCCTGAGACCAAATAATAGCGGCAATATTTTTTTCTTTATTGTAAGGAGGATAAATAATAGAAAGTCGTTTATCTATTTCATCAAAACATTCATTTAATAAAGAGCCCGTAGAGCTCCAGTTTCCCCAACTATTTGTTTCCGCTTTTGCGTTGAGTGCACTTCCCGCTTTTGCACATTGTATAATATATACTTCATTACCTGTTAATTTTGTATAGTTATAGGCAAGTGTATCCTTTAATGGGACCGCATTGCTCTGTCCCGCAAGCGCAATCATAACTTTGGGCTTCGAACAAGAAGCAGAAAATAAAAGGAAAAAAAATATGATCCATATTTTTTTCATTTTCTGTATTTTATGAGTTTGGCAGGAACACCGCCCATTATTGAAAAAGGCGCGACATTTTTTGTTACCACAGCACCCGCTGCAATAATAGACCCTGTTCCTATCTTAATTCCTGGCATTACCACTACATTTCTTCCTAACCAAACGTCATCGGCTATAATTGGTGGGTTAGGAGGCGTTTCGCCTTGATGTATCATAGGAATTTCAGTGTTTTTGTAGTTATGGGAAGTACTTAACAATGAAACATTTGGGGCGATCATTACATTATTCCCGATATACCCACCTTGGATAAATACGTTTTCGTTTATATGGCAATTATACCCAATTTTCATATGCTTGCCATTGGAAAGATATACGCCGTATTCCACAAAACTATTTTTATCATAAGGCATAAGATTTAAGATTTTTGAAATATACCAAACACGCAAAGCCCTTGTAAAAGATGCAAATCTTGAGTGTGGCAAGTTGTAGAAAATGCCGTAATAAATTGCCAACGTCAGTTTTTTGTACATACTTTAATAAGTTGATCCAACAGTTTTTGCATAACATGTTCGGTTTCGTATTCTTTGGCGGTTTCATAAGCCGCCTTTCTCATATCCTCTTTTTCTTGTGGGGAAAAATTAAGATATTTTTCAATACACTTGGCTAATTCGTCAATATTTCCGGGTTCAAATAATATTCCGTTTCGGTTATTTTCAATGTATGTCTTTAATCCCGCTATATCGCCGCCAATTACGGGCGTTTTGCAGCTCATTGCTTCAAGGCCAACAAGGCCCAAGCTTTCCGCTTCGCGCTTTGTGGGAAACACCAGAACCTCCATTTTATTGTAAAGGTGAACCAATTGTTCCTGATTTACAAGCCCCAAGAATTCCACATTCCTTTCAAGGCCCAAATTGGCAATCAAGGTTTTCATTTCAGTTTCCTGAAGCCCTTGTCCTGCAATTATAGCTTTGAAAGAGACGGCCTTATCCTTTAATTTCTTTAAAGCTTTCAAAAAATCGTCCCACCCTTTGCCAGCATCAATTCTTGAAATCATTCCCAAAATCGGGATTTCATCACTAGTTTTTTCCATCGGATAAAATCTTTTGGAATCTATACCGCCTGAAGGAGAAACGAAAATTTGTTCCGGTTTTAGAAATGGATAATTTTCCATCATCATATCCTTAAAATAGACGGAAGGGGTTACCACTAAATCTGTCTTTTTGATGATATATTTATTCAATACATCAATTTTTCTTCCTTTCGAATGGGTAACATCATCCCCGTGGACATTTATTACCAAAGGTTTTCTTTTCTTAAACAGAAAAAACAAAAATGCAAGTACCGGGGCATTGTGCGACATAAAATGAACATACAAAAGGTCGTATTTTTTGAAAACAAAATTGTATAAAATGGAGCAATAGTAGCTTAAATATGAAATTGCTTTACTCAAATTATTTGACCGTTTCCCTTTTATTACCGATACTGCTGAAAAATCAACTCCCATTTTCTCCAGTTGTAACCTAAAGTTCTTCACAAACACGCCAAAAAGCGAATCTTTTGAAGAAGGGTACATATTTGAAATCAGGAATATTTTCATCTTCGGCATTTAAAGTTAACGGTTATCCTGCAACCAATAATAAATACTCAACAAAAGGAATATCTGCTTTTCGCGGTTGTACCCTTTTACATGTTCGTTCAAAAGTTTGTTCAGGGCATCGGTGTTAAAAATTTCCGTGAAAATTCCAGGTTTTAAGAGCAGTTCCTTGATTTGATCGTTATGGTTTTTGAACCATATTTTTGTGGGCGATTGAAAAGCAAACTTTTTCCGATTGATAATACGCTGGGGTAAAATTTTCTTTGCGTATTCTTTGTGTATAATTTTGGTCTTCCTTATTGCCAACCTTTCCCATGCTGGTAGGGTTTCTATATATTTTATTAATTCCGTATCCAACATGGGGACCCTACATTCCAAGGAAAAGTTCATGGTAATTTTGTCGGTATATAGCAAAAGATCATCCGGAAGGTTCATTCGTACATCAATGGCCATCATCCGCTCTGCAGCGGTTTTTTTAAGTTTGCAATTAAGAACTTCATAAAAATACGATATTAAACCAAGTGCCTTTTCCTCCTTTACACGCAACAGCTTCATTATATCGTCTTGATTAAAAATGGAATACACGTTCAAAAATCGTTGTACATCGTCTTTTTCACCCAAAGCACTTACCGAGCGCAGAATACGTTCATTCTTCACACCAATATATGGGATAATTTTATTTGAGGAATAAATAAGTCCGCGCGGAATTTTTTCTGAAATAACCTCACCTTGATATCTTTGATAGCCTCCCAAAGGTTCATCGGCACCCTGGCCGGTAAGTACAACTTTTACATATTTGGAAGCCAATTGCGAAAGATAATACATTGGGATGACTGAGGTGGTAGCTAAAGGCTCCTCGATAATCCGTGTAGTTTCCTTAAAAATGGAAAGAAAGTTGTCGAAATTTATTTTAGTTGAAAAATGTTCCAGTCCCAAAATTTCTGCGGTTTCCTTTGCCGCATCTATTTCATCTTCTTTGTGGATGCCTTCAAAACCAACAGTAAAAGCTTTAAGTTTTTTCTCGGAATGTTTCTGGGCCAATGCCGCGACTACTGCCGAATCTATCCCACCGCTCAGCAAAACACCTATCTCCACATCGGCCATTAATTGTCTTTTAACAGCGTTTTCAATATGGGTTTCATAACTTTTCAGGGCATTCCCCTTATTAGTATTTACCTTTATTTGATGTGCTTTAACAAAGTATTTTTCTGAATACTGCAATATTTCCGAAGCCAAATCCACTTCAATATAATGACCCGGTCTTAATTTCTGGATGTTTTTGTGCAACGTTAAAGGCGAAGGAAGATACCGCAGGCGGAGCAATGTGGGCAGATTATCAAAATCAGGCTCTGAGTTTTCCTGTAAATTTTTTACAGGTCGAATTTCAGAAGAGAAAACAAAGCTTTTTTCATCCTTAAAGTAATAAACTGGTTTCACGCCAAAATGGTCCCGGGCCAGATAAAGCTTTTCATTTTCAATATCCAAAAAGGAAAATCCAAAAATTCCGTTTAAATCTACCACACTATCAATACCAAATTTTCTCAGATAGTAAAGAATGGTTTCGGTATCGGAATGGCCTTTAAAATCTACCTCGGGAAGTTTTTCCCTTAAATCGAGATGGTTGTAAATTTCGCCATTAAAGGTAATGGCGAATTTTCCGCACGAGGAAATCATAGGCTGACGGCCGGCTTCGGAAAGTTCAACGATGGCCAACCGCACAAGACCCAACCAAATGTCGTTCTGGGCAACTTTAAAGCATTCAATTTCAGAAGCGTCAGGTCCTCGGTGCTCAATGAGTTTAAGAGTGCCTAAGTTATACGATTTGTTTATTGATCCAATTATTCCACACATAAGCGCTCTTTTGCTTCGTTTTGATTAAGTTTTAAGCTTTTCCCGGAATACCAAAGAACAAAGAAAGAATAGAAAAACGCAAAAATGAAAACACCTTTGCTTATTCCGAAAATGCTTTCTGAAAATGAAAATAGCGTTATTATTATGAAAAAGCTCATCGCTTCTCCTTTTAAATTTGTTTTCCAAAGAAAAAACAGTAATGCCATACTATAAATGAATATTCCTAAAATACCGTTTGAGACAAGAAACTCCAAATATTGGTTGTGTGCGTTATAGTGGTTGTTGAGAGCTATGGTGAAGTTTCCCTTGCTATAGGATAGATCGTAAAGAGCTTGGGCATCCCCTGTTCCTATTCCCAAAACCCAATTTCCACGCTCCTTGAATTCTGAAAGAATGGCTATCCAGCGCGGGTACCTATCCAACGTTACATTTCCTTGAGTGTCAACGACCATGGCAAACTTGGAGCCTAAATAGTCAAATTTTATGGAAAGTATTGCCAATAATGCTACAAAGCCAATTAAATAAAATATTTTTTTTAATTCGAGTTTTCTGAATATTGTTACAGCTATCATCACAATTAAACAGATAAGGCCAATCCGGCTACTGGTTTCTATCAAAAAAAGAAAGAAAGGCGCAAGCAGCAGGATAAGTTTCAGTTTATTCTTCCTTAAATGGATGAATTCTGGCATTCTTATAACCCCAAGAATAAAAATTACCAACATTACGGCAAAATAGCTCGGATGTCCATCCAACGGTTTTAAGGCATTCCAGCCATTATATATCCATTTAAAAAAATATCCTGCCTGTACCCAAGGCGTGGCATTGGTCAAAATGGATTCAATAATATATGCCCAGCAAATTACCATTCCAATAAAAAGCCCAGTACCAAATGATATATAAATTCTCTTTAGGTTAAAATCTTCTCGTTTATGGGAAAGTATTATGAACGGGATCAAAACCAAGGTCAAGGTACGTTCCATGTCCCTAAGTGCATCTTTTACGTTGGTCGAAAAAACCCAACCCAAAATGAACAACAAATACAAAGCAACTAAAAAGTAAAAAGCAATTTTGTTTTTTTTTAGGTTTTGTAGGCGCACTTTGGGACTTAGCAAGAAAATTGATGAGGCCACAAAAAACCACAGTACAATAGTGTTCAAATTATCCCATAAGGGCAGGGTGGCGACAAATAGATAAGTGCTGGTCTCAAAAAATATCCGCCTTGGCGTATTATTGTTCCAGTAACTTTTTATACCTTTTATCATACGTATTGTTAATGGCTATTTTTTTTAGGGATTGGAGCAATTCCATATATTCTTCCGGATGTATGCTTTGAATTTTTTGGTGTACTTGATCCAAGTTATCAAAAGATGCAAATAGAGGATAATCGTTGCTTAAAAGATTTGCCAGTGGAATGTGCCTTTCAGTAAAAAAAGGAAGCTGGAAACTCAAAAAATCAAACACTTTAATAGGAAACGTCAGATCGTCATACATATTTCGTGGTCGCGTGTGGAGTGCATAGGCTATATTATTATTCTGAATAAAGGCAGCAATTTCTGCACGCGGTATTTTTGAAGCTTTAAGTGTTGTTCCCTGAACTATTTCGTTAATATTTAATGCACCGGAAAGCACAAAAAAATTATAGTTTTCACGATATTTTTGGGCAAAAGCAATAAAATTTTCAAACCCCGAGTTTTTATAATCTATACTCCCCAAATACAAAAGCCCCAGTTTTTTTGTAAAATCTGGGAGAACCACATTTTCCGTAATGTCATGGGTCCCAGGTGGCAAATCAGAAAAGGGGCGTTTAGGGAAAAATTTGTTTCTCTGAAAAAATACTTCGCCCATTTCCAATGTAGGGAATACCATAGAAGTTGAGACCCAAGTAAGATAAAAATTGCTCAACTTATTTAAGAAATATGTTATGTTTTTTCGGAAACCACGATAATCTTCTGGAAAAAGCTCAATATAAATATCCCGGATAAAAACGATTACTTTCCGGGAATTGAACTTTAAAAAGAATAGCGGCAATATGTCTATTAAGCCAATTCTATTGGTGGCCGATTCTATATAACACATATCACGTTTCTGAAATATCGATTTTAGCTTATTCTCTTCTGCTATTATTTGGCCTCCCTCTTTATTAAAAGCTTTTTTAAACAAATTGATTCTAGTAATTGGGCCGCCGGTAACTTTCTTCAGGTTTGGAACAATGTATAAGCTATTCTTCATTATCTATATTTTGAGGTAGATACTTTCTTCCGCGAACCTCTGTTTCAAGTATTAAAAAAGGAACCAATAAATAAAACACGTTCGTAAAATAATGGATAGAAAGTAGATTCGTAAAAACAACCAAAGCTATAAAACCAAGTTTTGCCTTCATAGAAGGGATTCTATAAATGAGATATATATGTGCTATCAAGAATAAAAACAGTAGCAAGAATCCACCTCGGTGATAAATATAATAAAATCCGTTGTCTATTTCCTGAAAGGTGAATTTTCCACTAAAAAACTGTGCTATTTTGTTTTCACGATATACCGTTGTATTTGCCCCAAAACCTTCCCCTATAATTTTTTCGGTCCACGTGAAATTTTCTGTCAGCAAAGCCGTGTTTAAATCCTGTATGCGGATTTGCAAACTCGCATACTCCCAAGGTTTTAAAACATAGGGCAATTTTTCCTTAATTGCCTCCGGGGCATACTTCGAGTTAAAAAATGCTACGGAAATAACCACCATTAATGAGAAACCGATAATAAACCCTGGTTGAAAAAGTTTCCTTATATTTATTATTATTAACAAGAGCAAGACTCCAGCGGTAACAAGATTCATCAAGTTTGACGTAAGAAACAAATATACCAATGCAAGCAGCCAAGATATGCCAAGTTTCAAATCAAAAGCCATTCTGTTGTATAGATAATAAAACCCGATAAGAACTATTGGTATTATGGACGGTCCGTAAACGCGCCCCCCTTTTCCGGTTATATCCTCGTTCCAAAGACTGGGCACAAACCCCAGGTAGATAAAAACATAAACAATGCACACCACTGCGTTTAAAACAAAGAGCAAACGCAGTATGTTGAGATCCTTAACATTTACTAGGAACAAGTAGAAAATAAGCCCATAAAACTGATATTTTATATCAATCGTGGCGTTTGGATGTTGATTTATCAAGCCCAATATTAAAAAAGGAATGTAAAAGCAGGCTACCACTATAACATAATGTGGAACTTTTAGTTTTCCCTTTTTTGTGATTACCCAAGTCCCGCCTATCAACAACAATAAACAAGCTGCCATTAGGCTACTTAAGGTAAGCGTGCTAATGGACAGGAAAAGTATAATCAATAGTATTTGATAAATATATTTCAATTCAAAAATTTGAGTTTATATCAAAAAAGATTTTACGTTCGCAAAGCTACTGTTTTTTAAATTTTATAATAAGAAGTGAATATAAATTCGTAGCATTATTATAGCTTTGCCAGCATAGTACAATATCTTTTAAGGAGTTTAATTTTAGATTTAAACTGAAATAAAAATAACCAACCATGATATATTATGTCATTCATTAACGATCTTGCCAATTACAATAATCAAAAATCTTTAGCCAATAAATTCAGAAACAAAAGATTTCATTTTTTTGAAAGTCAATTAATAAAGCTGGATAATGGAAAAATTATTACGATCCTCGATGTGGGTGGTACAGAGTCCTTCTGGGTAAACAGGGGCTATCATGAAAAACCAAATGTGAAGATTACACTTCTAAATCTTACCAAATTTGAGACCCATTATCCCAATATGATTTCGGTAAAAGGAAATGCCTGTGATCTGTCTGAATATAAAGAGGATGAATTCGATCTTGTTTTTTCCAATTCAGTTATCGAACATCTTTACAATAATGAAAACCAAAAACTGATGGCGCAGGAAGTACAACGTGTGGGGAAAAACCATTATATCCAAACTCCCTACAAATACTTTTTTGTAGAGCCCCATTATTTGTTGCCCTATTTTCAGTTTTTGCCCAAAAAAGCCAAGATTTTTATTTTAAGCAAAACAAAGCTTTCCAGGGGCACAAAAATTTCTACCGAAGAGGCAAAGGACCAAGCTGAGCAAATAGTGCTAGTATCAAAAAAGCGGATGAAACAGTTGTTCCCCGGGTCAAAGATATATAAAGAAAAGTTCCTGGGAATGACAAAGTCGTTGACGGCATATTCTGTAAAGAAATCATCAATTTCTTAGAAAACTCTATTTAAATATGAAGCTTTATATTATCAGGGAATACAGCATCTTAGTAAAGTAAAATATCTAATTTTACCGTTTCTAAATCCTAAGAAACAATGAGAATATTCTGCCTATCCATTTTCTTTTTAATTTTTTTATTATCCTGTTCAGCTAACGATAAAGCAGAAAGATTAAAAGATACGGCCATTAAAATAAAAATAGACAGCACTAATTATGCAATCAGTTTATACGATATTTCAAAAGCGATCGATTTTGAGGAAATACCTAGAACGGTTCCGTATGATTCCATACAAACAAAGAAATATGCTGATTTGATTTTAAAGGATTCCATAGTTGTTCTACATTCCTTTAAACCCCAATACATTCCGCTTGAAAAAATTACTTGGACAGAAAATCCATTGAATAACAAAACATGGCAAGCATATTACGAAAATCTATTTTTTGTATCCATCTTGAACCACACCTATCACAGTTATGGTGCTAAGCAATACCACGAAAAAGCGAAAGCCTATGTTTTAAGTTATGTAAAAGCGCATAATTCCCTTGCAGAAAAAACCTCAGATCAAACTTGGGAAGAGGGTGCTATTGGTCATAGAACCGGACATCTGATGCAAACAATCTATAATGAACTACAACAAGACAATCCTGACACCGAGTTTATCCAAAAAGTATTTGACCACATATCTCTGAATGCCACTTTTATGCTAGACCCTGCACATTATGAGCAAAACAATCATTCATTGATAATGGACAGAAGCCTTTTGGCGTTGGCAAAAATAACCAAATCCAATCCGTCACTTCATGCAGCTATTTACGAGCCTACGGTTGCCCGTGCGTTAAAAAATATTGATTATATAATTGATGATAGCGGCTTGGCAAAGGAACACGCAACAACATACCATATTTATAACCACAATCTGGATAGAAAAATTATAGAGCTTATTGAAAAAGAAGACATCAACCCTGCTTTTCAGCTTAAATTACTGAAAAAGAACGATGTACTCCTTCAACTGGTAAAACCAGACCTCACTTTTCCTATTTGGGGAGATAGTGGCATTGAGTTTTTAAATGCACATTTGGCAGAGAGTTTTGGCAATGACCAACGTGTTTTGAACGTCATGGCCGGAAAAAGATTGCCGTCCATGGTTAATTTTGAGAACAATATTGCCACTTTGCGAACCCAGGCCGATGATAGCAGTTATGTAGCGCTTTTTGCAAATTATTATTCCCGCACCCACAAACACAATGATGATTTACAATTCATATTTCAAACACTTGGAGTTGATATTTTAACAGATCAAGGGTATTATGGCTACGAAGATACCCACAGACCGTTCTTAATGTCAGTCTTTGCCCACAATTCAATAGCTATAAATGACAGTGACTATGTTTTAGGGAAAGAGGGTCAGTACTCTAAACTTACGGAATACCTTAGAAGCGACGACATTGAGATTGTTTCTGGCGAGCATACTATGTACGACTCTATTATCGTTAAGCGGAAGCTGTATTTTATAAAACCAAATGTTATCGTGCTTCAGGATTGGGCAGAATCCAAGGACGCAAATCGTGTTAAGAGCATAAGCCAACAATTTAATTTTGGAGAAAAAGCCAATCTTGATGTTGCTATTTCAGAAAACAGTGCAACAGTTTTGTTTCCAAAAAACATTAAAGCCATTGTAAAATCTTTTACTGATCATGATAAGATAACCACCAAAGAGGTTTCCCGATCTCGGATTCAGTACTCAATCATTCCCATTCCACAAGTAAAAGTACGTAAAGAAGGCGATAGGTTAACTACGGTAATTGAAGTACAGTCAGATTTATATAAAAATGCTGTTTCCAATATCCAGATAAAGGACGGCATAATTCATTTTTCAAAAGATGGAAAAAAATTTAATTTAGCTTTGTAACTCACAAAAGATGCATTCATTAGTATTAAAGTATTTTGTATATTGATACTAAAATTTAAGTGTTATGAAACATCAGTACACAATTCTTCTACTCTTATTTCCTTTTTTAATATTAAAAGCACAAAACACCTATGTGCCCGATGACAATTTTGAACAACGATTAATTGTTTTGGGTTTAGATGACGTACTAGACAATTACGTAATAACAAGTAACATTTCAAATGTGTTTACGTTGGATCTTCAAAATCAAAATATTAGTGATTTGACTGGCCTTGAGGATTTTTCTAGTTTAGTTTGTTTGGATTCTGGCAATAATCATTTTTCCATTATTCCTTTGCACCCCAATGTTAATCTATCTTGTTTGACCTGTAGTAATAATCAATTAACAGAATTAGATTTAAGCCAACACACAAATTTAACTGAACTTTCTTGTGCAAATAATAATATTACAAATTTAGATTTAAGTCAAAATACAAGTTTAAGGTATTTAACTTGTGGAGATAATTCCTTTCCTGAACTTCAGTTATCAAACCATCCAAATCTTAGGGAAGTCCGACTTTTTGGTCAAAATACATCTCTAGAAAATGTCGATATAAGAAACGGTAATAACACTATAATCCAAGAATTTGCTATAATAAACAGCCCAAACCTACCATATATTTATGTTGATGATTGTGGCTATAGCACCACAAACTGGACAAGTATAGATCCAACCACAATCTTTATTGAATTGGAAGGTCAAACCGAATGTACTTTAGGAATTGAAGAACAAACTTCTTCGGATATCAAATTTTATCCAAATCCCGCAAAAGATTTTTTATATATAGATTCTCAATTTCCTTATGATTTAGTTAGTATTTATTCTTTAACAGGTAGTCTTATAAAACAATCATCAAATTCCAGAATAAATGTTTCTAATTTGTCTAAGGGTTTATATTTTGCAAAGATTTCTATAAAAGGTAGAACTATTACCAAAAAGTTTATGAAATTATAATGAAAACAGAAAAAAAATTAAACTACTGCTATCATTCGCTTTGTTATTAATTGTATTAGGTTGTAATAAAGACGATACAGACGACAATCCAGATCCCATTAACAATGCTCCAAGTGATTTTGAAATATCTGTTACCGATATAACTCCAAGCTCTGCCAATTTAAATTGGACGGCTTCCACAAGTGTTGAGCCAACAACAATGGTGTATGCTGTCTATTTGAATGATTCCTTATTAGCAGAAAACCTTACAGAAACCTTTTATGATTTATCCAATTTAGATGATTCAACAAATTACACTGTGAAAATAGAAGCAGTTAATGAATTTGGCATAGCACAAGCAACAACTGTTTTTACTACCGCTGAATTAAACAATTTGCGACTCAAGGAATATCTCTATGAAGATGGGAGAAGTATAAAAATCCAATATAACGAAGATGACCAGGTAAATCTTAAATATATGTTTGATTTCCTGCAAACCATATATACATATACAAATGGTAAAATTATTTCAGAAAATCGTTATAACCAAACTTGGGGCAATGTATATGTTGACTACACTTATAATCAAAATCAAGAGTTAGTCCATTTAAAAACCAGTGAATATTATTTCTATTCAAGCGATCATTACACCTACAATTTTGATTCCACAACAAATTATACCTATACGCATCGACGCTATGTAGATTATGATACGTATACTTATAATTATAGTGTAAATATTATTCTAAACGACGATGGAAATATTGTAAATTATGAAGAGTTAAACTTAGATACATCTGAATTATTAATTACGACTTTTGAATATACGAACGGGAATATGACTAAATTGGTAACACCAGATGGTAACGTTTTGGAAATAGTTTATGACGATAAAAAAAGTTTTCATACCTATAAAAGTAGGTTTCCTCAATACCCGAAACCGATAGGGGAGATATTTGATGCAACTGGACTAATATATATTGACAGTATTCCTGTTTATTCTAGGGCCAAGTTTATTCCTCAATTTTATGATTACGTAAATAAGAACAACCCGCTTGAATATAAGCTAGACGGACAAGTAAAAACTACCTTCGAGTATGTATATAATGAAGATGATTACCCAAGTAGCCTTAAAGCTAATTTCCAAGACGGCACTTCAACGGGAGTGGTAAATCTTAACTATGAATAAATTTAATCGAATTCTATATTTTCTAAAAACCAATTGAAAGACAAAAAAGATATTTTATTAAGAAAAAGCCTTTTTAATTTCACGAATATACAATTTTGGAATCACCGCTTTCGAAAATTCCAATAAAGAAGCCCCAGTCAACCGTTTTACCAATATCCACCAATTGGGGATGTACAGCGCAATGATCCCCGCCAGCATCGCGTATGCCACAGCTTCGGTGGAATATTGTACTCCAATAAAAATAAAGGCCGGCATTACCAAAAGGGAAAATACATTCCATAGCAAGGAAAGATCGGTCCTGCCCGTGGCAATTACCAAACTTCCAATTGGGTTGCCAATACTGCGTATGTACATATAAGCCGAGAGGATGCGAACTAAATCTACAATGTTTCCGTATTCACTTCCGTAGAGTATTTGCACTATTATTGGAGCAAATATAAATACCAATAGATACACAAAGAAATTTACAGAAGAAACAATGTTTATCAATTTTAAATACTTTTCCTTCAAAACTTTGAGGTCATACTGATAAGTTGCCAATAAAGGGTTTGAAATTTTTGTAATAATGGGGTTAATAATCTGTGCAGGCTTAAATACCAATTGTTTTGCCAAGCTATAACCACCCAATAATTCTGGGCTAAACACTTTTCCAATGATTATAATGTCCATATCACGGTTGAAATAATTGACCAATTGACTGCCCACTTCAAAAACCCCAATTCTTAAAAACAGCAGAGATTCCTTTAGATTAAAATGAAATAATATTGGATCATTTATCCAACCCCTTAAAAAGAAGAATATATTGGGCAAGGCATATTGAATAAGTGCAGAAATAACCAAAGCATAAATACCAAAGCCTTTTACCGCCATAACTATAGCCACAACAAGCGATATAATAGAGCTTATCAGTTCCGCCAAGGCAATTATCTTAAAATTCAAATGCTTTTGTTCAACAGTCCTATATTGGCTTCCCAGACCCGCAAATATTACTGTTGTGGACATAATAATAATTAAGCTGCTCAATAATGCACTGTCATAAAAATCAGCAATAAAAGGCGCTATAATTACAATAATCAAAAAGACCAAAATCCCGAAAACTAAGTTTATCCAATAGAGACTTGAGTATTCTTTTTTTGAAATTTCCTGTCTGTGAAATATTGCCGATGTAAGGCCCATATCCATGAAAAGCGTCAAAATTCCTAAAACAAACAATACCAAAGCCATTAACCCAAAATCTTCCCTGTCTAAGAAACGTGCTAATATTGATAATCTTAAAAGAGAACATACAGCGACGCCAATAGTACCCACAGACGTCCACTTTACTCCCTTTATCAGACCGCTATTTTCTTTCATTATGCGCAATTAGCTTTTCAAATAGAGAAACAATATTAAGGGTATTATTCTTTAAGTTGAATTTTTCAATTATAATATTTCTTGGGTCAATAAACAATGATTTTATATCAGTAAATGCCTGTGCCATTGCATCCACATCCCTTTCTTCAACTAAAATTCCATTTTTGCTATTTTCAATTATTTCCGGAATACCTGAATGAAAGGTTGAAATACATGGAAGATCCATGGCCATTGCCTCCATCAAAACCGTTGGTAAACCTTCGGTATCGCCATTAGCGGCAGTTACGCTGTGATGGACAAAAAAGTGGGCGTTTTCCATCAATTCCTTTACCCGAAACCGATCTATCAGGCCCTTAAAAACAATATTATTTTCCAGGTTAAATTTTTTTGTGAGTGAGACCATTTCATCATAAAGTGGTCCAGTACCACCGAATATTAATACATCATTACTCCCGGTTTTATCTAGATATTTTCTAAAAGCCCTAATGGTATATTGATGCCCTTTTTTTTCAACGAAATTGGAAATCTGCAAAAAGGTGGCTGGTTCATTTTTTTTAAAATTCCTAGGCAAACTTCTTTTGAAAAATTCCAAATCCACTCCAAGATAATCTACTTTTATTTTTTCAGAAGGAAGTCCAATGTTCAAAAGATTGTTTTTTATTGCCTGCGAAACTGCTGTTCCAAAGACCAAGGGGTTTTTGAAAGCATTGCGCAGACCTTCGCAATAAGTTTGATCTGTCAATGCCTGGGAGGCATCATATCCGTGAAAGGTTATTATTGTGGGAATAGGGCTTTTTTCAAAATAATTTCCCAGCCGAAAAAAATGCGTTCCAAAATGGCAGTGAATGATATCTGGATTAAATTCTGCAACAAAATTTTCGAATTTTTGAGAAAAACTTGTGCTGAAGAAAGTATATTCAATGCCAAGTTTTCTTTTAAAAGCAGAAAGAATATAGTTTAAATCCTTCGTTTCCCTATAAATGGTTACATTATCAAAAGGGAAAAGTTCTTCATTTAATAAAGCGCAAGCTACAACTTCTACTTTATGCCCATGCTCCTGAAATGCTTTTATCTGATTATAAACGAAAGTCATGGAAGGCGTTAAGAAGCCATGACAAGTTACCAGTATTTTCATTTATTGTTTTTTACAGTTGTCCAATTCCACAGAAATCAATAACAAGTTTTTCGTTTTCAAACTCCAGACTTTTAAATTCTTTATGAGCAACTAAGAATACTATAATGTCAGCATTTTCTTCAACTTCATTTATTTGAGTCAAAATATATTTTTTATGTTTATTCAAATTTGGTTCAACAAACAAAATTTTAAATTTATCTGTATATAATTGTTCAGCCACTTCAAGTGCTGGGGATTCACGTAAATCATCAATATTCGGTTTAAAAGCCAGACCCATACAGGCTATAATTGCATCCCTGCCATTTTCCATTTTAAATTGAAGCGCAGCATTTTTCACTTTTTCTATAGCCCATTCCGTTTTGTAATTATTGATCTCGCGCGCCGAACGAATTATTTTTGATTCTTCCGGAAATTCGGAAACAATAAACCACGGATCAACGGCTATACAGTGACCGCCAACGCCTGTTCCTGGTTGTAGAATATTAACTCGGGGATGTTTGTTTGCCAAACGGATCAATTCCCAAACGTTGATGTTTGCCTTATCGCAAATCATGGAAAGCTCATTGGCAAAAGCTATCTGTACATCTCGGGAGGAATTTTCGACCAACTTACACATCTCAGCGGTTTGCGAATTTGTTTTGTGAAGTTCCCCTTTCACAAAATGCTTATAAAACCAAACTGCCTTTTCGGTGGATTCATCATCTATCCCACCAATGGCACGATCGTTTTGTTCCAGTTCGTAAATTACATTTCCGGGCAAAACGCGCTCTGGACAATAGGCAATAAAGATTTCACCTTTTAAGTCTGGTCGTTCCTCAAAAATCAGTTCTTGAACTTTTTGGGTTGTTCCAACTGGGCTGGTAGATTCCAGGATGACCAAAGCACCTTTCTGTAGTGTAGGAATAATATTTCTTACGGCACTTTCTACATAAGACAGGTCAGGCACGTGATTGTCCTTAAATGGGGTGGGTACAGCTATTAAATACACATTGGCCTTTACGGGCTTTGATGCGGCCTTTAAATAGCCTTCTTTAACCACGTAATGCACCAAGCCATCGAGTTCGGGTTCTACAATGTGAATTTTGCCTTCGTTTATGGTATCTACTACGTGTTGGGAAATATCAACACCCGTTACATTCAATCCTTTACTGGCTATTAAGGCCGCCGTGGGCAAGCCTATATAGCCAAGGCCCATCATTACCACCGTGGGTTTATTTTCCATTTTATAACGCTTCAATAAAATTTACAATCCGTTCTGCTGATTTTCCATCTCCGTAAGGGTTGTGCAACATGCTCATGCCCTTGTAATAATCAGCATCTGTCAATAATTTTTCGGTTTCTTCAACTATTCTTTCGGTATTTGTTCCCAATAAAATTACGGTGCCTTCCTCAACCGCTTCGGGGCGCTCGGTTGTGGTTCTGGTTACCAAAACCGGTTTTCCCAAACTTGGTGCTTCTTCTTGTATTCCACCACTATCCGTAATGATTAGATATGATTTTTCCATCAACCAAATAAACGCGGGATAGGCCAATGGAGACACTAAATGTATATTTTCGATTCCCCCGAGAAGTTCATTTACAGGTCCTATTACGTTCGGATTGAGGTGAACGGGATATATAATTTCCACATCGGGATTATTCTCTGCGATAGTTTTCAATGCAGCACAAATACTGATAAGTCCATCTCCGTGATTTTCTCTTCGATGGCCTGTTACGAGTATTATTTTTTTTTGAAAATTTAAAAGGGTTTTTAAATTTTCAATTTCCACATCCTTAAAATTTTGGGCATTTACCTTTTCAATTCCGCAGAGCAGGGCATCGATAACGGTGTTTCCCGTAACCAAGATGTTTTCTTCTTTAGTGTTTTCAGCTAAAAGATATTTCTTGGAAAGTTCGGTAGGCGCAAAGTGATAATCGGCAATTTTTCCGGTGAGCTGACGGTTGAATTCTTCGGGGAATGGATATTGCCTGTCAAAAGTCCGTAAGCCAGCTTCTACATGGCATATTTTTGCACCGCTGTAAAAAGCGGCAATCCCAACAGCCATTGAGGTTGTGGTATCTCCGTGAACATACACGTAATCTGGCTTAACCTCATCTAAGACGGGTTTCATGTTTTCGATTATGGTGGCTGTTAGGGAGTAAAGATTTTGGTTTGGCCGCATTAAGTCCAGATCAAAATCCGGGATTATTTCGAAAAAATCCAGAACCTGATCCAGCATTTCGCGATGCTGGGCGGTAACGCAGACTTTAGTATTAAAATTTTCATTCTTTAAAAATTTCTGGACCAAGGGAGCCATTTTTATGGCTTCGGGGCGGGTTCCAAAAACTATCAGATTATTTTTCTTCATTAAATTTTTCTTTGAAAGAAATAGTCGACATACTATACACGGTAAACAGATTTACTATTTTAGGGTGTTGCTGCGTATTTTTTTATTTTCTTGAAAATATATATAATTAGGAACAACAAGGAGAACAACAAGACAAAAAGGAGCGGGAATTTAATTTTATTTGATATTTGAAGAATTTTTTCCGGCCTCAAGTTATAATCGGCACTTACCTTTTTAATGGGTGCAGAATAGTCAATGGTTTCCATTTTTAGTTGTACAAGATCCTTCACCAATTGTTTTTTTCTGTCAATTAAATTAAAAAGGTCGGTTCCATTATTGATAGCAACATTTGCGGTCATGGTACTCAAATTATAATTTGCCTTTAAAAGAGAATCTATTTGCGCTATCATTAAGTAATGCTCTTCAATATCGAGCTTATTGTTTTCCCTATAAATTGATTTATAATCATTAAAATGTTCGTTAGAATTTAAAAACCCAAATAAATCATTTATAATTTTTTCGGGCGAATCATTTCCGCTAATAGAAACTTTCATACGATGGTACTTATAATACTTACTAGTGGAGAGATCTTCCGCATATTTCGAAAAATCTTGTTTTTCAGCTATTAGCCTTAATACATCGTAATTTCTGTATGATTTTGATACAAAATTGTAGATATCCACTATTGGCTCTAATTCAATCGCATTCAATTTGTGGTAATTGCTGCCAAATATTTTTTGCAGGTATAAGGTATCATTTTGTGCAATTTTTAAATTAATAGCCTTTACTCTGCCATATAGATAATCGACACTCTCAAAATTGGGAATTATTATAATCTCATTGTCGTAGGCTTCAACAGAATTATAATCTTTGTAGTAGCCATATCCAAAACCAATAATTATTAAAATAATCAATATAACAAAATATCTTTTCAGAAAATCGAGAGCCTGGACAAATGCTATTGCCAAGCTCTTGAAAAAATTGTTCGATTTCTTTAATAAATATCCCAAATCAATCTCCTCCGATGAATTCTGCTGTGCCATAAAAACTATTATTAAAAATTAATGACTGTCTTTTTTATTACAGATTGTAAGCTTTCCCGCCAATCTATATAATTTAATTTTAACTTATTCTGTGCCTTTGTGTTATCCAAAACACTATACTCGGGCCGTGCGGCAAAAGTACGGTAATGGTTGGTTTTTGCAAGATTTGCATCTTTTAATTTTTCGGTTTGTTTAAGTATCTCCTCGGCAAAGCCGAACCAAGTGGTTTCACCGCCATTGCTATAATGGTAAACGCCGTAATCCTTGGAATCTTGTGCAATTATTTGCAACAGGGCTTTCGCCAAATCATTTGCATTTGTGGGCGTTCCCGTTTGTTCGGTGGTAATAGTGAGCGGTTTTCCTGCTTCGGCATGTTTTAAGATGGTTTTGAAGAAATTATGCCCGTATTGCGAATAAAGCCACGAAGTCCTTAAAATAAAGTGTTTTTCAGTAATTTTCTGGGTGTATTGCTCTCCCTTTAGCTTGGAAGCCCCGTAAACATTGATGGGGTTTGTAGGGTCGGTTTCCAAATAGGGTGTTTGTTTTTTTCCATCAAAAACATAATCTGTGGAAATGTGAAGCAAAACAACATCATTCTCTTTACTTGAAATCGCTACGTTTTTTACGGCTTCGGCATTGATGGCAAAAGCTTTTTCAGGTTCACTTTCCGCATTTTCAACGTTGGTGTATGCTGCAGTATTGATGCAATGTGTAAAGGAATTTTTGCTGAAGAAATCTAGAAGCAAGTCCGAATTTTCTATATCGAGTTCTTCCTTTGAAACGAAGACAAATTCAAGGTCGGGAAAACTGGCAGCTGCATCTTTTATGCATCTTCCCAATTGTCCGTTTGCGCCTGTTACCAGTATTTTTTTCATATCCCCTAAATCCCCAAAGGGGACTTTTACCCTGTCATTATAAAATTACTATCTAAATAAAATAAAGCAATTTCCATTATATATAACTCAATTGTTGCTCCCTTCCGCTTGGGAAGTCCCGATAGCTATCGGGAGGGAATGGACTTTACTGCTTCCTCAAAACCGGGAAGTTCCAAATCTTTTGCTGAAATAATAAATTCTTCCTTTGGAAGATACCAATCCAAGGCTAAGGTTGCGTCATTATAGATGATTCCGCTTTCCGAAGCTTTATCGTAATAATTATCACATTTATATGAAAAAATGGATTGCTCCGAAAGTGTAATAAAACCATGTGCAAAGCCTCTCGGCACAAAGAGTTGCAGGTGCTCCATATCGTCCAAAACAACGGAAAAGGATTTTCCGAAAGTCGCAGAATCTTTCCGAATATCCACAACAATGTCCAAAACCTTCCCTTTTACAACGCGAACCAACTTGGCCTGGGCCATTTCACCCCTTTGAAAATGGAGCCCTCGCAAAACGCCTTTTGAAGAAACCGATTGATTATCCTGCACAAAATCAACATTGAGTCCAGTAGTTTTTTCAAAAACCTTTTGGTTATAAG
Source organism: Aequorivita todarodis (assembly GCF_028561335.1). Classification (GTDB taxonomy): domain Bacteria; phylum Bacteroidota; class Bacteroidia; order Flavobacteriales; family Flavobacteriaceae; genus Aequorivita; species Aequorivita todarodis. Next base: position 111,074 of record NZ_JAQQTG010000051.1, on the reverse strand, counting down.
TTTCATAGAAAAGTCCGCGCTCGTCCCGAAAAACGTTCGGTTTCAGTATAAAACAATCTTTTAATGGTGTTTTTTGTAGTTCCAAATCTAATCCAGTTGAAGTAAATGTTTTCCATAGCCGCTTTTCAGTAAAGGTTCGGCCAAAGCCACTAATTGTTCTTTTGAAATATAACCCATTTCATACGCAGCTTCCTCGATGGCGCCAATTTTCAGGCCCTGTCTTTCCTCAATAACCTCAACAAATTGGGCAGCCTGCATCAAAGAAGCGAAAGTTCCGGTATCCAACCAAGCAGTACCTTTGTCCAGTATGCTGACGCTCAGTTTTCCCTTTTTTAAATATTCGTTGTTCACATCGGTTATTTCCAGTTCGCCACGGGCGCTGGGTTTTATGTTTGCCGCAATTTCCACAACGCTATTGTCGTAAAAATAGATTCCGGGAACTGCATAATTGGATTTTGGGCTTTTCGGCTTTTCCTCAATGGAAAGCGCTTTTCCGCCTTTATCAAATTCTACAACGCCATATCTTTCGGGGTCTAAAACGTGGTATGCATAAATCACGCCGCCGTCGGGATTGTTGTTTGATTGCAACAATTCCTTTAAACCAGAACCGTAAAAAATATTGTCGCCAAGTATCAATGCCACTTTATCATTTCCTATAAAATCCTTTCCAATAATAAAGGCTTCCGCAAGGCCGTTTGGATTTGCCTGTTCAGCGTATTGAAAATTACAGCCCAATTTTTTACCATCGCCCAAAAGTTGTTTAAAAAGCGGCAAATCCTGCGGGGTGGAGATAATCAAAATATCGCGAATGCCCGCATACATAAGTGTTGACAGCGGATAATAAATCATCGGCTTATCATAAACCGGCATTAATTGCTTGCTCACGGCCAAGGTAATTGGGTGCAAACGTGTGCCCGAACCTCCTGCTAAAATTATTCCTTTCATTCTGTGTTTATTTTGCCCCGATTTTACGAATAATCGCAAAAAATATTCGTGTATCCGTGGTTTAAATTACAATCTATCTCGGTTCTTTAAATACCAAGCAATCGTTTTCTGAATTCCCGTTTCAAAATTTTCCTTCGCCTTCCAGCCCAGCCCGTTTTCTATTTTTGAAGCGTCAATGGCGTATCTAAAATCGTGGCCGGGACGGTCTTTTACAAAAGTTATTTGTTTTTTATACGAAATTTTCTTCGGAAGCATTTCACCCAATAATTCACAGATAACATTCGCAATATATAGGTTTTCGCGTTCGTTGCGGCCGCCAATGTTGTAGGTTTCGCCGAGCTTTCCGTTTTCCAAAGCCAAATAAATGCCGCTGCAATGGTCCATCACATAAAGCCAATCGCGCACGTTTTTTCCGTCGCCGTAAATGGGGATGGGTTCTCCGGAAATTGCCTTGCGAATAATGGTTGGAATCAGTTTTTCCTTATGCTGGTTTGGCCCATAATTATTGGAACAATTGGTGGTTACAACCGGCAATCCATAGGTGTGAAAATAACTGCGCACAATAAAATCTGATGAAGCCTTTGAAGCACTGTACGGACTATTCGGAGCATAAGGGGTTTCTTCCGTAAAAAGTCCCGTTTCTCCCAACGTACCATAAACTTCATCTGTGGAAATGTGCAGAAATCGGGCATTCTTGAATTCATCTTTCAAATCATTCGGGCCGTTCATCCACGTTTTATAGGCACTTTGAAGCAAATTGAAGGTGCCCACTATATTTGTTTGAATAAATTCCGAAGGCCCCGAAATGGAATTGTCAACGTGGCTTTCCGCAGCAAAATGGACTACTTTTTGAAACTGATGTTCGGCAAATAAATTTTGAACCAATTCAGCATCGCAAATATCTCCTTTTATGAAGGTGATTTTATCTGAAACTGCTTCCAAATTCTTCAAATTTCCGGCATAGGTTAGCTTGTCCAGCACGAAAATTTCGTCTTCTGAATTTTTAAGGACGTATTCCACATAATTGGAACCTATAAACCCTGCGCCTCCGGTAATCAGTACTTTATCGTTTTTCAAAATTAATTTTTAGAAGTGTCTAAAATCTGTTTTAACATCTTTTCGGTAATCAAATAGGTCGGTTTTACCCCTGTGGTGCCCAAGCCGCCCGAAGCCAAAGTGCTTCCGGTTTCCAATGGATTATCCGAAGCGTAATAGGCGTAGCGCACCTTCACTTTTGGGCTAATGCTGCGCCTAATTTTGGAAGCCGCCTGAATCGCTTTTTGATAATGCGCGCCTTCCATTTCCAGCCCGATCACATTCCACGTGGAATTGTGAAAAAACTTAAGCACATCCCTATTTTGGAGCGAAGTTCCCAAAACCGAAATCATGGTTCCGGTATAAACCTTTACATCATCATCTTTAAAGAGCGATTTGTCTATTTGGTTCTTGAACGGATAATTGTCGGCAGTGCCCTCAAAAACGTGGGCGGACGGAATCATGATATCGCCCTTTCCACCTTCCAAAATTCCTGCCTTTCCCATGATGGAAACAGACACGACGTTTAAAAAATGGCGGTTTTTATTGCTGTCCACAAACGGTTTTAGCAGCTCATCCATCGTTTCGTACGCCTGCTCGCCAAAGGCGTAATCCATCACGATAATCACAGGTTTTTTTGAATCGTCAAGTTCTGTCAAGCCTTCTGAGTAAGGGCTTTCCTTTATTTGGGCGGTATCTATAATCTGAATATCGATATTTGTCCCACTTTGGTCTTCAAGAAAAATCATCCCTTCTGCCAAAGCCGTTTTCGTAACTTTTTCACGCAGTTTTATGTTCGTGGGGCTGCTCAAGGCCTCAAAAACTTCCAAGGATTTCTTTTTTGAAAATTCTGCCGCAAGTGCCTTCGGGCCGTAAAGACTGTTCATCACACTGTGCATATTGGCACTGATGATGTGCAGCGGTCGCTCCAACAAACCATTGTTTTGAAGCGTCTGTTTAATGTGAAACGCCCACAATTCACCGTGAATGTGATGGCCCAAACGCTCCCGCAGTACGGGGCTGAAAGTAATTATGCGTTTGTTGTCCGCAATAACCTCGTCTATGGCAAGTTTGCCCAAATAGTAGATTATGTTAAAGAAACGGTTTTCGTTCTTTTCACTTGCAAAAAAGGGATATACGCTTTTAACTTCTTCAAAAGTTCTTCCCAGGAAATTTGCAGTGTGCGTAAGCGCCACTTCCTTTTCTTCTTGTGAAAGTTTGCCTTTTTTTAGAACTGCCTGCTCCAGTTTTTTCCAATCGCGAATCACTTCCCCGCTCTCATTTATGAGCACTTGCTTCATAATTTTATGCGATTCAATAAAAAGAAACGTTAAGTGCGTAAGTATATCATAGATTTCCGAACGGCCGCGGGTGATTTCAATATTCATCTGTTCCGAATCTATCCGGTAACAGTTTCGGCGGCGTTTTAGCGGAATTATGGGCTCGAAATGCGAATTTTTATAGCCCTCATCACTCGTTAAATTGATAAACCTGCATTCCTCTATTCCGTAAGGCAAACGGTCCATAACATATAATAGGCCTTGCAATTCAATCTTGTCTTCCTTTATGGAGCCGTAAATCTCGGGGCGAAGGGTTAAAAGGGATTCCCGTAGCGTTTCTCCCGAAACGCCCATAGGTTTATAAAACCCACGGTTAAAGAGATGGCGCATGGTGATGTAAAGTCGCTCAATGGCCTGCGTGCTCTCTTGGGCACGTGTTCTGGTATGTGATTTCAATTTATTCATTGGGTGCAAAGATAACACTAATTTTGGGGCTGTATTTGAAGTAATGCATCTGCAATTTTACGGTCGTTGGAAAGGCGCGGTACCTTGTTTTGGCCACCCAGCTTGCCTTCAGATTTCATAAATTCTTGGAAACTGTCCTTTTTAAGTGAAGAAATTTTTAAGGGTTGAAGCACTTTCCCTTCTATTAAATCGAAATAATAGGAGTTTTGCCGTTGCATTTCGGCATCCAAAAACTCAGCGACCTTTTGAAGGTCATCGGGAGCATTTTCAAACTCTATAAGCCATTCGTGGTACGGCAGTTTTTCTTCGGAAGGCGTTATCTCTGGCGCCACGGTGAATTCGGTAATGGAAAAATTGAATTTTGAAATGGCTTTGTTCATCGCCTCTTCCACCTCTTTGCCAATCACGTGCTCGCCAAAGGCGGAAATGAAATGTTTTATTCTTCCCGAAACAATTACGCGATACGGTTTTGTTGAAGTAAATTGGACAGTATCGCCCAAATTATAGGCCCAAAGTCCGGCGTTGGTTGAAATTATCATCACGTAATTGACGCCAGTTTCCACTTCACCAATGGTCAATCGTTTTGGATTTTCGTCAAAAAAACTACTTGCTTCCACAAATTCATAAAAAATTCCCGAATTCAAAAGCAGCAACATTCCTTTTTCCTTTTGGCTGTCCTGAAAGGCGAAAAAGCCTTCGCTGGCCGGAAACAGCTCGATGCTGTCCACTTTTCTTCCTATTAAATTTTCAAATTTGGCGCGATAGGGCTCATAGTTTACGCCGCCGTAAATAAACAGGTTGAAGTTTTTGAAAAGGTCGCCCACTTTCTTCCCGGTATTTTGTTGAAGTCTTTCAAAATACATCTGCACCCACGATGGTATGCCGCTGATAACGGTCATATCCTCATTTTTGGTTTCCTCGACAATAGCGTCCACTTTGGTTTCCCAATCCTCGATGCAGTTGGTTTCCCAGCTCGGTAAACGGTTTTTTTGAAGATAGGCGGGCACGTAATGTGCCACGATTCCGGACAGCCGACCTAATTTAATACCGTTCTTTTCCTGCATTTCGGGGCTTCCCTGCAGAAAAATCATTTTGCCGTCCACAAAATCTGCGTTTCCGGTTTCGTTAATGTAGCAAAGAATTGCGTTGCGCGCAGCCTCTATATGGTGGGGCATGGATTCCTTGGTAAGCGGAATATATTTTGCGCCCGAGGTTGTACCGGAAGTTTTGGCAAAATAGAGCGGCTTGCCGGGCCACAATATGTTTTCTTCCCCTGAAACCACGCGATCTACATAAGGTTTCAATTCTTCGTAATCGCGAATGGGGACTTTCGCCGCAAAATCTTCAAATGAAGTTATGTTTTTAAAATCGTGGTCTTTCCCGAAAGCAGTATTCTTTGCTTCTGTAATTAATTTTTCAAAAACCTTTTGCTGGGTTTCAACGGGATTTTTGGCCCACTTTTGAATTCGGAGCGCGACAATTTTCGAGAATATTTTAGCTGAAACGGATTTTAGGGACATAGGGTATCAATCAAAATCGATGAAACTGGTAGGGTTGATGGGGTATCCATCGCGCCAAAGCTCAAAATGAAGGTGCGGGCCCGTGGTTAATTCGCCTGTATTTCCTACGATTGCGATCACTTCGCCTGCCTTTACGATTTCGCCCTGTTCCTTGGTGAGCATAGCATTGTGTTTATAGACCGAAATTAGGCTGTTGTTGTGCTTTAGAATAATAACATAGCCGGTAGCAGCCGTCCATTCCGCAAAAATAACAGTGCCTTCCGCAACAGCTTTTACCGGTGAATCCTTTGCGGTTACCACATCTACGGCATAGTGTTTTGTTTTGGAATCATAAGGTTCTGAAATGGTTCCCTTAACAGGGGCGAACAAGGCATATTCCTGTACTTGGGGCGAAATAAGCGGATTGTATTTATCTTCCTTTGCCACTTGTTGGCGCAAAAGTGAATCTTTTCTGGAGGTTCTAATCAAAACTGAAGGATCGGTCTTGGCTACCTCAATGATAGAATCTTTGTTGAATTCTACTGTTTTTACATCGCCCGTAAGCACTTTTTTAATTGAAATAAGATACTGCTCATTAATATCGAGCATCTTTTGTAACGAATCGGTTTGATAGGCCAACTGCGTGGCTTTCTTTTTTAAGGTAGTGGACGAATACCCGGGAATGTACTCGCGGAGCGGTGTAAAGGCAATGATAAAGGTAGTTGCCAAAATAAGAAATAGCGCAAAAAGGGTGCTGAAAACAAATACGTTCAATCTGTTGAGCTTAAACGAAAAACGCTCTTCGAAGGTTTCTTCGTTTAGAACTACCAATCGGTATTTGTGCAATAACTTTCTTTTGAACCGTTTGGTGCCTTTTTCCTTGTTTGTCATATTGCGCAATTCCTTTTTGCAAATATAAAATAAACTAAAGCCATACAAGCTAAAGTTACTGTCAAAACGTTGTATCTAAACATTTCTTGTTACCTTTGCGTAATTAAATTTAGAAATTATGAACGCATTATTTATTCCCTTAGGTGTAGTTGGCCCTTGGCAGATTGTATTGATTGTAGTAATTGTATTACTGCTTTTTGGCGGAAAGAAAATTCCAGAGCTTATGCGCGGTCTGGGTAGCGGCCTTAAGGAATTTAAGGATGCTTCCAAAGATGATCCTACCGATAAAAAAATTGACGATACTAAATAGTTTTCGTTTAGCTATTTACGAAAGGCCCCTTTCAATTTTAAAATTGAAAGGGGCCTTTGTTTTTAAACCTTACATAATTAAAAGGGTTATTGTTTATGGGTCATTCCAGCTTGGCCGTATTCAATATAGACTCCAACTCAAACTGAAGATCTCTTTTTGCTGCGCTGGGGGCATATGTAAAACCTTCCAGGATTAAATAGCGGTTGTTTTTTTCGTCCCGAATAGCATAGTTTATAAAGGGGCCGCCCATCCAGGCGTCTTTCACTTCCCAAGTGCCTTTGGTTTTGTAGGCAAATCTACCGTCTATTTCTGTTTTGAAAATATACGGAGCATAGGCATCTTCAGTAATAAACTGACCATCATCCTCAACCGGCAGCAGTTTGCTTCCTATGGAATCGCGGATTTTAATAATATCGCCAACTGCGGTACTGTCGTCTTTAATCATAGTTAGAGGGACTTCATACACCAGAATATTGGTGGTTCCGTCTTTCAAATCCTTTCGCATCCAAAAGAAACTGTCAGTGGCTTTAGCTATTCTATACGCACTTGGAATTTGCAAACTCACGCCCATTACCTTTTTCAAAGAATCGTTTTTCATCAATGAAATAGCGGTCCTGCGCTGTCTTTCCTTAATTTCGGAAGCGTGAAATGCTTCAATTATTTTTGGAGCATTCTTATTGATAAGCTCCACAAGTTTTTCTTCGGAAGTAGCCTTTATGACCGCTCCCGTCTGTGGTTTTGCATATTCGTCTTTGGCTATGGTAACTTTGTCCTCATCGCTAAGAACAACATATAAAAACAGCCTATTGCTTCGCGCGAAACCAGTAAAAGCTTCCGGCGGCATTTGGTTCATGGAAAATAGCGGCTCGTCTTGGGGGAGGCCATCTACAGGTGCGGCAAAATTATTTCGAATTGCTTCACCCACAATGCCGTTCCATAAATCGTTGGGTATGACAATCTGAAGGGAGTTAATATTTCCTACGGAATCCGGAAGAAGGGTCTTATCTCTTTTTCCGCCGTTATTGCAAGAGGTAAATGCAAAAAACAACGAAAACAATACAACGTAAATGGGTTTCATTAAAAGGATGTTTTTGCGGAACTATCCTTTATAAATTTTTAGTTTAGTTCCGGGCTTTAAGTTAGTGCCACTAATATCGTTCCATTTTTTGATATTCTGTACCGAAACTCCAGGAAATTTTTGCGAAATGCTCCATAAAGAATCGCCACTGCGAACAGTGTAAGTTCTTTCTGAGGAACTACTGCTTTGGGAAGGTGCGCTGCTCGCAATATCCTGTGAGCTCTTTTTGGGGTAGATAATTAAGTTTTGACCTACTTTAACGGTATTGCTTCGCATACTATTCCAGTTTTTTATTTGGCTCACGCCCACGCCGTATCTTTCCGCAATTCTGCCCAAATAATCGCCTCTCTTTACACGGTAGCGGATTTTTTCGGGTTGTTCATACAATTCGGGCATTGTTTTTTCCGCTTCTTCTTGCTCCTCCTGCACGAAAGAGTAAATGGCCTCCTCGTTGTTCACAAAAGTACCAACGGCAGTAAGCGGAAGGCGCAACATATAATTTTCGTCTTTAATAACCGGAATGATTCCCAGTTTATAGGAAGGGTTCAAAAACTCCAATTCTTCTCTGTCGAGATTGGTGAGTTTGGCCACTTGGTCCAGCGTTATTTGCTGTTTCACTTTAATAGTGTCCGTAGCAACGTAAGGAATTCTTGCGCTTTGCTTTTTAAAACCATGTTCCGTTGCATATTCAAAAATGTACATAGTTGCCAAAAATGCAGGTACATAGCCAGCGGTTTCACGTGGAAGATATTCGCGGAGGTTCCAATAATTTGTTTTCCCGCCTGAACGGCGAATAGCTTTTGAAACGTTCCCGGGCCCTGAATTATAGGCTGCAAGTGCCAAATCCCAATCATTGAAGCTATTGTTAAGACTTTTCAGATATTTACAGGCCGCTTCCGTGGCCATAATTGGGTCTGAACGTTCATCAACATAGGAGCTTACATCCAAACCAAACATTTTGCCCGTAGGGTACATAAATTGCCATAGACCCGTAGCGCCAACTCTTGATTGTGCGCGTGGATTTAGCGCCGATTCTATTACGGCCAAATATTTTAACTCCAGTGGAAGATTGTTTTTGTCGAGCTCCTGCTCAAACATTGGGAAGTAATATTCGCTCAAGCCCATCAAACGCTCTAGGGTTCCTCTTCGGTTTTTAAGGTATTGTTTGATCACACTTTCCAAAGAAGGATTGTATTCAACTTTAAAGGGAGTGCGGGCATCGAGCTCTTTGAGGCGTTGTTTCAAAACTTCGGTAGGAAGTTCATCATAGTCAACCATTCCATATTCTTGATTTGTAACGCTGTTATATACATCTTCAAAAAGATCGGACTTATAGAGTTCTTTCAGCCAAAGACTGTCCTTTTTTCTGGCCAGGGCCATGTCCTTCAAATCGAATATAACCGTGTCTTTAATGCCTGTAGCGACCACAGTAGAAGGCAATTCTTCAGCAATTTTAGAAACTTTTATTGAGTCAACCACTTGAACTTTTTTAGTGTTCAGTTTTTTGACATTCTTTTTACCCTGTTGGGCAAAACTCATACTGCAGGCCAGCAACAGCATAAGGGGGAGGATTTTGTTCAGTTTCATCAGCTTATTTATTGCGTTTGGGGATTAAGGCAAATTCGCCTGATTAATACTTTTTTATTAGGAAACAGGGGCAATTGCTTAGGAATTGTAACGCCTTTTCAAATAAAAAATTTTATCAAAAATAATGATTTTGCAAAATTATGCAAATTTTCAATCCAAAAGACTAATATACAGATATTTAACGTTTCTACAACAATGCTGCTATTCCAGGCAGGGTTTTGCCTTCAAGCATTTCGAGCATTGCGCCTCCGCCTGTGGACACATAACTTACCTTATCTGTAAGATTAAATTTATGTACCGCAGCAACGGAATCGCCGCCGCCCACCAATGAAAAAGCGCCATTCTGGGTGGCTTTAGCTATATTTTGCCCCAAAGCTTTTGTTCCCTCGGCAAACTTCTCCATTTCAAAAACGCCTACGGGTCCGTTCCACAAAATGGTTTTGGACCCGGTCAATACTCCTGCAAAAATTTCGTTGGTTTTTGGACCCACATCTAACCCCATCCAACCGTCTGGAATATTGTTGATGGTTTCAATTTGAGTATTGGCCGTCTCGGAAAAAGCATCGGCTATTACAGCATCAACGGGTAAGTGGACGGCAACGTTTTTCTTTCTTGCTTCCTCCAAAATTTCAAGGGCAAGCCCTTGCTTGTCTTCCTCAACCAGCGAATTTCCTATCTTCCCGCCTTGCGCTTTTATAAAGGTGAAAGCCATTCCGCCGCCAATAATCAAATGGTCAATTTTATCGAGTATATTTTCAATAATGGTAATTTTTGAGGAAACCTTCGCCCCGCCAATAATTGCGGTAACGGGCTTTTCGCTGGTTTCCAATACTTTTTTCACGCTTTCAACCTCTGAGGCAAGTAGCAAGCCAAAGCATTTGTTTTCCAGAAAAAAATCTGCAATAATCGCGGTTGAAGCGTGCGCGCGATGGGCCGTTCCGAAGGCGTCATTCACATAAATATCGCCAAGTTTTGACAATTTTTCGGCAAAATGGCGGTCGCCTTTAGTCTCTTCTTCATAATAACGAAGATTTTCCAGTAAAAGAATTTCACCGGATTTTAAACTTTCCACAGCTTCAGTAACTTTTGGGCCAATACAGTCGTCAACAAACTTCACTTGTATCCCGAGAATATCGGACAACGGTTTTACGATGTGCTTCAATGAAAATTCCGCTTCTCTGTTTTTTGGTCTTCCCAAGTGCGACATCAAAATACAGCTGCCGCCGTCTTCCAAAATTTTCAAAATAGTGGGTTTGGCAGCACAAATGCGGGTATCGTCAGTTACTTTGAAATCGTCATCCAACGGCACGTTAAAATCTACGCGGATCAATGCTTTTTTTCCTTTAAAATCTATATTGTTTACTGTTTTCATCTTCAAAATTTTATCGTGCAAATATACTTCTTTTGATGTTTATTCGGCCCCGTGTTTTGGAGACATTAAATCGTATTTTCAAGACAGGCCAATAAACCCCCAAAAGATTTCGCCCGCGAAAAAACCCGTAAAATTGTTTAGATTTGCGGATGGATTTTTCACAAGTAATAGGGCAAAAACACTTAAAGGCGCACCTTTCAAAAACCATTGAAAATGGCCGTATCCCGCACGCACAGCTATTTTCTGGGGTTAACGGCAGCGGTTTGTTGCCAATGGCAATCGCCTATGCTTCCGAAATTTTGTGCAGCCAATACAAAAAAGAAAGTCCTGAATATTTGGCTTGCAAAAGCAAGGTCGCCAAATTAGCCCATCCAGATCTGCACTTCGTCTATCCGGTAAACACAAGTGATGATGTAAAAAAGAATGCCATTTCGGATAATTATGCCGAAGGATGGCGCAGTTTTGTCCTGAACAATCCGTATGCCTCTCTTTTTGAATGGTTGCAGAGCATCGGCATCGAAAAAAAGCAAGGAAACATAAGCAAATTTGAGGCTGAGAATATTTCGAAAAAATTATCGCTGAAAGCTTATGAGGGCGGCTACAAAGTGATGATTATTTGGATGGCGGACAATATGAACGGCGAGTGCGCCAACAAAATCCTTAAATTGGTTGAGGAACCCACTGAAAAAACCGTGCTGCTTTTGTTGACCGAAAAAGAGCAGCAAATAATCACAACCATTCGTTCCCGTTGCCAAAAACTAACTTTTCCGCTACTTTCTGAAGCCGATATTGCAGAAAGTTTGATTAAAACCCGGCAAATAAAAGAACCATTGGCGCTCCAAACGGCCCGAAGATCGCAGGGCGATTATAACAAAGCCCTGCAATTACTGGAAGAAACTGGAGAGGATGAAGTTTTTGAGAAATGGTTTATCAGTTGGGTACGCACCGCTTTTCGGGCAAAAGGCAACAAAACAGCAATCAATAATCTACTGGATTGGAGCGATGCACTTGCCGGACAAGGACGCGAAACGCAAAAGAAATTTTTATCGTATTGTATCGAGGTGTTTAGGCAAGCGCTTTTAAAAAATTACGAAACGGATGCACTTTTGTTTTTTGAAACGAAGGACAAAACTTTTTCATTGCAAAAATTTGCGCCCTTTGTGCATCAAAATAATATTTTTGAAATCAACTCGGCTTTGGAGGATGCGTCTTATCACATTGAACGAAACGGGAATGCCAAAATAATTTTTACGGATCTTTCTATAAAATTAACCCGCCTAATTCACAAACCAGAATTGGTATAATCAATTTTTATATTGTTTTAAATAAAATAGACTGCGTCTATTTTAACCCTGCTTTTTAACTTTGATTTGTCAAAGACTTTTGGAAAAGCCAAGGGAAAGTTCCATTTTCACTACTAACTGCCTTAAAAGCGCTAAAAATAGCTTATTTCACTTTTCTGAAACAATAACTATGGGAAGAATATTCTTTCGTATGCTTAGCTCTTAAATTTGATTTAAAACCTATCCAAATTGCTTTTAGCGAAAATTTGTTTCCTGTTTTATATTTTTCGGAAAGTAAACTCACATAGAAAGAATCAAATAGCATTGGATCAACTTTTTCAAGTTCAAAATTTCCAGCAAAAAGCCTTTTGATAGCATCTTTTGAAAAATGCCAAAGATGGCGCGGCACATCAAAAGCAGCCCAAAATTTTCCGTAATGCTTCGCGTCGAAACTTTTGAAATTTGGAACTGCGATAATTAAGGTACCATATGGTTTCACTAAAGCTGCCAATTTTGAAATCGTTTCTTCCAAGTTTGGAATGTGTTCCAAAACATGCCAAAGTGTAACCACGTCAAATTGCTTTCCTTCAAAATCATTTAAGGAAGCTTTCAAGTCAATGCCTTTTTCCAAAGCTAATTTCGCGGCATTTTTGTTTGGCTCCATTCCGTGAACCTGCCAACCTTTTTCTTTTGCAACTTTTAAAAAATCTCCAGTACCGGCACCGACATCCAACAAAGAACCAACTTCCCCATGCTGTTGTAAAATCAATTTAGCCTTTTTTTGAAGGGACCATTTTTTAACCAATTGGTAAAGGCTCAAAAACAAACCGCGCTTTTCATCAGTATGCGAAATGTATTCCTGGCTCTCGTAATATTTAGGCAGTTCTTCAGCCTTAGGCTGCGGAAAGGTTTTCAGAAAATCCAAATCGGTATCGTGTACCAACTCAAACGTTTCTCCGGAAACCAAGTAATCCTTAACCGATAAATATTTCTTTTCGTGATTTTGCAAGCAGAAAGGTTTAATTTATTAAATAGATTTAATGAAGCTCCGGGATCAGAAGGAAAGTGTTCCACGTGAAACAATGGCCCTAACGCCCCATATACACCAAAAGAACCGAAACATCATTTGGTGAGACACCACTTATTCTTGATGCCTGCGAAACGGTTGCGGGTTTAATTTTTGTGAGTTTTTCACGGGCCTCAAAGGAAAGCGACTTTAATTTTGAATAATCAAAGGAAGCGGGGATTTTTAAACCTTCCAGCCTATTTAATTTGTCTGCATTGTTCTTTTCCTTATCAATATACCCTGAATACTTAACTTGGATTTCGGCTTGTTCAATCATTTCAGTGTCCAAACCGTTTTCCTCAATATACTTTTTTACCGAAGGAATCTTCTTCATATCCTCCATCGTTACTTCAGGCCGAGAAAAGAATTTGAACATCTTGTCACTTTGATCTACCAAGGCAGATTCACGCGCAAGAAATATCGGGTTGATTTCTTCCGGAGCTGCACTGGTTTCTTTAAAAAATTGAACAAAAGCACTTGCCTTTTCTTTCTTCTTTTCCATTTTACGCATACGCTGTTCACTTGCCAATCCAATTTCAAATGCCTTCGGCGTTAACCTAAAATCGGCATTATCTTGTCGCAATAAAGTTCTGTATTCCGCACGCGAAGTAAACATTCGGTAGGGTTCTTCCGTTCCCTTGGTAATAAGGTCATCAATCAACACGCCTATATAAGCCTCATTCCTTTGAAGTATAAAAGGTTCCTTTTCACGAACTTTTAAATGTGCATTTATTCCTGCCATCAAACCTTGGGAAGCTGCTTCTTCATAGCCTGTGGTACCATTGATCTGTCCGGCAAAATACAAGCCTGAGACCACTTTTGTTTCCAAAGTGTGTTTCAATTGCGTTGGCGGAAAATAATCGTACTCAATAGCGTAACCGGGGCGAAAAAACTTCACGTTTTCAAAACCGGCAACTTGACGCAAGGCTTTAAACTGAATATCCTCCGGCAAGGAGGTTGAAAATCCATTAATATAATATTCTACCGTGTCCCATCCTTCTGGCTCTACAAAAAGTTGGTGCCTGTCCTTATCCGCAAAACGATTTATTTTATCTTCAATGGAGGGGCAATATCGTGGGCCAATACTCTTGATTGCACCGTTGAACATTGGCGATCTGTCAAAACCTTCGCGTAAAATATCGTGAACTGTAAGGCTCGTGTGGCTCATATGACAGGACCGTTGTTGCATTAAGGGCTTGGTTTCATCCGAAAAGGAGAATTTCTCCGGCGCTTCATCCCCCGGCTGTTCTATCATTTTAGAAAAATCCAAGGAACGTCCGTCAACTCTTGGAGGAGTTCCTGTTTTCATTCTTCCTGCTTCAAATCCCAAATCAATTAAATCCTGGGTAATTCCTGTTGAAGCCTTTTCACCAGCACGTCCTCCTCCAAATTGTTTATCCCCAATATGGATCAACCCATTTAAAAAAGTGCCATTTGTAAGTACAACGCTTTTTCCTTTAATCTCCAGACCAAGGGAAGTTCTTACACCGTTAATCTTACCATTTTCCACTATAATTCCAGAAATCATTTCCTGATAAAAATCAAGGCTTGGGGTTTGTTCAAGCATCAGCCTCCAAGTTTCGGCAAAACGCATACGGTCGCTTTGGACCCTTGGACTCCACATTGCCGGCCCCTTTGATTTGTTGAGCATCTTGAACTGAATGGCCGACTTGTCAGAAACGATACCACTATAACCGCCCATCGCGTCGATCTCCCGCACAATTTGTCCTTTGGCGATGCCACCCATAGCAGGATTGCAGCTCATTTGTGCAATTGTTTGCAAATTCATAGTAACCAATAGGGTTTTCGAGCCCAAATTTGCCGCAGCAGCTGCAGCTTCTGAACCTGCATGACCAGCGCCAACCACAATTACATCATACTCTTTTGGAAACATAAAATCATTTTAATTGTTCCACGTGGAACATTTGTTTTTATCAAATTTTTTTAGGGACGCGAAATTACAATAAATATCTAACTTTAAGGTAATTAAGTAGCTGAAATTATAGTTTTAAAGTGTGGCAAGCTTTTTAAGAGCCTCATCCTCCTTTGAACGCATAGCATCTTCCTCTAAAACAGTCTTATCTTTATAGCCACAAAAATGAAGTATGCCATGAATCATAACCCGATGCAATTCATCTTCGACATTTGTTTTGAAATCTTTCGAATTTTCGGCAACACGTTCAACGGAAATGTAAATTTCGCCATTAATTTGCTTTCCGGCCTTATAGTCAAAACTGATAATATCAGTTAATGTATCGTGGCCCAAAAACGTTACGTTCAGTTTATGCAGATATTCGTCATCACAAAAAACATAAAGTACTTCACCCTCTTCAAATCCTTCTGAAATGATGATTTCGGAAATCCACTTTTGGATTTTCATCCGGCTTTTTAACTCAAAATCAGTTTCAAAATTAAACTCAATCATTACCTTCCTTAAAATATTCCTGAACCTTGTTTTTGTAATCTTGGCGCAAAGGTAAGGCCTCACGGTTCAAAATTTCAGTTGTGTTGAAGTATTTTTTTATGTCTTCGGGAGAAAGTTGTGTATTGTTCTGAAAATCCCTTCTATTCGTTCGGGACTCCCTTCGGCTTTCTTCTCCTTGCTCAAGATCGGCTTTGTCAAGTTTCAACAATTCATATTTAAGATTGAGCATTTGCTGAAGCGTATTTTGATTAAACCCCTTGTCCAGCAACTGCTGCTCTATGCCTTCCATTTTCTTTAATATCTCTCCGCCATTTCCATTTAAACCCTCCTTGCTCAACCTATCCTGAAGTTGATTTCGCAGCTCTTGTTGTTGTTTGTATATCTCGAATAGCTCGCCATTTATGTCCTCGCTGTTTCCCTGGCCATCCTTTTCCCCGCCTTTTTCATTTCCTTTCTGTCCGTCCCTGCCATTCTCACCATTTTGGCCATTTCCATCACCGCTTCCATCACCTTCACCCTCGCCTTTTTCTTTACCTTTTTTTCCGTTTTTTCCTTTCTCCATTCCTTCTTTCATCTTTTCGCCAAGGCCTTCCTGTTTTTGAATAATATCAGGCAATTGAAATCCGGAACCCGGCATTGGATTTCCCTTACCAGAACCAGAACCCATGGACATCTGCATCTGCATTTGCATGTTGCTCAAAATATCACTTAGTATGACCGCCAAATCATTTGCCCCTGTAATTGTATATTGTTGATTTCCAATGCCTTGTCTTGTTTCATTTTGCGCCAATCGCTCCAATGATTTGTCAATATTATATTGGATTTCAGTAAGAGAGGTATTTATTTGGGACCCGATCATTGGTTGACGAAGCGATAGCGCAAATATACTGTCGTCTATATGTTCAAAATTTATTTTAAGGTCGTTTTGAATATTCAATTTCTTTCCGAATATAGGATTGCCGTATTCAATTTTTTTGAAAGCTTCCATCAAATCCTCTTGTTGAAAAGAAAAAACAACCAAATTATCCACAATCTGACGTAGCATTTTTACATCTTCCTCTATGGTTTCCATTTGTCCAGCCTGCATCTGCATTTGCATACCTTTGCTCATCTGTTTCATTTTCTGTCCAGCTTTCTTTTGGTTTTTACCAGCCTCGTTCGGCTTTTGTTCCCCAAGTTTATCGGTAGCTTTTTGCTGTTCCTCATCAATCTGTTGCTCGGCCGGTTTATCTTCGGGAATGTCCAAGGGCTTCTTTAAACCTTGGTTCTCCTTCTGAAGCTCTCCCATCTGCTTTTTATATTCTTCAAACTTTTCGTTTAGCTCCTCTTGGGCCTCCTTTGTGTTTTCATCATCAGGTTTATCAGCTAACTTTTCTTGCTCTTCGCCAAGATCATAAAGTTCCTCGGCAAGTTTTTCGGCTTTCTTTTCAACGTAATATCTTTTGGTCAACTCTAGCAATTGCTCAAGATTTTTCTCTTGGTTCTTGTTCTGTTTTGAAAGCTTTTCAAGCTTCTCGGTCAATTCCTCCTTTTGAATTTTGTCCTGCAACTTCTCAAGTTCATCCAACAATTTTTCATTCTTCTTAAGTTGTTCCTCATTTTCTTCCAATCTTTTTTGAAGATCTTCCTTGAAAGGATCTTTCTCCTTGTTTTCCGGTTGGAAATTTTCGAGTTCCTCTTTCATTTCCTTTGAAAAATTCTTCATCATTTCCTCCTGCTTTTGCTGGCGCTGGATGAAGTTTTCGAGCTTCTTTTTGTCGTTGTAATTAAGTTCGTTCTTTTCTT
Organism: Aequorivita todarodis; assembly: GCF_028561335.1. GTDB lineage: Bacteria > Bacteroidota > Bacteroidia > Flavobacteriales > Flavobacteriaceae > Aequorivita > Aequorivita todarodis. Next base: position 94,053 of record NZ_JAQQTG010000051.1, on the reverse strand, counting down.
TTTGGGTTCGCGAAAGTTCTTCCAAAGTTTGCTTTCGGTCTTTTAATTCTTCCAACGATTTATCCAACCCTTTAATCGCTTCCTGCTGATTTTGAAGCTGTTCTTCCTCTAATTCATTCTTCGTTAATTTTCTGAAAGAATAAATTCCAGACTTCGAGGATTTATAATTGTGAATGGTATCGTTATCAAAAACCTCAAAATAATATTCATAAGCTACGCCTTCATCCAATGGAAGGTTCCCGGGAAAAGTATAAGTGAATTGATCAAAATTGGTCTTATTCAATGGTAAAGCCTGTGTTTTAGCCTGCTTTTCATCGCCTTCGGGAAAATAGACCAGCCGAAGTTTTGTAAGCCCGTAATCGTCCGAAATCTGGCCCAAAAAGAAAATCCGTTGCGTATTTGTACTGTCCTGCTTTGATTGCACCTCAATTTCGGGGAATTGATCCTTTACTACATTCAGCGTGAAGGCAAGGTTTTCATAATCCTTCAGTTTTTCGTTAGAAGTGGTAATGGCGTAATCAAGTTTGTCATAAATTCCTTTTTCAAAATTAAAGTTTTCACCTTTTGCATCGAATGAAAAGGAAGTATCGGTGGTTTTTAGAGTAACTGCCTCTGTATTTTTAGTAGCGACATTCCATTTTACCCGCGTTCCTTCGGGAATGGTAGCATTTCCGGTACTTTTAAGGGTTTCATCTCTTTTCCCCGTATAGGAAGGATAATCCAAAATCATTTCAAAATTGAGCAATGAAGGGGTTTTTACAACATCCAAGGTATATTCCCGGGAAGTCACTTTATTTGCCTTTAAGCTGAAATCGATAGATTCCATAGGTTGTTGAAACGTATATTCAAACAAACCTGGCGCGGTCTGCTGCATATAATAGGTTTCAGCGTTGTAATTGATGCTTGCATTTTCGGGAATCGCAGTGCCTTCGGTTCTAATTTTTAAATTGAAGGGTTTGTTTTCTACTGCATTCAAATCGTCGTTCATCACAATAAAAGTGAAGGGTGCGGGCGGCTCAAAGGCAGTGTCGTAATGTACCACACGTTTATAGCTGCTCGAAAAAATATCCATTCCGCCCAAAGCGCTAAACAATAAAAATATCAATACCGGAATGGCCGCGTATTTTAAATATTTTGCGTTCTTTTTAAAATTTACGGCACTTTTGAAAGGTACTGGCTGCAGTTCGGTAGCTTTTTGGTCAATGCTTGCTGCCAGCAATTCGCTCTCGCGCCGGTTTTGGTTTAGCTGGATTACGTTGAGCAATTTATCGTTTACCTGCGGAAAATGGTTGCCAATGATTTTTGAAGCTTCTTCATAATTAATTCCCTTTTGAAGTTTGAAAAGTTTGGCAAGCGGAAAAGCGATAAACCGAACAAACAAGCCCAGTTCCACGATTACAAACGCCCAAAACAGCACTCGCCTTCCCAACGGATTGAGCCAAAGGAAATATTCAACGAGCAGCGTTATCAACAAATACAGCAGCCCAATGGCGAAGAAAAGGATAGCTCCTTTTATAAGCTCATTGGTGTAGTATTTCTTGATAAATTCCTCCAGTTTTTGCTGGATGATGTTAAAAGTGCTCATAATTTTTTTCCCGTGTATTCAAAACTTCTAAAATACAATAATATTTTGTGCTAACCACGCCACAAAGATTGCTCCAAAAAAGGAAAAAACCACCCTGTGCAATAACTTTAGAATGCGGCTTCTAAATTGTACCTTTGCCAATTCATAAAAAGAATGCAGATTATGTCTCAAAAAGTTCGGGTTCGTTTTGCCCCAAGTCCAACTGGACCACTACATATCGGCGGTGTTCGCACTGCTTTGTTCAATTATCTATTCGCAAAAAAACACGGCGGCGATTTTCTACTGCGAATAGAGGATACCGACCAAAACCGATATGTGGAAGGCGCCGAGGCATATATTATTGAAGCTTTGAATTGGCTGAATATACCCTACGACGAGGGTCCGGGCAAAGAAAAAGACTGCGGCCCATACCGCCAAAGCGAGCGTAAAGACCTATATAGACAATACGCCGATGCGTTGATAGATTCGGGAAATGCGTATTACGCGTTTGATACTTCCGAAGAACTTGACGCGCACCGAAAAGACCACGAGGCAAAAGGAAAAACCTTTATTTACAATTGGCACAACCGTTTAAAACTGAAAAATTCGTTGGTTTTTTCTTCGGAAGAAACCCAGCAGAAAATAGCAAATGGCGAAGAATACGTAATCCGTTTTAAATCGCCCGAAGATGAAACGCTTCATTTAAACGATATAATCCGCGGCGAGATGCAGGTGGAAACAAGCATTCTCGACGATAAGGTTCTCTTCAAAAGCGATGAAATGCCAACCTACCATTTGGCAAATATTGTGGACGACCATTTAATGAAAATTACCCACGTGATCCGTGGTGAAGAATGGTTGCCATCTTTAGCGCTTCACGTTTTGTTGTATCGCGCTTTTGGCTGGGAGGCGCCACAATTTGCGCATTTACCGTTGATTTTGAAACCAACTGGCAATGGAAAACTCAGCAAACGCGATGGTGATAAAATGGGTTTCCCGGTATTTCCTTTGGAATGGAAAACCGCGGAAGGAGATGTGTTTTCAGGTTATCGCGAAGACGGCTATTTGCCCGAGGCTGTTTTAAATATGCTCGCTTTTTTAGGCTGGAACCCCGGAACGGAGCAGGAAATTTTCAGCCTGGAGGAATTGGTTGATGCTTTTGAGTTGGAAAGAGTCAACAAGGCAGGGGCAAAATTCGACCCCGACAAAACCAAATGGTTTCAGCACCAATATTTCCAAAAGATTGATGACGCAGTATTGGCAAGCGAATTTGAAAGATATTTAAAAAAATTATCGGTGGAGAGACAGGGCAATGCCCTGTCTCAACCACCAATAGAAACAATAATAAAAATCGTTTCCATTTTAAAAGAACGCGCCACCTTCGTGAGCGACCTTTGGGAACAGGGAAGTTTCTTTTTTGAAGCCCCAAAAAATTATGATGCAAAAGCCGCTGAAAAAGCCTTCAAAACTGAAACACCGGAATTACTTCAGAAAGTGGTTTCTATTTTAAAATCTTCCGAAGAATTTTCCGCAGGAAACCTTTCGGAACAAGTGAAAGGTTGGATTACTTCAGAAAACATAGGCTTCGGAAAAGTGATGATGCCGCTCCGATTGGCGCTCGTAGGAGAAATGAAAGGTCCCGAAGTGTTTGATATTCTTTCAATTTTAGGAAAAGAGGAAAGCGTTTCCCGAATTGAAAAAGCGATTGATTTTATTGGCTAAAAGTAAATCACGCCTGACACAATAATGGTGGAGCTATTGCCTTTAAAGTTATCGTTTTCCAGATCATTTCCATTTAATTCGCCCAACATGTTTGTAAGGCCGTATTGATATTGTGCGCCTATTCTGAAATGCTCCAAACCGGTGGTAAGACCCGCGGCAAGCCGGACGTTGAACCTGGAAATATCCTGAATATCCTTTGCCGTAAGTGTATTATAGCCTGTTAAAACATAATTTTCATATTCGCCCCTGTCAAGTTTCATTTTTCCATTTATGCTGAAAACTGGGCCAAATTCAACGCTCAAATGCTTCATGACAATGTTATAACTTCCCATGAAATTGATTTGCGCTCCCTGAATGGTGTACCCAATATTTTGGGTATCCGTTCCCAAGGGGCTACTTCCTTCCACCCCAACGGACTCGCTTTGGAAACTAATTCCATATATTAAATCAAAATCATTTCTAAAACCGCCACGAGTAGTAAAACCCGCTATGAAACCCTCTTTCTGCTGGGTTACCAAATCATCTGTCTGAATGTCGAAGAAAGATATTCCGCCGTGAATTCCCAGAAAATTATAGCCTTCATAGTTGCGCTGGGCAAAGGCTTTCTGAAAAAAGAAAAGACAAAAGAAAATAAAAATTAGTTGTTTAAAATTCATAGTCGGGGATATTTTGAGGGCGTGAAAATAGGTTTTATTTTTTGTATCTTCCACAACGTTTAATCATTAATAATTAAAAATTATGGGAGGGTTTATTTTTGTACCGCTGCTGATTGTTGGCTTTTTTATTCTATTGGCAGGATTTTTTACCGTAAAACAGCAAACTGCCGCAATAGTAGAACGCTTCGGAAAGTTCCAAAGTATAAGACATTCGGGATTGCAGTTAAAAATTCCGTTGATCGATCGGATTGCGGGACGTATCAATTTGAAAATCCAACAGTTGGATGTAATTGTTGAAACCAAAACGAAGGACGATGTTTTTGTCCGGTTGAAAATTTCGGTACAGTTTCAGGTACTACAGCAGAAGGTTTATGACGCTTTTTATAAGCTTCAAAACCCACACGACCAAATCACTTCCTACGTTTTTGACGTAGTTCGCGCCGAAGTCCCAAAAATGAAACTCGATGATGTTTTTGAAAGAAAAGACGACGTGGCAATAGCCGTAAAAGCTGAATTGAACGAAGCGATGAGCACCTATGGTTACGATATCATCAAAACGCTGGTTACAGATATTGACCCGGACATACAGGTAAAAGCAGCAATGAACCGTATAAACGCAGCCGAGCGTGAAAAAGTAGCCGCTGAGTTTGAAGCCGAAGCCGAGCGTATAAAAATTGTGGCAAAAGCCCGTGCAGAGGCAGAGAGCAAGCGTTTACAGGGGCAGGGTATTGCCGACCAGCGCCGTGAAATTGCACGCGGTTTGGAAGAAAGTGTGGATGTGCTGAACAACGTGGGCATCAATAGTCAAGAAGCATCGGCATTGATTGTGGTTACGCAACATTACGATACGCTGCAATCCATTGGTGAGGCAACGAATACGAACCTTATTCTTTTACCGAATTCGCCACAGGCCGGTAGCGACATGCTAAACAATATGATTGCCTCCTTCGTGGCGAGCAACCAAATTGGGGAAGAGATGAAAAAACAAAACATTGAAAAAGGAATTGTGCCTAAAAAACGACCAAAACGCCAAGCACCGCCAAGACCGGAGGAAGGAGAAGATTTGAATTATTAGCAACTAAGCACCCATAAAAACGAAGCCCTCCTAAAATTTAGGGGGGCTTTGTTTTCCAATCAATCGAAGTTTAAGCAAGATTTATAAATGCTCATCATCTTCGTATTCTTTTTTCTTCACTGGTTTTATGCCAATAAGTTTGTCCACTACCTTTAAAACGAAAGCTTTTTTTACAATAGAAGCTACCGTGCTTGCAATCAAATTTATTGGGGAAAAAGTTTCACTAATGGTTTCCTTGCTTTGGTGAATGCCCAGTTTTACTTCTTCCAGGTCAATCTGCGATTTAAGCCGAAGGTATTTCAAATCGCGGTCTATTTCTTCAAAAGTAGTATATCGCTTCATAAATGTTATTTTGAAATATCTGCTTTCTGTAAAGCCTCCTCCTTAATGGTTTGTTCGTACTCTCCTATCTCCTCCTCCACTAACGTTTTGGGATCCAAATCATCGTCATCATATAATACGCCGGAGAATTTGTGGAGCATTTTCCGCTCTATAATTTTTCTTCCGAAGATAAACATGAAGATTAAAATAATTCCATAAAAAGCGCCAATCAACAAAAAGCCAGCGTAAACGTTTTCAAAAAAAGAGGCCAGCCAAAATGCTGCGCCAAGCGACAGAAAAAGAAGTACAAAGAGAAACAGACTTCCATAAACCAAAAGGTTTACAAGGGAAATACTCCCTTTCATTACAGATTTAAACAGGCGGAGTTTGTAGTACTCCGCCATGCTCAAACTATAATCTTCTATTCTGTCCGTAACCTTGTGCAGGCTGTCCGTTAGGCCTTTAAATGCCATATTATGCAGTTACTTTTTTGGCAGTTGCTTTTGCTTTGTCCACTTTGGAATCAATTTGAAGTTTTGCGTTTTGTTTTCTTAAAGCTTCCAATTTGTCTTCCATTGCCAACAAAATATCGTCAGCTTTATAGCTTGCTGAGGATAAAGTTTCATTCAGTTTTTGCTCAAAGCTATACTTAGCTTGCTGTGCTTTTTCGCTTAATGTGTGGCTAGTTTCTTTAATTTGCTTGTTCAATTTTTTTTGGGCTTTCTTAGCTTCTTTGCTAAGTTTATCTCTTGTTTTTGAACCTTTGTCCGGTGCATAAAGTATTCCCAATCCCGCTCCAATTGCGGCTCCGGTTAATAATGCGATAAGGGTTTGACCTGTATTTGATGCCATTGTTTTTTGTTTTATTAGTTAATAATTTCAAAGATAGACAACGGCTCTTTGGTTTGCTGTTAACAACCGGTTAATAGTTAATTTTCAATCCATAAATTTGTCATAAAAAGAAGAAATTATTGCCAATTTCTCTTAAAAAAACAAATATTTCTGGCTATTTATGTTAATTATTCCGCCAATTTGGCCCAAGAGTCACGCAAGGGAACGGTACGGTTGAAAACCAATTTTTCAGAAGTCGAATCCCTATCAACCACAAAATATCCCAAACGCTGAAACTGGAATTTATCTTCGGGGTTGGAGTCTTTCACACTTGGCTCTGCATACCCGGTTATTACCTGCAAAGAGTCTGGATTTATGAATTCCATAAAATCTTTCTCTTTGTGGGTATCGGGCGAGGCTTCGGTGAAAAGGCGATCGTACAAACGCACTTCAACTGGCAAGGCGTGTTCAGCAGAAACCCAATGGAGCGTACCCTTTACTTTTCGTAAGGATGCTTCGGAACCGCTGCCACTCTTACTTTCGGGATCGTAGGTGCAGTGTATTTGGATAATGTTTCCTTCGGAATCTTTTACTACACTTTCGCCCTTAATGATATAGGCATTCTTTAAACGCACCTCTTTTCCAAGAGTCAATCTAAAAAACTTACGGTTTGCTTCCTCAAGAAAATCATCCCTTTCAATTAAAAGTTCTTTTGCAAAGGGTACTTGGCGACTTCCGGCAGTTTCATCCTCTGGATTGTTTTCGGCTTCAAGCCATTCTGTTTTTCCTTCGGGATAATTGTCTATTATCAACTTCACGGGATCCAAAACCACCATGATGCGCGGCGCTTTTTTGTTGAGATCTTCACGAACGTTGAATTCTAAATGCGACACATCTATCAAATTTTCACGTTTTCCAACGCCAATACTGTCGGCAAAATTTTTAATGGAATCCGGCGTATAACCTCTTCGGCGCAGCCCGGAAATGGTGGGCATTCGCGGGTCGTCCCATCCTGTAACAACGCCACTGCTTACCAACTGCGCAAGTTTTCGTTTGCTGACAACCGTGTGACTTAAATTTCTACGGGCAAATTCGCGCTGTTTTGGGCGCAATTTCTTGGGATCGACTACTTGGTCCAAAAACCAATCGTAAAGCTCTCTGTGCGGCAGAAATTCAAGCGTACAGAAAGAATGAGATACTTGCTCAATATAATCGCTTTCGCCGTGGGTCCAATCGTACATGGGGAAGATTTTCCAATCGGTTCCCGTGCGGTGGTGGTGCTTGTTGATGGTTCGGTACATCACCGGGTCGCGCATCAACATGTTCGGCGATTCCATATTTATTTTGGCACGGAGCACGTGCTCGCCTTCCTTGGTTTCACCGTTTTTCATTTTTTCGAACAAATCCAAATTCTCTTCAACGGAACGGTTTCTGAACGGGCTTGGCTTTCCGGGCGTATTCGGCGTTCCCTTTTGTTCCGCAATAGCTTCCGAAGTTTGGGAATCTACATACGCTTTTCCATCCTTTACCAGTTGAACCGCCCAATCATACAATTGCTGAAAATAATCAGAGGCATAGCATTCGGTAGCCCATTCATAGCCCAACCAGGAAATGTCGCGCTTTATGGCGTCCACAAATTCCTGTTCTTCCTTTGCAGGGTTGGTATCATCAAAACGAAGATTTACCGGGGCGTTGTAACGCTCGCCCAAACCGAAATTCAAACAGATTGAAGAGGCGTGGCCAATGTGAAGATAGCCATTGGGTTCCGGCGGAAAACGGAAACACAATTGTTCCTTTGTATAGCCCTTGGTAAGGTCTTCTTCAATAATGTGTTCTATAAAATTCAGCGGCGCGGCTTCGTTACCCATATACATATTTTTTATGAAGTGCAAAGGTAACCAATTAACTGAAAAAGAAACAGGTTTCCACTGAGCCCAACCCAACATTCTCTTATTATCTTTGTCAAAATTATTCTTATGGGAACCATCCGCTTAAAAAATATAAAGATTTACGCCTATCACGGCTGTTTAATTGAAGAAGGACAGATAGGCTCCGATTATTTGGTAAACCTTTCGGTAAAGGCAGATTTAAAGAACGCCTCCGAAACCGACGAACTTGCCGATACCGTGGATTACGTGATGCTTCAAAAAATTGTGAGGGAAGAAATGGCGGTGCGAGCCAAGCTTTTGGAACACGTGGCAAAGCGCATTATCGACTCCATTTTATTAAAAGTTGAAATGGTGAACGAAGTGAAAGTTACCGTAGCCAAAAGGAATCCACCCATTGGGGGCGATGTGGCAGAAGTGAGCGTGACGATGAAAAGGAAAAGGTAATTTGCTTTTTAAATAGGATTTTTAAGTTTAATTTTTTTACATTTGCAAGCCTAATAGGGCATCGTGGCCGAGTGGCTAGGCTCAGCTCTGCAAAAGCTGCTACAGCGGTTCGAATCCGCTCGATGCCTCTTAAAACCTTCAACTTTATGTTGAGGGTTTTTTATTTTTAAAAAAATTCAAAACGGTTCTTCCGAAGCTTTCATATTAAATAGTGATTCAAAGGCTTCCAAATTTTACAGTACTTTTATAAAGGTTCCTCAACCGGCGGAATCGGCCTTTCTACCGGATGTTTTTGCCCGGGAATTTTCTCCAGCCCTGCTTCCACACCCTTTGGAAAAATACCTTGGATCAGCAATAAAACACCAAAGGCCAATATTAAAATGCTTACCCACTTCTTGGTCCTGAAAATAAATCGTGGGGTCATTTTGTTTTTAAGTTTTTTCGCCAAGAGCATTTTTAAAAGATCGGTAAGAAAAAAAGTTGCCAATACGGTGGAAATAAAAAGAAAAACACCGTTATCTGAAGTAGTGAGCGCGTTTGCCATAATCAAAGTGCCAATCCAGCCAGCCAAAACGCCGAAGTTTACAAAATTTAAAAGGAAACCTTTCAGAAATAATCCGCCGAGGTTCTTTTTCACTTTTACGGCGTAATGCTCCCTTACAATTTTAAAAATTGATTTGTTGGTGCGTATGTATGAAATGATACCGTAAGCGATGAGAATGGCACCTCCAAAAATGAGCAGACCCGGATCGTGTTTTACCTTTTCTAAAATTCTGTTGGTGCTGAAAAAAGCAATCAGTATAAAAATTACATCGGCGAACAGCGCGCCGAGATCGAAGAATATAGCCGCTCTTATGCCTTTGGTAATGGCGGTCTCGATCAATGTGAAAAAGACGGGACCCACGGCAAAGGCCAATAGAAAACCGTAAAATGCTGCGTAGAGTAAACCGTCAAACATAGTAGGGTAAAAATACAAATTACTTTTACCCACAATGGTAAAATTTTAATTTTTATAATCCTTTCGGTGGCCTAACATCGTAAAATCCAAATGCTTTTTCACTAAATCTGCATTCTTCACTTTTACATAAACTTCATCACCAAGTTGGTACACATTTTTCGTGCGTTGGCCAATGACGGCATATTCCTCTCTGTCAAATTCGTAGCGATCATCGTTCAAATCCTGTAAACGGACCATGCCCTCGCATTTGTTTGATATAATTTCAACATAGATTCCCCATTCTGTAACTCCTGAAATTACTCCCAAAAATTCCTGATCTTGGTGATCCTGCATATACTTCACCTGCATATACTTGATGCTATCGCGCTCTGCATTGGTGGCTAGATTTTCCATATCGCTGCTGTGGCCGCATTTTTCTTCGTATTCCTCTTCCTTAGCAGATTTTCCTCCGTCCAAATAATGCTGCAGCAATCGATGCACCATCACATCGGGATAACGGCGGATTGGCGAAGTGAAATGTGTGTAATAATCAAAAGCGAGACCGTAATGGCCTATGTTATGGGTTGTGTACATTGCCTTGCTCATACTGCGGATGGCGAGTGTATCAATTAAATTCTGCTCTTTTTTGCCCTGTACATCCTTTAAAAGTTTGTTCATGGATTGAGCGGTGGAATAACGGTCCTTGGTGTTCAGTTTATAGCCGAAACGCTTTATTATATTTTCCAAAGCGGCAATCTTTTCATCGTCCGGTTCGTCGTGAACCCTGTAAACAAACGTCTTTTTAGGTTCCTGTTTTCCTATAAATTCGGCAACACTTCTGTTTGCCAAAAGCATAAATTCCTCAATCAGTTTGTTGGCATCCTTGCTTTCCTTGAAATAAACTCCTTCGGGATTATTATTTTCATCGAGAATGAATTTCACTTCCACTTTATCGAAAGAAATGGCACCGGCACGCATACGTTTTGTCCGCAACGTTTTTGCAAGACGGTCCATTTCCAGAATGGCCTCGGCAATTTCTGGTTTAACCGTATATTCCTTATCCGTGATTGAAATTTTTGAGGGAATTGTATGTGTTTCATCCTTCGGATTTTCAATTATGTGCTGCGCCTCTTCATAAGCAAAGCGGGCATCGCTGTACGTTACGGTTCTTCCGAACCATTGCTTTTTTACTTCCGCTTTGGGCGTTATTTCGAAAACTGCAGAGAACGTATATTTTTCTTCATTGGGCCGAAGCGAACAAGCGTTGTTTGAAAGAATTTCCGGGAGCATCGGCACTACCCTATCAACCAAATAGACCGAAGTTGCGCGTTCGTATGCTTCGTCATCCAGTTCGTTACCGGGGGTTACGTAATGTGAAACATCTGCAATATGGATTCCTATTTCGAAATTTCCGTTTTCCAGTTTTTCAAAGGAAAGCGCATCGTCAAAATCCTTTGCGTCCTTTGGATCTATCGTAAATGTGAGAACGTCGCGCATATCGCGACGTTTTTTTATTTCTGAAGCTTTTATGGAAGTGTCAATTTTATTGGCAAAATCCTCCACTTCCTTTGGAAATTCATACGGAAGACCGTACTGCGCCAAAATGGAATGGATCTCGGTATTGTGTTCGCCCGGCATTCCGAGTACTTTGATTACCCTTCCGTAAGGAGAATCGGCTTTTTCGGGCCATTCCTCCATTGCAACCAATACTTTTTCACCATTTTTTGCACCGTTTATTTTATTCTTCGGAACAAAAATATCGGTGTACATTTTATAATCGGTAACGTCCACAAAGGCAAAGTTTTCCTGCACTTGAATGGTACCTACAAATTCGGTTCGTTTTCGCTCTAAAATTTTGGTTACTTCTCCTTCGGTCTTTCCGCCCTTTTTGCGTTTAAAAACATACACTTCAACAATATCGCCGTTTAAGGCTTTGTTCAGGTTTTTGCTTTTCACATAAATATCGTCCTCCAAATCCTCGACGATAATATAACCTTGGCCTCGGCCGGCAATATCCACTCTTCCGGTATAGTAATTTTGTGAAGGGGTAAGTATATATTTGCCGCGCTCAATTTCCTGTATGCTTCCCTTGCCCTGCAGATCCTTTAGTTTTTTCACTATTTGGTTTCTGCTGCTGGGGTCGTCAAGTTGCAGTTTTGCGGCAATTTGTTTGTAATTGAATGCTTGTGAATGATCTTTCCGAAGAATGTTCAGTATGGTTTGGGAAAGATTTTCAATTTTATTGTTTTTCTTTTTTCTTTTATTTTTTGGCATAGTTGTTTTTGTAATTGGCGTAAAAGTACTACTTCTCAAAGAATGACGTGTTTACATTAGGAAAGATTTAGTACCTTGGTAATAGTTATTGGGTTATTAAGTTATTAGTTATTTGAAGGTTACGTATTAATAACTCAGTAACTCAATAACTGTGAGTTCATTTCTAAAAAAATACATTGTTTAATGTAACTTCATATCATTCCAAAACATAGAAACAAACACAATGAAGCACTTTAAAACCATAGCTATTTTTTCATACCCTGCGGAATATGCGGTGCTTCAGCTTTTGTTTGACCAGGCGGAGATTCGGTACATATTTCAAAATGAAACCATGATCAGCGTTTTTCCGTTCTATTCCAACGCCGTTGGCGGGATTCGGCTGCAGGTTCATATAGAAGACGTTGCAGAGGCTGAGGAAATTATCAAAAATCTAGACCATCCTTCCAATTTGAAAATAGTTTAAAAATGACGTAAGACTTTTTGACGTAAGACATAAGACTATTTTTTTAGTCCTACGTCTTATGTCCCTTAGTCCTAAGTCATTTTTTTAATGTTATCAACAACTATTTATACATCATTTCTTTTTTTGAAATTTTTAAAATAAAAAATGGTGATGATGATAGGGTGTTAATATGTACAATAACTTTTTGAGGTTTTGTTTTGAAATGAATTTATTGCCATTTAATAAAACGTTGTTAACATATATTTAAGATTTAAAAGCCTTGGAAATAACGAAATAGCAGAAGTAGTTAACAATGGTGGATAACGTATTTTGACAACTAAAATCTTATAAGTTTTTATAGAAATGTTGTTTGAAACGAAAGAAATGTTGCTCATAAATTGCAAGTAAAAAATGGTTTACTTTTTTTGAGTTCTGTAAATTTTAAACCTATTGTAAATAATCCCCACACTTGCAATTTTACTTGTCGAAATTCCATTAACAAATATCAACAAGGTTGTTAACTGAATGATGACGGTAGCGTTAAGAAATCGTTATCAATTGATTTTCAGCTAAGAAAATATAAATCCCCAGCACTTCGGGGAATTACCCCCAACCCCTAAAGGGGAGAAAATAATTATTAGAAACTCAAGTAGAAGTTTTAATATGACTCCCTTTAGGGTCGGAGTATTACATCTCCTTTGCTTCTTTATTTTAAGTGTAGTAAGAAATTTTCTGCTTCTTAAATCATTATCTTTGAAAAAAATATTAGTTATGAAAATCTCCATCGGCAACGACCACGCAGGTACTGAGTATAAATTTGAAATCATTTCCTATTTGGAAAAAGAAGGACACACCGTTATCAACCACGGAACCGATAGCGAAGCAAGTGTGGATTACCCTGATTTTATACATCCCGTCGCTGCGGATGTTGAAAACGGAAAAGTGGATTTAGGAATCATAATCTGCGGAAGTGGAAACGGTGCAAATATGACCGCCAACAAACACCAAAAAGTGCGTTCCGCACTTTGTTGGACCAAAGAAATTACTGAGCTCGCCCGTCAGCACAACGATGCCAATATTTTAAGCATTCCCGCACGTTTCACAAGCAAACCACAAGCTGTTGAAATGGTAAAAACTTTTCTTAAAACCGAATTTGAAGGCGGCCGCCACAAAAATCGCGTTGAAAAAATAGCCTGTTCATAACCCAATAAAATGGCGCATAACCACGCACATTCCCCTAACGATTCGCATGGGCATTCGCATCCCGATTTAAAGGGAAGGAAGCTGTTGCTTTCCATTCTTTTGAACATAGGTATTACCGTGGCACAAGCAATCGGCGGGGTAATTTCCGGGAGTTTGTCGCTGCTTTCGGACGCGCTTCACAATTTTAGCGATGTGCTTTCACTGGTTGTGAGTTACATTGCCGATAGATATTCAAAAAAAGATGCTTCGGTTACCAAAACCTTCGGCTACAAACGTGCGGAAATTATTGCGGCATTTGTGAATTCCGCCACTTTGATTGTAGTGGCAATTTATCTTATTTACGAAGCTGTTCTTCGTTTTTTCAATCCCCATACTATTGAAAGTGGCCTGGTTATTTGGCTGGCTGTTTTGGGTATTGTTTTCAATGGTTTCAGTGTTTTACTTCTTTTTAAGGATTCAAAAAGCAATATGAACATGCGCTCCGCCTATCTGCATTTGTTTACCGATATGGCAGCTTCCGTGGCCGTTTTGATCGGCGGTCTGCTTATGAAATATTACGAATGGTTTTGGGTCGATAGCTTGTTGACCGTTTTGATTGCACTTTATTTATTGATAATGGGTTACGATTTGTTGAAAAGCTCTTTTAAGGTTTTGATGCTTTTTACTCCCGATGACTTAAATTTGGAAGTAATTAATAAAGCTGTTTGCAAAATTCCCGAGATAAAAAATATGCACCATATCCATATTTGGCAATTGAATGAGCAGGAAACACATTTGGAAGCGCACGTGGAATTTCACGAGGACATAACCTTAACCCAGTTTGATGAGGCTTTAACCAAGGTAGAGGAAATGCTGTATCACGACTTCGGAATAAACCACGTAACCATCCAGCCCGAACACCAAAAGGACGACCCAAAGGATATTATTGTGCAGGATTGATTTATTTAAAAAACTATGGAAATTGAAGTAAAGAATTTCGGTGAATTGAGCACAAAGGAATTGTACGACGTTTTACAATTGCGGAGCGAGGTTTTTGTGGTGGAGCAGGATTGTGTATATCAAGATATTGATGGAAAGGACGAACGTGCCTTGCACATTATGGGGTGGGAAGACGGTAATTTAGTAGCCTACGCGCGCTGTTTCAAAGCGGGTGATTATTTTGACGAAGCTGCCATAGGAAGGGTTTTGGTGCGTGAAAACTACCGAAAACTGGGCTATGGCCACGCCATCACCAAAGCGTCAATAGAAGCCATTAAAACAAACTATAAAGCCGATAAAATAAAGATATCGGCCCAAGTGTATTTGGTAATTTTTTACGAAAGCCACGGGTTTAAAACCATCGGCGATCGTTATATGGAAGATGGCATTCCGCATATTGCGATGCTTAGAGTTTAAAAAATATTTCCTCCTCTTTTCCCTTTAGGGTTAGGGTAAAAAAGGAGGAAATTTTCAAGTATAAACTGATTACAGTTTAATAAGATTTTTCTCCAGATTAAGGTCTTTCAGCATTTCGTCCGTAAACTTATAATGCCCTCGGCGGGTAATGATTTTAAAACGCTGGTTCCGCATACGAGTCAACGTATCCAAAAACTGCCATTTGGATTTTAGCAATCGCGGTTTTTCAGATTTTAGACTGATTTCAAAATAGTGCTTTATCCCGGCACGATCTGCTACTATGTCTGGAGTAATTACCACATCGCTATCTTTTTTGTGATAGGATTTTGGGGTTTCATAACCTTCCACATCGGCCTGGATGTGTTCAAAACCCCGGTTCTCTAAATAGGCCACAGATTCCTTAAGAATCTCCTTGTTTTCGTCTCTTTCTGATTGTACCATAAACGCTAAGATACAACAGCATTGATAAACAGGCGGTTAACTTTATGTTAACTAAATAATGATAGTGTTAAAATCGTTTTTTATAACGAATGGATCCGTCAAAAGGAAGTTTCAGTTGTTGCAAAATATTTTTATCATCGCGATGGTCGGCAATGTCCAGTCCGTATTTAATATCCGCAGTTTTTCCGTACACAAACGTTCCGAAGAGGCGGTCCCAAATTGAGAACATATTTCCAAAGTTGCTATCCGTCCACGGCATTTGATAATGATGGTGGAATTTGTGCATATTCGGGGTTACAATTATGTAGCTGAGCGCTTTGTCCAGTTGCTTTGGAAGCGAAATATTGGCGTGGGTGAAATAGGTAAAAAGCACGCTCAAAATTCTGTAAAAAAGATAGAAAGCAATTGGCATTCCCATAATCACAACGGCAATCAAAGCAAACGTTTCCCGAATAATAAAGTCGAAAGGATGGTGGCGCGTGCCCGTGGTCACGTCCACATTTTTATCACTATGGTGCACGGTGTGCAGCCGCCACATCCACTTTACTTTGTGAAGTAGATAGTGCACGAAATACTGCGCAATCAAATCCAAAACCAGGATGGAAAGCAGTAATTCTAACCAAACAGGCCCATCAAAAAGATGTAGTAATCCAAAATTTGAATTGTTTAACCAAAGAAAAATACCAACGGTCGCAATCCCGAAAACCACGTTTATCAACATCACAAAGGCCAGCAGGATTAAATTGGTTTTTGCGTGCCGCCATTTGTTGTATTTGGTAAAAACGAGTGTGTAATACCCTTCAAGAATCCAGAAAATGGTAAGCACAAAAAACACCCAACCTGCTTTCATCCAAACGGGCATAGTTTCGAAGAAGGTTAGGAAGGAGTGCATTGTTAAATACAATTACTTCAATTTATCAGGATTTTTACCAAGCTTTTTAGATTCTGAAATTACCCTACGTTCCAATTTTTTAATATCCTCTTCGGCTGGCAATTCCTCAGGTTTTATGCCTCTACTAAGTAGAATTTTTCTAACGGAACGATTATTGGTTATATGCTCAGTCGATATTTGTCTTTCGTTTTTTAAATTTTTGTCTTTTGTGTTGAAAACAGTAATCTCTGTTGCAAAATCTTTGGCTTTTATCGTGATTGTTGGTAGAAAATCGGCTAATGCCCTTCCTTTGGGAACATTGAGTTTATTTTTCATTTGTTGTGTGGTCTTCCCAAAAAGTGCTTGATCCCCCTTACTTCTTATTAATCCAAAATTTTTATCATTCCCCGTCTGCTCATAAATGAGCTCGGATAACTCTTTCTCAGAGAGCGTTAATTTTTGTCTTGCTTGAAGTCTTTCCCAATCTTTGATTCTTTTTTCAATTTCTTCAAATTTTCTTGTTTGTATTGCAAAATAATTCTGTGCAAAAGCAATTTGCTCTTTTTTAGGATCTCCATTTTGGGCAATTAAATAGCAAGCATACCTTGTGAGCATTATATCATCAATTTCTCGCTCACTCCCAGAACCGAGTTGTACCATTTTGTTGACGTCAACAAAATGGTCTAAAATATCATTACCCGTGGCTTCACAAGATATTTTAGCCTTGGTAATGACCTTTTGAAAATTTCTCCATTCTGAATAACCCAATAAATGTTGAATATCTCTTGCAAACCAAAATTCTATTCCATTCTCTGTAGTTTGTGAGTGGTCTTCAAAATTATTTGATAAGGATTTTATTATATCAGATTTCATTTGATGAATTTAAATAATTATATGGTTTTTGAAAAGATGTTCAATCAATATTTTGAGCGTATTTATCACTTCAAAATTTTCCTATACCTTCCTTCATCATTCAAAACAGCAACCGCCTCCAAAATCTCGGGATTGTGCTCTATTTGGTAATTGTACAAACCTTCGCGATAGAAATAGCGCTTTAAAATTTCATCGGTCAACAACGATTCTATTTCTACTTTTTTATCAACGATAGCTTTGTCTTTGGCATTATCAATTGCAGCCATAAGCTGGTTGTAACTTGCTGAAATATCCTTGCTCATATCGTCATCTTCCGAGATTTTTAAACCTTCGGCAAACTTCTTTTCGGTTTCGGTTTCGTATTCGAAATTGTTGTCTTTTAAAAATTT
Source organism: Aequorivita todarodis (assembly GCF_028561335.1). Lineage (GTDB taxonomy): Bacteria > Bacteroidota > Bacteroidia > Flavobacteriales > Flavobacteriaceae > Aequorivita > Aequorivita todarodis. Next base: position 76,726 of record NZ_JAQQTG010000051.1, on the reverse strand, counting down.
CAGAAAATCCTGAAAATCGGCTTCGGTAAACTTAAAATTTTTCCAGTCTGTCATTTGATGGCTGTAGTAATATTTTGTTGCAAAATCGAAAATGGCGTTGTCCTTTAGCAAAGCCGTGGTTATAGGGCTAAAAACCGCAGATTTCAATTCCACATCGGGCAAAATCCCGCCGCCATCGTAAACCGTTCTTCCACCTTTGGTCTTAAAGGCGTTGTATTCCTTGGCATCTTTCCGGATGGGGTCGCCGTTTTCGTCACGGTGCCAGTAGTCAAGGGCCTGTATGCAGCGGCCGCTGGGGGTATAATAACGCGAAATGGTTACTTTTAACTGTGTTCCGTAAGTCAATTTTTTTGGACGCTGTACGAGCCCCTTTCCGAAACTTCGGGCGCCCACAATTACCGCACGGTCCAAATCCTGCAATCCGCCCGAAACAATTTCACTGGCCGAAGCGCTTCTTCCGTTTACCAAAACTACAAGTGGAATTTCAGTATCTACGGGGTCGCTTTTGGTCTTATAGGTTTGGTTGTATTTTTCAATAACCGATTTGGTCGTGGTAATCACTTCGCCTTTATCCACAAATAGGTTTACCACGTTTATGGCTTCATTTAGCAAGCCGCCTGGGTTTCCGCGTAAATCCAGAATGATTTTTTTTGCGCCCTGCGACTTCAAATCAACCAGCGCAGCTTTGGTCTCAATAGTAGTTTTTCGGTTGAACTGTGAAAGCACAATGTATCCAATGTCGTCATTTATCAATTTGTAAAAGGGAACCGCTTTTAAATCCACCGCCCCTCTGGTGATGGTTGCAGTGGCTGTTTTTCCTTGTCTTTTGTAAGTTACATCAACGGTTGAGCCGGGTGCGCCTTTTAATAATTCGCCGGCGTCGTCTTCCAAATCGGCAATATTTACGTTGCCTATTTTTACGATTTCGTCCCCAGCCTTCAATCCCGCTTTATCGGCAGGGTAATCCTTGTAGGGCTCCACAATTATAATTTTATCCTTTCTGCTCTGCGCGGTGGCACCAATGCCCGTATAAATACCGGAATTGTTGATTTTGGCATCCTCTACTTGCTGTTCGTTCCAATAAACGGTGTATGGGTCCAAATCTTCCAACATGCCTTTAATGGCTTTGTCCATAAGCGTTGCGGGCGTTACTTCGTCCACGTAGTTCATGTTCAATTCTTTGAAAAGTGTGGTGAAGATTTCAATCTGTTTGGCAATTTCAAAAAAGTCACTTTTGAAACTTACGGTAGTAAAAAAGATACCGACGGCGATGATGGGAACTATTATTCTTTTTTTCATTTTCTGAAAATTTAATTTAAAAGGAATCTCCAAAACTTGGAATTTGGAGTTTTAGTTTTTGGGATTTTTTGGTTTTCTCTTCTTCAGAAATATACGAAGAATGATAACAACTATTATTGCAACGAGGAATAAAGGCCAAAGGTATAAAATGCCCAAGAAAAATACCGAAATGCCGTTCCATCCGCCCTGCAGCGCGTTTTTCATTTTTTGCCCGTAGGATTGGGTGATGCCGGTTTCCGCAGTGGTTTTATAAAATTCAATGTTTACGGTGCTCATTGAAACCTGGCTTTGCAGATACTGCAATCGCCCTTGTTTAGCTTCAATTTCCTCACGAATGTTGGAAAGTTCGCGTTCTATTTGCAACATTTCCTCAACTTTATTCGCTTTTTTCAGCAGCTCAAGATAGCGTTCCTCAAGCACGCGCTTTGCTTTTAAACGCGCTTCCAAATCCACAAATTCTTCGGAAACGTCCTGCCTTGAAATATCTTTTTGGTCGAAATAGGCAACACCTTCAGAAATGCCGTCGATAAATTGCTGAAAATTTTTCGTGGGAATGCGGACGGTCATATTTTTATAAATACGGTTGTAGTCTTTGCCGCTGTTGTCGCTTTGCACCAAGCCTTTGTATTGCGAAGCAAGCTGAATAATTTTTTTATGGGTCGCCTCCACATCTTTGGTTTCAAAAGCGAGACGAGCCGTTTTGATTATTTTTTGTTCCTGGATCTGGGTATTTTGAGAAATATCCTCCATCTCCGGACTCATTTCATAAGATGCCGATGGAGCTTCCAAAGTTTCAAAATCTTTATTTGCCCCTCCGCCAGAGCAACTTAAAACAAACAATAAAAGTAAAGTGCTAACTATTTTCATATCCTAATTTTTTAAGCAGCTTTACCATTGCTTTGTCAAGTTCGGCGTACTGCGGTTTGACTTTTCCCAAAAAGAGAAATAGCATCACAAATTTCTTGCCGTGAATTTCTTTAAGCAAGTGTTTGTTAAGCCGATAGGCTTCGCGAAGCTGTCTTTTAACGCGGTTTCGTTCCACGGCCGATTTAAAATTCCGTTTCGGAACTGCGAAAGCAGCGAGATGGTTTTCCAAGTTTTCCTTCGGAAGAAAAAATACTTTTATGGGAAATTTGGAATGTGTTTTCCCTTCCAAAAACAAATTTTCAATTGTCTTGGCGCTTTTTAGTTTTTGGGTTTTGGGAAATTTTTGGTTCATAATTTTGTGTAGGCGCGCGATTTATCGCGCGCCTTTTCGCATAATCGCGCGCCTTTCCGTATAATCGCACGCCATTTCTGCGCATCGTCAATCCTCAATTGTAGTGATAAATTTAAGAAAATGGGTTACATTTAGTTAAATAAAACATTTATTGTGAAACACAAAGATGGTTCATTCAGATTAAAAAATTGGGATTATTCCAATATTGGATTATATTTTTTGACAATTTGTACCAAGAAGAAAGAACATTTTTTTGGAAATATTGAAAATGATATAATGGTTTTAAATGAAGCGGGCTTAATTGTGGAATCAAATTGGCGTAATATTGAAACACAATATTCAAATATTGAAATTGCCGATTTTGTGATTATGCCGAATCATTTGCATGGTATTTTGATAATAGATGGTTTAAAACATATAAAAACCAACGATTTCGCCATTGATGAAAAAACAGGAGGGATTACAGGAAATAAAAACCCCATGTTGCATCAGAATATTTCAACTGCGGTTCGTTGGTTTAAAGGAAAAACAACGTTTGACTGTAGAAAAATAAATACAAAATTTGGTTGGCAGGCAAGATTTTACGATCACATCATCCGAAACCAAACATCATTTTTAAAAATTCAGGATTATATTCAAAACAACCCGAAAATGTGGTATAGAGACCGGAATAATGAAGCAGGTTTAAAAATGTAGGCGCGCGATTAATCGCGCGCCTACAAGATTATTGGTTTAAATTATTTTACTTCCCAAAGATTATTTTCAGGATTAATATCCGCCATTCTTCGCGTGGCATCTATCATCATATTTTTTACTTTTTTACCGTTCTTTATTTCAAAAGTATAGGTCGGGTATGCCCACGGCCAATCTTCCAAAACGGTGCGCTTGAGTTCAGTGAATGGGTTTGGCTTTTCGCCCCACATCATCCGCAATGGAATGTAGAACAATTCCTGCGAACCGTCTTCATAGGTCACGTAAAGGTCTATGGGCATTGGCATCAAGCCGATTCTCTCCAAAGTTACCTTTGTGCTTTCACCTTCGCTTTCCACAGCTTTTATTCCGTAATCGATGGTGTTTGTGGTTTGCGTCCAATCTGTTAGGTACCAATCCAACTCAAAGCCCGAAACCTTTTCCGCGGTGCGGATAAAATCATTTGGTGTGGGGTGCTTAAATTTGAAATCGGAATAATACCGCTTTAGTGTTTTTGAAAGGTTTTCTGGTCCGATAACGTATCCTAACTGCGTTAAAAATACCGAACCCTTGCTATAGGCATTTATGCCGTAGGAACGATTGGTAGCGTATCTGTCGGCATGGGTAGTGAGGGGCTGTTCCGCGCCGCTTGTGGCCATATAGAAATAACTTCTGTAGGAACCGGCGTGCGGATTTGGTTTGTTTTCCTCCATTACATAATTCATGGCCTCATCTGAAATGTAAGAAGTAAAACCTTCGTCCATCCACTCGTGTTTGCTTTCGTTGGTAGCCAAAACAAACTGAAACCAGGAATGTGCAAGCTCGTGGGCGGTTACACCTACAAGGCTTCCAAACTCACGCCCACCCGTAATCATGGTACATATGGCATATTCCATTCCGCCGTCGCCACCTTGTATTACGGAATATTGCTCATAGGGATATTCCCCAATGTGCTCGTTGAAAAATTCCATCAATGCCGCCGTTTTCGGTTGCAGGTTTTTCCAGTTCTCGGCAATTTCAGGATCGTTCTTGTAGAAGAAATGAAGGGTTACACCATTAGGCCCGGGATAGGTATCGTGTACATATTCATCATCTGCAGCCCAAGCAAAGTCGTGTACATCGGGTGCCAAAAAGTGCCAAGTATATTTTCCCTTTTTAGGTTTCATCCACTTTTGACCGGGAACGGTGTATCCGTGACCTACTTCGGCGGGATTTTGAAGATAACCGGTTCCGCCAATGGTATAATCGGCGTCTATGGTTATGGTAACGTCATAATCGCCCCAAACGCTGTAAAATTCGCGGGCAATGTATGGGTCAGCGTGCCAGCCTTCAAAATCGTATTCGGCTATTTTTGGGTACCATTGCGTCATCGTTAAGGCAACGCCCTCAGAACTGTCACGCCCCGAACGTCGGATCTGCAACGGCACTTGCGCGTCCCAGTTCATATTAAACACGGTGCTTTCGCCCGGCAAAATAGGTTTGTTCAGCAATACCTGCATCACTGTACCTTTAATGGTATAATTTGCGGCAACGCCATCCTGTGTGAAAAGCGTTGGTTTAATGTATCCAATTTCCGAAGGGGATAGTTTTGAAATCCTATCCATCACGCGGCTATCCGGATCTGCGATGGTCCGCGAACGCACGTCCATTTCGCTGCCCGGCTGGAATGCGTTGAAGTAAAGATGATAGAAAACCTTTGTCAAGGTATCGGGAGAGTTGTTCGTGTATTTCAACTCCTGCGTGCCTTTATATTGAAAGGTTTTCACGTCCATATCGACGGTCATTTTATAATCTACTTCCTGCTGCCAATAGCATTTGTTATTCTGCGCAAATGCCGAAAAGGATATTGCTATAAAAAAGAAACCGGTTAGAAGCTGCTTCATAAGTTGGCCATTTTATCTGCCATAATTAGGGCGTTGTACATATTTACCATTTTCCCCGATTTTGAAATATTAGCGAAGGAATCGGTATTTGATGGGTCGCCGCCCAAAACCACCTGGGTGTTGGTTGAAAGGCCGCTATCCATTAAAATTTGCTTTACTTGTGCTGCGGAAAGGTTTGGGTAATAGGAACGGATCATTGCGGCAACACCCGCAACTTCAGGCGAGGCCATAGAGGTCCCCTGCAGGAATTGATAGGTGTTTAAAGGCGTAGTTGCCCAAATTTTCACGCCGGGCGCAAATACGTCAACGTTGGTTTTTCCGTAGTTTGAAAAATTTGCGACCATTTCACTGCCATACTTAAAGTTTAGCGCGCCCACGGTCAAAAAGGAATCTGCCATTTCGGAACCATTGTCAAATTGATCGTTTGGATATATGTTTACGGTGTCAAGATCCAAACCGTCGTTCCCTGCAGCGTTAACAATTAATACGTCTTTTTCCGCGGCATATTTAATGGCATCGTAAACCCAATCAGCGTGCGGTGAGTAATATTTTCCGAAGCTGGTGTTCAGCACTTTGGCGCCGTTGTCCACCGCATAACGGATTGCCAACGCGATATCCTTATCGTACTCATCACCATCAGGCACTGCGCGCACGGCCATTATTTTAACGTTGTTTGCCACGCCGTCCATGCCAATGCCGTTGTTGCGCTGTGCGGCAATAATACCTGCAACGTGCGTACCGTGCTTTACATTTTCACGTGTTGGGTCTGGCCCGGCCACATTGTTGTCTCCGTAAATATTGTCGGTAATGTCTTCTGGGTCATCGCCCAAAACGCCACGGAAATCTTTGGTCATATTGAAATTGTTTTCCAATCTTCCATCAAAATATTCCAGGCCTTTATTAAGTTCTTCCAAAACTTCGGGTACGGAGTCGGCAAAATTCAGCATTTGGTTCAGCATTGCGATTTGCTGCTGCTCTTGTGGCGATGGATTTTTTATTGCGGCAAGGTCTTCCTGCGTATAGTCTTCCTTTCCAAGTTTTTTGGCCATGGCCTCGTGGGTGGGCTGCAATTGTGAAAGAATCTGCTCGTAGCGCGATTTGTTCCCGGTTACTTCGGCCAATTCCTTTTCGTATTCGGCTTTTGCTTTTTGGTACATTGCAAAGTCCTTTCGGTCTGCGGCGCTGATTGAAGCTTCACTCTTTCCATCAAATTTAGGCTTGAATTTTCTGATGATGCGCACATACTCCATGTTTTCACCGGTAATGTCGCCAAGGAAATTCCACCCGTGGACGTCGTCTATAAAACCGTTGTTGTCATCGTCAATACCGTTGCCGGCAATTTCCCCCGGATTGGTCCAGATTACGTTTTTTAGGTCTTCGTGGTCAATATCTACACCACTGTCTATTACACCCACGATAACCGTTTCTCCCTTGCGTTTTTTGATGATTTCGCTGTACGCTTTGTCAACGCTCATTCCGGGCACGGTGTCGGTTACAAGGTCCATTGCTGGCCAGTGTTTTAACTGTTCCTCGGTTAGCGGCGTAATTTTTAAAGGGTTGGAATCGATATTCTGAATGGGAGTGGCGACAATGGCAGCACCGCTGCCGCAGCCTGCCAAAACAGTTGAGATGGCAACTGCGAATAGTGTGGTCTTAAAAAGATTCATTTTTTTTGAAATAAGTGTTAATTAAAAAATTCGTTAAGTGATAAGGTTTCGTTTAATCGAACGCCCTTATCGGTATTTTTAACCGTTATTATCGGGTTGTGGGCATCGTGCTCCAAAAAAAGATAGAAGTTATTTTCAGCGGCTCTGTTCAGAAATTTCTCCTTTTCGGGAAGTGTAAGTAAAGGTCGCGTATCATAACCCATCACAAAGGGAAGCGGCAAATGGCCTGCCGTAGGAAGCAAATCTGCCATAAAAACCAGGGTCTTTCCTTTATAGTTGATGTGTGGGATCATTTGCTTGTCGGTATGTCCATCCACAAAAAGAATTCCAAAGTCCATTTCATCGGGCTCTGCAAAATCTGATTTGGGCTGCGATACAAATTTCAATTGTCCGCTTTCCTGCATCGGCAAAATATTTTCTTTTAAAAAGGAAGCCTGCTCCCTTCGGTTTGGTTCGGTGGCCCATTGCCAATGGGCTTTGTTGCTCCAAAAAGTCGCGTTTTTAAAAGCCGGTTCATAGCCTGTACGGTCCTTGTTCCACTGCACGCTGCCGCCACAATGGTCAAAGTGGAGGTGCGTCATAAAAACATCGGTAATATCGTCGCGGTGGAAACCGTATTTTTTGAGCGAATCGTCTAAATTGAAATTTCCCCACCGGTAGTAATATCCAAAAAATTTCTCGCTTTGCTTGTTGCCCATTCCCGTATCGATCAAGGTAAGCCGATCGCCGTTTTCAATAAGAAGACAGCGCGCGGCAATATCTATCATATTGTTGGCATCGGCTGGATTGGTTCTGTTCCAAAGGGTTTTTGGCACGACCCCGAACATGGCGCCGCCATCGAGTTTAAAATTTCCGGCTTCAATAGGGAATAAATTCATAATCAGAAGAAATGAGTCGCAAATTAACAAAAGCGTTACATTCCGTGCACTGAAGTATAAATTAATTATACTATTTTTAACAATTCATTAATATTTCGTGGAAACGAAAAATCTTTAATTTACCGAAAACCCTTTTTTAATGGTAGAACTTGCAGGAATTATTATTTTAGGAATTTTAGCCCAATGGGTTGCTTGGAAATTCAAAATCCCCGCAATTTTACCTTTGATTCTGATCGGTCTATTGGTAGGCCCGCTTTCCACCTTTATGTCTGCCGATGGCGCCCAATGGCTTCAGCCTATCTGGAATGGTGAAAAGGGGCTGTTTCCCGGGGAAAATCTTTTTTATTTTGTGTCGCTTGCCGTTGGGATTATTCTGTTTGAAGGAGGGTTGACCCTTAAAAGAGATGAAATCTCGAAAGTTGGGCCTGCTATCGGGAAGCTTATAAGCATTGGGGCCGCAATCACTTTTATTGGCGCAGGAATTGCCGCACATTATGTTTTCGGGCTTAACTGGCGTATATCTTTTCTATTTTCGGCACTGATAATTGTAACTGGACCGACGGTAATTACTCCAATTTTAAGAAATATTCCGCTTAAAAAAGATGTTGCGGCCGTTCTCCGGTGGGAAGGAATCCTTATTGACCCAATCGGTGCACTTGTGGCCGTACTGGTATATGAGTTTATTAGCGTTGAGGGCGATTCAGGCTATACAAAACAGGCGTTGCTGGATTTTGGAAAAATTGTTTTAATAGGCATGGCTTTTGGAATTTCGGCAGGATATGCACTTTACTTTTCCATAAAAAAGAAACTTGTGCCGCATTATTTGTCCAATGTGGTTTCGCTTTCCTTGGTTATGGCGGTTTTTGTGATCAGTGATCTCTTTGCGCACGAATCGGGGCTTTTGGCGGTGGTGGTCATGGGGATGTTTCTCGGCAATAGCGATTTGCCAAGCCTAAAGGAGCTTCTTTATTTTAAGGAATCGCTCAGTGTGCTGCTGGTTTCCATACTTTTTATTCTGCTTGCGGCAAATATAAGCGTGGAAGATCTCTTGTTGGTCTATAACTGGAAAACCGCAATTTTACTGGCCATTGTTATTTTTGTGTTGCGGCCTATGACGGTTTTTGCCAGTACCGTGGGCTCTTCGCTCAAAACCAATGAAAAACTGTTTATAAGCTGGGTCGGGCCTCGCGGGATTGTTGCCGCGGGTATTTCCTCGCTTTTCGGAACCCAATTGGTTTCAAAGGGGGTTGTTGGAGCAGAATATATTACACCTTTGGTTTTTGCCGTGGTTTTGATAACCGTAATTATAAATGCCACAACCGCGAGGGTCATGGCAGGTTGGATGGGGGTCTATTTAAAGAAATCGGAAGGGATCATCATGGTCGGGGCTTCCAAAGTGTCTCGCTTAATTGCTACCTACCTGCATAAAAACAACCGCCATGTGGTTTTGATAGATTCCAACCAATTAAATATCAACAGGGCAAAAGAGCTCGGTCTGGAAGCTTTTACAGCGAATATTTACGCAGACGATCTAACCGATAATATTGAACTTAACGATGTGGGTTACCTATTGGCAATGACCGGCAGCGATGAGATCAACAAACAGGCCATCAACCGCTTTGGAAAATATTTTGGCGAGAACGGAACCTTTCGTTTGATGACTTCGGAAGAAATGCGCAACCGCAACAGCCTTTCGGCAAAGGAACTTTTTTCATACACCCACGATTATACACGTTTTATGGAAGTGGCGCAGGATTTCCCGTCCATACAGGAAATTCCGGTGGGGAGCCACAACCAATTTTTGCGGGTGTTGAACATTATCGGCGAAAATGAGAACGCCATTCCACTTTTTCTGAAACGTCCCAACGGCTTTTTGGATCTTATTACCGCACCAACGGAACTGGAGGTGGAGGAAGGGAGCAGTTTGGTTTATTTGGGCAAACCGATGGATTTTGAAGATGTTGTGAACGCCACACGTTCAGAAAATGAAGCAAAAGAGAAAAAATAATTGTGCAATAAAAACGTTTTGATTAAAACTTTTTTTGATGAAAAAAACTTCCTTGATTATAGCAATAGTTTGCGGCCTATCCATTTTTTCCTGTAAAAAGGATGACAGCATCAGTTGCACCACCTGTTCTTCGCCCGAAACGTCCGATTTTCAGGTTTGCAAGGAAAATGATGGTAATGCATCCGTTAACGGTCAAAACACGGGAACGCCCTATGATACCTATATTTCTGGATTGGAACAGGCTGGGGCGAGTTGTGGGAATTAACCATTGTATTTTGAGGCTATAATCCAATTCATTTTTAAGAATGAATTTGGAATAACAGGGCAGGACTTTCATTTACCTTTAAAATATCCACAGAACTTATTTGCCCTATTTTTCCTAAAACCAAGGTCTCGTCAAGAGTTGCTATTTTGGAAATTTTTATGGTGGAAATTTGTTTTAATCCGTTTTTTGAACTGGGCTCAAGAACAATATCCCATTGTTCACTGTAAATGATGTTTGAAGCAATACAAAGAAACAACAACATCTGCTCCTCTGCTTATCAAGACAAGAGCGGGTCTATTTTTAGAACCCGATAAATCTGTAAAAGGGAATTTGACGAGTACAATATCTCCCTTTTTTATCAATACTTTTCTTTAATATCTTCTATGGTATAAGTTAGGCTGTCTTCTTTCAAAAAATCAAAAGAGGTTGAATTTTCCATCAAGGTTTCCATTCCTTTTTGCAATTGCTCCTCTTCATATTTCGCGAGCAGGAAAGAGGCGTATTCAGCAAGAGCGAGTATCTTCTCTTTCGGAAGTTTAGAAAGCGTGCTTATCGTTTCTTCTATAAGATTATCTTTTTTCATTTCTCAATTATTCTATAAAATGAAAATATAAAATAATTAATCATTCAACTTCAGCACGGCCATAAACGCTTCCTGCGGAATTTCCACATTGCCCACTTGGCGCATGCGTTTCTTTCCTTTTTTCTGCTTTTCCAGCAGTTTTCGCTTCCGCGATATATCGCCACCGTAACATTTTGCGGTAACGTCTTTTCGTAATGCTTTTACAGTTTCTCTGGCAATGATTTTGGCACCGATGGCCGCCTGAATAGGAATGTCAAACTGCTGCCGCGGGATAAGCTGGCGCAATTTTTCGCAGATTTTCTTCCCAATATCATAGGCATTATCGCGGTGAAGCAAGGCCGAAAGTGCATCCACAATATTTCCATTCAACAGCACATCTACTTTAACAAGGTGCGACTGGCGCATGCCTATGGGCGAATAGTCAAAGGATGCATAGCCTTTTGAAACGGTTTTCAATCTGTCGTAAAAGTCGAAAACGATTTCTGCCAACGGCATGTCAAAAGTAAGTTCAACCCGTTCGGTCGTTAGATAGGTTTGGTTCGTAATTTCGCCTCTTTTTTCAATACAGAGCGACATCACGGAACCCACAAAGTCGGATTTTGTGATGATTGTTGCTTTAATATAGGGCTCTTCCACCCGGTTCAATTTTGAAGGGTCCGGCAAATCGGAAGGATTGTTCACCAAAATGGGAACATCCGGCTCCTTATTGCTGAATGCGTGATAGGAAACGTTCGGAACGGTGGTAATCACCGTCATATCAAACTCTCTCTCTAACCTTTCCTGGATAATTTCTAAGTGGAGCATTCCCAAAAACCCGCAGCGGAAACCAAAACCCAGGGCAGCGGAACTTTCGGGAATGAAAACCAAGGAAGCATCGTTCAACTGCAATTTTTCCATGGAGCTTCGCAACTCTTCGTAATCTTCAGTGTCCACAGGGTAGATTCCGGCAAAAACCATCGGCTTAACGTCTTCAAAACCCTCAATCATATTTACGGTCGGATTTTTTGAATCGGTAATGGTATCGCCCACTTTTACTTCTTTGGCTTCTTTTATTCCGGTAATTAAATATCCTACATCGCCGGTTTTAATTACATCTCTTGGAAATTGTTTCAGCCTTAAAGTTCCCACTTCATCTGCATAATAGCTTTTTCCGGTAGCCATAAACTTGATGTGCTGTCCTTTTCGTATTTCACCATTAAGAACTCTAAAATACGTTTCAACCCCGCGGAAAGGATTGTAAACCGAGTCAAAAATCAAGGCCTGTAACGACTCCTCCGGGTTGCCTTTTGGCGGTGGAATACGCTCGATAATGGCGCTCAAAATTTCTTCAATGCCAATGCCGGTCTTGGCGCTTGCGGGAATTACCTCTTCAGGCTTGCACCCCAACAGATCCACAATATCATCGGTCACTTCCTCTACGTTTGCAGAAGGAAGATCTACTTTGTTCAAAACCGGAATTATTTCCAAATCATTCTCCAAGGCCAAATAAAGGTTTGAAATGGTCTGCGCCTGTATGCTCTGTGCCGCATCAACAATGAGTAGCGCCCCTTCGCAGGCAGCGATGGAACGGGAAACTTCATACGAGAAATCCACGTGGCCGGGGGTGTCTATCAAATTCAGCGTATATTTTTCGCCTTTGTAAACATAATCCATCTGGATGGCGTGACTTTTAATGGTAATGCCACGCTCGCGCTCCAAGTCCATATTGTCCAGCAATTGGTCTTGTTTTTCGCGATCGGTCACGGTGCCGGTGGCATCCAAAAGGCGGTCTGCCAAGGTGCTCTTTCCGTGGTCAATATGGGCTATAATGCAAAAATTGCGGATGTTCTTCATAAAAATTCCTTCTCGTGCTTACAAGTTGCAAATATAGATTAAAAGAGTGATTTTAAATATTTTGATTAAAACACTTAAAATTAATGCTTCATGATAGTTTTTGTTTAATATTTTTTTAACATATTTGTACTGTAAAGCTGTAATTCAGCTATTTTTATTTGTTTTCTCCCCAGAAAGAATCATAGTAACCGGTGTCGCCCCAGATATCTACTTATGTTATGACAAGACTTTTCATGCTTTTGTGCTGCCTGCAGGGCGGTATTTTGTTGGCGCAGGACTTCTCAGTTTCTGGAAGAATAACTAATGCAGAAAATGCGCCTTTATCTTTTGTAAATGTGCTGGTTTATGAGGCCGAATCGGAAACGCCCTTAAAAGGCACTACTACCGACGATGACGGTTCTTTTATTCTGAAAGGTTTAAAGGCCGGAAACTATACCTTTAACTTCAGTTATATTGGTTTTGAGGATCACAATGAAGCCGTCGAACTTTCCTCGAACAAGGATTTCGGCAAAGTCATTCTTAACACAAGTCCTGAAATGCTGGATGAAACCGTTGTTACCGCAAAATTGCCAACGGTTAAGAAGACTCCCGGGAAATTGGTTTTCAACGTTGAGAATTCTTCCTTTTCTGTTGGGAGCACTATGGACCTTCTTAAAAAAACCCCCGGCGTTGTTGTTATTGGAGAGGATATTCAAGTGAAGTTTTCTTCGCCCATAATTTACATCAATGGCAAAAGGGTCTATCTGTCTTCTTCCGAAGTGGCTTCGCTATTGCAGAATATGGATGCCGCTTACATAAAATCTGTTGAGGTCATCACGAATCCTTCTGCAAAATATGACGCCGATGCAGGCACGGTGCTGAATATTGTTACCTCAAAAGCTATTTCCATTGGCTATAAGGGTTCCGTTGACGCAACTTATGAACAGGGCATTTACCCAAAGTACAAATTTGGAACGTCGCACTTTTACAAAAACAATTGGCTGAACGTTTACGCCAGTTATACCTACGGAAAAAGAAAGGAATATAAGGAAGATGATGGCTATGTCAGGTTTTTTCAACCGAATGAAGTTGATACAAAATCTATTTGGGAAACAAATTTTGACCGAACTACCGAACATGAAAACCACAACGGAAACGTTGCCTTGGATTTTACGCTGAACGAAAGGAATTCAATAAGCCTTACTTCAAACATTTCCGCCTCTCCGAGAATTGACTACAGCAATAACGGAAAATCTTTAATTTACAATCCGCAACGGCAACTGGACTCAACGATCACCACCTTGAGCAACGTAAATTATGAAAAAAACAATCTTACTTTTGCCTTAGATTACCATAGAGAGCTGGATGATAAAGGATCGACGCTTTCCGCCTCGGCAAATTATATATATTACGATAATTTGCAGAACCAGGGCGTGAGTTCTGATTATTATTTGGCAAATGATGATTTTTCGGGAAACAATAGTTTTTACACGGAATCTAAACAGAACAACAACATTTTTACGGGCCAAGCCGATGTTTCAACAGGGCTTTGGGGCGGAACTCTTGAGGCGGGGCTCAAATTCAGCAATGTAAACACAGAGAGTGTTTTGGATTTCTTCGACACCGAAAACAATACACAGGTGTTCAATAATGCGCTGTCTGACAATTTCAACTATACGGAGAACATTTACGCAGAATACATAAACTTTGAAAAAGAGTGGGAAAAATGGAGCCTTACCCTTGGCCTTCGTGGCGAATTTACCGAAATTGAAGCGGATTCGCGCGCTTTGGGGCAGGTGAACAACCAAGACTATTTTGATATTTTCCCCTCCGCCTCTTTTCATTATACCATAAATGAGAACGACGGCATTGGGCTAAGCTATAGCAGAAGTATTGACCGCCCGCGGTATCAGAGTTTGAATCCCTTCAAATATTTCATTACCGAACGGGATTACAACAGCGGCAACCCAAACTTGGTCCCAGCGGTAATCGACAAAGTTACTTTGACCATTGACCACAAAAGCAAGTTATTTTTTGAGCTTTATTATGAAAATGTTGAAAACAGTTTAGACGTGCTCACATTTCAAAACAATAATAATAGCACGTTGGAAAGAATTGATGCCAATTTGATCCGGAGTTATCAATACGCTTTTGACGTTACTTATTTTAGTTCGCTCAATTCGTGGTGGTGGATGCACTTTAACACCTCTACCTTTTATTTGGCCAATGAATTTTATGCGTTGCAAAGTGCTGAGGAAAAGTACACCAATGACACTTTTGGGCAATATCTATTTCTTACCAACCATTTTACACTTTCCAAGGATCGTACTTTTACGGCAGACCTGACGGGGAAATACATTTCAAATTTTGTCTTTGGAAACCGATATTTCAAGAATCAGAGTTTTTTGAATATTTCTGTAAGAAAGGATTTTTGGAACAAGCGCGCAAGCTTGACAGTAGGCGTGGATGATATTTTTGACACCTTGAAGGATATGGCCTCCACCTCGCGCTATTACAATCAGGACAATCATTTTTACGCAAATCTGGAATACAGGGTGTTCCGTGTAGGTTTCAAATATAACTTCGGAAATGCACGCCTTCGCGACAATGCCAAACAGATAAAAACCGACGAGGGCGATAGATTGGAGAGTAGCAATTAGCTTCCTTTGTTTCAATCGAAATCTTTTAAAATCACATTTTGCTGATATTTACTACTTTTGCAGTTCAAAAAGAAAGAATTGCCGAAAATAGGAAACATACAATTGCCAGATTTTCCATTGCTGCTCGCGCCGATGGAAGACGTTAGCGACCCGCCGTTCCGCGCCCTTTGCAAGGAACAGGGCGCCGATGTGGTTTTTACCGAATTTATCTCTTCCGAAGGGCTTATACGCGATGCCGCCAAAAGCGTGATGAAACTGGATATTTACGAAAAGGAACGTCCCGTGGGCATCCAGATTTTCGGCGCCGTTTTGGAATCGATGCTGCGCAGTGTTGAAATCGTGGAGGCCAGTGGCCCGGATATGATTGACATCAACTTTGGCTGCCCCGTAAAAAAGGTAGTTTCAAAAGGTGCGGGTGCCGGAATTTTGAAGGATATCGACTTGATGGTAAGCCTAACCGAAGCCATGGTAAAGCACACCAAGCTTCCCGTTACCGTAAAAACCCGTTTGGGCTGGGACCACGATTCCATAAAAATCGTTGAGGTTGCCGAACGCTTGCAGGATGTGGGCTGCCAGGCACTTTCCATCCACGGACGTACCCGTGCGCAGATGTACAAAGGCGATGCCGACTGGAAACCCATAGCCGAGGTAAAGAACAATCCGCGCATGCACATTCCCATCTTCGGAAATGGCGATGTTGACACGCCCGAAAGAGCCATGGAAATGCGCGACAAATACGGTTTGGACGGCGCCATGATTGGCCGGGCAAGTATTGGCTATCCGTGGTTTTTTAAGGAAGTGAAGCACTATTTTAAAACAGGCGAACATTTGCCGCCCCCAACAATGCCGGAACGTGTGGATGCCGCCAAACGCCACCTGCAAATGGCGATAGATTGGAAAGGCGAAACTTTAGGCGTTTTTGAAACCCGCCGCCATTATACCAACTATTTTAAGGGCATTCCAAACTTCAAGGAATACCGAATGAAAATGGTAACCAGCGATGATGCTTCCTCGGTTTTTGAGGCTTTTGATGAAGTCTTGGAAGCTTTTGGGGATTATGAGTTTGCTTAAGGGATTAAGCACTTTAATTGCCTTTTTCCGTAAATCCTTGTTATCTTTGAAGTTCAACTTTCGCAATGAATAAGCTTAAAATCCTCAACACCCATTTTATTACTTATAATGTAAAACGCTTTGTATTAGAGAAGCCCGAAGGATTTAAATACACCCCCGGACAATCGGCACATATATCCATCAATCTGCCAGAGTGGAAGGACCAGCTTCGCCCGTTTACATTTACCTCTTTGCAAAGCTGGGATTATTTGGAATTTATCATAAAAATATACGATGACCACGAAGGCGTGACTTTCCAAATGGGCAAGTTGAACACAGGCGATGAACTGTTGCTTCACGATGTATATGGTACAATCCATTATAAAGGTCCGGGAATATTTATTGCCGGAGGAACGGGCATTACCCCTTTTATAGCGATTTTCAGGGCGCTTTTCGAGAGTGGAAATCTGCGCAATCTTGCACTTTTGTATTCAAATAAAACCAAGGATGACATTATTTTGCACGATGAACTTACAAAGATGTTGGGGCCGGCCTATAGAAATGTATTTACCCAAGAAGGGGTTATCGGTTTCCGCGAACGCAGGATTGACCGTAAGTTTCTGATAGAGACCATTGGCGATTTTAGCTCCCGTTTTTATGTTTGTGGCCCTGAGATTTTTACGGAAGAAGTCTGTAAAGCTTTAATAAGTTTGGGCGCAGACCCGGAATATCTTATAATTTGAGTATTCGAAAAAAAAATTAAACCAGCAATTTCTCCCGAACCCTGCTTGAGGCAATTTTTGAGGCAAGGACCCCCAAAACACTTATAGTGGCAAAAACAATCACGATGTTGATTAATTTCAATTGAACGGGATAGGGCAAGGTGCTTGTTATGGAAACAAATTCAAATTTCAATTGTGCCAACACCGCAAGAATCCCTAAAAAAATTCCCAGCAATCCGCCCAGCAAGCTCATCAGCGTTCCCTGCAAAAAAAAGATACGTCTAATTTCCTTTAAAGACGCGCCCATATTATACAGCGTTTTTATGTTTTTCCGCTTGTCCAATACTATCATAATAATGGAGCCAATTACATTGAAAAGCGCAATAATAACGACCAAGGTAGCGATAAGATAGACCGCCAGATTTTCGGCATTCAGCATTTTGTAGAGCGCATCATTTTGCTGGATTCGGTTTTTTATGAGAATATTTTTTGGGAATATCTCCCCAATTTCCCTGCGCACTTTTTCTTCGGAAGTGCCCGGTAGCAGCTTTATTTCAACGGAAGAAATTTTTGTGCTGTCCAGTGAAAGTAAATTTCGGGCAAAGTCCAAATCAGAAAAAACATATTTCGCGTCCAGATCCTCATTTATTTGATAGACCCCGGAGACCACGGCATTTTCTTTTGTGAACGCATCGGAAGGATCGAGCGCACTTAATTGTCCCGTTCCCGGTTTTGGCACATATATTTCCAACAGATTGGAATAATCGTTCACGCCCATTGAAAGTTTGGCAATGGTGGAAAGGCCAACGACCACTTGATGTTCGTGGGGCACGAACCATTCCCCAAAATACATGATACTGTCCAATTGGGTCACTTTTCCATAGCGGGAATCCACGCCTTTTATGTAGGCGATGTGGTTTTTTCCTTTGTAGTGGAGAAAAACACGCTCCTCAATTATTTCTGAAAAGTTTTGAATCCCTTCAATTTTTTGAAGCTGTGCTTTTTGTACTTCAGAAAAAGGAATCGTTTTTCCGCTTTCGGGCAGAATTTTTAAGTCGCTATCAAATTCATTGGTAAACTGGAGACTGAAATCCTTTAAGCCTGAAAATCCCGAAAGCACTATAAATAAAGACATCGCACCCACAACGACGCCAATAGCGGCGATGGCCGTAATAATATTGATGGCATTATTACTGCTCTTTGAAAACAAATAGCGCTTGGCGATGTAGAGCGAAAAATTCAAGTTATGACTTTTTTCGTTTCGGAAGCAAATCTGGATTTTTCAGCGGATTTTCTTCGCCTTTTACGGCTTTGTCAATCTTTTCGATATATTCCAAAGAATCGTCGTTATAAAAAGAAAGATCGGGCATTTTGCGCAGCTGGTGTTTCGTTAATTGGGCAATTTGGTGTTTTATGCCCGGTTTTAGTTTATTGAGTTCTCCCACAATGGTTTCGGCTTTATCTGCGGGAAACACGCTTACATATACCTTCGCAATGGAAAGGTCCGTGGTTACGCTTACCTTGCTTACCGAAATAATAATGCCCGTTTGTCCTGCTTCGCGAAGCATATTTTGAAGGACGTTCGCGAGGTCGCTTTGCAGAACCCCGGCAATTTTCTTTTGTCTGTTGCTTTCTACCATACTGCAAAAATAGGACATAAAACCATACCGAATGTTAATGGAGCCACAAGCTTGTTGAAATTCAATGGAATTAAGTTTGTATTTTTGGAACATTCAATACATTTTACATGGAAAAAATAGAACACATAGGGATTGCGGTGAAGAATATTTCAGAAGCGAATAAAATTTATGAAGCTTTATTGGGAATTGCCCCCTATAAAAGTGAAAAGGTAGAAAGTGAAGGTGTTGAAACCTCCTTTTTCCGCTGCGGCGAAAGTAAGATAGAGCTTTTGGAAGCCTCAAATCCTGATAGCCCGATTGCAAAATTTATTGAAAAAAGAGGGGAAGGAATTCACCATATAGCTTTTGCGGTAAATGATATTAAAACGGAAATGGAACGACTTAGAAATGAAGGTTTTATATTGTTAAATGATGTTCCAAAAAAGGGAGCAGACAATAAGCTGGTGGCCTTTCTTCACCCAAAGTCCGCAAATGGGGTATTGGTAGAGCTTTGCCAAGAAATTGAGAATAACCAAAAATAGTTTTGCTGTATTTATAAAGTGTTTTACATTTGCAATCCTATAATTTATCCAAAGACCGTGGGTTTATAGCACATACATGGTAAGTGGATATTTGAAATTTTGAAAATAAGAAGGTCCCATAGCTCAGCTGGTTAGAGCACCTGACTCATAATCAGGGGGTCCATGGTTCGAGCCCATGTGGGACCACTTTTTAATGTTGATTCATTCCTTATATATAAGATTTTTGTTGAATCTAAATGATAGTGGCGAGTCCCTATATATCGGGATGCACGGAGCGTTAACACAGAGTTTATCTGGAGCGAAGCCGAAGGGCTCAATATAAACTCAGCCAAAGTGGGTCCGTGCGCTGTGCTGGGCCTGTTGAAGTACGGCACCATTTTATTTAACTGATTATTTGATTATCCAATTATAATCCGATTAAATGACAATTTTCACGATTAAAATGAGTTATTAACCATTCAATAACTCATTTTTTATTTGAGGATAAAAAAAAATTATTACTTTAGGCGCATAAATACGATCCCAAATCGTTAATGAATAACTATGACATCACTTATTTATAATGTTATAATTCTTGCTATCCAAACTACTTCTGGTGGTCAAGGTCCTCCGCCACCTTCCCAGAATCGAGGACCTGAATTACCAATAGACGACAATTTATGGGTCCTGCTCATTGCAGGTATTTTATTGGGAGCCTATATATTTTATAAAAGAAGCCGGGTTATAAATAAGGCTTCATAAGGTTTTTCACGTACTTCCCAATAATATCAAATTCCAAGTTTACTTCGCTTCCGGCTTTAATTTCCTTAAAATTTGTATTCTCAAAAGTGTAAGGGATAATCGCGACACTAAATTCTCCTTTTTTAGAATTTACCACCGTTAGGCTAACGCCATTCACCGTAATGGAACCTTTTTCAACCGTGCTGAACCCTGAATTTTTATATTCAAAAGTAAAAACCCAGCTACCGTTTTCGTCTTCCACTTTTTTACAAATTGCCGTTCCATCCACATGGCCCTGCACGATATGGCCGTCCAGCCTATCACCCAGTTTCATGGCTCTTTCCAGGTTAACCAAAGAACCTTTTTCCAAGGTTTTCAAATTTGTTTTGTCCAAAGTTTCCTTAATGGCAGTAACCACATAGACAGAATCCTTTAGTCCCACAACGGTTAAACACACTCCGTTGTGCGACACGCTTTGGTCTATTTTCAGTTCCTGTGCTAACGGGCTCTTTATTTCTATCTGAAGATTTTCACCCTCTTTGGCAAGATGGGCTATTTCGCCAACGCTTTCAATAATTCCTGTAAACATTGTAGTATTTAGTTACATTTGTACTGCAAAAGTAACAATTAAAAGAGCCAAACATAATGAGCATAGAGGACAAAATAACAGTCGGCATTTCAATAGGCGATATCAACGGGATTGGAAGCGAGATAATTCTGAAAACGTTTGAGGATTCGCGCATGCTGGAGTTTTGTACGCCCGTTATTTTTGCTTCGGTAAAACTGATGTCCTTTTTCAAAAAACATTTTGAAACCGATATCAACTTCCACGGAATAGATAAAATAGAAGATCTTGTTCCAAAGAAAATAAACGTGCTGAATGTTTGGAAGGAACACGTTGATGTTGCCTTTGGCGAAGAAAATGCGACAGGAGGCGAATATGCCATTAAATCCTTGAAGGCTGCTGTTGCCGCGTTAAAGGATAAAAAGATAGACGCTTTGGTTACCGCCCCCATCAACAAGAGCAACATTCAATCTGAAAGTTTCAATTTTCCTGGGCATACCGATTATTTGGCGCAGGAACTAAAAGGTGAAA
This sequence comes from Aequorivita todarodis, assembly GCF_028561335.1. Lineage (GTDB taxonomy): Bacteria > Bacteroidota > Bacteroidia > Flavobacteriales > Flavobacteriaceae > Aequorivita > Aequorivita todarodis. The sequence continues at coordinate 56,013 of NZ_JAQQTG010000051.1, read as the reverse complement.
GCTTGATGCTCTTGATTTCTGAAAACCTGCGGGTTGGGCTTTTAACGGACCACGTGGCCGTAAAGGATGTGGTAAAAAACATTACCCGGGAACGAATAGACAAGAAGATCAATACCATTTACCATACATTAATTGAAGATTTCGGAATTGAAAAGCCAAAAATCGCCGTTTTGGGCATCAATCCCCACACGGGCGATAACGGAGTGATTGGCGATGAAGACGACACTATTTTGCGCCCCGCTCTGGACAATATTCGCAATAACGGAAAAATGGTTTTCGGGCCTTACGCGGCAGATAGTTTTTTTGGATCCGGGAATTATAAAAATTTTGACGCCATAATCGCATCCTATCACGATCAGGGCTTAATACCCTTTAAAACACTTGCTTTTGGGAGGGGGGTAAACTTTACCGCTGGGCTTGATCGCATACGCACCTCGCCGGACCACGGTACCGCCTTTGATTTGGCCGGAAAAAATGAAGCCAATTTTGAATCCTTCCGAGAAGCGGTTTTTAGCGCCGTTTCTATTTTTGAAACCCGTGAAGAATACAAGGAAATCAGCAAAAATCCATTGCAGACTACACGAAAAAAAAGCTACTCAAAAAAGAAATAGAAAAATTAATTGCTATTCAAATAATTTTTTATCTTTGCACCCGCCTTATCCGTAAGGTTAAGGTCTTAAATAGGTGTGAAAATGAAGGATTTGAAAGAGTTTACCATCCCTTTCGTAGGGCTGAAATTAGGAAAACACCAGTTTAACTTTGAATTAAAAAAAGCGTTCTTTGAGCATTTTGAGTATGACGAATTTAATGACGCTGCCATTAATCTCGACGTACTGCTGGAAAAAATGAGCACGTTGCTGGAGTTCACATTAACATTTGATGGAACCGTAAACGTTGCTTGCGACATTACAAATGAGCCCTTTGACCAGGAAATTTCGGGTTCTTATAAATTTGTAGTAAAATTCGGGGAGGAATACAATGACGAAAATGAAGATTTGCTCATTTTGCCCCACGGAAGTTACGAAGTGAACATTCAGCAATATATTTATGAATCTGTTGTGTTGGCCATGCCTTCGCGAAGAATTCATCCCGGGGTAAAAGACGGAACATTAAAAAGCGACATACTCGACAAACTTGAAGAACTAAGTCCGAAAGCGATAGGTGAAGAAGCAACGCCCGAAGACGAAAATACCGATCCCCGATGGGATTCATTAAAAAAACTATTAACGGATAAATAATAAAAAGCAATGGCACATCCTAAGAGAAAAATCTCGAAAACCAGAAGAGATAAGAGAAGAACGCATTACAAAGCTACTGCCCCTACACTTGCAATAGACCCAACAACGGGTGAGTCGCATTTATTCCACAGAGCACACTGGCACGAAGGAAAAATGTACTACCGCGGTCAAGTTGTGATTGATGCAACTGAGCAAGTAGAAGCTTAATTCTATACATTTTAATGAAAAACTCTCACGGGAACGTGAGGGTTTTTTTGTTTTTTCACTTTGCGAAAAGTCAAAAACAACTTAATAAGTGCCGAATTTCAAGTAAAATTTAGTAATTTTCACTCTTTTTAAAAGATTTTTGGTCTTTTTTGTGAATTTTAATTCAGCTTTATGAATACTATCACGGCAGCTATTACCGCTGTAGGGAGTTACGTTCCAGATTACGTTCTCTCCAACAAAGTTCTGGAAACTATGGTAGATACCAACGATGAGTGGATTACTACCAGAACCGGAATCAAGGAACGAAGAATATTAAAGGATAAAGACAAAGGCACCTCCTATCTTGCTATCCAAGCAGCTAAAGACCTTCTCCAAAAAAGCAATACAGACCCTGCCGAAATTGATATGGTTATCATGGCAACCGCAACGCCAGACATGCCAGTAGCAGCCACGGGAGTTTATGTGGCTACGCAAATTGGCGCCGTAAACGCTTTTTCATATGATTTGGTTGCCGCCTGCTCCAGTTTTCTCTTCGGAATGTCAACCGCGGCCCGATATATAGAATCCGGAAAATATAAAAAAGTACTACTTATTGGCGCCGATAAAATGTCGTCAATTATTGATTATACCGATAGAACCACCTGTATCATTTTTGGCGATGGTGGCGGGGCCGTTTTGTTTGAGCCAAATACCGAAGGACTCGGCGTGAAAGACGAATACCTTCGAACCGATGGCGTAGGAAGACCTTTCCTAAAAATTGATGCTGGCGGGTCGTTGCTTCCCGCATCCATTGAAACTGTTAATAACAAACAACATTTCGTGTTTCAGGAAGGAAAAACAGTTTTTAAATTTGCCGTTTCAAACATGGCCGATGTCTGCGAAAAAGTGATGAAAAACAATAACCTTACCGGTGAAGATGTGGACTGGCTGGTGCCGCACCAGGCCAACAAACGTATTATTGATGCCGCTGCTTCCCGCATGAAATTGCCCGATGAGAAGGTAATGATGAACATCCACAAATACGGCAATACCACTTCTGCAACCTTGCCGCTTTGTTTGGCCGATTACGAAAAACAACTTAAAAAAGGAGATAATTTGATATTCGCTTCCTTCGGGGGAGGCTTTACTTGGGGCGCCGTTTACTTGAAATGGGCCTACGATTCAAAATAATTTTAAACAACCCAAAAGACTAAACTGTATATTATGGATTTAAAGGACATTCAAAACTTGATCAAGTTTGTGGCAAAAAGCGGTGCCAGCGAAGTTAAACTTGAAACGGAAGACATAAAGATCACGATTAAAACAGGATCTGAAGACGGGAAAGGTGAAACAACGTACATTCAGCAAATACCTGCAATGTCGCAGCCACAGGTGCCAGCACAGCCCCAAACTGCCGCCGCACCTCAACAAGCCCCACCTGCTGCGGAAGCCCCTGCAACGGATTCCAAATTTATAACCATCAAGTCGCCCATCATAGGTACTTTTTATAGAAAACCATCCCCAGACAAACCTGTTTTTGTTGAGGTGGGAAGCACCATCAAAACGGGCGATGTTCTGTGTGTGATTGAGGCTATGAAACTTTTCAACGAAATTGAAAGTGAGGTTTCCGGTAAAATCGTAAAAATTTTGGTTGACGATTCCTCTCCCGTAGAGTTTGACCAACCCCTATTTTTAGTAGATCCATCGTAAATATAAATCTCAAATTCCAAATCCCAAATTCCAACTTTGGAAGTTGGCGCTTGTAATTTGTAATTTCAAAACAGTATGTTTAAAAAGATATTAATTGCAAATAGAGGTGAGATTGCGCTGCGAATCATTCGCACCTGCCGAGAGATGGGCATTAAAACGGTTGCAGTTTATTCAACCGCAGATGCAGAAAGTCTGCACGTACGCTTTGCAGATGAGGCTGTGTGTATTGGCCCACCGCCCAGTAACTTGAGCTACCTTAAAATGTCCAATATAATCGCTGCCGCGGAAATAACCAATGCAGATGCGATTCATCCCGGCTACGGATTTCTTTCCGAAAATGCCAAGTTTTCAAAAATCTGCCAGGAGCACGGCATTAAATTTATTGGCGCTTCCCCAGAAATGATTGACCGCATGGGCGATAAAGCTTCTGCCAAAGCTACGATGAAAGCGGCTGGAGTTCCCACGGTTCCCGGGAGTGACGGCATTATCGAATCATATGAAAAGTGCGAAAAGCTGGCCGAAGAAGTCGGTTATCCTGTTATGCTGAAAGCTACCGCAGGAGGTGGAGGAAAAGGAATGCGCGCCGTTTGGAAAAAGGACGAACTTAAAAAAGCGTGGGATAGCGCCCGTCAGGAAGCTGCCGCCGCCTTTGGAAACGATGGAATGTATATGGAAAAACTCATTGAAGAGCCACGCCATATCGAAATCCAAATTGTGGGCGATAGCACAGGTAGAGCTTGCCATTTAAGTGAGCGCGACTGCTCCATTCAGCGTCGCCACCAAAAACTTACAGAGGAAACGCCCAGTCCGTTTATGACTAAAAAGCTGCGTACCGATATGGGCAACGCCGCCGTAAAAGCTGCCGAGTACATAAAATACGAAGGTGCCGGAACTATAGAATTTTTGGTAGATAAACACCGAAATTTCTATTTTATGGAAATGAACACCCGTATTCAAGTGGAGCACCCAATCACCGAACAGGTTATCGATTACGACTTAATCCGCGAACAGATTTTGGTTGCCGCCGGTGTTCCAATTTCAGGAAAAAATTACACACCCCAGCTGCACGCCATAGAATGTAGAATAAACGCGGAAGATCCTTATAACGATTTCCGTCCTTCGCCGGGTAAAATAACGGTTTTGCACGCCCCCGGAGGCCATGGGGTACGTTTGGATACGCATGTATATGCGGGCTATACTATTGTCCCGAATTACGATTCCATGATCGCAAAGCTTATCACCACCGCACAAACCCGTGAGGAGGCAATAAACAAGATGAAGCGGGCTTTGGACGAATTCGTAATTGAAGGCATAAAGACTACAATCCCGTTCCACCGCCAATTGATGGACGAGCCGGATTATGTGGCTGGAAATTACACCACTGCCTTTATGAATACGTTTAAAATGAACGAACCTGAGGAAGAATAAATTTCAAATTCCAAAAATAAAGCACCAAATTCCAAAATCAATTATTGGAATTTGGTGCTTTTTTAGTTCAGCGTTATTTTGAAGTTCAAAAAATTCCCCCTTCCAAGGGGGCAAGGGGGATGTTTTCCTAAGTATATTTGTTTCTAAATAGCAGTAAAATGAATCTTTCATTCTGGGAACATAAAACCTGGCTTTCAAACATCGATTACGCCATAATCGGAAGCGGAATTGTGGGCTTAAGTTGCGCGCTTTCGCTTCGGAAAAAATTTCCCAAAAGTAAAATTGTAGTTTTTGAAAGAGGAATTCTACCCAGCGGTGCCAGTACCAAAAATGCCGGTTTTGCCTGCTTCGGAAGTATTTCTGAAATTCTCGAAGATTTAAAAAATCATTCTGAGGAAGAGGTTGTCCAACTCGTAAAAAACAGGGTAGAAGGGTTAAAATTGCTTCGGAAGACTTTGGGTGACCAACAGTTGGATTACCAAGAATACGGCGGCTACGAACTTTTTACAAAGGAAGACACCGAGCTTTTCGAAAATTGCAAATCAAAGATTGGCTACGTAAACCAATTGCTGAAACCAATCTTCAAAGCCGAAGTTTTTTCAGAAAAAGAAAACCATTTCGGCTTTAAACATATTCAGCCAAAACTTATTTACAGTGCATTTGAAGGACAGATTGACACCGGAAAAATGGTGCTCGGGCTCATAAAAAAAGCTTCGGAAGAAAACATTTTGATACTGAATTCTTCGGAAATCACAGACATTTCAGATAACGGTGAAGCTGTTTCAATTCAACTAAATTCGTCCGAAACACTTCGACAAGCTCAGTGTGACATACGGGTGAAAAAAGTATTTATCGCCACAAACGGTTTCGCGAAACAGTTTTTGGATGAAGATGTGAAGCCAGCAAGGGCACAGGTTTTGGTTACCAAACCCATTGAAAACCTTCAAATAAAAGGCACATTCCATTTGGATAAAGGGTATTATTATTTCAGAAATATTGACAACCGCATCCTTTTCGGCGGCGGCAGAAACCTCGATTTTAAAACCGAGGAAACCACCGAAATGCAATTGACGGAATTGGTGCAAAACAAGTTGGAGGAATTGCTTAAAACCGTAATTTTACCACGGCAAAACTTCGAGATTGAAAGACGGTGGAGCGGCATTATGGGAATGGGAAAACAGAAAAAACCGATTGTTGAGGCAGTTTCTGAAAACGTATTCTGCGGCGTGCGTCTCGGCGGAATGGGCGTCGCCATTGGCAGTTCAATCGGGAAACAATTGGCAGAATTAACTAATTAAATACATTTCCCGTTCCCTCCCCCTTTTTCGGGGGAGGGTTGGGGAGGGGGCTTATGATAAAAAAACTATTCAAATTTATTTTTAAACTCATTCTTTGGTTTATTGGGCTTACGGTTTTGTGGGTACTTATCTACAAATTCGTCCCGGTACCTTACACGCCTTTGATGGCAATCCGCTCGATAGAAGGAGATAAAAATTACGAAACCCGCCACGAGTGGGTGCCGATTGAGGAAATTTCCCCGTATCTGCAACTGGCGGTAATTTGTGCCGAGGACCAGACATTTTTAAGTCACAGCGGTTTTGACCGGGAAGCGATTGAAAAAGCATTGGAAAACAACGAAAAGGGAAAGAAGCTTCGCGGTGGCAGCACCATCTCGCAGCAAACCGCAAAAAATGCGTTTTTATGGCCGGGACGTACTTGGTTTCGAAAGGGACTGGAGGCTTATTTCACTCTTTTGATTGAAACGCTTTGGAGCAAGGAGCGTATTTTGGAAGTATATCTCAACAGCATCGAAATGGGGCCCGGAGTTTTTGGGGCCGAGGCTGCTTCGCAATATTGGTTTAAAAGATCGGCTAAAAATCTTCGGGCAGAAAATGCCGCCGCGATTGCCGCGATTTTACCGAGCCCGCAGCGCTATAAAGCCAATCCGCCGGGACCTTACGTGGCACGGCGTACACAATGGATCGTGCGCCAAATGCGATATTACGGCCCTTTTGTGTTGGAAAAACAGGAACCGAAGGAAGATAAAAAGAAAACGAAAAAGAAAAAATGACCGCAGTAGAAATTAAGACCGAATTGCTGCAACACTGCCAAAAACAGGTTGACAACCGTTATTCCAAAATAAAACAGACCATTGCCGATATCGAGGAATCCTTGCTTGAGGAATCCAAAAGCAGCAGTGGCGACAAACACGAAACCGGCCGGGCGATGCTCCAGATAGACCGTGAAAATGCCGGAAAACAGTTACAGGAAATTGAAAAAATCGTGCAGCTACTAAAGAAAATTGATGTGAACGCAACTTCAGACTATGCCCGCTTGGGAAGCTTGGTCTATACGGATAAATTTACCTATTTCATCAGTATCTCCATAGGCAATGTTACCATTGGCAAGTCGGACTATCTTTGTGTTGCGCTAAATTCTCCCGTGGGGTTGCTTCTTTCGGGCAAGAAGAAAGGTGATGAATTCAGCTTCAATGGAAATGGTTATAAAATTACGAACGTGAAGTAAATATTGGCCTAAAACTCAATCTCCCTCAAAAGTTTCGGCATTTTTTCGCTCATTGCCAAAAGCCATTTCAACTGTTCCCGCACCAAATGGGCTTCTTCAATTTTTGAATGAAAGCTATCAGATGTTGAGTTTTTTTCATCTTCGGAAAACGGAATGCTTTTCCCAAAGGTGGCCTCAAAAATATCTTCCACACTCTCCGTTTCGGGTATTTGTTGTGTAGGAAATTCTTCCTTTAAAATAGACTCGGCCCTCTTGAGATTTTGAACAATTCTCTCGGAAACCAAATTGAAATTTTTTGAAGCAGGCGTGGTCGGATTATTGAGAATATAGGTGCTCAACGACGCCAAGGACGAAAGGAAAGTGTGGTTTAAAACCACGATTTCGTAAACCTTGTCCAGACTCTTCTGTCTCGATTTGGGCTCCTGCGTCATTCTTTGAAAGGCCGCGCTGAGGTCTGACATTTCCAAAAAGGACTTCTTGCGGGCCACTTTGTATTGGTCGGGAACGGTGCCTTTGATGTTGTAATAACCGATAATTTCTTCCAAATAAACCCGGTAGGCCTTAACCGTTTCCAGTAAGGTTTTTTGCATACTTTGTATTTCCCACGCGGGCCAGAGCAGCAGATTTCCCAAGGTGGCCAATCCTGCGCCAATAATGGTATCTGTTACCCGATACTGGATAACGTTAAAAATATCGGGCCGCATCAACGCATAAATAAAAACCACACTCAGCGTAATAAAAGTTGCTCCGGCTTTATAGTTGCGCTGCACCATGGAAAAGGCAATAACGAGCGAAGCGATTGCCAAAATACCGTAAACCGTTTGGTTTTGCGTAATCAAAACGATGCCCACGGCCAGTGCGCCGCCAATCAAGGTTCCGATGGTCCGTTCTTTGGAACGTGTTTTTGTCAGGCCAAAAGTGGGACGCATAATTACAATCAAGGTAAGTAAAATCCAATACGGATTTTGGAGGGAAAACAAAATTCCCACCCCATAGCCAATCATTGTCATCACCGCCAACCTAAGCGAATGCTTGAAAATAGGGGAGCGCAGATTGAAATTTTCTATCAGTACCTCAAGGTCATAGTTCTCTTTGGTCAAAAACCTGCGGGAATCTTCTTTTTTGAGGGTTGAAATTTCGCGTTTTGCGGGATTTAAGAGCAACCATTCTATTTTTTCTATTTTCTTAATTTGCTCTTTTTGATATTTGAAAAGATTTCTGAGCAGCAATAGATTTTCATCGTAAATTTCATTGGAAGCCGCTGCATATTCAGAAATATCGTCCTTGATTCTTTTTGCGAACATTTCTATTTTGGAACTTTTCCGAAGTTTTTTCGGCGTAGCGATATTGTCGGCAATAATGTTCAGCCTCTGGCTCATGGCAAAAAGCAACTCCTGGAAATTTGCCAATTGCGCGGGTTTCTTCCTAAAAAATTCATCCGTTTTTGCATAATTCACGGGGTTTGCCATCGCCAGTTCCAGCATATCTACCAACTGTACAAAAATGAGCAGGCGCTTTCCCTCGTAATCAGATTTTCCCGAGCCGGTCCTGCTCGAAATCAAAATGTCGCGCAGGGTTTCGTGGGTGTTGGTTAGTTCGGTTTTCGTGTTTAATAATTTCTTCAAAAGCGGTGTCCTGTCAGCGGTTTCGGCCACCAATTCCCCACGTGTCCTTAAATAGTCTGCCGTTAGCTTTATAGTTTTTGAGAGATAATATTCCGTGGGTGCCTTCGGAAAAATAAAATGCCGAAGCAAGGCAAGAGCCGCATACCAAAGCCCGCCGATACCGATTAACAGCATCCGCTCATAGGGTTGTATAACGTCTGAAAAATTTGAAAAACTCAGAACCAGGGCAAAAAGCCCCGAAAAACTAATAAGCGAAGCCCGAAATCCATAAATGGAAAGATAGGAAATGCCGAACATCAAAATGCCCAAAATTGGAAAGACCAACCACAGCGATAGGTGCAGATAGCCGCCAATTAAGCTTACAATCATGGCCAGCAGCGTAGCCAGCAAGATTCCAGTAATTTTATGCCGAATACTGCCGCTGACATCGCTTGGCGATGCAAGCATGGCTCCCACGGTTACGGCTATTCCCATATCCAGCGCATCCAGTTTTACACCCGCCACAATGGGAAGGGTAAGTGCGATCCCCAAAAGAATGGCCTTGGAGAAATCTGTACTGTTTACAAACTCTGAAAGGTCTTTTAGTGAGGTGGCTACTATGTTTTTTGGAAATTTCAAAAGCAGTTGGTTTCAAAAGCTGCAAAGATATTGCGCCCAAAAGCGAAGTTCGTTAATCTTTTCAGAAATGTAAGTGTGTTATACTTTTATTAAATGTAAGACGGCCGTATGGCGAACGCCTTTTTAAACCTTAAATTTATACACATTCTAAAAAAATTTGCAGCTATGAACCAAGTAATTTTACTGAAAGACCGTCCAAAAGGGAAGCCGTCATTAAAGGATTTTGAATTTACCGAAGAAGAAAAACCGCAACCAAAGGATGGCGAAATTTTGCTGAAAACGAAATATGTTTCCGTTGACCCGTACCTCCGCGGACGGATGCGCGATGAAAAATCATACATCCCGCCTTTTGAAGTTGGAAAGCCTTTGGAATCGGGAATTATTGCTGAGGTTATAGCATCAAAAAACAAGAATTTTGAGAAGGGCGATTTTGTAAACGGAATGCTTCAATGGAAGCAATTTCAAACCTCCAACGGGAATGGATTGAATAAGGTAGATGCCGAAAGGGCGCCCTTAAAAGCCTATTTGGGCGTTTTGGGACTTACTGGAATTACCGCATATTTAGGTCTCGACAAAATAGGAAAACCCCAAAAAGGCGAAACGCTTTTGGTTTCCGGCGCCGCCGGCGCCGTGGGGAGCGTTGCCGGGCAAATAGGAAAAATAAAGGGCTGCCGCGTGGTGGGGATTGCTGGAACGGAGGAGAAAATAGACCGTATTCAAGAAAAGTTCGGCTTTGATGCAGCAATCAATTACAAAACCACCGACAATATGAAAAAAGCTATCGCAGAAGCCTGTCCCGACGGGGTTGATGTGTATTTTGACAACGTGGGCGGCGAGATACTGGATGCCGCCTTGGCAAATATGAATAAATACGGCCGGGTGGTAAACTGCGGCGCCATTTCACTTTACAACAAAACCGAAACCCCAACGGGACCACGGGTTGAAACAACGCTCATAAAAAACAGTATTTTAATGCAGGGCTTTACAGTCCGCGACTTTGTAAAGGATTTTGGTCCCGCGCAAAACCAATTGGCCAAGTGGATGGAGCAGGATAAACTGAGCTATTTGGAAACGGTAGTGGAAGGTTTTGAAAATATTCCGCAGGCTTTTATCGACTTGTTTGACGGGAAAAATAAAGGAAAGATGATCGTTGTGGTTTAATTGTTTCTTAAGAATTTTCTAAAGCAACGGAGAACAAAGTCCCGCCAGTTTTTCGGTCAACTGGATCATTTTGGATCTTTCGTTCCATGCTTTCGCATCAATTTTTGTTGCAGTTTTTAGGTCGTTAAAAAACGCTTCACGAAGTTCATTTGCTATTTCGGTGTCATAAACAATTGCATTTACTTCAAAATTGAGGTCAAAACTGCGAATATCCATATTGGCCGTGCCCACCATTGCAAGCTGCTTGTCAACGACCATAGTTTTGGCGTGAACAAAGCCTTTTTGATACAGATATATTTCGGCACCGGCATTTAAAAGCCTTCCGTAGTTGGAACGCGCGGCGAAATTTACCAATAACGAATCTGATATTCCGGGAACGAGCAATTTAACCTTTATTCCGCTGGCAGCAACGATTGCTAAACTATCCATTATACTTTCTCCGGGGATAAAATAGGGCGTGGTAATCAACACTTCTTCCTTTGCCAGATTGATAGCCTGCAATAGCGTTTGATGAATAAGAGGTGAGTATGAATCTGGACCGCTGGCTGCAATTTGAACGATTTTTTTTGAATTCGATTTCAGTTGTTTAAAATCTGGAAAGAAATTGTTGTCGGGTTTTAATTTTTTCCCTGCACAATAATTCCAGTCGCCCATAAAAACATATTGAAGCGCGGCAACGGCAGGGCCTTCAATCCTTAAATGTGTATCGCGCCAGAACAAAGTGTTTTTTCCGTCCTCATGGTTAATGTACTTATCGTTTACATTTATACCGCCTACAAAACCGATGCTTCCATCTATCACAATAATCTTACGGTGGTTTCTGTAATTCAGTCTGTTTGCGAGGGCAATGAGTATTATTTTATAAAATGGAAATACAGCTACGCCGGCATCCCTAAGCTTTCTCAGTTGTTTTTTTCGAATTTGCCTACTCCCAAAATCGTCGTAAATAAAGCGGACCGCAATACCCTCTTTCGATTTTTCAACCATCAGATCCATTATTTTTCGGCCAATTTCATCGTTGTCAAAAATGTAATATTCAATGTGAATATGGTGCTTGGCATTTTTGAGGGCTTCAAGAACTTCGGGAAATTTGGTTTCTCCGTTAAGCAGCAATTTCACATTGTTATGTTCTGTTATTGGGCTAAGTGCTTTATTGAGCACTAATGTTGCAAGTTTTTTAAAGTTTTTGATCCCGTTGGTTTCCGAAGTCAATACTTCATTGGAGATTCTTCGAATACGTTCCTCAAGTTTTTTCTCTAATTCAATATTATTGATTAGGTTTTTGCTGTACATTTTCCGCTTGCGGTAATTAACGCCAATGGAAAAATAGAAGATGATGCCAATAAAAGGCACAAAAACTATAAGAAGAAGGTATGCCAAGGTTTTTGTAGTGCTTTGGGTATCATAAACTACTCTCAGACAGACCAAGACGACAATGAAGGCATATAAAATTTCGGCAATCAGGATCCAGTTCATTTTGAAACGGCTTTAAGGGCTTTCGTTATAAAAGTACATTTTTAACCCTTCGCGACGCCCAACAATTATATGTTTTTGATTTTGGAATAAGTAACTCAATTCTGTTTCAGAAACAATACATTGTTTGTTTTCAATGGTTTGCTATGGTTGAAATAGATTTTTCGATTGTTCCAAATACATTCAATGAGATAGTGATCCCCTTTGAAATAGCTCTTTTTTACGGCTGCTTCAAGCGGTGTTTTTTCTTCGGAAATTTTTAGTTGATGTGGGAAAATGATGATTTCTTCTGAAGAAACTTCCGAAGAAATAAGACTTTTCGGAAGCAGATTTGCTTCGCCAAAAAATCCTGCCTGATATTCCGTTGCAACATTTTTATAAATGAATTCCGGCGTTCCGAACATTTCTTTAGAACCGTCTTTCAGCATTAAAATTTGATCCGAAAACGCCAAGGCTTCTTCGCTGTCGTGGGTGGCGGTGATGCAGCTGATATTTTTCTCTTTTAGATAATTGAAAATTTTCCGCTGTAGTTTATTTTTTCTGAAAACATCAATATTGCTGAAAGGCTCGTCCAGTAAAAGCACTTTGGGTTCGTTTGCCAATGCCTTTGCCAAAGCCACGCGCTGCTTTTGGCCGCCGCTTAGGTTTTTTACCAATGTATTTTTGAAACTTTCCATTTCAACAACTTCCAGCAGCTGCTCAATTCGTTTTTTATCTTTTTCCTCATCCAAACCGGAAAGATGCGAACCCAGGTTTTCAGCAACGGTTGTGAACGGCATAATGTTGAATTCCTGTGCCACAAGTTTCATAAATGGTTCGCCGGGAATGAGCGCTTTGGTGGGGCCGAGCAGTTTTTTTCCGTTGTAGAAAATGGAACCGTTTTCTAAATGAAGTAAACCATAAATCAAATGTAAAAGTGTAGATTTTCCACAACCGCTTTCCCCTAAAATACTGAGGTGTTCTCCGGGTTTCAGTGTAAACGAAACATCTTTTAAAATGGTTTTTTCGGAATAGGCGAAGGAATCGATTTCAACTTTTAGCATCGCAAAAAATTATTAAAATTCTGTTACCCCAGCCCTAAAGGGAGCAGAATTTTTGAAGCATGGTTTAATTTGAAATTTTACCCTTTCGGGCTGTGGGATAAAAATTTCAATATGAATTTATTTCGCCAAAATTCCTTCGCTTTCCAAAACGGGAAGCGCGGTCACTTTTTCTTCTGAAATACTATTGGGCCCAAATGTGAATTTTCGCTCAAAGAGTTTGTTTTCGGCGAAAAAGGTAACCAAATATTCATTGGTAAAACCCAAAACCTCTGTTGGGATAAATTCAACTTTCACTGAAGTTTTTGGCTTTATATTTCCCAGACCGTGGCGCAGGGTTGAGGTTTTTCTATCTTCACTTTTTCCACGGGATAGTACCAAAACCGTTTCAATCTCATCCTGTCGGTTATTCACCAGATAAATGTACCACTGCTGTTCAGTAAAATCCTTGTCCCATTCCTTTACGGCCATGATATGCACATTTTCGGCTTTTGGGATTTCTATATCTTTTCGCATAATCAATCGTCAATTTTCCACATAATCCAAACCGCCAAAAGGGCAATGACAGATACGCCGAGCAATATGGCGCCAATTACAATTTTAATGGCCGCAATTACGAAAGTGAGGTAGGCTACTACAATGGCGACGATTACCAAAAGGGCAATAACAAGATATTTTTTCATAGCATTTTCGTCTTAAATCTTATGTCTTTCAGCGCAGCGGTCTTAGGTTTTTACAACACGCTTTTAAACTGTTCCAAAAAGCGCACGTCATTTTCGGCAAACATCCGGATGTCGGGAATTTGGTGCAGCAACATCGCAATGCGGTCTATGCCCATCCCGAAGGCAAAACCCGAATAGATTTCGGGGTCTATGCCACAGTTCTTTAGCACATTTGGGTCAACCATGCCGCAGCCCATAATCTCCAGCCAACCGGTGCCTTTGGTAATGCGGTAATCGGTTTCGGTTTCGAGCCCCCAGTATATATCAACCTCGGCGCTGGGCTCGGTAAACGGAAAATAGGAGGGACGCAAACGGATTTTAGATTTTCCGAACATTTCGGCAGTGAAATATTGTAGCGTTTGTTTCAAGTCTGCGAAGCTTACGCCCTTGTCCACGTATAAACCCTCCACTTGATGAAAAAAGCAGTGTGAGCGCGCTGAAATGGCTTCGTTTCTATACACACGGCCGGGCGAAATGGTACGGATGGGCGGTTTGTTGTTTTCCATATAACGAACTTGTACAGATGAAGTGTGCGTGCGCAACAAAACATCGGGGTTGGTTTGGATAAAAAACGTGTCCTGCATATCACGCGCCGGGTGATACTCGGGAAGGTTCAAGGCGGTAAAGTTGTGCCAGTCGTCTTCAATTTCGGGCCCTTCGGAAACATTGAAGCCAATACGCAAAAAGATGTCGATAATTTTGTTTTTTACGATGGAAATAGGGTGGCGTGAGCCCAGGGGAATCACCTCGCCCGGACGGGAAAGGTCGCCATAAACGCCTTTAGCTTCGGTGCTGTTTTCAAGCGCTTCTTTAAGCGAATCCACTTTTTCTTGCGCGGTGTTTTTAAGGGTGTTTATAACCTGGCCATACTCCTTTTTCTGCTCGTTTGGCACATTTTTAAATTCGGCGAAAAAGTCGTTCAGCAATCCTTTTTTACCCAGATATTTTATGCGGAAGTTTTCTATTTCTCCTTTGTTGGTGGAAGAAAAGGCTTGTACTTCGGCTATGTGTTTTTTTATGGTTTCTATCATTTTATTTTTTTTGCCACGAACCTGCCGGCAGGCAGGCTCACAAATAATTTTCTCGATTATTTTTGTTCAAGTTGATAATTATTAACTAAGACGGAAGCTGAAATATTAAGAATACGTTCCAATTCCCTAATCATATCTACTGTCAATCTTTTTTTGCGATTCATAATTTCAGATACACGACTTTTCCCACCGATTATGCCTACTAAATCTTTTTGGCGCATATTCAATTCTTCCATTCGTATTTTTATGGCTTCAATTGGGTCCGGGGCTTCAATTGGGTAATGTTCGTTTTCGTAATTCTCAATGAGCAATGAAAGAATTTCTGCTTCGTCTCCTTCCTTCGTATTTATGGGTGCATCGAAAATTATATCCAAACGCTGAAGCGCATTTCGGTAATCTTTTTCAGATTTAATAGGTTTTAATTCCATAATATTTTATCTAAATGGTATCTGCGTCGATTTTGTCATAATCGTTGTGTGTTCCAATAAAGCGAATAAATGCCCATTGTTTTTCAAAATTGAACTTGACTACTAACCGGTAGGAATTTCCTTTTATGTTGAATACAACTCGCCCATTTTTTAAAATACTTGCTTGTAGGTAAGTATTTTTCACATCATTATGCGATAGCCAATTTGCGTTTTTAGCCGTATCGTACCAAGTTTTGAGATATTGCTCAGAATCCGCGTTGTTTTCCCAAAATTCACGGAGTGTACTTTTGGCGATTATTCGTTTCATTCTTTTAATTAGGGACAAAGATATAACAAGTTCTCAAATAATGAACTATTCGCATAATCTAATCTATCACCTCCTTCTCCAAAAAATACTGAACAATAGCCTCTTTCATTAAAAAGCTTTGTTCTTCAATATTTTTTTAGTCATTTTTAGTGTTTAATTTTCCCATTAACTCATTTTCCAATTCTTCAATACTGGGCAATTTTGTTTTTATATTTTCGGGTATCGCATCCGTTAGTTTGTATTCACTTATTCCCATTGGTTTATTTATATCCCTTAAAGTATATTCGGCTTCTATTTTGTCTTTTTTCTTGCACAAAAGAATGCCGATGGTTTGATTGTCTTCGGGTTTTTTGATTTGACTATCAACAGCCGATAAATAAAAATTGAGTTTCCCAGCGTATTCCGGTTTAAATTTACCAGCTTTAAGCTCGACTACAATATAGCAGCGTAAATCTAAGTGATAAAACATCAAATCTATAAAATAATCGGTTTCACTGACTTCAATTTTATATTGTCTCCCCAAAAATGCAAACCCTTTGCCAAGTTCCAATAAAAATTTTGTAATATTTTTAACCAATTCATCCTCGATAGCTCTTTCTAGCGCATCGTTCTGTAGTCCAAGAAAATCAAAATTATAAGGATCTTTTAGTGCTTGTTCTGCTAGTTTTGATTGCGTAGCGGGTAATGTCTTTGGAAAGTTCGTTATAGCGGCCCCCTTATTGAAAAATAATTTATTAGTTATTTGTATCTCCAAAGTATCTCTGTCCCAACCGTTTTTTATTGTTTCATTACAATAAAATTCGGCTTCGTCAATATCCTTAGTTTTTGAAATTATCAATCGGTTATGGCCCCAAGGTATTTGTGCCACGCTTTGTGGCACAAATTGATATTTTTCGGAATAGAATTTATACCATTGTCTAATTGCATATAAATTCCTCCTTGAAAATCCTCTCATTTCTGGGAATTCATTTTTTAGTTCAATCGCAGTTTGCTCAATAAACTTACTTCCCCAATCTGTATTTTCTTGCCTCTCTGTTATGTCTTTTCCAATTTCCCAATATAGTTCCAGTAATTGGGAATTAAGGGATAGCGCAACTTTGGTTTGAGCCGCATGGATTTTGGATTTTAAATTGTGTATCCAATTATAATAGTCTTGCTTGTCTATTTTTTTGTCCATACCATTAAAACTCTTTATTCTCGAATTAGAAGTATTCTCAAATAAATATATTAAGCAATCACCTCCTTCTCCAAAAAATACTGTACAATAGCCTCTTTCATTAAAACGCTTTGTTCGCCGGCCTTAAGCGGTGGCAGTTGTTCCAAAACCTTATAGTGCGGCCAGCTGTCTTCGTCGTAGTAGTCAAATTCGTAGTATCCGTAGGGCTCCAAAAGACGGCAGATGGCAATGTGCATCAGGTTTAGTTTTTCGTCTTTTTTGAACTTTCGGTGTAGTTGGCCAAGCTCCTGCAGGCCAATTATGTAGATAATCGCGTCAAGGTCCAAAACCTCGCCATCGGCAAAACGGTTGCTGAGCATTTTTACCACTGCTTCCCACCGTTCCTTTAATTGTTCGTCGCGTGCCATTTTATTAATTAGAATTAGTGCCCAAAGATAGGGGTTTAAAATTTCAAATTAAATCAGTTTAAATTGCAAAAGTCAAATTCCAAATTCCAAAAAACAGCAAATGCCCCGAATTTGGAATTTGGTGCCCGGAATTTGGAATTTCTTATATTTAATGAAATTTTTAAAACATGAACACCATAGACATCGTCCTCGGCATTATATTCATCATCGCCTTTTTCGTGGGTTTTAAAAAAGGATTGCTGCGGTCGCTCGCTTCTTTAATCGGGCTGGTGGTTGGCGTTTACAGCGCAATGTTTTTTTCTGACTATGTAAGGGTTTATATTGAAAGATGGTTTGATTGGAGTGCAGATTTGAACAGAATTGCCTCATTCTTAATTACTTTCTTTCTCGTAATGTTTCTTTTTAGTTTATTGGGAAGACTTTTGACCAAAGTTGCCGATTTTGCGATGCTGGGTATTTTCAACAAACTTTTGGGTGGGGTTTTCAATGTTTTGAAATTTGCATTTTTAATAAGTGTGATTTTTATGTTTGTAAACGCATCGGAAAATTATAGGATTCTAACCCAAGAAAAACGCGATTCCTCCATCCTTTATACGCCTGTTGCGGCTATTGCTCCCGCCATTTTGCCAACCATTATGAAAGAAGTGGATGAACTTGAACTTTACGAGCCTGAAATGGAGACCCCGCCCGAGAAAGCGGACGATAGTATAGAATAAATTGGGATTTCCTTCATTTCTTTTTATGAAGAAGATAAAAATGAAGAAATTTTACTTAAAATCCTAAAGCTGCTTTAAGTCGGTAGCAGGAATCCAACCGTCCTTGCCATCGGCCAGACCGATTCGAAACCAGTTGCCGTCCTGTGCCAAAATCTGGACTTTTGTTCCTTCGTGTAGGGTAAAGGCAACGTTACTACCCATGGAAGGCTCGGTCTTTACTTCTATTTCGCTTGCAAAAATAACTGCGGGTTGGTTCCTTGAGTAATCGCCGTAAGTCAAAAATGCCATCGTCAACGACGCAACCAATAAAAACCCTGCAAACATGGAGCCCACAAAAAGCAGGCGTTTTCTTTTTTCCGAAAAAGCGAAATAATAAAAAAGAAACAATGCTACAAAAAGAACAGAAAAAGCAACGGCCAAAGTAGCCCATCCGTTATAGGTAAAAACGCCGGATATATTCTGATACCATTTTGAAAAGACCGTCTGTGGCAAGGGTTCTATGGAATCTATCCGTGCATTTTCAGCAAAGGCAAGGTTGTTTTTAATGTCCTGGTCGTTCGGGGAAAGCTGCAGCGCCTTTTCGTAATAATAAATACTCGGGCCAATGTGGTTCAGCTTATACTGCGCATTTCCCAGATTGAAATACAGTTCGGCAGAATGTTCGCCGTTGTCCAAAATTTTCATCCAGGCATTGATGGCCTGTTGGTATTTTCCGTTTTTATATAATTCCTTTCCTTGCTCAAAAAGCGTTTCATTTTGTGAAAAAGAAGAGAAAGAAACGAAAACCATCACAGAAAATAGAAAAATTTTCCCTCGAATCTTTTTATATATTTTAAACATTTTCATACTGTACATTTTCTAATCCCTAATCCCTAATCCCTAATCCCTAATTCCTAATCTATTTGTTTATCAATGTTTGAAATTACTTCCACCGCCTTGCTGTAATCCTGCTGTACGGATGCTGTTGAAGACGAAGCATATCGCGCAAATTCGCAGCTTTTCAACAAACTGATGAAACTTTCCACCGTTGGTGCTTCCACATTTCGTTCGAGCAACATTTTCGAGATAAGACCCTTTTCCATTTCCGAAGTTTCAATATTCAGCTTCGCCTTTAAATAATTGTGAAGCGCGCGCTCTAACGACTCATAAAAAGCAGTTGGGTTTTGAATGTTCCGTTTTGCTTCCGAAAGGTATTTTTTGGCAAGTTTGTTCGCGCGGCGCAACTTGTTTCCTTCCACATCGTTCAAACGCTCTTTGCGTTTTTTTCCTGCAAGGATGAATAGGGGAATCAACAAGAACGGCCCGCCCAAAAGCGACCAAAATAATGGCGATTTAAAGAAACTTTCTTCTGCAATGGGTTTTAGATTGGCGTCCAATTTTATGTATTTGAAATTATCCTTTGAAAGCACAACTTGCTTTTTCGCATCGTTGGAATTGGTATTGGCAGTAGCCGAACTTATGGGCCCATTTTCAACTTCAATGGTAAATTCTTTTGAAGTAATGGTTCTGTATTTTTCAGTTTTCGGGTCGAAGAAAGAAAAGGTAATCGGGTTCACCGGATAGGTTCCCTTAAACTGCGGAACAACAGTATAGGAATCCGTTATGCTGCCTGACATTCCGCCGATGGTCGTGCTTACGCTTTCGCTGTGCTCGGGCTCATAAACTTCTATGGTGTTTGGAAGTTTTACCGTGGGAAGGGTGAACAATTTTAAATTCCCTTTACCAGAAACTTTCACGTCCAATTGAAGTGATTCGTTGGCGTTTAGCTGGGTTTTATTGGTGTTTACATCAAAAGTGAAATCGCCCACGGCGCCGTTGAAACCATCGGGTTTTCCTTCCAAGGGAAGCGGTTTCACATTAATGGTACGCTTTCCTGCCGAAATGGTTTTGTTCACACGTTCCATCACTCTTCTGCCAAATATATCGCGGCGGTTGCCCTGCACGTCTATGGGAATATCCAGCGTGAGCGGTTCTATTTCCAGTTCGCCTGTTTTTTGCGGATAAAGTACGGTGGTTCTTAACACCACGTATCGATAATCCTGGCCATTGTATTTGCCTTCGTAAACCTTAAAATTGTTTTGATTGTCAATATTCTGGCTCCAAAAATCGGCGTATTTTGGAGTGTCAATCTCCCGCCATTGGCTGGTAATGCTTACATCGTGCGAAACATAAAGTTTGTAGGTAACCGTAATTGCTTCGTTTAGGTATGGATTGGCTTTTGAAACTTCAGCAACCAAATGTACATTCTCACTGGCTACGTAATCGGCATTGTTGCCGTCTTTTGGCACATCGACTGCGGCGGTTACTTCCACCTCAACGGGAAGGGTTTTATAAGTTTCGCCTTCTATTTCAATCGTGGCTTGTGCAATTGTGATTTTTCCGCGGGTTTGCGGTGCTAAAAAATAGGAATACGTTTTTGAAAAACTTCGTTTGCCGTTTATCCACGAATTACTGATGGATTGATTTGGCCCACCAACTACGCGGAAACCATCAAAACTCGGTGGTCTAAAATTGTCGCCATCTTGGTTCATTTCAAAATCAACGCGCAACCGCTCGTTTATTCCAAGTCTTTTTTTGCTCACCTTGGCATCAAACTGAACCTGTGCAGTGGCCAGGCCAGTACCAAACACTACTAATATTAAAAAAATTAAATGTTTCATTTTCATTATTATAATCAAAAATAATCAGTTGAAACGACTTTGTTTTATTCCAATCTGGGGAGGCGCAGGGCCTCTCATTTTTGGGAGACGCACGGCCTCCGTTTTGGGGAGACGCACGGCCTCCGTTTTGGGGAGACGCACGGCCTCCTATTTTTGGGAGACGCACGGCCGTGCGTCTCTACCAATCTTTATCCGTTCTCACTTTTGCGCCTTTTTGTTTTTCGGCATTTATCTTTTCCTGCGTTTTTTTCTCTTCGTTGTTCATTGCTTCCAACAGACTTTTTACTTGTTGCGGTGAAAGTTGTCCGGGCACGGGTTGCTGTTGTTGTGGCTTGTCGCCCTCTTCGTCCTTTGGCTTGTCGGGATTGCCTTGGTCCTTATCTTTATCGCCTTCTTTCTTATCCTCGTTTTGGTCGCCTTTGTCCTTTTCGTCTTTCTCGTCGCCTTTGTCGCCCTCGTTATTTTTATTGTCCTGGTCCTGTTGGTCTTTTTTATCCTGGTCTTGGTTCTCCTTGTTTTGGTCTTTGTCGTCCTTATTATCGTCTTGGGGCGGTGGCGGATTTTTTTCTAACATATCCTTCGCCAATGCTAAATTATACCGCGTTTCATCATCATTTGGATTGTTGCGAAGTGCATTTTTATACGCTTCCACAGCTTCGGTATATTTTTTTTCGTTCATATACGTATTCCCGAGATTGTGAAAGGCTTTGTGCTTTTCGGCTTTGCTGGTTGCGGTGGTTGCTGCTTGTTTAAAACGAAGCATGGCCTCGGCATTTTTCTCTTTTCCGTAGTAAGCGGTGCCCAAATTGTACTTTGCAGTTTCGCTTTTTGGGTTGAGGGAAATCGCTTTTCGGTAATCTGCTTCGGCAACGGAAAATTTATCCTTTTGAAGTGCTTGCTGGGCCTCACTCAAATAATTCCGTGCAGCTTTCAGCTCCTTTTTTTGCTCCTTGGTAGGTTGTGGTTGGGCAAATGAATTCAACGAGAAAAAGGCAGCGCACAGAATTATCGCAATTTTCCGCGTAGCATTTTTCTGAAAAAACATTCTATCCACAAACATCATTTTATTGCTTTTCCTTTTCATTAAACAAATTCAACTTTTTGAGCCAGGCTGTTTGACGTTCCAAAAGGAACACATCCAAAACCAGCAAAAATAATGCCCCAGCCAAAAACCACTGGAATTGGTCCTTAAAATCGGTAAATTGCTTGGCCTCAAATTCCTTTTTGTCCATTCCGTTTAAAATGGCTTTAACTTGATCAACAACTACTTTGGTATTTGAGCCGTCAATATACTCACCATTGGCGGTTTTGGCAATCTCTTTAAGAGTTTCTTCACTTAAACGGGTGATTACCTGCTCGTTATTTTGGTCGCGTTTGTAATATTGAAGCACGCCATTTTCTTTGATAGGAATTGGGCCGCCCTCCAAAGTTCCCACGCCGATGGTAAAAATACGGATGCCTTTTTCCGCAGCTTCCTCGGCAATTGTCGAAACATTGCCCTCGTGGTCTTCCCCGTCTGAAATGATGAAAAGCACGCGATTGGTCTGGTCTTCGTCGTCATAAAAAGTTTGTGCCAATTCAATGGCTTGGGTAATGGCGGTTCCTTGTGAAGAAACCATATCGGTATTCATTCCACTTAAAAATAATTTTGCGGATGAAAAATCTGAAGTGATGGGAACCTGCGGAAAAGCGCTCCCAGCGTAACCAATGATTCCGATTCTATCGCCTGCAAGCCCGTTGATTATTTGGGTAATGAGCTGTTTTGCCTTTTCCAAACGGTTGGGCGCAATGTCTTCCGCCAACATACTTTTTGAAACGTCCAACGCAAAAACAATGTCAACGCCTTCACGCTTTACCGTTTCGAGCTTGGTGCCTATTTTAGGATTTACCAATGCAAAACTTAAACAGGCAATGGCCAAACAAAGCACCAAAACTTTTAAAATAGATTTAAAGAGTGAACGGTTTGGGCTCAATTTTTTCAGCAGTTCTTTATCAACAAATCTTTTCTGAACCGTTCTTTTCCAAACCAAAAGCAATAGAAAAACCACCACTATCACCGGAATGGCGAAGAGAATGTAGAAGTATATGGGTTGATCTAAAACTATTTGATCCATTTCTATAAAAATCCTTTAAATATTGTAATTCGCAACAAAAACTCAAACCCAACCAATATTAATGCGAAAATGGCCCACGGGCGGAACATTTCGTCATAATGGGTGTATTTGAATTCTTCGATATCGGTTTTTTCCAGTTTGTTTATTTCTTCGTAAATCTGCTCCAGTTTGGTGGTGCTCGTTGCCCGGAAATATTGTCCGCCGGTTTTTTCCGCAATTTCTTTCAGCAACGCCTCGTCAATTTCCACTTGCACATTTCCGTATTGAAAACCGCCGTCGGGACGAATACCGATGGGCGACATCGCCATTCCGTTGCTTCCCAAACCGATAGTGTAAACTTTTATCCCAAATTCCACGGCAAGCTCGCTCGCAATTTTTGGGTCGATGAATCCAGTGTTGTTTACCCCATCGGTCAACAAAATAATCACTTTGCTTTTGGCGCGGCTCTCTTTTAAACGGTTCACGGCCGTTGCCAAACCGGAACCGATTGCGGTTCCACCTTCAATGGTCGTGTTGTAGGTTATGTTTTTTAGGGACGAAAGCACGATGGTTTTATCGCTCGTCAACGGCGTGCGGGTGTAACTTTCGCCTGCGTATTCCACTAATCCAATGCGGTCGTTGGGACGTGCATTAATGAACCGTGCGGCCACTGTTTTCAATGCTTCCAAACGGTTTGGTTTTAAATCGCGCGCCAGCATACTTGCCGAAACGTCTATCGCCATCACGATATCGATTCCGCGTGTGGTTTTTGTTTTTGTGGATTCGTCAACGGTGCGTGGTCGCGCCATTGCAATAATTAAAGCTGAAAGCGCCAAAAGACGAAGCGCGAAAAGCAACGGTTTTAATCGCGCCAACCAGTTTTTGCCAGATTTGAAACCGCTGACACTGGATATTTTCAAAGAAGCCGTTTGCTGTTTCCGCTTCCATAAATACCATAGCACGAGCACCGGAAGTAGGAGGAACAACCAGAAAAACTGTGGATTTACAAATTCGAAATTACTGCCCATCTTTCTCTGAAATTTCAAGCTCTATGGAAGCTTCAATTCGTTTTTTTATTTCTTCTGCGTATTTGCCATCGTCCTGATACACAATCAAAACTTCCTGCAAGCCGTTCTGCTGAGCGAATAGTAAAAGTTCATACGTGCTTTTCTCTTTTAAAACTTTAGTATCTGAAACCTGCACGTTGAATTCGCCGTAGGCTTTCAATCCTTTTATGCCCTTATCTGTTTCAAAATCGTCGCGTTTCACTATTAGATTTTTCGCGCCACTTTGCTCTAAATCATCCAAAACCGCATCGAGTGCCGTTTCGAGGGCAATGTCCTGCTTTTGGCTGAACTGTGTGGTTGAAACCATAATGTAAAGTGGGGAATTCATTTCGCCATATGTGAAGAAATCCCGTCCCATCACCGCACTTTTATCGGCATTTGTGGTGGGAGCTTCCGCTCGGACGAGCACTTCGGGGGTTTCCAAAATTACCGCCGGATTGCCGTATTCGCTCTTTATCCATCGGCCTTCGGCGAGCTCGCGGAGGTCATTGCCCAAAACCTTATCCTTTAAGTTGTCGAACCCGGTAGCGGCACCGTAAATAATTCCTGCCAAAACAATCGCAGCAAATACGCCCGAAATTCCCAAAATCCATTTTCTGCGCTGGCGTTTTTTCTGAAGTTTTTCAAGGTATTCCTGATTAGCCAAAAGCTCTTCCTCGGTAGGTTCGGGAACGGCTTCGTGGGTTTCGTTGATGATTTCCTCAATGGTTTTTCTATCCACTTCGGCTTGCCCCGATTCTTGGTTCATTTTGGCAAATTTCACCAAATCGGCACGTTTGAAAATTGCATCCAGCTTGCGGATGGTTTCCAAATCGAAGTCGAAATTCCCCGCGTCTTTGTGCATCATCAATCGCGTGATCAGCTCGTCGCTCGTGCTTTCCAAAGCGGCTTCGTCCACTTCGCGGTCCAAATAACGTTTTACGATTTCAGTGAGGCTGCTGTAATATTCCTTGCTTTTGTTTTCCTTTAAAAGTTGGCTGTTGTCCAAAGTTTTTAATGCGACGATTGCTTCTTCGTAGGGCGGCAATTGCTTTTCGGCAGCTTCTTTTCGTTTTTTTCTTCGGAAGAGATAAATGGCAATTGCAATAATTAAAAGTATCGGAACCAACCAATAAAGAAGCGACAACCAATCAAACGGGGGGCTTTTCACTTCCACCGCCGGTTTTATGTCGAACATTTTCTGTTTGGTCGTATCAACGGGAACATCGGCCACTTCAACCTTTATGGAATCGGTTAAAAAAGGTTTGTTGTTAATGAGAACGCGCTGCGGCGGAATGGTGTAATGGCCACTGTCAAATTGCGTCAATCCGTATTTTTTGATTAGGCGCAGTTTGGAAGCTTCAAAAGTGGTATCGGTCTTATAAGATTCAATCATTTCCAAAGGCGCAAAAGTCTGCTCTTCGGGAAAAACCACAACATCCGTTGAGTCTGCCTGTACGTTTATGGTGTAAAGTATTTCCTCGCCGATCTTGATTTTTGTGGAATCAATAGAAGAAGTTACTTGTGAAAAGGAGCTGAGAGAGCAAAGAAAAAAGAACAGAGAAAAAAGAAAATAGCGGTTCTTTTGAAAACCAAATGGCTTCAATCTTTCAAATTTTATAATATGGATTTTATTTTTTTTCAATTCAAATTTTGATTTCTTTTAAATGCGCGCGATGAATCGCGCGCCTACCTGCGTTTGAAATATCCCAACAATTTTTTTACATAACTTTCGTCAACCCTTGTGCTCAATGCGCCTGCGCCACTTTTTGTAAACGATTCATTGAAATAATCCACCCTTTCGCGATGGTAACTGTAATATTGGTTGCGCACACTTTTTGACCCTGTATTTACCAGTAAAAGTTCTCCGGTCTCTTGGTCTTCCATCTGCACCATTCCCAGATTTGGTATGTTTTCCTCGGCTTTATCGTAAATTCTTATTCCCGTAACATCGTGCTTTTTGGCGGCGATTTTTAAAGTGTCGCGGTAACCGTCCGCAATAAAATCTGAAAGCACAAAAACAATGGCTTTCTTCTTCATTACGCTGCTTAAAAATTTCAAGGCGTTGGCAATATCGGTCTTGTTACTTTTTGGCTTGAACTCAAGCAATTCACGAATAATCCGAAGTACGTGCGATTTGCCCTTTTTCGGAGGAATGTAAAGTTCAATTTCATCTGAAAAAAGAATCAGTCCCGTTTTGTCATTGTTTTGCATTGCTGAAAAAGCGAGCGTTGCGGCAATTTCGGTAATGATTTCATTTTTGAATTGTTCCTGCGTTCCAAAAAATTCGGAACCGCTAATATCCACCATCAACATCAACGTAAGTTCGCGCTCTTCTTCAAAAACTTTTACAAAAGGCTCATTGTAGCGGGCCGTAACGTTCCAATCGATATTCCGGACGTCGTCGCCAAATTGGTACTGGCGCACCTCGCTGAACGTCATCCCGCGACCCTTAAACGTACTATGATACTCGCCACCAAACACGTGGTCGCTCAACCGCCGCGTTTTGATTTCGATTTTCCGTACTTTTTTAAGAAGTTCCTTTGTATCCATGAGACCCCTAACCCCCGAAGGGGGAATTGTTTGCGGTTAAAAGTTTGTTTGAAATATTATTGAACATTATTTTGATTTTTTCCCACCTAATAATTTTTCACAAGAGTGAGAGTTCCCCCTTCGGGGGTTAGGGGGCTTACGGCACCTCTATAACATTAACAATCTTGTTGATGATGTCTTCGGAAGTGATGTTTTCGGCTTCCGCTTCGTAAGTGATGCCGATACGGTGGCGAAGCACATCGTGCACTACGGCGCGAACATCCTCCGGCACTACATACCCGCGACGGCGGATAAAGGCGTAACATTTAGCGGCAATGGCAAGGTTGATACTTCCACGTGGTGATGCGCCAAAATTGATAAGCGGCTTTAAATCCGCAAGCCCAAAATTCTCGGGAGTTCGTGTAGCGAAGATGATATCGAGAATGTATTTCTCAATCTTTTCATCCATATAAACTTCCCGAACGGCAGCCTGTGCCCGCAGAATTTGATCGATGGTCGCCACAGGATTGATTTGCTCGTAAGCGCCTTTTAGGTTTTGGCGGATGATGAGTTGCTCTTCGGCAATCTGTGGATATTTTATTACCGTTTTCAACATAAAACGGTCCACCTGTGCTTCGGGCAGCGGATAGGTTCCTTCCTGCTCAATTGGGTTTTGGGTTGCCATTACCAAAAATGGCTTGTCGAGGGTAAAAGTGGTTTCGCCAATGGTCACCTGCTTTTCCTGCATCGCCTCCAAAAGCGCGGATTGTACTTTTGCGGGAGCCCGGTTAATTTCATCCGCAAGTACGAAATTGGCGAAGATGGGACCTTTTTTTATGCTGAAGTCATTCACTTTCATATTGTAAATGAGCGTTCCCACAACATCGGCGGGGAGCAAATCTGGCGTAAACTGTATTCGGCTGAAAGTACCGTGCACCGCTTTTGCAAGTGTGTTGATTGCAAGGGTTTTCGCAAGTCCGGGCACACCTTCCAAAAGGATGTGGCCTTGGCCCAAAAGCCCAATCATAAGCCGTTCCACCATATGTTTCTGGCCTACGATTACTTTGTTCATTTCCATAGAAAGTACATCCACAAATGCACTTTCCCTTTCAATTTTTTCGTTTAATGCCCCAATGTCAAAGGTCGAATTTGTATTTTCCATACCGTATTTAGATTCAATTTAAAGCCTTTATAAAAAGACGGTGCAAATTGAAAATTTATTGATTAAAAGCCTGTTAACAATTGGTTAAATTAAGAAATAGCGAAACCTAAACTTTTCTTAGCGATTTTGGGCATTTGTTAAGATTTTTAATATTGACAAAAAAGCGGGTTTCAAATATTTCAGAAATAGTACTTTTAGGGAAAGTTAATTGTTAACAGTTAAGAGAGATGCGTTCGGTTAGAGGCTTTAATAAAAAATAACAATAAATAATAAAAAATGAACAAAACAGCATTTATAACCGGAGCTACCTCTGGCATCGGAATGGCAACGGCAAGACTTTTTGCAAAAAATGGAATGAAATTAATTCTCTGCGGAAGAAGGGAGGAACGGCTAAAAAGTCTTTCCGAAGAGCTATCGAAGATAACGGAAGTGCACACTTTAAAGTTTGATGTACGCAACAAGGAAGCGGTATTCGCTGCGGTACAATCCCTTCCGGAGGAGTTCTCAACAATTGATATTTTAATTAACGATGCCGGCAACGCCCACGGAATGGATGCCATTGACGAAGGAAGCATTGACGATTGGGACGCGATGCTGGATATAAATGTGAAAGGCCTACTTTACGTTAGCAAAGCAATTCTTCCAAAAATGATGGAGCGCAAAAGCGGCCACATAATAAATATTGGCAGCACTGCAGGCAAGGAAGTCTATCCAAAAGGCAACGTGTATTGCGCAAGTAAACATGCTGTGGACGCCATAAATCAAGGAATGCGATTGGATTTGAACGGAAAGGGAATAAAAGTGGGAGCCATAAACCCCGGATTGGTGCAAACAGAATTCAGCGAGGTACGGTTTAAAGGCGACTCTGAAAAAGCCGAAAAAGTATATCAAGGCTACACCCCCTTAAAACCTGAAGATGTTGCGGATATAATCTGGTTTGCCGTAACCCGCCCGCCGCACGTGAATATTGCGGATTTGACCGTGATGTGCTTGGATCAGGCTTCTTCTACTATTGTGAATAAAGTTACAAGTTGAAAGTTGCAGGTTGCAAGTTTACCTAAAATTTTACCTTATGGCTAAAATAGAAAGATTTGAGGATTTAGAGATTTGGCAGTTGGCCAGAGAAATTTGTAAAGATGTTTGGAACATAATTCAAAATACTTCTTTGCAAAGGGATTATAAGCTTCGGGAACAAATAAATGGTGCATCGGGATCCATAATGGATAATATTTCTGAAGGTTTTGAAAGAGATGGAAATCGGGAATTTATTAATTTTTTAAGTATTGCTAAGGCTTCCTGTGGCGAAACAAGATCACAATTATATCGTTGTTTGGATAGAAACCATATTGATGAGGAAACTTTCAAAAGAATTTCTGAAAAAGCCATTTTAAATAGTAGAAAAATAAAATCATTTATGATATATCTGAAAAACTCAGACAGAAAAGGTTCAAAATATGATTAGAAAAATTAACTTTTAACCTGCAACCTGCAACCTGCAACCTGCAACCTTGAGCGATGATCAACAAACGCCTACTTATCAAAAACCTGCTCGCCCATAACGACGAGAGCAGTTTCTATGATAAAAAGCGAAAAATAGACCTTGGCACCAAAGAAGGAAAGGCGAAATTTCTGAAACACATATGCGCGCTCAGCAATAGCAATCCGGCAAATAATTCCTTTATCGTAATTGGCGTTGAGGATGAAACCAACGAGATTCGGGGTGTCGATTTTTTTGACGACAGCAAGATCCAAAACCTCGTAAACGCCTATCTTACCAATGCGCCGCTGATAATTTATGAAAACGTCGCATTTCCAAATCTGCCTTCAGATAAGGTGGTGGGCTTGGTAACGATTCGCCCAAACGGGAAAATTACTTCGCTGCGCAAAAACATTTGGAAATATTGGGGCGGCTCCATTTTTCTGCGAGATGGCAGTATTTCAATGCCGAAGGATTTCGATATAGAGATAAAGGATGTGAATTCCGAAATCGTAAAATCCATCGAAAACGCAGCCAAAAACAATATAGAGCTCACACTGGACGGGGTGATGGATTTTATCAACCATCGCCACAAAGATTTGGAAAGCCACTACAAGGTTTTTAAGGAACAATTTGTGGTATGTTGGGCTGGAAATCCAAAAAGGGTAAAGGAAAATTTATATTATTCGCGGGTCGATATTGAATTGATAAACGAACAAGTTCGGCTATTTTATTCGGCTTTGGATGAAATCAGCATTGCCTATACAGACGATTATTTCAAAACTGTGGAATATGTGCATTTGGGATTGAACGAACAATTTAAATACTATCCGTTGGAAGAAGTAACCATTCATTTCAAAGAAAATGGTTCCTATAATATGGATTCAAAATTGATTTTTGAACCGCCACAATTCAATAAAAAGACGCTATTTCACATCTATAATGCAAACAATGCAGTTTTGGAAAAGCTGAAAAAGAACATTCCCCTCACCGCTTCGGAAGAAAAAGATCTGCGGAATTTGCCATCAACCTACCTTATTTGCTATTTGAACGATTTTGAGGAAGCCAAGGAAAAATTGCAGGAAGCCAAGGAATTTTTAAGGGAATACGACGCCGAAGCCTATCAGCTTTTAAAGGAATCGCTGCGCATTTTGCGGAAGGTGAGTTATAATTAATCCAATGTTAAACCTATTTTTATATCTTTAAACTTCAATTTTTAAAATTTTGGAACTATGGGCATTTTCGACACAATAAAAGAAAAACTAAGCAATGAATTTATTGACATCATCGAGTGGCTGGATTATACGCCAGATACTATTTGTCATCGTTTTGAACGTTACCAAAACGAAATAAAAAATAACGCAAAACTCATCGTGCGCGAAGGGCAGACCGCGGTTTTTATAAACGAAGGACAATTGGCAGACGTTTTTAAGCCGGGAACCTATACGTTGAACACCCAAAACCTTCCTATTTTAACCACGTTGAAAGGTTGGAAATACGGGTTTGACAGCCCATTTAAAGCGGAAGTATATTTCGTGAACACCCATCTTTTTACCGATGAAAAATGGGGCACCAAAAACCCGATTACGCTAAGCGATGACCGTTTCGGTTTGGTTGAAATCCGTGCTTTCGGAACCTATGCATACCGGATTAACGATGCCGGAAAATTTATTGTTGACATTGTTGGGACCGACAATAACTTCACCAATTTCGAAATAAACGAACATTTAAAAAGCCTTATCGCCACACGATTTACAGATACTGTTGGCGAGGCAAAACTTCCCATAGAACTGTACGCGGCAAACACTACCGAGCTTTCCGAAACCTGCAAGGAAGTGATGCAGCCGGAGTTTAACAGCGTGGGAATTTCTTTGGAAAAATTCTTTATTGAAAACGTTTCCATGCCCGAAGACCTTAAAAAGGAAATCTTCGAATACAGCCGAATTGACAAGTTGGATCTTGACAAGCTTACCAAATTCAAAACTGCAAAAGCTATTGAAGCTGCCGCGGCCAATGAGGGTGGAACAGCTGGAGCCGGAATGGGCATGGGAATGGGCTTCGTGCTCGCGCAACAAATGGGCGGCATGATGAATCCACAAATGGGCCAACAGCAAATGCAACAACAGCAGCCACAGGGCGGAATGATGCCGCCGCCAATGCCTGCCGCAGTCCAATATTTTTACGCCGCCAATGGCACACAGGCCGGTCCGGTGAGTTTTGAGCAGTTGCAATCTTTGTTCGCAAGCAGAACGGTGAACAAAGACACTTTAGTTTGGAAAGCCGGTTTGGCAGAATGGACACCGCTTCAGCAAATTGAGGAATTGAAATCGTTTTTGGGTGGAAATACCCCACCGCCACTTCCACCGCAATAGGCCTCCCTCCCGTCCCTCCAGAGGAGGGAAGCTGATCTGCAAGGTTTTGCCGACGAAGGAGGCTGCCTTGTAGGTCTAAAGAGAAAAACCTTCCTGCAAGGTTTTCATCACCTTGTAGGTCTAATTACCTTCAACTTTAATGGAAGAAATTTCACCAAAAAAATCTGAACTCAAAAAATCCTGCGTCAACTGTGGCGCAGAGCTTACCTATGCGCCGGGAACAACTGAGCTGAAATGCGATTATTGCGGCCATACCGAGACGATTGCCCCTTCCGAAAATGGTTTTGAGGAATTGGAATTAAAACCCTACCTCGAAAAAATGGGCTCGCAAAAACACAGCGAGGAAATCACGATGCTCCACTGTAAAAATTGCGGTGCCAACCAACATATTGAAGAAAATTACAAATCGCTTTCCTGTATTTATTGCGGCTCGCCCTTGATTATTGAAGATGCCTATAAAGAAGAATGGATACTTCCGGGTGCGGTTTTACCATTTCAAATTGATCAAAAAAAAGCATTTCAAATTTTTAAAAAATGGGTCGATGGACTTTGGTTTGCGCCAAACAATCTAAAAAGAGCCGCCCTCGATCCCGAAAAAACGCGAGGGCTCTATGCACCGTATTGGACGTTTGACGCCCAACTTTATGCAGATTATACAGGCCAGCGTGGCGAATATTATTACGTAACCAAAACGGTGGGAAGCGGTAAAAACAGGAGAACCGTACAGGAAAGAAAAACGCGTTGGTATCCTGCCTCGGGAAGCGTTTCGGGATTTGTTGACGATACTTTGATTAAAGCCTCCAGCCAAAAAACGGGGGTTATTCCGCAGAAAATAGCGCGGTGGAATTTGCAATTGTTAAAACCTTTTGATAGCGGTTATCTATCTGGCTTCGTTACTGAAAAATACACGATTCCGTTATTGGAAGGCCACGACGAAAGCAATAAAATAGCCGAACAGATTGCAGACAGTTGGGTACGACGCGATATTGGTGGCGACACCCAGCAAGTTTCGTCAATAAATATGAAACTTTCCGATGAAACTTTCAAACATATCTTGCTTCCGGTTTACATAAGCACTTATAGGTTTAAAGGAAAACGCTACAACTTTTTTGTGAACGGACAAAGTGGCGTAATTTCTGGAGAGAGACCTTATTCCTTTTGGAAAATATTCTTTTTGGTGTTTACCATTATTTTGGCAATTGTAATTATTTACTTATTTTCTTCAAAATGAGAACAGTTGTAATCGGCGATATTCACGGAGGGTTTAGGGCGTTAAAGCAATTATTGGAAATGGTAAATCTTCCGAAAGGCACACAATATATTTTTGTGGGCGATTACGTGGATGGCTGGAGTGAATCGACCGAAGTGGTTTCCTATTTGATTGATTTTTCAAAAAAAAATGATTGCATCTTCATCCGCGGAAATCACGACGAATTGCTTTATAAATATTTAAAATTCGGTGAAAGAAACCCGATGTGGCTCAGTCAGGGCGGGGAGAGTAGCGTGGAAAGCTATTCGAAAATTTCCGAAGAGGAAAAGAAAAAGCATCTTCAATTTTTTGAAAATTTGGTGAATTATCACATAGATTCTCAAAACCGCCTTTTTCTGCATGCGGGTTTTACCAATCAGCATGGGCCGCAAAGTGAGTATTACCCAAATATGGTCTATTGGGACCGGACCCTTTGGGAAATGGTCTGCGCGATGGATTCCTCCATTTCCGAAGAAGACGATAGATACCCAAAACGGCTGAAACTTTTTAAAGAAATTTATATCGGCCATACACCTGTAACCCGTGTTGGGTTTGACAAACCCGCAAATTTCGCCAATGTTTGGAATGTGGATACGGGCGCGGCTTTCAAAGGAAAAATTTCGATGCTCGATGTGGATTCGAAGGAAATTTGGCAGAGCGAGCCTGCTTATAAATTATATCCCGAAGAAAAAGGCAGGAATTAAGACTTCTTTATTACAAATTCCATCTTTCACTTGCTATCTTTGTAATTCCTCTAAAATAACACCATGGCGCTTAAAAATATCCGTTTGGAAGTAATGCAGACTGTTGAAAAGAAAATCGACAGTTATATTGACCAATATTTGATTCCCGTTGATGAAATTTGGCAACCCACTGATCTATTGCCCAATTTTCAAAAGGAAAATTATATGGATGAGGTTATCCAAATCCGCGAAGAGGCCAAAGAATTGGGCTATGATTTTTGGATTGTTTTGGTGGGCGATATGGTTACGGAGGAAGCCCTGCCAACCTACGAAAGTTGGTTGATGGATATGGAAGGCGTGGACCAGCACGGCCGAAACGGCTGGAGCAAATGGATCCGCCATTGGACGGGAGAAGAGAACCGCCACGGTGATACCTTGAACAAATACCTCTATTTATCCGGAAGGGTAAATATGAAGGAAGTTGAAAAAACCACGCAACATTTAATCAACGACGGTTTTGAAGTTGGTACTGGTCGCGACCCTTACCGAAATTTTGTTTATACGAGTTTTCAGGAATTGGCAACGAATGTTTCACACAACCGTGTTGGAAAGATTGCAAAGAAAAAGGGCAATAAAATGCTCGCGAAAATGTGCAATATTATTGCAGGCGATGAAATGCGCCACCACTTAGCATATCGCGAATTTGTAAAGACTATTTTTGAATACGACGCCAGCGAAATGATGATTGCCTTTCAGGATATGATGCAGAAAAAAATCATTATGCCGGCCCAAAACCTTCGCCAAAGCGGCGGAAAAATGGCTTCAGCATTTGACGATTTCAGCAACGCGGCACAGCGTTTGGGCGTTTATACCACATTTGATTATATTGATATTCTTGAAAAATTAAATGCCCATTGGGAAATTTCAAAAATCAGTGGCTTGACCGATGAAGCTGAAAAGGCACGGGATTATCTTTTGAAATTACCTTCGCGAATGCTTCGTATTGCCGAACGTATAAAAATTCCGCAGGATGCCAACCGTTTTAAATGGGTTGAGCCAAATGGGGTGTTGTAAGCCCCCTAGCCCCCGAAGGGGGAAAGGCCCCTCCCGACCTCCCCGAAGGGGAGGAGATTGTAACTCAAGAAAAAACCTCACAGGTCTCAAAGACCTGTGAGGTTTATTATTTTTATTTATAACAGTAGGAATTCCCCCTTCGGGGGTTAGGGGGCTATTTCAAACTTAATTCCCTGCGCCAAAGGAAGCTCAGTGGTATAGTTGATTGTATTTGTCTGCCTGCGCATATAGATTTTCCAGGCATCGCTTCCGCTTTCGCGGCCGCCGCCGGTTTCCTTTTCACCACCAAAGGCGCCGCCAATCTCGGCCCCGCTGGTGCCGATGTTTACGTTTGCTATCCCGCAATCGCTTCCTGCGTGCGAAAGAAAACGTTCCGCCTCGCGAAGGTTGTTGGTCATAATTGCGGAGGAAAGTCCTTGCACAACACCATTTTGAAGTTCGATGGCGTTTTCAACATCGCCGCTGTATTTCATTAAATACAATACGGGGGCAAAGGTTTCGTGCTGCACGATTTCAAAGCTGTTTTCGGCTTCGGCAATGGCTGGTTTTACGTAGCATCCGCTTTCGTAGCCTTCGCCTTCCAAAACGCCGCCTTCAACAATAATGTTTCCACCTTCTTCCACAACTTTTTCAAGTGCTTGGTTGTACATTTTCACGGCATCTTTGTCGATAAGTGGCCCAACGTGGTTCTTTTCGTCCAACGGATTCCCGATGCGAAGTTGCTTATAGGCATCAACCACCGCATCCTTCACTTTATCATAAATGCTTTCGTGAATAATCAATCTTCGGGTTGAGGTGCAACGTTGTCCCGCAGTTCCCACAGCGCCAAACACAGCGCCGATAACGGTCATTTTTATATCTGCATCCGGAGTCACGATAATTGCGTTGTTTCCGCCAAGTTCCAGTAATGATTTTCCGAGACGGGCAGCAACAGCCTGCGCAACAATTTTCCCCATTCTAATGGAACCGGTAGCTGAAACCAAAGGCACGCGCTTATCGTTGGTCATCATTTCGCCAACTTTATAATTGCCGTTGATTAGGCAAGAAATCCCTTCCGGCAAATTGTTGTCTGCAAAAACTTTTGCAGCTATTTTTTGGCAAGCTATTCCACAAAGCGGTGTTTTTTCCGAAGGCTTCCAAACGCAAACATCGCCGCAAATCCACGCCAATGCTGTGTTCCAAGCCCAAACGGCTACGGGAAAGTTAAATGCTGAAATAATCCCCACAACGCCAAGCGGATGATATTGCTCGTACATTCTGTGACCGGGACGTTCACTGTGCATCGTCAAGCCGTGAAGCTGACGGGAAAGACCGACTGCAAAATCGCAGATGTCAATCATTTCCTGTACTTCGCCAAGCCCTTCCTGATAGCTTTTTCCCATTTCATAGGAAACCAATTTTCCGAGCGGCTCTTTCAGTCTTCTCAACTCTTCACCAAATTGGCGCACGATTTCGCCACGTTGTGGAGCGGGTTTCAATCGCCAGTCTTTAAATGCTGAAGTGGCGCTTTGCATTACTTTTTCGTAATCTTCTTTGGAAGTGGTGCTCACTTTTGCGATGAGTTGGCCGTCAACGGGTGAAAAAGATGAAATTTCCTCCCCGTTTGAAAACCATTCATTTCCAGTGGAAGTTCCTTGGTTTACGTCCTTAATTCCTAATTGTTCCAATGCTTCCTCGATACCGAAGCTAGTGGTTGTTGCTTGCATATATAGTTGTTTTTTATTCCCCCGAAAGGGGGAATCCAATGATTGTTTTATCTCCGTCTTTCGGTTTTCCACTTGGGATAGACTTAGACGGATTTTTTTATTAATTTTATAAAGATTCCCGCCTCCGCGGGAATGTTGCAAAGGTACACAATGCGCTGAAGAAAGGAAAATGAATATCCTCAAGATTAAGGATTATCTTTTAAGGGAATCGGAGTTCGTTTCCCCCTTTTGGGGGTTAGGGGGCCGTAAACCGTGGATCGGCTTCCATCACCGTTCCGCATTTGTTACAAGTTCGCAGGTCTTTGCTTCCGTAGAAATGTTTGAAGTGTTTTAGAAAATCGGTTTCAATATCGCTTAGCGGGAAGTAAACTTCATATAATTTGTTGTTGCAATTGTCGCAAAACCAAAGCAGGCCGTCTTTTCCCTCAAGGTCGGTTCGTTTTCTTTCAATAACCAAGCCTATTGAACCAGCACTCCTACCGGGAGAATGCGGCACCTTTGCGGGATGCAGATACATATCGCCAGGGCCTAGTTCCATCACTTTTTTCTCGCCATCTTCCTGGATTGCAATCTGAATATTTCCCTCAAGTTGATAAAAAAGTTCCTCGGTTTCGTTGTAGTGATAGTCCTTTCGGGCATTGGGACCGGCAACTATCATTACGATATAATCGTCAGATTCAACATATAAATTCTTATTGCCCACTGGTGGTTTCAGCAGGTCGCGATTTTCCTCAATCCATTTATTGAGGTTGAAAGGTTTTTTAATAGCCATTGCCGTATTTTTAACTGTTACGTAAAAATACGGCAATTTAGACTAATAGAAAAGGGATGTGAGGTTACTTTCTATAAAAGAGTTGTGTGAAATAGCTTCGGCCTTTGGCGCATTTCATTACACCAAATCCAGTGTGGGTGTAATTTCCTTCAATAATGGCTTTGTGTCCGGGGCTGTTCAGCCAAGCATTTACAACGGCCTCGGCGGTTTCATAGCCATAGGCAACGTTTTCGCCTACTACTTCGGCGTTATCGTGATATTTTATTCCTTCGGAACGATAGCCAAAATTATCGTGGTTTATCTGCTCCTTTTCAATCATATACTCGGTGTGGTCCACGGCAAAGGCGGAGGCATACTGGGTATCCATTTTGAGTGCGGAAAGGCCCAATGACGCGCGATGGTCATTAACCAGGCTTAAAATTTCAGAAGACATTTGGCTGTCGTTTCTTTGGGCCAAAGCCAAATCGATGTCGTACTTGGCGGCTTCAACTTCAACAGAATCCTCTTTTGAACACGAGGTAATTACTAGGCATAGCAATGCCATTGCAAGTAGGTTGCTTTTTAGTAGGTGCATAATTTGGGGGACACCAGATTTGGGGCTTGATGTCGATTCAAATATATTAAAAAATATTTAAAAAAAGCACTTTAACGAATAAATTGCGCACTTTATCGGATAAATGGTATATATTTTGAAATTTGGAAGCAATTAAAATTGTGCAATGTACCGTAAACAGTATATTTCACGTATATTTAGGAGGACTTTAAAATTATCGGTATGGTTAAAATTTTAACATATTTCGTTGCCATTTTTCTTCTTTTCGGATGTAAAAACGAAGAAAAATCTACTTCTGAGAGGGAAAAGATTTCAGAAAATGCAACTCAAAAGGAAGAAAACTTTGGAATTGTCATCCACGGAGGCGCCGGAACTATTTTGAAGGAAAATATGAGCGATTCCTTGGAAGCAGCCTATAAGGCTAAGCTGAAAGAAGCAATTTCCGTAGGCTATGAAATTTTGAAAAATGGTGGCAGCTCTTTGGATGCCGTTACGCATACCATTAATATAATGGAAGATTCGCCCTTATTCAACGCGGGGAAAGGTGCCGTTTTTACGCACGAAGGCTCCAACGAGCTTGATGCATCCATAATGGACGGCGCTACGCTGAATGCTGGGGCAGTAGCGGGCGTGAAGCACATCAAAAACCCAATCGATTTAGCGCGGGATGTAATGCAAAAAAGCGAACACGTAATGCTGTATGGCGCCGGCGCGCAAGAATTTGCAAAAGGTTTGGGCTATAAAATGATGGATACTTCTTATTTCTACACCCAAAATAGATACGAGTCTTTACAACGGGTTTTGGAAAGAGAAAAAGCCCAAAACGAAAAGAAGATTTCCTTTGAAGATTCTTATATAAAAAGCTCAAAATTCGGGACCGTGGGTTGTGCAGCCTTGGACAAACACGGAAACCTTGCCGCTGGAACTTCAACGGGCGGAATGACCAACAAACGCTGGAACCGTATTGGCGATGCACCAATTATTGGCGCTGGAACCTATGCTAACAATGCAACTTGCGCCGTTTCATCAACGGGTTGGGGCGAGTATTTCATTCGCTCTGTTGTTGCCTATGATATTTCTGCCTTGATGGAATATAAAGGAATGACTTTGCAGGAAGCCGCTTCCGAAGTTATCCAGAAAAAAGTCCCAGCCCTTGGTGGCGATGGTGGCATTGTTGCAATTGATAAGGATGGAAATGTAGCGATGGAATTCAACACTGCGGGCATGTATCGCGCCACGATGAATTCCGAAGGGGAATTAATTATTAAAATATATAAAGAAGAATAATGGAGCCCTATTACGCTGTAATTTTCACTTCCGTCCAAACTGAAAACATTGAAGGCTATGCTGAAATGGCAGATTTAATGGAAACTTTGGCAAAACAACAATCCGGATTTTTAGGAATTGAAAGTGCCCGAAATGCAATAGGAATCACGGTGAGTTACTGGCAAAATCTTGAAAGTATTAAAAACTGGAAAGCGAATCTTGAGCATTTAACTGCCCAGAAAAAAGGTCGGGAACAATGGTATTCGTATTATAAAGTGAGGGTTTGCAAAGTGGAACGGGATTATGAATTTAACGCTTGAAGGGGCATAATTTTTTGACAATCTGTTAATTCCATCCCAAATGTTAAATTCTAAAATACGATTCCAAAACAGTTAAACGTTACAAATTTAACCTCCCACCCATAAAACGTATTTAAGTATTTTTTTCAAACAAAACGATTTGGTTTTTGCTTTGCTGCCCAATCATTTTGCCTTATTTTTAAATGCTTTTAACCATCAAGTATGAAAAATCTTCTAAAGTTCCTGCCCGTTGTATTGTTGCTATTCGTTTTTTCCTGCAAAGACAAAGACAAACATTCAGAAACCGACAACCTCTTTAAATTCAAGGAATACATTTCCTATAACACCTACGGAAACCAATCCATCACGACGGATATTCGGGTTGAATTGATGAAACCCTTGGAGCAATTCGAGCTAACCCAGGAACTTTCCGCCGATGAATATTTAAAAATTTCGCCATCAACGAAAGGGAAGTTGGTTGTCGAAAACGGCAAAACCCTAATCTTTCAACCTGCGGAATACCTAAAACCGGACACGGAATATACGGTAACGGTAAAACTGGATAAATTTTACGAAGACATAGCAAAGGAGTTCAAAACCTATACTTTCAGCTTTCACACCATTACGCCCAATTTCAAAGTCGATTTGGGAAAACTTCAAAGCTACAGCAAGCAATGGCAATACGTTGAAGCATCGGTTGAAGTATCCGATGTTATTTCTTTGGAAAAAGCGAAGCAGCTTGTTTCGGCTTCGCAGGATGGCAAAAAGTTGAAATTGAAATGGCCTTCGGAGGCTGCCGATGCGAAATATTTCAACTTTACCATCGATAGTATTTCAAGAAAAATGGACGATTCCGAAATCGTCATCAACTGGGACGGAAAACCCATCGGTGCCGAAAACAAGGGCGAAAATACCTTCGCTATTCCCGGACAGAACAATTTCACGATTGTTGACATTAGCAGCACCTTGGCTCCGGCTGCTCTTTTGAGCATCAACTTTTCCGACCCGTTGCTGGAAAATCAGGATTTTGCAGGTTTGGTTACTATTGAAAACACGCAGGATTTACGATACGAAGTCAACGGAAATGTGCTCAACGTATATCCGCCAAACCGCGTGGTGGGCGACGTAAAGGTTACGGTTTTCACGGGAATCAAAAACACCGAAGGCATCGGTTTGAAAAAGGAATTTTCTGAATTGGTTTCCTTTGAGCAACTGAAACCAGCCGTGCGGATGATTTCAAAAGGCGTCATTCTTCCCAATTCCGCTTCAACGCCGGTTTATTTTGAAGCGGTAAATCTTTCAAAAGTAGATGTTCGTGTCATTAAAATTTACGAAAACAACATCCTTCAATTTCTTCAAAGCTATAATTTGGACAATACAAATACCTACGATATTAAGCGGGTTGGCAGACGAATCGCCAAAAAAACCATAGACCTTAAAAATGACGGTTTGGGAAATGATGATAGCTGGAAAGCCTACGCCGTCAACCTTTCGGAATATTTTAAGGCAGACCCGGGCGCCATTTACCAATTGGAACTCAGCTTCAATAAAGATTACATTACTTATGATTGCGCCGAAACTACTTCGGAAGACGAAAATACCGAGGAAAACGAAGACGAATATTACAATGATTATTACGAAGAAGACCCTTATTACGCCAGCGATTCTTCCGAAGATGAAGAAATCCGCGAAGAGCGTTATTGGGATAACGAAATCTACCGTTGGCGAAGTTACAATTACAACTGGGAACAGCGCGACAACCCGTGCCATCCCGCGTATTACAACGAAGACAGAGTTGTAACCGCAAATATTCTCGGTTCAGATTTGGGATTGATTGTGAAAAAGGGCAACAACCGTTCGTATCATTTTATTGCCACAAATTTGATAACCGCAAAGCCGGAAGGAGGCGTAAAAGTGAAACTTTTCAATTATCAACAGCAACTTATTGAAACTGTTACGACCGAAGGCGATGGAATGACACTTTACGATGGCACCAAAAATGCCGCGTTTGCGGTCGCCCAAAAAGGAAACAATTTTGCCTACGTAAAACTGGAAGACGGAAATGCCCTTTCCATGAGCAATTTCGACATTTCGGGAAAAGAACTTCAAAAAGGTTTAAAAGGCTACACCTACACAGAACGCGGCGTGTACCGTCCCGGCGACAGTATTCACTTGACTTTTGTATTGAACGATAACGCAAACCCGTTGCCCAAAAACCATCCCGTAACCCTTTCGGTAACAGACGCCCGAGGAAAATTGGTTCAACGAAGCGTGTTAAACACAGCCAATTCCGTAACGGTGGTTCCCCCTTCGGGGGCTAGGGGGCTTCGGTCTTTCTATTACTTCCCAATCGCCACGGACCCCTCCGCCCCAACCGGAAACTGGAACGCAACCGTAACCGTTGGTGGCGCGCAATTTTCGCACACTTTAAAAGTGGCGACAATCAAACCGAATCGTTTAAAAATAAAACTCGATTTTGAAGATGAAATCCTCGATGCAACCAAACCCGTAAAAGGAACTGCCAGTGCCATGTGGCTTCACGGTTCGCCTGCGCGGAATTTAAAGATTGATATGACAGCCACCCTTCGCGCGAGCAATTCCGCTTTTCCGAAGTTTCCAAAATACAATTTTATCGACCCAATCCGAACGTTTTCCGAAGTGGAAATCCCCGTTTTGGATGCGCAACTTTCTTCGGAAGGAAGCACTTCTTTCAGCCAAAATCTGGAAGTTGGAAAAAATGCGCCCGGAATGTTGAAAGCTACGTTTTTAACGAAAGTGTACGAAGGCGGTGGCGATTTTTCGATGGATATATTTTCGAAAGATTTAGCCCCATTCTCACATTTTGTAGGTTTAAAATCTCCCGAAGCGGGCCGTTACGGTTCCTATTTTACAGATGAAAACACAACTTTTGATGTAGTTTCAGTGAATGCGCAGGGCAAACCCGCAGCGAATCGGGAACTGGAAGTGAAAGTATTTCAAATTGAATGGCGTTGGTGGTGGAATCGTGGTTCGGACAATCTTTCAACCTATGAAAATTCAACCGTGCACCGTCCTGTAAAAGAATTCACCGTAAAAACCGATGGCAGCGGAAAGGGAAAATTCACCGTAAATATTCCCGAAGAGGAAGGCGGCAGATATTTAATTCGGGTCATCGATAAACAATCTGGCCACGCAACCGGGCGCATCACTTATTTCTACAGAAATTGGTGGCAGCGTCCAAGTGACGGCGATGCGGAAAGTGCGCGGATGCTGCTCTTTTCAGCAGATAAGGAAAAATACAATGTTGGCGAAGAAGCGTTTATAACCTTTCCTTCGGGAAGCGACGGCCACGCGCTGATTAGCGTTGAAAATGGCACTGAGGTTTTGGCAACGCATTGGATTGAAACCAAAAAAGGCGAGACCAAAGCCGCGATAAAAATCACAAAGGAAATGGCGCCGAATATTTATGTAAATATTTCGCTGCTGCAGCCGCACAGCCAGACCAAAAACGATTTGCCGATACGGCTTTACGGCGTTATTCCGCTTTC
The DNA here is from genome assembly GCF_028561335.1 of Aequorivita todarodis. Classification (GTDB taxonomy): domain Bacteria; phylum Bacteroidota; class Bacteroidia; order Flavobacteriales; family Flavobacteriaceae; genus Aequorivita; species Aequorivita todarodis. The sequence goes on along the minus strand of NZ_JAQQTG010000051.1, from coordinate 13,749 downwards.
GGTGGAAGATCCTTCAACGGTGCTCCATCCGAAAATTTCGATGCCTGAAGTTTTAAAGCCTGAGAAACAATTCACCGTAAAAGTTTCCGAAGAAAACAACAAACCAATGACCTATACTTTGGCAGTTGTTGATGAAGGACTGCTGGATTTAACGCGCTTCGCCACGCCAGATATTCACGAGGCTTTTTACAGTCGCGAGGCTTTGGGCGTAAAGACTTTTGATATGTTCGATTACGTAATTGGTGCCTATTCCGGCAGTGTCGATAATATTTACGCAATCGGCGGTGGCGATGCCGCTTTGGGAGCGAAAAACAGAAAAGCGGACCGATTTAAACCCGTTGTAAAATACCTCGGTCCATTCGAACTCGCCGCGGGAAAAACCGCAACCCATACTATAATGATGCCAAATTACATCGGCTCCGTTCGCACGATGGTTATTGCGGGCGATAAAACCAAAAGCGCGTACGGCAGTGTTGACAAAACCACGCCCGTCCGAACACCTTTAATGGTGCTGGCCTCGCTTCCGCGGAAATTATCACCGGGTGAAACCGTTACGCTTCCGGTCACCGTTTTCGCGATGGAAAACAAAGTGAAAACCGCCACAATTACAGTAAAAACAGGCGATGCGCTAAAACCGAAAAACGGTACTTCTAAAACTATTTCGTTCAGCGGACCAGGCGAACAGATTGTGAATTTCGAATTCGAAGTGCTTCCAACGAAGGAATTCCAAACCATTGAAGTAACCGCTTCCGGTAATGGCGAAAAAGCGAGCTACAAAGTGGAAATTGACGTGGAAAACCCGAACCCCATTTCTCAAAAATCCACCAATTATACTTTGGACGGAAACGCTTCCCAAACAATCAGTTTTGAAACTTTTGGCGTTCCGGGAAGCAATGCCGCGATGCTTGAATTTTCGACTTTGCCGCCGATGGATTTCGGAAAACGGATGGAATATTTAATCCATTATCCCTACGGATGCATTGAACAGACTACTTCTTCGGCATTTCCACAACTTTATTTGGCGGATGTTTTCGATATTACTTTCGACAAAAAACAGAAAATTGAGAAAAACATAAAAGCTGCAATTGAGCGATTGGGAAGATTCCAAACCCCAAACGGCGGACTTGCATACTGGCCGGGCGAACGTGAAGCTGATGAATGGGCAACCAATTATGCCGGCCATTTTATGCTTGAAGCGAAACAAAAAGGATACGCTTTGCCCATCAGTTTTATGAGCAATTGGTTGCTTTATCAGCAAAACACGGCGCGCCAATGGCGGAACAGTTATAAAGTTTACAATTCAAGTTTAACGCAGGCTTACAGACTTTATACCTTGGCTTTAGCAGGAAAACCGGAGCTCGCCGCAATGAACCGCCTTCGCGAAAGCAAGGAATTGAGCAATGATGCCAAATGGCGATTGGCCGCGGCTTATGCTTTGGCGGGCAAAAAGGAAGTCGCACAACAGATTGCGCAAACGGCAAATATCAATTTCGTACCGCAGAAATATGATTATTACACGTACGGTTCACCTTTTAGAAATAGGGCTATGGCTTTGGAAACCTTGGTTTTATTGGGAGATTCAAAACAACGTGATTTGGCGATTTCCGTAGCGAAAGATTTGTCATCGCAACGTTGGTACAGTACCCAGGAAACATCGTATGCTTTAATGGCGATGGCGAAAATGGTTGCCAAAAACGGAGGAAAGGCGATGGAGCTTATCTTTACAAATGGCGGAAAAACGGTTGAAGTGAAAACCGACCGCGCCATTGCGCAGCGCGACCTTTCTTTTGTAATGGTAAGCAATTCCGTTTCGGTGACCAACAAAAAAGGAAATGTGGTTTACGTTACGCTTTCGCAACGCGGGAAACTTCCGCTCGGAAAAGAACTTGCCGAAAGACGCAATCTATCCATAAAATCTGAATATTTGGGAGGCGATGGAAAACCAATTGACGTCACAAAATTGCGACAGGGAACGGAAATCATCGCGAAAGTGAGTGTTACCAACACCTCCAACAATTGGATTAACAACGTGGCCTTGGCAAAAATCTTTCCAAGCGGTTGGGAAATAGTAAACACCAGTTTCTCCGAATTGGGCGGTGGCGCAAGTGGAAACGCGCGTTATACGGACATTCGTGACGATAGGGTAAATTTCTTTTTCGATTTAAATAGAAATGAGACGAAAACCTTTAGTGTGAAATTGAATGCTTCCTATTTGGGAACCTATTATTTGCCGGGAACGCAGGTAGAGGCGATGTACGACAACTCGTATTATGCGCGGAATAAGGGGATGTGGATTACGGTGGAGCAATAGGCCTCCCTCCCGTCCCTCCAAAGGAGGGAAGGTTTGGTGTCCATCAAATGAACGAAAAAGCTCCTTCCCCTTTTTCAGGGGAAGGTGGCATTTCAAATCGCCCAAAAGCGATTTGAAATGACGGAAGGGGTTTTTGCTATAACCGTAAATTTTATATGAATTTTGCTACTCAACCGGCATATTTTATAGAAATCAAATTATTATGAGTTTATGAAAATGGATTTCAGAATACTGAGCTTATTGTTATTATTCAACTTGATTTTTGGTTGCGGTGAAACAAAGCAAAAAACGCGTTCAGAAATTTATTCTGAAAAAACTGCTGAACTAATCAATGATTTATTAAAAGAAGAAGAAAACCAAATTTGTGATTGCATTTTAGAACCTAATAACCAATCAATGGCACAAATTTACAAAAGTGAAGTACCAGCTTTTGAATTTGAAAATTATATTATTGAAAAATTTAAACTTCAAACGACCGCAGGCATTGATAGTTTATATGGGATTAATGAAAAGTTGATTTTGAATCCAGATTTAATTACTGGAGGAATAAAATTTGTTACGCAGAAAGAATATGATTCCATATATAACAAATATGACTTTGAAGAAGCAAGAGAAGTTCTTAATGAAACCTATCCCAATTTATGCTATTTCACAAAACCAATTTTTGATAGAGATTTTAAAAATGCATTATTTGATATCCATTATGAAACATCCGATCTATGGACGCCTCCGCCAAAAGTTAAAAATATTCAAGGAGTTTGGGAATATGATAGGAATTAATTAATGAAAAGAATTCTCCCCATCCTAAAAACCCACAAAATAAAACTAAGCCTCCTGCTCATTTTATTTGTAACCTGGCTCTTCTGCCTCCCCTCCCCACTTTTCAACGTTCCAACAGCCACCGTTGCCGAAAGCAGCAGCGGACAAATGCTCGGCGCACGAATTGCAGACGACGGCCAATGGCGTTTTCCACAAATGGATTCCGTGCCGGAGCGGTTTGAAAAATGTATTCTTTATTTTGAGGACGAGCATTTTTATTGGCATCCCGGTTTTAATCCAGTTTCAATTTCAAAAGCACTTTGGAACAATCTTACCAGCGATTCCCGTCGCGGTGGGAGTACGATTACACAACAAGTAATCCGTCTTTCCCGACAAAATAAAGGCCGAACCTATCTCGAAAAAATTATAGAAATTTTTCAAGCCACGCGTTTGGAAGCAGGTTACAAAAAGAAATCTATTCTGAATTTATATGCTTCGTATGCCCCATTTGGGGGAAATGTGGTCGGGTTGGAAACCGCGTCGTGGCGGTATTTCGGGATTCCGGCCAGCGAATTAAGTTGGGGACAATCTGCTGCTTTGGCCGTACTTCCGAATGCGCCATCCCTTATTTTTCCCGGGAAGAATGAAGCAATTTTAAAGAAGAAAAGAGATGCTTTATTGCTGAAACTTTTCAAAAATGAAGTGATTGATGAAACCACCTATCAATTGGCTTTGGAAGAAAACCTTCCCGGAAAACCCTTGCCGCTGCCCGAATATGCGCCCCATTTGACTGAAAAAATAAGAAAGAAACATCGGGGAAAACGCATTGAAACTACGATTGATTTTTCGCTTCAGCAGAAAGTGAACAATATTGTAAAAGAGCAACATTATATGTTGGCGCAAAACCAAATCCACAACCTCGCCGTTTTGGTTTTGGACGTTAATACGCGGGAAGTTTTGGCCTATGTAGGCAATTCCCCAACAACTCGGGAACACAATAATTTTGTGGATATTATCGAAAAACCACGAAGCACGGGCAGTATTTTAAAACCCTTTCTTTTTACCTCAATGCTCGATGCCGGAGAGATTCTTCCGAATACATTAGTGGCCGATATTCCAACGACCGTAAACGGTTACACGCCCGAAAATTTCGATAAAAAATTCAACGGGGCAGTTCCGGCAAGTGTTGCGCTTTCGCGTTCGCTGAATATTCCGGCAGTGCGGATGTTACGGGATTTTGGGTTTCAGCGGTTTTATAATGTTTTGAAAAAAACCAATCAAAAAGCAATTGATAAACCCGCAGATTATTACGGCTTATCGTTGATTTTAGGTGGCGCGGAAAGCAGTTTGTGGGATATTACGAAAGCGTATGCGGGAATGGCTTCAACCTTGAATTTTTTCAACAATTCTTCCAGCGAATACCGTAAAAATGAATTTGTGGAACCTGTTTATGTGAAGAAGCACAATGAAGTTGATCCGATAGCTATCGGGATTGGAAAAATTCAACAAAAATCTTCCGTTTGGAACGCAGGAGCGATTTACGAAACCTTTGAGGCGATGGAAAAAGTGAATCGCCCAAGCGGCGAGGAAAACTGGGAATTTTTCACCAGCAGCCAACCATTGGCTTGGAAAACCGGAACGAGTTACGGGTTTAAGGATGCGTGGGCCGTTGGCGTTACGCCAAAATTCGCAATCGGCGTGTGGGTGGGAAATGCAGATGGCGAAGGCCGCCCCGGACTCACGGGAATTCAGGCTGCGGCCCCGGTTCTGTTCGATGTTTTAAATGTTTTGCCACAATCCGGATGGTTTAAAATTCCCTATGATGAATTGGTTGAGGTAGAAATCTGCGCAAAAAGTGGCCATCTTGCTGGACTCTTCTGCGAAGAAACTAAGAAAGAATGGATTCCAAAAAATGGCGCGCGAACAGAAGCCTGCTCTTATCATCAAACTGTATTTTTAAATGCTTCAGAGAATTACCGGGTAAATTCTTCCTGCTATCCACTTTCGGAAATGAAACAGAAAAACTGGTTCGTGCTGCCGCCGGTAATGGAATATTATTACGCACAACTTCACCCCGAATACAAAATCCTGCCGCCCTTTGCGCCCAATTGTTTGCAGGAAGGCGAAAAGTTGATGGCTTTTATATATCCGAAGAAAAACGAAACCGTTTTACTTCCGAAGAACTTTGATGAAAATGTAAACGAAGTAATTTTCAAGCTGGCCCATCGTTCACCGGAAACTACCGTTTTTTGGTATTTGGATTCAAAATATATCGGTAAGACCGAAACCTTTCACGAGTTGGCCATTTCGCCTAAACCTGGAAACTATATTTTAACGGTTGTGGATAGTGAAGGGAATGAAGCGAGCGAGAATATAGAGATTAAAAGAATTTGACTCTAATAAATGGACATAAGACGTAGGACTAAATTTGTTTTAGTTTCTACTCTGTCTTATGTCCTTTTTAAAAATTATTGCTTCACAAATCGAACAACGCTCGAATGATTGTCAGAAGTAAGTTTTACCAAATAGGTGCCGGAAGCCAAAGCAGAAACATCAATTTGTCCCGCTTTTTGAATTTCCGAAGTGTAAACATTTTTGCCCAAAACATCAAAAATAGCAACTTGATAGTTTGAAGAGGCATCGCTCAATTCAATTGTAATTTTCTCTTTTGCAGGGTTTGGGTACAAGCGGAATTCCACATTTTGAAAGTCTTCGGTTCCTACGGTTCCATCATTTAGAAAACGGGCAACAACAAATTCTGAGTCAGCACCACTTACCGTATAGGAATGCCCGGCCACTACAATTTTATTGTCTGCCTGAAGCGCAACAGCTTCTCCATAATCCTCACGGCCATCTACGTCAAGGCTTACCATTCCACCATTTCCGAAAGTTGAATCCAGGTTTCCATCTGTAGTAAATTTTACCATGGCCATATTATATTCGCCATTAAATACAGTAAATCCAACTAAAATAGGTTTGTCATCAGATTGTAACACCATGTTTGTACAATAATTGGCGCCGTCCACCAATCTGGCGGTAGCAACTCCGTCAGTGCCATAGGAAGTATCTAAACTACCATCGGTATTTAGTCTTGCCACAAATAAATCATGTCTTTGTTGGGCGTTTGCGATCCATTTATGCCCACCAATCAAAATTTTCCCATCGCTCTGAATGGTAACTCCTTCGCCAAAATCGTTCCAGTCGCCTACATTAAAAATTACCTTGCCATTTGTTCCAAAGGAATTGTCAACTGAACCATCTGCATTAAGTCTTGCTGCGGTAATTTGAAAGCGATTACCGTTATTCAATGCAAATCCCGAAATTACAATTTTTCCATCATCTTGGATGGCCACATCATCAGCGTAACTTGAAGCATTATCATACGTAAGAACAACCCATCCGTTCACCCCAAACGTAGTGTCTAAGCTGCCATCTGTATTGAATTTCGCCACTGTGTAATTGTCATCCTTATAACCGACCATCAATATTTTTCCATCATCCAACAAGGCAATGGCTTCCGAGGCTTCCGTTTCTGTGGTTTCAATCCTTGAAATACCAGCTGAACCAAAGGTATTGTCAAAGCTGCCGTCTTCATTAAGGCGTACCAGGGCGAAATCACCTGAAACATCGTCCCAAGTACGGCCCCCTAAGAGTATCTTCCCGTCGGGTTGTTGTGCCATATCCATCACAAAAGATTTGACGGAGCCTACAGGAAAACGTAATGTGCCCCCGTTACCGAAGGACGAATCAAAGAACCGTCTGTATTATATCTGGCAATAGCCATTTGATAGGTTGAAGGGGTACCTGCATTACCGGCAACTAAAATTTTTCCATCATTTTGAACCATGGTGGCTTCTACAAAATTGTAGTTTGGGAATATTGCGGTGGTAACAATGCCATCTGTTCCAAATGTGGGGTCAAGCGTGCCCGATTGGGCCTGGGTAAGAGCTGTTGCTCCTAAGAGGAATACTAAAGTAAAAAGTTTGTTCATAATATTTAGGTTTTAAAAAATTTTTGCCGAAGGTATCATTTTTTTGTTACTGTACTATATGATAAATATCAGTAATACCTGAAAGTCAAAGGGATGATAAAATTGAAAAATTCGAAAAAGCCAAAATATTCTGATACTCAAAATACGCTTTTGGAATTTTAGTCATAATATTCAGATTCTTTCATCATTTTGAAATCATTCTATTGCGAAAGTCGAAAATGTGTTAAATAGATAGGCCATAATTTATTTAACATAAATTTAATATCGAATTGGTTCGGATTTGCCCGAACCAATCGTATTTTTACCGCTTAAGTTTTTGAATTACTTATTTCAAGATTGTGAACAGAAAAGAAAAGTTAGTGGAAAGATTGGGCGTACACCTTGAAACCAAGGAACAAATTGCCCCATTGGCGGCCCGCATACTCGCAAAACTTATTTTGATCGGAAAAAAGGGAATTACCTTTGAGGAATTGGTGTGCGATCTGGGCGCGAGTAAAAGTACTATTTCTTCGCATCTAACCAATTTACAGGCAACCCAGCGCATTACTTATTTTACAAAACCCGGCGATAGAAAGAAGTATTTTATCCTTTCGCCCGATGCCATGATAAATTCCATGACGGAAATGTTGAAAACGTGGGAAATAGAGAGCCAACTTCACCGCGAGGTCATGGAGTATAAAGAGGAAATCAATGAATCCCTTCCCGAAGATTCCGAGGAGAGATTCGATCTGGAATTCCACACCCAATATCTGGAGTTTTTGGACCGCGCAACCTCTGCCGTTAAAAAACTTCAAAAAACACTTGCCGAAAAACATACAAACGACTAATCAAATCAACAATGAAAAAGAAAAATTTCAGCTATTCACTTCCCATAGTTTTTGGGTTTCTTCTATTGTTTTCCGCCTGCGGCAACGATAAAAGTCCAGGGCAGCAAGCACAAGGCGGCGCTCCTCCGGCCATGCCGTATCCCATAATTGCGGTGCCCCAAAAAACGGTTACCGCTTATAAATCGTATCCGGCAAAAATTGAAGGCGTGGTAAACAGCGAGGTAAGGCCCAAAATTCCGGGCTATATTACCGATGTTCTGGTAGAGGCGGGTGATAGGGTAAAAAAAGGGCAGTTGCTTTTTAAATTGGAAACCCAATCCTTAAGTCAAGATGCCGCTGCGGCATGGGCCAATGTGAACGCCGCCCAGGTGGAAGTTGATAAATTGAAACCCTTGGTGGATAAAAATATCATCAGCAGCGTACAGTTGGAAACGGCCAAGGCTAAACTGGCCCAGGCCCAAAGTGCGTATAACAGTATTGCGGCCAACATTGGATATGCCAATATTAAAAGTCCCGTGGACGGGATCGTCGGCTCCATAAACTTTAGAAAGGGAGCGCTGGTAAGTTCGCAGGATCCGGTTCCTTTGACCAATGTTTCTTCCATTGAAAAAGTATATGCCAATTTTTCCATGGATGAAAAGAGCTTTTTGACGTTTGTGCAGAGCAGTAAGGGAGCGACCATGGAAGAGAAAATCAAGAATCTTGCAAAAGTGAAATTGATGCTTGCCAATGGCGAGGAATATGACAAGGAAGGTACTATTGAAACCATTTCGGGAGATATTGACCCACTTACGGGAACGGTCGCTTTTCGCGCGTCGTTTGATAATGCCGAGGGGATTCTTCGCAATGGAAGCACGGGTACCGTTAAAGTTCCACAGGTGTTTACCGATGCCACGGTAGTACCTACCATTTCTACCTTTGAGCGACAAGGAAAAACCTTCGTTTACAAAGTGCAGGGAGATACCCTCGTGGCAACCGCCATTGATGTTGTTACTGAAGCCAATAAAATCTATGTAATAAACGATGGTGTCCAAAAAGGCGATAGTATTCTGGCCAAGGGACTGAACAAAGTGAGGGAGGGCGTTAGAATAAAACCCCAGCCCACCGCCATAGACAGTATCCTCAATTCATTTAACACAGTTTTCAATTAACAGCTATGTTCAAAACATTTATAGAACGGCCTGTTCTTTCCACGGTAATATCAATAATTATTGTAATCCTGGGTATCCTTGGGCTGCAGAACTTGCCAGTTACGCAATATCCAGATATCGCGCCGCCCACGGTACAAGTTAACGCTTCATATCCGGGAGCCAATGCAAAGACTATTCTGGAAAGCGTCATAATCCCCATTGAGGAACAGATCAACGGCGTGGAGGGAATGACCTACATTACTTCGAGCGCAAGTAATACCGGAAGTGCCAGTATCCAAGTATTTTTTGAACAAGGCTACGATCCTGACATCGCGGCCGTAAACGTCCAGAATCGTGTGTCTCGGGCAAATTCCGTGCTTCCGGCTGAGGTAATCCGCTCCGGGCTTACCGTTACCAAAAAACAAAACTCTGCCTTGCTTTATGCAGGACTTTATTCAACAAATCCCCAATACGACGATACATTTCTTCAAAATTATTTGAACATCAACGTGCAGCCGGCATTGCAGCGTGTAAACGGTGTGGGGGAAGTAAACGTTTTTGGAGGGAAAGACTACGCCATGCGGGTATGGTTAGATCCTGCAAAAATGGCAAATTACGGGTTGGTCCCGCAGGATGTGGTAAATGCCATAGGCGAACAGAGTCTGGAGGCAGCGGCAGGATCCTTGGGCCAAAATGCCGGGGAATCCTTTGAATATGTTTTAAGGTATAAAGGTAGATACAAAACGTCCGAAGAATATGAAAACATCATTATTAAAGCCCAGGAAAATGGAAGTTTGCTACGGGTAAAGGATGTAGGAAAGGTTGAACTTGGCGCATTTTCATATTCCTCAATTTCACGTTCCAAGGGGTATCCGGCCATTAGCTTTGGGGTGTTTCAAACTCCCGGCTCCAATGCCCAGGAGATTATTGAAAAAATATACGCCGAACTGGATAACCTGAAAAAGGATTTCCCCGAAGGCGTTGATTACATAGTAAACTACGACACCAATAAATTTTTGACCGCCTCTATTGACAAGGTAAAAACTACCCTTATTGAAGCATTTTTATTGGTGTTTTTGGTGGTTTTCGTTTTCCTTCAGGATTTACGGTCCACCCTAATTCCTGCCATTGCGGTACCAGTATCTATTATCGGTACGTTTTTCTTCCTCGGCATTTTCGGTTATTCCATCAACCTGCTAACGCTTTTTGCCTTGGTACTGGCCATTGGGATTGTAGTGGATGATGCCATTGTGGTAGTGGAAGCGGTGCACGCAAAACTGGAAGAGGGCGCCCAAAGTGCCCGAAAAGCATCCATCTCGGCCATGGATGAAATTGGCGGGGCTATTGTTTCGATAACCTTGGTAATGGCTGCCGTTTTTATTCCCATCACTTTTATTAAGGGGCCTTCGGGGGTGTTTTATGAACAATTTGGCGTAACCCTTATCATCGCCATCTTAATTTCGGCTGTTAATGCCTTGACCTTGAGTCCTGCACTCTGTGCCATTTTCCTTAAACCCGAATCCGAAGAACATAAAAAGAAAAACCTTTTACAGCGTTTCTACATAGCCTTTAATACGGCATTTAATGCAACCAGGGAAAAATATACCCGCTCTTTGGGCTTTTTGGTACGGCACAGATGGATAACCGTAGTAATCCTTGCAGCGGCAGTACTTTCCATATTTTTTATTGATAACACCATTCCCAAAGGATTTGTTCCATCTGAGGACCGTGGGGTAATTTTCATCAATGCCGAATTGCCGCCCGGGGCATCCCTTGACCGAAGCTACCAGGTGACCTTGGACCTTTACGAAAAAATGAAGACCATTGAGGGAATTAGGACTGCCACGGTCATAGCGGGGCGGAATTTCTTCTCTGGCCAGGGAAGCTCCAACGCTATGGGCTTTATTATCCTTGAACCTTGGGAAGACAGACAAACCGACGAAACTTCAGTGGACGGCATCACTGCCAAGCTTTTTCAGGCCGCAGCATCCATAAGCGATGCCAAAATTATCTTTTTTACCCCTTCCAGCGTTCCTGGTTTTGGTAGTGCCGATGGTTTTGAAATGCAACTGCTAGACAGGGCTTCCGGCGATTTAACAGTCTTTGACGAAACCGCCGATGCCTTTGTAAATGAATTGATGCAGCAGCCCGAAATAGGGTATGCCTCAAATCCGTTCAATACAAATTTCCCCCAACTGCAAATGGACATTGATGTGGCCAAGGCAAAAGAGGCAGGAGTAACGGTAAGAGATATTTTAGCAACTATGCAGGGATATATCGGGGGAATTTATACGGCCAATTTCAGTAGGTTCGGAAAACAGTTTAGGGTATTTGTTCAGGCCTTGCCCGAAGATCGTATAAACCAAAGCAGCCTTAACACTATGTTCGTAAAAACTCCATCGGGACAAATGTCGCCAATTTCACAATTTGTTACTTTGAACCGGATTTACGGGCCTCAGGCCGTTACGCGTTTCAACCTGTTCAATTCGGTTACCATAAATGGATCGTCCAAACCTGGGTTTTCATCGGGTGACGCAATTGCCGCTATCAATAGGGTTTCGGAAAACCTGCCCAATGAATACGATGTGGCGTTTTCTGGTCTTACCAGGGAAGAAATTGCCTCCGGCGGGCAAGCGACCATTATTTTTATCCTGAGCATAATTTTTGTTTATTTCCTTTTGGCAGCCCAATATGAAAGCTATCTCTTGCCGTTCTCGGTAATATTGTCATTGCCCGTGGGCGTTGCGGGCGCATATATTACCACGTGGATGTTTGGGCTGGAAAATAACATCTATTTCCAAATAGCCCTCATTATGCTAATTGGACTATTGGCCAAGAACGCTATTTTGATTGTTGAGTTTGCCATTCAAAGAAGACGGCACGGAATGGGGCTGGTGGAAGCGGCGATTGAAGGCGCCCGGGTAAGGTTGCGCCCAATTTTAATGACCTCCTTTGCCTTTATCTTTGGGTTGATGCCCCTGGTTTTGGCTGCTGGGGTTGGAGCCGCAGGAAACCGCTCCATTGGAACCGGCGCGGTGGGTGGATTGCTGATTGGGACGGTTTTAGGGGTTTTTGTTATCCCCATTCTCTTCATATTCTTCCAATGGCTCCAGGAGAAGATTACCGGAGCTCCTGCTGAAAATTTAAAAACTATTGAAGAAAACATTTCCAATGAAAAAGAATAGCATATATAAAATAATAATCTTGGCGAGCCTGCCATTTCTTCTGGTTTCCTGCTTTGCCGCAAAGGATTATGAACGGCCGGAAGTTGTAAACGAAGCAAACTACAGAACCGAAAACCTGCCGCAGGATACCCTGAGCATCGCGAGCCTTTCGTGGAAAGAATTGTTTACCGACCCTACCCTTCAAAATTATATAGAGGAAGGCCTGAAAAACAATATGGACATTCGTGTGGCGCTTCAGCAAATACGCATAGCCGAAGCTTATGTAAAACAGGGCAAAGCGGGCTACTTTCCTTCCTTGAACGGAAATGCGAGATATACCCATCAAGAATTGCCCAAGAATAATCAATTTGGAAATATTTCTTCCATAGACCAATATGAATTGAGCGCCGGCCTTTCATGGGAAGCCGATATCTGGGGAAAAATCCGCAGCAATGAAAGAGCGTTTCAGGCTTCATACCTGCAAACCGTGGCGGCGCATCAGGCGGTAAAAAGTAGGTTGATTGCCAATATTGCTTCAACGTATTATCAGTTGCTTTCCTTGGATGAACAGATTCGTGTTACTGAGGAAACCATCGAAACCCGCTCCAAAGGTTTGGAAACCACCCAAGCTTTAAAGGAAGCGGGTAACGTTACGGAAGTAGGCGTAAAACAAACGGAAGCGCAGCTTTATACCGCCCAGGGAATTTTAATCGATTTAAAAAACCAGGCGCGTTTGCTGGAAAACACCATGTCTATTTTACTGGGAAGCGCCCCGCATGACATTGCCCGCGGAAGTCTGGAAAACCAGCATATCGACATACCCTTAAAAACCGGCATTCCTGCCCAATTGTTACGAAACCGGCCCGATGTAATGGCCGCGGAATACAGTTTGATGAACGCCTTCGAACTCACGAATGCGGCGCGTGCAAATTTCTATCCATCATTGACGCTTTCGGCAACGGGTGGATTCCAGAATATTGAGATTGACAAACTTTTCAGCGCCAATTCCCTATTCGCAACGATTATTGGTGGGTTGACCCAGCCTATTTTCAATAAGCGACAAATCCGTACGCAGTACGAAGTTTCGCAAGCGCGGCAGGAACAGGCATATTTAGATTTTAGATATGCAATCATCAATGCCAGCAAGGAAGTTTCGGATGCCTTGTACAGTTATGAAGCAGCCACAGAAAAAATAGAGGTTAAACAAAAGGAATTTGCAGCCTATAATCTGGCAACGGACTATTCCGAAGAACTTTTGAATAATGGTTTTGCAAATTATTTGGAAGTTTTGAACGCACAGGAAAACGCGCTCAATTCAAGTTTGAACCTCATTGCCGCAAAGAATAACCAACTTCAGTCCATCGTTGATTTATACGAAGCTTTGGGTGGCGGTTGGCGATAGTTTTTTCATAATTGTTGGAATAGGCCCCGAAGGTTTTCAAAACCTCTTATGTTTGGTCATTAAATGATTTGTCCAAAAATACGATTATTTTAGGCTTTTAAATTAAAGGAATAAGATCAGGTTAAGGTTGCCATTTAAACCTAGACAACAACAATACTATGTATG
>NZ_JAQQTG010000050.1 GCF_028561335.1 Aequorivita todarodis | reverse complement strand
TTGGTTGTAGGATTGAAAATTGGTATTCATATCTTTGATTGTCAGTACTTAAAGATAAAAAATAACCAATTTTTAAGCAAGCTTTTTAATAGAAAAAGCCGCCCCAGGTTTTGAGACGGCTTCTTTTGTTTCTATTGCAAGTTGTATCTTTCAGAAAACATTTGACCGATGTCCTCAAAAACCAGAATATATCGCGCTTACCGCACCGCCCGACGGATTTCTTTCAATGACGATTCAAAATTCATAATTTTCAGCGATTGCCACCGTGGCGACAACAGTTTTGCGGACGATTTTGCTAACAACCGTAACATCTATTTCCACGCGCTGCAGGATTATTATAAAAAAGGCTTTACGTATTGCGAAATAGGCGATGGCGACGAACTTTGGGAAAATATTTTCTTTAAGGATGTTTTTGAAGCCCACCACAATGTGTATGATTTGATGAAACTTTTCTTCAATGAAGGAAGGCTTTATAGATTGGTGGGAAACCACGATATGGTCTATAAAAACAAAAAATATGTGGAAAAAAACCTCTTTACCTATTTTGATAAAATAACAAATAAAGAAGCACCTCTTTTTCCGGGGATCGAATTTACGGAAGGCCTTATTCTGAAACACGAAGAAACCCAACAGGAAATTTTCATGATGCACGGCCACCAAGCCGATTGGTGGAATTATGTTGGTTGGAAATTCAACCGATTTATGGTGCGCGTACTTTGGCGGCAATTGCAGATTTTTGGGATTGGCGATCCCACCAGTCCCGCTAAAAACTATAAAAATCTAATTAAAGTTGAAAGACGCACCAAACGTTGGATTATTGAAAATAAAAACCTTTTTACCGTCATTGGCCATACCCACAGACCGCGTTTTCCCGAGCCGGGCGACATTGCCTTTTTTAACGACGGAAGCTGCGTACACCCGCGTAGCATCACGGGATTGGAAATAGAAAATGGCGAAATTTCCCTTATAAAATGGCAGATTGCCACCACGGAGGACGGCACGCTTAAAGTTGTGCGGGTCTTGCTGGAAGGACCGCAAAAACTGATTGATTATAAAACTGAATAGCAGCTTTTATCGTACTTAAAATTATAAAACGAAACCAATTCCGAAGGAATTGTATATTTATAGAATCCCGATAGCAATGGTTTCTACGACCCCGAAAGGGTCGAATATCGAAACCGCTATCGTTACCTATAAATATGTAAACCCTCGGGTTTAGTTGGAAAAAATTCATTCTCAGTTTATGATAAATATCAAAAAAAGGATCCATTTTAAAATTGCAATATTACTAATGGCCTTGGTTTCGTTTTCCTGCGGAATTTCAAAAAAGAATGCTTCTTCGGAAAAAACAACCTATAAATATCTGGCGCTCGGCGACAGTTATACCATAGGCGAAAGCGTTTGCGGCGACTGTAATTATCCGAAGCAACTTGCCGATAGTTTAAACAATACCTTAAAGGAAAAAACCTCGGTAAAAATAATTGCCAAAACAGGTTGGACCACTACAGATTTGTTGGGGGCAATCGCCGCGGAAAATCCTTCAAAAGATTATGATTTGGTAACCCTGCTCATTGGCGTGAACAACCAATATCAAGGAAAAACCTTTTCGCTTTACGAAGAAGAATTTCCAAAATTGCTTGATATGGCTATCGGATTCGCAAAAGGAAAAAAGGAAAATGTGATCGTACTATCCATTCCCGATTATGCTTTTACGCCATTCGGACAAAAATCTGGCAAGGCCGAAAAAATTACTTCGGAACTGAAAAACTACAATGCCTTCGCAGAAATGATTTCCAAGGAAAAGGGAGTGCGTTTTGAAAATATAACTCCCATAACCCAAAAAGGTTTGGAAAACCCTACGTTGGTCGCTCCGGACGGCCTGCATCCTTCAGAAGTAGCTTATAAAAAGTTTGTGGATCAGCTATTTCCGTTTGCGAAAATTATTCTGAAATAATCAGAAAGAAGTTACAGCGAGTTTATAAATTTCAGCAAATCCTCCCTTTCCGAAGTAGTGAGATTTTTAAAATTGTTCTTCGCGGTTTCCGCTTCGCCACCGTGCCATAAAATAGCCTCGGTAATGTTCTTCGCCCTTCCGTCGTGGAGAAAATCGGTATGGCCGTTTACCACCTGTGTCAGACCAATTCCCCATAAAGGCCTGGTGCGCCATTCGCGCTCATTGGCAAGAAAATCGGAACGATTGTCGGCCAGCCCCTCGCCCATATCGTGCAGGAGCATATCGGTGTAAGGATAGAAGGTTTGATTGGCGACCTCGGCCACTGAAAAACTTTCAGAAATCATTTTTGGAATATGGCATTTTGCGCATTGTATCTGGTCAAAAAGGGCAGCACCTCGTTTTACTCCTTCATCGTCCAAATTTCTTGGAGCGGGAACGCCCAGCGTTTGGCAATAAAACGTTATCTCGTCCAAAAGGGCTTGCGATATTTCGGGATCGTCGCCCAAGCCATCGCTGCCGTTGCTTTGGCCATAGCCAGTTTCAAAAGGAAATAACGTATTTGTAACGCCCATATCGTGCACATAAGCGCCGGCGCACTGCTCCATAATAGTAGCGGTGTTGGCCTTCCATCCGAAACGGCCAAGTTGTACCGAATTGGAACGATGGTCGAACACATAATTGGCCTTTCCCGAAATTCCGTCGCCATCAGCATCGTTTACATCCTCATTGGCCAAAATATAGTACTCGGGAATGGCTTCCAAAAGACCCAAACCGAATACTGGGGAAGCCAATCGCGGCGAGAGTTGCGCCTCTGCCGGAAAAGGAATGTAGGTGTCCAACAGGGAATATGTAGGTTTTTGGAGTGTTACCTGCGTGCCGTCGGCAAGGGTCTCAACGATGGGTGTGTAGGAAACGTGGAATTTCCCTTCGGGCTCATACCCAAAAATTGCGTGGTTCTGGATCTGTTTCCCGAATCCGGGAACCGGTATAGGTGCATTGTTTTCCCCTGTGCCCGGCATGCTTGTCCGTAAAAAAAATCCACTCAGGCTGTTTATATCATTCGGGAAAGGTGCCCTACCATCCTTGGGGTGGCAGCCAATGCAGGATGAATTGTTGAAAATAGGACCCACGCCACTGTTCACAGGGGCGGGCGCTGTAACGAACACGGTTTCAAATTGAAAATCGCCATCCAAATGAAAATCCAGCTTGGAGCCCGACAAATTGGTTGCCGGCGTACTAAAAGCATTACTGGAAGTCAAAAATACCGTGGTTTCTCCACCTGCCAAAAGACGTTCCTGTAAATTCGGCAAAGGTTCATATACTGAATCAGAATCCTTGGCACAAGATGAAAATAGAAGAACGGATAGTAAAAGGCAATAATAACGCTTCATAGAAAAAAATATAAAAACGGGCTGCCTAAAAATAGCAGCCCGTTATGGAATTAGTTGCTAATTCAAATTTGAAATAAGAGGCACAAGCTGTGATTGCAATTTATTCAAAAGAGCAAGTACCTTGCCCTGGGCAAACTCCACTTCGGCCCGGTTATCGAATATGGCCTGGGTAAAGGTTCCGGGGATGGCCTCAATAGCTACAATGGCTTCAGAAATAGCCGTTTTAATTTCAGTATCGAGGTTTGGGTTTTTGGCGCTTACAATATCAGTAAGACCCTTGCCCTGCACCCCATTAAAGTCGCCGTGATAAATATGCTCAATACTGCGGATATTATTGGCAAAGTCTAATTTTGAGTTGTTGCTGAAACGCGATTCCTCAGCTTCTGGTCTTGGCCCACCATTGTTTCCGTTAAGTGGTTCCTCAATTTTTCCGTTTGCAACTTCATCTGCAATAATCTCAATACCTTCAGCAATTTCAGAAAGTGCATTTATTTTTGAAGTATATACAGATCCGCTTTCCCCAGCATTTATAAAGTTTGAGGCAAAATTACCTTGAGATGGCAGCCATCCAAAATACAACTGTTCAGTTTTTGAACGCAAATCGGAAGCAGCGGCTTTTATGTATTCAATTTCGCGAGCAGTAAGATCGGTGGCTGTTTTATCGCCGTCCAAGCCCCAAAAAAAGTATTCTAACGTATGGAAACCTCTTGCTTCGTTGTTGCTTTCAAGCAAGGATTGGGTAATGGGGTTGCCACTGTTGAGAACATTGTTGATGGCGTTTACGTCAACAGGCCAGGAATCTATCGCGGGGTCGATTCCTTCGGTATCTACGGGGCCATAAAGAAATCCTTCCGATTCCTCCCAAGGGGCACGGGTGTCCTGCCATTTGCTTTTCGCGGTTTCCAAGGCGGCTTCATCGCCAACAGCCATTGCATTAGCAGCCTGTTCCAAAGCAAGCGAATTGGTGTAAAGTTGGTTATACGTTTCAGTAATAACTCTTAAAGAAAGATTGGTTAAGACCTCTTTATAAAGTTCGTCGTTGTTTTCTTGTGTTTCCTGTGGTGGATCGTTATCGCTACAACTGGTAAAACCGAAAGGAGCTGCAATTGCCAAAGCGAGTATAAAGATTGATTTTTTCATTAAAATTTATTTAGAGATTATTTGAATGGTTTAAAATGTAAAGCCTATTCCGGCCGAGAATGTTTTTTCGTGTTGTTTGTTCCCCGTAAATTGCAGGGTTGAGGGATCGTAATTTTCCGAACCCAATTTTCTGTCTGAATAGTGCGCTTTTACAACAATTTGCGGATGCACAAACCAGTTGACCCCTCCCGTAATGGCACTTCGTTCCCAACGCGGATTTTTAACTATCGCGCCTTCCACATCCTGCATGGTGTCGTAATAGTCATAACGCAGAAACGGATATAGTTTTTGGGAAGTTCGGCTTGCGAAAAGTGGCAAAATATTGTAGCCTGCCTCTACAGAAACACCAAGAGCATTTTTGCCGACCGGGGTTCTTTTTACCCCCAGATTGTTGGAAAGATTGGCGTTTTTCTGCGAAACGACATCGGAGTTCTCAAGATTGCCGTATAATGCAACGGCATTAAAGCGAAGATTTTTTTCGTCATAACTTATGTGCCCTTCCACTATGGTTACGTAGGCACTTTTGTTCATATCCTTTTTGGGACGGTTTGCGGCAGCGTCATTAATATAGCCCGCAATCCCTATAAACGTATGGTCATTGGCCCCAAAATAATAATCCAAACGGCCGGCAAAAGCGAAGGATTCAGCATTGTTCATCTCAAAACGCTGCTGGTACCCATTCTTTATCCAGCCCCGTGAGGAAAATCCCGAAGCATCCAGACCACTTACTATATAGGCCTTATATGAAAATCTTTTGGCAAACGTACCGTAAAAGGAGATTCCGTTTTCATACCAACCCAGGGGAAGTATCTCGTTTTCCATTTCGGGACGATAGGTGGTAAAGTATGAGGTGGGCTCATCCAGTTTTTGTGAAAGCCCGAAATACACCTTCATACGGCCAGCGCGAACATTAAAATAAGGCGCTATTTTAAAATCTACATACAACTGCTCCAATTTTACCGAGCCCCCTTTTTCAATTTCGTCCTCAAACTCGCCGAATTCCTCTTGGGTGTCGTAGCCTATCGAGGCCCCGGTACCGCCGTGTTCAAACTCTATTTCCGACTTCAAGCTTATCTTATCAGAAAAAGAATAGCCGAGATACAGATTTAGGCGTTCCAGATCTATTTTATCCTTTAGCGAGGGATCGGTATCAAAATCAAAATGATAGTAGTTCATGGCTCCGTAGCCTTTTAAACTGAAATTCCTAAAGCTAAAGACCGGGCTTTTTTGAAGATTGGAATCCGCACGCATTTCCTCGCGTAACTCCTGTTTGATCTCCTTTTTTAGTTGTGCCACCGTCGTGGAATCCAACACGGTTTGACAAAAAACGCTCCCTGATAGCAACAGGGCAAAAGACACTAAATATCCCTTCATTCTAAAAATTTAGGGCACAAAATTAGTCTTATTTAGACTTAATACAAATAAAAATATGATTTTTTTGAAGAAATTTTATTTCAAATTTTTAATTGGGAAGATTCGCTTACGGATATAGGAATAAAGAAGTGAAAGTACAGGTATTAAGCCTCGGGCGCAAGCTCAACCTCCAATCCATTGAGGGTTTCCGTAATAAATATTTGGCAGCTCAACCGGCTGTTGTCCTGAACGTGAAAGGCCTCGGACAGCATCAGGTCTTCGTCTTGGCCCATTTCGGGCAAAGGGTGGTCGCTCTGCACATAGCACTGGCAGGAAGCGCACATGGCCATACCGCCGCAGATGCCGATGGTGCCCTCGGGAGCCAGCTCGTAGGAACGTATTACCTCCATGAGGTTCATGTTCATATCGGTAGGGGCATCTACTTGGTGTTTTACCCCTTGGCGATCGGTAATGGTTATTTTTATGTCTTTCATGCGCTGTTTTATAAATTATTCAGATCAATTAATTGAAGAAACCACGTTTTGGGAACGAAATTTCAAAAGTAATACAAATGGCAGATTTTGACTCAGGAAAAACAAAATTTAGGCGAAGGCCGAAATCTATTTTATTATATTTCGGGCTATTTTTGAAGGGAAAAATGCAACCATTCCAATAGTGGTTCCTTATTTCCAATAAAACAACAATATGTTTAAGCATCAAGGTAAGAGCCGTACTATGGCACACAATCTGCACATTGCGGTTGTCCTATCTTTTGTCGCGGGAATGGTAAATGTAGCTGGATTCTTGGCCTTTCGTCAACTTACCACCAACGTTACCGGTCATTTCACATTTTTTGTGGCAGATTTAGCCGAAGGAAGTCTCTGGTTGGGATTTGTCTATTTTCTTTATATTTTTTCCTTTTTGGCGGGCTCCATGGCTGCAAGTCTTTTGATAGAACAGTTTAAAACCACCCGAAAGTTGAATGTTTTTGTAGTGCCTACTTTTATAGAAATCTTGCTCCTATCTACGGTAGGACTTGTAAACTTTTCGTGGGCTATGGATCACGCAAATCTGTTGATCTGTCTGCTCTTGTTTACGATGGGCCTGCAGAACTCATTTGTTACACGAATTTCGAATGCCGTAGTGCGCACTACCCACTTAACGGGTTTGTTTACCGACCTGGGGATTGATCTGTCCTATCTTTTTTTTCCAAAACGCCATCGCGACCGCAAAACCCTTAATGCCAATATTAAACTGCGCATCTATATTATTTGTTCCTTTTTGGGCGGCGGTCTCGTGGCCGGATTTCTATATATTGAATGGAATCTTCAACTGAAGACACTCTTGATAGGAGCCTTTATTTTATTGTTAAGCCTGTTTCTCGACGATCTGCGTTTTGGGTGGTATCAGATACAACGCAAGCATTTGCGGTAACACACGGGATAAGGAGAAGGAATAGATTTTTTTCAAATCTGAAATTGAAGTGAAACGATAAGAAATCCCACAGTAATTTTCCGTCTTAATCGATAGATTTCACCACCGCCTTGGGAGCTTCCTTTTTACTACCGTCAAAACCTTCCACGCCGCCAACGGTGGTGTATTTCATTACATAACGCTTATCTGGAAAAATTCGTTGGTAGGCGCTTTGGCACATTAAGGTTGCCTCGTGGAAACCGCAAAGAATAAGTTTCAGCTTTCCCGGGTACGTATTTACGTCGCCGATGGCGTAGATTCCGGGGATGTTTGTTTGATAGTCTAAAGCATTGTTGACTTTAATCGCATTTTTTTCAATTTCAAGGCCCCAATCGGCTATGGGGCCGAGTTTTGGCGACAATCCGAAAAGCGGAATAAAATGGTCGCATTCACGGTTGAAGACCTCAGCTCCCTGCTTAATAACCACTTCTTCCAAACGCTCTTTTCCCACCAAGCCAATTACTTCGGCAGGGGTTATCAATTCAATCTTTCCGAGGTTCTTTAATTCCTGTACTTTTTCCACACTGTCCAACGCGCCGCGGAATTCATTCCTGCGATGCACAAGCGTGACGCTTTTAGCAACATCTGTTAAAAAAATGCTCCAATCCAGGGCAGAATCGCCACCGCCGGAGATAACAATATTTTTATCCCTATACATTTCAGGATTGCGGATGATATATTCCACACCCTTATCTTCAAAGTCGGAAAGATTTGTAATAGGCGGTTTGCGCGGTTCAAAACTTCCCAATCCCCCTGCTATTGCAACAATGGGAGCGTGATGTTTTGTGCCTTTGTCCGTAGTAACTATAAAGGTGCCATCCTCCAACTTTTCAATAGTATCTGCGCGCTCGCCAAGGGTAAAGCCCGGCTGGAATGGCTCAATCTGCTTCATCAAATTGTTTACCAATTCGCCCGCCAATATTTCGGGAAAGCCGGGAATATCGTAAATGGGTTTTTTGGGATATATTTCGGCACACTGCCCGCCTGCTTGCGGGAGCGCATCGATTAAATGGCATTTCAACTTTAGTAATCCTGCTTCAAAAACGGCGAAAAGACCCGTAGGTCCCGCACCGATGATAAGAATATCTGTTTTAATCATGAAAGACTATTTCTTTATTGTGTTCAAAAATAGTTTTGAAATTGGGGTTAAAAAATGACCGTTGTCACTATTGTGAAATGCTAACAACTCTTTCAATTTGTGGGGCGTATTTCTTAATGGTCATCTCCACGCCGCTCTTAAGGGTCATTTGGTTCACCGAGCAGCCCACGCAAGCACCTTGCAACTGAACATTTACTATTTTATCATCCTCAATTGAAACAAGGGCGATATCGCCACCGTCATTCTGCAAAAACGGACGGATCTCATCCAATGCCTGCTCTACCTTAGTTGTTAGTTCCTGCGTTGTCATATTATTTTTTTACGGCGCTGCAACCTGCCATTGTTGTAATTTTTATTGCTTCGGTGGGCGGAAGGTTCTCGTTCCTGCGCACGGTTTCCTCCACTACATTTCTCGTGATTTCCTCAAAAGCTTCCTCAATGGGGGTTGCGGTCTGCAATGCTGCCGGCCTACCCGCATCACCTGCTTCGCGAATGCTTTGCACCAAAGGCACTTCACCTAAAAATGGCACTTCCAAATCTTCGGCCAAATGTTTGGCGCCCTCTTTCCCAAAGATATAGTATTTATTTTCAGGAATCCCGATAGCTATCGGGACGGCCGGAGTGAAATAGGACATATTTTCAATGATTCCCAAAACGGGAACGTCAATATTTTCTTGGCGGAACATCGCCACTCCCTTTCGAGCATCGGCCAAGGCCACGTTTTGTGGCGTACTAACCACGACCGCACCCGTAATTGGTAACGACTGCATAATGCTCAAGTGAATGTCTCCCGTTCCCGGCGGAAGGTCTATCAGCATAAAATCGAGCTCGCCCCAAGCGGCGTCAAAAATAAGTTGGTTCAATGCCTTTGCGGCCATCGGGCCACGCCATATAACGGCTTGGTCGGGTTGGGTGAAAAAGCCTATGGAGAGAATTTTTATTCCATAGTTTTCCACGGGTTTCATTTTGCTCTTGCCGCCCACATTTACCGAAAGTGGCTTTTCCATTGCCACATCAAACATAATCGGGATGGAAGGCCCGTAAATATCTGCGTCCAAAATACCGACCTTGAAGCCCATTTTTGAAAGCGTTACCGCAAGATTTGCAGCAACCGTAGATTTGCCCACGCCACCCTTTCCGGATGCCACGGCAATTATATTTTGGATACCCGGAATGGGTTTCCCTTTAATTAAGTTAGGATTTTGCGGTTTTGCAGGTGCTTTCACCTTTATATTTACCTGTACTTTGGCATTGGCATCCACTTTTTCGTGAATGGTTTTAATAATATCTGCCTCGGCACGTTTTTTTATGTGAAGTGCCGGAGTGGAAAGTTTCAAGTCCACGATAATTTCATCTGCAAAGGTTACTACATTCTGCACGGCACCGCTCTCTACCATATTTTTTCCTTCCCCAGAGACCGTAATCGTTTCAAGGGCTTTCAGGATATCTTGTTTTGAAATGCTCATTTTTTATCACAATATTTAGATTCATTCTAAAGTGCAAATATACTAAAATAAGTTGGCAGTATTCAGTAGCGGAACGCAGTAAGTTTTATGGAAAATGATTTCCTATTATTTGTAAATTTTTGCAAAATTAGGAAATATCATCAAAAACCGTATATTTGTAAATATTTGTAAATTTTTTTAAAATTAGGAAATAATGATTGAGAAGGCACCGGAATTTAAAATTGAGCCCGATACTGATATATTTTATGCAACAATATTAATTGCACTCTCTAATAATGTAAACAATGAATATCTCACTAAAATAGAATCAGAATATCTCTATTGGGATAAAGTTAAATATTTAGGCGATAATAATATTGGTGCGGAACAACTCTGGAATATTTCAAAAACAACACGACAACTCAGAAACAAAAATTTACGAATTGGGAAAAGACAACCGATTCACTTCAACTATAACATAAATGACTTTCTCCAACAAAAACTTCACTACTTAGACTTTAACTTCGGCGCGGGAATCCAAAAAAAAGAACTGCTCGACGAACTTGATAAACAAAAATATCTGACCAACGCATTAATGGAAGAATCCATCTTCTCTTCCAAAATTGAAGGGGCCAGCACAACACGCGTAAAAGCGAAGGAGATGTTGCGAAAAAACAAGACCCCAAAAAACAAAAGCGAGCAGATGATATTGAACAATTACGAAACCATCCAATACATCAGCGAACATAAGGAGGAAGATATTTCACTGGAAAAATTGTTTGAAATCCACCGTTTGGTTACCAAAAAGACTTTGGACGAGAATCAAGTGGGCGTGCTTCGGAATAATGACGAGATACACGTAATGAATGATTTAACGGGAGAAATTGTACATACGCCCCCGCCCTTCAACGAATTGGAAGGATTGATGAGGTCATTCTGTGAGTTTTTCAACAATAACCCAAAGGAAAATTTTATCCATCCCATCGTTAAAGCGAGTATTCTCCATTTCTTAATCGGCTACATTCACCCCTTTGCCGACGGAAACGGAAGGACCGCGAGAGCCTTGTTTTATTGGCATCTATTAAAGAACGGTTATTGGCTTACCGAATATCTTTCAATTTCGCGCGTAATAATGAAGAGCAAAACACAATATGAAAATGCCTATTTATATACCGAGATTGATGATATGGATGTAACCTATTTTATCCATTATCAAGTAAAAGTTTTGACACAAGCTTTTGAGGATTTAAAGGAATACGTCGCCAAAAAGAAAAAAGAAGCAAATAATCTGGCGCAGTTTTATAAGGAACCCAACATTAATGATAGACAGGCCCAGATACTTTATTGGATAAAGGAAAACCCAAATAGAAATTTTACCGTAAAAGAAATAGAAACTGTATTTTCAGTAACCAATCAGACTGCACGAACCGATTTGGAGAGTTTGGTTGAAAAAAATATTCTGAAGAAAGTAAAAATCAACCAAAAAACCGCCAATTATTGGAAAGGGGATTCCTTTGATAAAAAATTCGAGAAGTAATTATTTGGGAATTTGTCCATTCAGATTTTGAATTTTGAACCTTGAATTTTGAATATTTTCAAAGTTCCTTCATCGGGTCCCAAAAAAGAGTCTCAAAATTCTGGATTTTATTGTCAACAACCTCAATGCCCTCACTTTCCAAAAGTTGTTGCATCAAGTTTGTTCCCTGAAAATGGTGCTTGCCGGTTAATAAGCCGTTTCGGTTTACCACCCTGTGGGCGGGAACTTCCTTTTTATTGCTTCCGTTCAGGGCCCAACCTACCATTCTGGCACTCCCGGCTGCCCCCAGATAGTTTGCGATTGCGCCGTAGGAAGTTACCCTTCCATACGGGATAAGCGCCGCTACTTGATAGACTTTTTCAAAAAAACCTTCGTTGGACATTTTTAAAATTCCTTTAAAATCTTCAATAATGTTATAACGGAAATTGCAGCAGTAACGATTCCTATAACGTAATTCATATTTAGGCTCAATTTACGCGAATGTTCCTTTGGTCTAAAAAACTGGACATAAAGCGATAGGCTCGCATAAGTGCCCAAACCGGATGCTATTACAGCCATCCAAAGTTCAAGTTGGGAAAAGGCAAACATCCCAAAAGCCGAAAAAGTGATGCTGAGATAGATCCAATAAGGGATTGGTAAAATGTTTAACATTGCTATAAAAATCCCCAAAAAGAAGCGGTTTCTTTTGGAATGTTCGTTGTGGTCGCGAATTTCCCTGCGGGTATCCTTTGCTATAAAGATGAAGTAAATGGTAAGACTAATAAATATGCCCAAAGCCACTTTTTGAAGCATGCTAACCACATCGGGATGTTTTCCTATGTAACGGGCAAGAATGAGCGCGATATATGTTTGGAGCATCACTGTGATGCACACCCCCATCGAAAAAAGAAAGGCTCGTTTTCTGCCCTCTTTCATACTTATTTTGGCAGCATACATATTTATCAAACCTGGCGGAAGCACCCCAATAAATGAGCCTAAAAAACCTATAAATAAATTGTAAATTATTGCCATTTAGGGCGGTTGTTTCTGTGAATATACTGAATTTCCAACTAACGGAACTTAAACCGGATGTAGGTTATCTTCTTTCCTATTTCCAGATATTGCCGTTCATAAAAGGTTTGGATGTTCGTTACGGCATCCGGAGCTCCTTGGCTTCCATATACGTCGTGATGGGCATATTCTATTTCTTCATCCAACCCGTGCAATAGCCCCAGCGTGTAGCCATGCATAAACTCGCTGTCGGTTTTTAGATGAACAACGCCATCGGGCTTCAATATTTTTTTGTATTTCTGAAGAAAATCTTCGTTCGTCAATCTATGCTTGGTGCGTTTGTATTTTATCTGTGGGTCGGGAAAGGTTATCCAGATTTCATCTACTTCGTTTTCCTCAAAAATGTTGTCCACGAGTTCAATTTGGGTCCTTAAAAAACCTACGTTTTTCAGGTTTTCTTCCAAAGCGATTTTTGCCCCACGCCAAAAGCGCGCGCCCTTTATATCTATTCCCAAAAAGTTTACTTCGGGATGTGCCTTGGCAAGATTTACGGAGTATTCGCCCTTGCCACAGCCCAATTCCAAAACCAAGGGGTTTTCGTTTTTGAAGAAATCCTTTCGCCAGTTTCCCTTTAATTTCAGCGAATCGTCCAGCACTTCCTCGCGCGAGGGTTGCACCACGTTTGCAAAAGTCTCGTTTTCCTTAAAGCGTCTCAGTTTGTTTTTACTTCCCAAAGTTTAAAATTTTCGGTAAAATTAAGGAAATATAACACCGCTGCAATTATTGCTACCTTTGTTTTTATGCCAAAAAAGAAGACCATATTGGTTGCGCCGCTCAATTGGGGCTTGGGCCATGCCACGCGTTGTATCCCCATAATCCGCGCCTTGTTAGACCATAATTTTAAGGTGCTGATAGCTTCCGATGGGGCGGCGCTGCTATTGCTCCAAAAGGAATTTCCCGAATTGGAAACCGTAGAATTGCCTTCATACAATATTACGTATCCAAAAAAGGGAAGCCATTTTAAATGGAAGCTTCTTTTAAAACTGCCACAGCTAAGAAACACGATGAATTCTGAAAAGAAAATCATTCGCCAAATGGTCGCTACCGGAAAAATTCAAGGCATAATCAGCGATAACCGTTTGGGGGTAAGGAATAAGGCTATTCCTTCGGTTTACATTACGCACCAACTTAACGTTTTAACAGGCAGCACTAGCTTTTTCAGCAGCGCGATGCATCAAAAAATCATTAAAAAATTTGACGTGTGTTGGGTGCCCGATGTGGATGATGTGGTTATAAACCTCAGCGGTAAACTGGGCCACTTAAAAAGAGCGCCGTTTCCCATTAAATATATAGGTATTCTGGGCCGAATGGAAAAAAAGGAGTTTCCCAAAACCATAGATATCCTGCTCCTGCTTTCAGGCCCTGAACCACAACGCACGCTTTTTGAGGAAAAACTGAAAAATGCCTTTAAGAAAAGTGAAAAGAACATTTTATTGGTTCGCGGTATTGTTGAAGAGGAACAGCACTGGGACAATTCTGAAAACATAAAAACGGTGAATTTTCTACAGCGCGCCGAATTGGGAGAGGTTATCAATAAAAGTGAAATGGTGGTTTGCCGTTCGGGCTACACTTCAATAATGGATTTAACCCTATTAGAAAAAAATGTATTCTTCGTTCCCACCCCCGGCCAATACGAACAGGAATATCTGGCAAAACGACTCAAAAATTTAGGAATAGTCCCATCCTGCAAACAAGAAAAGTTTAAACCGAAAAAGTTGAACAAAGTCGCGGTTTACAAAGGGCTTAAGACCTTGGCACAGCAACCCGTAAATTTTTCGGAATTATTTTCCCTTTTCGAGCGTAAATGAAAACTCGGAGCCAATGCCAAACTGGCTTTCCACGTAGATTTTTTCGTTGTGCGCCTCCACGATATGCTTTACAATGGAAAGCCCCAAACCGCTGCCGCCCTCTTTCCGCGAGCCGCTTTTGTCCACACGGTAAAAACGCTCAAAAATACGCGGCAAATTTTCTTTTAAAATACCTTCGCCATTATCGGTAACGCGAACCAGCACTCTATTTTTTAAAATATTTTCAATACTTATCTCAGTGGTCCCGTCTTGTTTTCCATACTTCAAGGAATTTACGATGAGGTTTGTAAGCACCTGTTCAATTCGCTCCCGGTCTGCCTTTACGATTATTTCCTCTGAATATTCCTTGTCAAAAACAAGGGAAATGTTTTTTTTGGCAGCCTTCATTTCAAGCAAATCAAAAATGTTTTGAATCAATTCCAATATGTTGAAATTTTCTTTATTCAGCACTAAACCTCCCACTTCCAGCTTGGCAATCATATCCAATTCCTTCACAATATAAATTAGGCGTTCCACACCTTTATTGGCCCGGCGCAGATATTCTTTTCGCACCTTTTTATCTTTCATGGCGCCGTCCAGCAGCGTCAGGATATAACTCTGCACAGTGAACAAAGGCGTTTTGAGCTCGTGCGAAATGTTTCCCATAAATTCCTTTCGGTAGTTTTCGCGGATGTTGAGGGTTTCTATCTCCAGTTTCTTGTCCTGCGCAAAGCGTTCTACCTCTCGGGTCAATTCCTCCATATTTGTAGTTACGGACGGTTTTGGGATTATCTTTTCGTCCAGCACCCGCACGTCTTCGTATATTTTTTTTATGCGGGAATAGATGAATTTTTCAATTCGATATTGAATCAGTAAAAAACAAATCGCAAAAAGAAAGAGAAAGAATAGTACCAGCCAGAGAAAAACAATTTCAGAAACCGCATACATAAAAATGCCCATTGCCACGGTCGTGGATGCGGCAATGAGCAAGGCGGTGGAAGCTGCAAAACTGTATTTCTTTGAAAATTTCATCGTGATTTAAACTACAAATTTGTAACCCACTCCCTTTACGGTCTTAAATCGATCGTCGCCTATTTTTTCGCGCAGCTTTCTAATATGTACGTCGATGGTGCGGCCGCCCACAATCACGTCGTTGCCCCAAATGCTATCTAAAATAGTTTCGCGCTTAAAGACTTTTCCCGGTTTTGAAGCAAGCAATGCCAATAGTTCAAATTCCTTTCGGGGAAGGATAATTTCTTCTTTGCCGAGCAGAATTTTATATTCCTCCCGGTTGATTGTTAAATTTCCGAGTTTTATTTTTTCATCGTCCGCTTCTTCCTTAAATCTGCGCAACAAGGCTTTCACTTTGCTTACCAGCACTTTTGGTTTGATGGGTTTTGTTATATAATCGTCGGCACCGGCTTCAAAACCCGCCATTTGGGAGTAGTCTTCGCCACGGGCAGTTAAAAAGGTAATTACGGTCTCGGAAAGCTCCGGTATGTTCCTGATTTTCTCGCAAGCCTCAATGCCGTCCATTTTCGGCATCATCACATCCATGATAATTAGTTGCGGCCTGAGCTTTTTGGCCTGTGCTATGGCCTCAACACCGTTTTCCGCGGTTTCAACACGGTATCCTTCCGCAGCCAGATTATATCGAACTATTTCAAGAATATCCGGTTCGTCATCAACCAACAAAATTTTAATATCCTTTTTCTTCATATTAAATTTTAATCGTTTTAACAGGTCAAAGATACTATTATTTAACCTCAGGAAATCTTTAGCACGCTTATTGTTAATGGTATGGTAACGGTTTAATAATATGAAAACTCACGACCAATTGCATCAATTATAGACGTAAAACACAACCAAAAATATTTTCCCCAGCCAATTTTCAAAGTTGAAAATATTTCTTTAAATTTAATTAGATAACTTAAAAACAGATGGTTATGAAAACAATTACATTTGTCTCAATCGTATTGTTCTGCACCATTTCTTTTTCGCAAATACGCATTAATGAAGTGGATTCTGATCAAACCGGAACCGATGTTACGGAATTTGTTGAAATTCTTTCCGATTCCCCAAACTTTTCACTGGAAGGTTACCTTGTTGTTTTCTATAATGGCACAGACGACGAAAGTTATAAAACGGTAGATTTAACCGGATATGTTACAGATTCGGAAGGGTTTTTCATAATTGGCAGCAGCGCTACGCCCGGAGTCGATATTGCTATCGGAACGAGCAATACCATACAAAATGGGCCTGATGCTATTGCTATTTATCAAGATAGCGCCAGCAATTTTCCAAATGGAACGCCCGTTACAAACGTTAATTTGATTGATGCGATTGTATATGGAACCAATGATGACGATGACCCAGAGCTTTTAGCAGGGCTCGGCCAAACCGTTCAATATGATGAAGACCTGAATGGAAACAAGGATACAGAATCCATACAAAATGATGGTGCGGGAAGCTTCTGTGTTGATGTGCCAACCTTGCGCGCCACAAATGCCTGTTTTTTAAGTATTGACGGATCAAAGACCAACGTTTTTAATATTTATCCAAACCCTGCAACCAAAGGCTATGTGGACATCACATCAAAAGTGAACGGTGCCAAAACCATTACAATTTTTGACATACTGGGAAAGCAAGTTTTAAAAACTACTTTTTACGGCGACAGATTGGACATTTCAACTTTGAACAGCGGTGTTTACATCTTGAAGATTGAGCAAGGAAAATCTTCAGCTACCAAAAAATTGGTTGTTAAGTAATCCATTATAAATTTTACTTTTAAAGCTCCTGTTTCGGCAGGGGCTTTTTTATTTACCTACTTTTGAAAAGATTTTTTTGATTGGTAATTATGCTCGAAAAGGAAATTTTTAACATCAAATCCGAAGCGGAATTTCAGCGACTTGCTATTGAAGTGTTCCGTTTTCAGCACGAAAATGTTCGCGTTTATCGCAATTTCTGCAACCTGTTGAATACGCAAATTTCCGAAGTAAAAACAATTGCGGAAATACCCTTTTTACCCATTCAATTTTTTAAAAGCCATAAGATACTTGCCGAAAATAGTGTAGAAGAAACGGTCTTCACCAGTAGTGGCACAACTGGCAGTATAAACAGCAGGCATTACGTTTCCGACATAGGGCTATACGAAACCAGTTTTTTGAAAGCTTTCGAAAGCAACTACGGCAAAACCGAAAATTTTGTAATCCTCGCATTGCTCCCTTCCTATTTGGAGCGCGAAGGGTCGTCACTTATTTATATGGTTGAAAAGCTGATTGAAAAAAGCAACAACCCCCACAGTGGGTTTTATTTATACGAAATGGACGCTTTGATTGAAAAGTTGGCGTTTTTGGAAAGTAACAACCAACGGACAATCCTCATCGGTGTTTCTTATGCGTTGCTCGATTTAATTGAAAAAACCGGCTTTCAACTTAAAAACACAATAGTGATGGAAACCGGCGGAATGAAAGGCCGTCGAAAGGAAATGATACGAGAGGAACTCCACGAAATTTTAAAAACTGGTTTCGGGGTTCATAAAATCCACAGCGAATACGGAATGACGGAGCTACTCTCGCAAGCCTATTCCGTTGGCGATGGTCTTTTTTCCTGCCCTCCGTGGATGAAAGTTGTAACCCGCGACACAGAAGATGCACTTTCCTATACTTTCGAAAGGACAGGGGGAATAAATGTGATTGACTTAGCAAACCTGTATTCGTGTTCCTTTATTGCAACCCAAGACTTGGGAAAAACCTTTGCTGATGGCACTTTTGAGGTTTTGGGCCGGTTCGATTTTAGTGATATCCGCGGCTGCAATCTAATGGTTTTGTAGGGAAAAATTTAACACAGCCTTTGGCGAAAAAGCGTAAGGTTATCATAAATCCATCGACCAAGAAACCGTGAAAAAGTGATGATTTTTCATAATTTGGTTGGTTAGTTAATCGAAAAATCCCCGTGCAGTCTTTGCCGGGGGTTTTTTTTATTCAAAAGATTTTCAACTAAACGGCCTTTATAATAAAATAATTCTTCTTTCCCCGCTGCAGCAGCACAAATTGCCCATTGATCAAATCGTTTTCGCCAACCGTAAAATCGTCGGCAACTTTTTCTTTGTTCACGGAAATAGAGTTTTCCTTTAAAGCGCGACGGGCCTCACTGTTCGATTTCAAAAATCCGGTCTTTTCAGATAAAGCGCCAATAATATCAATTCCACTTTTAAGTTCTTCCTTTGAAATTTCCGCTTGCGGCACGCCTTCAAAAACATCGAGAAAGGTTTTTTCATCAAGTGTTTTCAAATCTTCGGAAGTGGAATTTCCGAATAAAATTTCAGAAGCTTTTACAGCTTTTTTATACTCATCGGCACTGTGAACGGTTGTGGTAACTTCCTGTGCCAAGCGCTTTTGAAGCAGGCGCAAATGTGGCGCTTCTTTGTGCTCCGCAATCAGATCTTCAATTGTTTCCTTGTCGAGAAAAGTGAAAATCTTGATGTATTTTTCGGCATCGTCATCACTCGTATTCAGCCAGTATTGGTAAAATTTGTAGGGGGAAGTTTTACTCGCATCCAGCCATACGTTTCCGCCCTCACTTTTCCCAAACTTGCTGCCGTCACTTTTTGTAATTAGCGGGCACGTTAAGGCATAGCCCTTTGTGCCGTCCATTCTTCGTAAAAGTTCTGTTCCGGTGGTAATATTTCCCCACTGGTCGCTACCGCCCATTTGGAGGGTGCAGTTTAAACTTCTGTTTAAGTGGACAAAGTCGTAGCCCTGGATCAATTGGTACGTAAATTCCGTGAATGAGAGTCCGTCGGCACTCTCGCCGCTCAATCGGGTTTTCACGGAATCCTTGGCCATCATATAGTTTACGGTAATGTGCTTGCCCACGTTTCGAATAAAATCCAAAAATGAAAATTCCTTGATCCAGTCGTAATTATTTACCAGCACGGCCTGGTTTTCGGCACCCGACGAAAAGTCCAAAAACTGTGAAAGTTGGTTTTTTACACATTCCTGGTTGTGGCGTAGTGCAGTCTCATCAAGCAAATTGCGCTCAGCACTTTTCCCCGAAGGATCGCCGATCATTCCCGTGGCCCCGCCAACCAATGCCACCGGCTTGTGGCCGCAGCGCTGATAGAAAGACAAGAGCATTATAGGCACCAAATTGCCGATGTGAAGCGAATCTGCCGTAGGGTCAAACCCCACGTAGGCCGACCGCATGGCTTCCATAAGGTGTGTTTCGGTTTCCGGCATTACATCGTGGACCATGCCACGCCATTGTAGTTCTTCAACGAAATTTTTCAGCTTCATCTTTAAATTTTTACTCCGCCGCCAGGGCTTTGGAAAATGAGGATGCAAAGATAGGGTTATCATTTCAGATTGAGGAATTCAAAATTCAAAATTCAAGGTTCAAGGTTGAGGCATTTTTAGGTGTTTATCAAGTATTCAAAATTATTTATCGGGTCCCAACCCCGTTTTCAGTTTCAATTTCGTCTTGATAGCTATCGAGATCGATTTCAAAAAGAGTATTTTCGCATTATGATTTTAGTAACCGGCGGCACGGGTATGGTGGGCTCCCACCTCTTGTATTTTCTTTTGAAGAAAAACGAGCGGGTGCGTGCAATTCACAGAAAAAATAGTGACATCCATGCGGTAAAAAAGGTTTTTGCGCTTTACACTTCCGAAGTGGATCCTCTTTTCAACAAAATTGAATGGATTGAGGCGAATATTACAGAAATTCCCGCACTTTCGGTTGCCTTTGAGAATATCACAAAAGTGTACCATTGTGCAGCCTTTATAAATTTTGACCCTTCAAAATACAAAGTACTCAAAAAGGCCAATGTGGAAGGCACGGCAAATGTGGTAAACCTCTGTCTGGCAAATAAAATTGAAAAACTCTGTTATGTAAGTTCGGTTGCCACTTTGGGAAATGGTTTATACAATCAGTCAATTACCGAAGAAACGCCCTGGAACCCCGATGAAAAAAATAGCGTGTACGCCATTACTAAATACGGTGCCGAAATGGAGGTTTGGCGCGGAACACAGGAAGGTTTGGACGCCGTAATCGTGAATCCCGGAATCATTTTGGGCACCTCCCCAGACGGTGGCGGAAGCGGCGTTATTGTTTCTATAGTGGCAAGTGGCATTCCTTTTTATCCATCCGGGGCAATGGGCATTGTTGATGTCCAGGATGTGGCATTATTGATGATCAGGCTTATGGATTCTGAAACAAAAAATGAGCAATTTATTTTGGTGGGCGAAAATATTACGTATAAGGAATTGTTCTCCAAACTAGCACCTTTGCTTGGAAAAAAACCACCAACAAAAAAACTATCAAAAAGTATTATGTTTTTTCTGAGTGGAATGGATTGGCTGTCGAATAAACTTTTCGGGACCAAAAGAAGGCTCATAAAAGCTACCGTGCAGTCCATGTTTACGGCTTCTTTTTACGATGCTTCCAAAATAAAAAAAGAATTTGGTTTTCAATTTACACCAACCGGGGAAACGTTGAAAAAAATAGCAAAAGAAACTAGGAATACGTCAAATTAAACTGTCTTTTGCAGGTGCTGAATTGGCTTTATCCTCTTCAAATTTGCGTTTGATACTATCTTTTCGGACCCACTCTTTTTCCCAGATACTGTCCATTTTTTGCTGCATTGCGGTAAGCCTTGTTTCAACCTCCCGAATAATCTCCATATAGGTATTCACATCTGCGGCATAAAACGCATTGCTTTTTGCGAATTGCAAACTATCTATTCCAAATTTTTTATAGACCATCGAATCCATTTTGATGCCCTTTGAGGTAATGGCCCTATTGTCCACACTTCGGGCGGCATTATCCAAGTAGGTCTCCATAAGTATATCGATCATTTTATCTTTGGCAATAAGATTTTTGGGCTTTTCGGGTTGGTTTACATCCTGACAGCCCAAAAAACCTAAAACGAATATTATAAAAACTATCGATTGCTTCATTATCTGTTAAAAGTAAGTCGTTCCGGATTGCTTTTGTTCGGGAACTTTGAATTTTCATAAACCACTACTCCATTAACCAAGGTATGCGTAACCCGCGATTTGAAGATGGTTCCCTCAAATGGCGACCAACCGCATTTGTAAAACAGGTTTTCCTTTTTAACGGTCCAGGGAGAATTGAGATCGACCAAAACCAAGTCTGCCTTATATCCCTTTCGAATATATCCACGGTCCTTTATCTGAAAGAGGATTGCAGGATTGTGTGCAAATTTTTCAACTATTTTTTCCAAGGAAATTTTTCCCTTGTGGTGCATTTCCAAAAGCGCCACGAGCGCATGCTGCACCAGCGGTCCGCCCGAGGGGGCATTTAGATATTTATTGTTCTTCTCTTCCAGGGTATGCGGCGCGTGGTCGGTAGCTATCACGTCTATTCGGTCGTCCAGCAACGCTTTTAGCAACCCGTCCCTGTCTTTTTCGGTTTTTACCGCGGGGTTCCATTTTATTTTGGTGCCCTTGGTTTTGTAATCTTCTTCTGAAAACCATAAATGGTGGATGCAAACTTCGGCAGTAATCTTTTTTTCCGAAAGCGGTTTTTTATTGCTGAAAAGATGCGTTTCCTTTTCCGTGGAGAGATGAAAAACGTGAAGTCGCGCCCCTGTTTTTTGGGCCAGTTTTATAGCATTTGATGATGAAATATAACACGCCTCCTCGCTGCGTATTTTTGGGTGAAGTTCTATTGGAATGTCCTCGCCATATTCCGCTTTATAATTTTCAAGATTATTTTTTATAGTTGTTTCATCCTCGCAGTGTGCGGAAATGAGCAACTTGGTTTTGCTGAAAATTTCTTCCAAAATCTTTGGGTCGTCCACCAACATATTTCCTGTGGAAGAGCCCAAAAACAGTTTCAATCCCGCTACTTTTTGCGGATCAACTTTTAAAATTTCATCCAAATTATCATTGGTCCCGCCAAACATAAAGGAATAATTGGCCCACGAAGTTTTGGCGGCAATATCAAATTTTTCCTCCAGCAGTTCAATGGTCGTGGCCTGCGGCACGGTGTTCGGCATCTCGATAAAAGAAGTAATCCCACCCGCCACGGCAGCTTTCGATTCGGTTTCGATGGTGGCTTTGTGGGTCAGTCCCGGCTCGCGAAAATGCACTTGGTCGTCAATCATTCCCGGCAGCAAATAGCTTCCGTCGGCATCGATAACTTTCGTATCGGCAGATTTCATGCTGATGGTTTCAGAAATTTCCGCTATGCGGCCGTCCTGCACAAGCACGTCGCCCTTAAAGATTTCTCCCTCATTTACAATATTCGCGTTCTTAATTAAAACTGACTTCATTGAATCTTTTTCTGTTAAATACACTTTTAAATTTCATAGCAACAACCCCAAAAATAGCTTCGGAAATAATACCCGAACTCATTTTTGACTCGCCTTTGGTACGGTCGGTAAAAATTACCGGCACCTCCTTTATTTTGAATTTGCTCAAGTAGGCCTTAAATTTCATTTCAATCTGAAATGCGTAGCCCACAAAACGAATGTTGTCCAAGTTTATTTTCTCCAGCACGCGTCTTCGGTAACAAATAAATCCGGCGGTGGTATCGTAAATATCGATTCCCATCACAAACTGCACATATTTTGAGGCCAACCACGACATCAGCACGCGGCTCATAGGCCAGTTTACCACATTTACGCCCTTTACGTAACGCGAGCCTATGGCTACATCGTTCCCTTCTTTGTGGCAGGCGTTGAAAAGCCTTATCAGGTCGTTGGGGTTGTGTGAAAAATCGGCGTCCATTTCAAAAATGTAGTCGTAGCCGTGCTGCAATGCCCACTTAAATCCTGCTATATAGGCCGTTCCCAAACCGGTTTTTTCGGCTCTTTTCAGCAAAAAAAGTTTTTCGGGATAGGTTTTGAAATTTTCCTCAACCACAGTTGCCGTGCCGTCTGGCGAATTATCGTCCACCACCAAAACGTGAAATTCACGCTGCAATGAAAAAACCGTACGCAGCAGCCGCTCTATATTTTCAATTTCATTGTAGGTTGGCACCACCACCACTGCCTTGGACATACTGCAATTTTAGCGCAAATGTACCCTTTTTTGAAGAAATAAATGTGAAGTAAATTCTAATTGGGGCCTAAAAAAGGAAAATTATTTTACAGTACCTTTACCGAAAAAATTGAAGGTGGATTTCAGCGAAAGACTTATTGCGCCAACTGACTTTGCAACCTATTTGTTGGTGGCCTGCTTCATTCTCTTTGCCCTGGCCAAATATTTTTACCCCAAACGCTTCCACGAATTTTCCATGTTGCCTATTACCAATCAGTACTTTTTTGTTCACGGCAAAAATGACGAATTGAACCACCCTTTTAACATCATGCTGTTCGCGGCACAGATACTATGCGTTTCCATTTTCGTCTTTTTGCTTTTTAAGGTTTTTAACCCTTCGGAAATAGAAAACAATAAATGGTTGTTTCTTCAAATTTGTACGGCCTACAGTGTTTTTGTACTGATAAAATTTTCTTTGGAAAAAATTGTCGCAAATATTTTTTCGATGGATGCCCTTATCAACAATTATCTGTACCAAAAACTGAGCTATCGCAACTTTTTGGGCATTCTGTTCTTTGCGGGCAATCTTTTTTTCCTTTATGTATATCCGCCCACCGCAACAGGCCTGCTCATTTTTGGCGGATGTTTGTTGGCCCTAAACGCTATTGCGCTGCTTTACAGCTACAAGAAAAACGGAAAATTGATATTAGGCAATTTCTTCTATTTTATTTTGTATCTTTGCGCACTTGAAATTTCCCCTTATATTATTCTTTATAAAAGCTTTGTATAAGGTATATTATTTTAAAAAAAATCAGGACTATCTATGAAAGTGAAAACTATTTTGGTTTCCCAGCCCGAGCCTAAAATTGAAAACTCTCCTTATTTCGATTTGATCGAAAAGCAAAAGGTAAAAATAGATTTTCGGCCTTTCATACACGTAGAAGGCGTGTCAGGCAAAGACGTCCGGGCCCAAAAAGTTGATCTCAATAAATATACTGCTATTATTCTTACAAGCCGAAACTCTGTGGACCATTATTTCAGAATCGCAGAAGAGCTGCGCTTTAAGGTGCCGGACACGATGAAATATTTCTGCTTGAGCGAGGCCGTAGCCTACTACCTCCAAAAATATGTGGTTTACAGAAAACGCAAGATTTATGTGGGAAAAAGAACTTTTTCAGAACTGGCTCCCTTGATCAAAAAATATAAAAACGAAAAATTCCTGCTTCCAACCTCCGATAAATTGAAGCCTGAAGTTCCACAGGTTTTGAATGAATTAAAGGTTGACTGGAAAGAAGCTACTTTTTACAAAACGGTAATCAGCGATCTTTCAGATCTGCGCGATGTGTATTATGATATTTTGGTGTTTTTCAGCCCCAGTGGAATACAGTCGCTGTTGGAGAACTTTCCAGATTTCAAACAGAACGAAACGCGCATTGCGGTTTTTGGAAATACTACCGTAAAAGCCGCCACCGAGGTAGGCCTGCGTGTAGATATACAAGCCCCAACCCCCGAAACGCCGTCTATGACGATGGCTTTGGAAAAGTACATTAAAGAGGTTAACAACAAAAAATAAGCTCGATTTAATTGCAATAAAAAAGGCTTGCCGCACTGGCAAGCCTTTTTGTTTTAAGCTATTTTGATTCTAAGCCGAAGCGGGAGCCCCCGAAAGGATTTCTTCATTGGCATAGGACTCAAACTTGGTGAAATTCTCCTTAAATGAATTCGCCAATTCCTTGGCCTGAATGTCGTAGGCCTTTTTGTTTTTCCACGTTTCCTTTGGGTTTAATATTTCCGAAGGAACGTTGGGGCAAGATTTAGGCATCATCAAATTGAAAATAGGGTGCTTTTCAAATTCCACATTCTTCAACTTTCCTTCCAAAGCAGCAGCAATCATTGCTCTTGTGTATTTCAGTTTCATTCTGCTACCTATACCGTAAGGTCCTCCGGTCCAACCGGTATTGATCAACCAAACATTCACGCCGGAATCTTTCATCTTTTTACTCAACATTTCAGCATATTCCGTAGGGTGAAGCGGCATAAACGGCGCTCCAAAACAGGCCGAAAAGTTTGGGGTCGGCTCGTTGATTCCTTCTTCCGTACCAGCAACCTTAGCCGTATAACCACTTATGAAATGGTAAGCAGCCTGCCCCGGAGTAAGTTTTGAAATGGGAGGCAAAACGCCAAAGGCATCTGCCGTCAAAAAGAAAATATTCTTCGGATTGTGGCCAATGGAAGGCACTTGGATATTTTTTATGTGATAGATAGGATA
Organism: Aequorivita todarodis; assembly: GCF_028561335.1. Lineage (GTDB taxonomy): Bacteria > Bacteroidota > Bacteroidia > Flavobacteriales > Flavobacteriaceae > Aequorivita > Aequorivita todarodis. The sequence continues at coordinate 100,575 of NZ_JAQQTG010000050.1, read as the reverse complement.
ACTCACCCTTGTATTTTGCGTGATGGAAGTATCGGCAAAGTCAACTTCGCCATTTTCGTCCATTACTACATTTTCCAACAATGCTCCAGGTTTTATTGCATTGTAAATATCCGGTTCCTGTTCTTCGGTCAGGTTTATAACCTTTGCGTAGCAACCGCCTTCAAAGTTGAAGATTTTATTATCCTCAGTCCAGCCGTGTTCGTCATCGCCAATCAATTTACGGTCCGGATCTGCAGAAAGCGTTGTCTTGCCCGTTCCGGAAAGACCGAAGAAAATAGCGGTCTCGCCATCGTCGCCAACGTTTGCCGAGCAGTGCATTGGCATCGTATTTTTATCAACCGGAAGTATAAAATTAAGCGCAGAGAATATACCTTTTTTAATTTCGCCAGTATAACCGGTGCCGCCAATTAAAGCGATTTTTCTGGTGAAGTTCAGGATAGCGAAATTATGCTGACGCGTTCCGTCAACTTCAGGATTAGCCGTAAATCCCGGGGCATTTACTATAAGCCATTCTGGGTCAAAAGACGCCAATTCCTCTGCCGTAGGGCGAAGGAACATGTTGTGGGCAAACATATTGGACCACGGGTTTTCAGTAATAACCCGGATGTTGAGTTTGTATTCTTCATCAGCGCAGGCATAGCTGTCGCGAACGTACACTTCTTTTCCCGACAGATAATCTGCAACCTTGTTATAAAGCCTATCAAACATATCTGGCGGAAACGGAATGTTTACATTTCCCCACCACACTTTTTCGCGTGTAACATCGTCCTTTACAATAAACCGGTCCTTTGGGGATCTTCCAGTAAATTCTCCGGTGTTTACCGCCAAGGCACCGCTCGCAGCTTCTTTTCCTTGACCTTTTTGCAATGTTTCGTCGTGAAGTTCTTCAGAAGAAAGTTGATATTTAACTTTTGCGTTTTTGATTCCGTATTTGTCAACCGAAATCGTTTTCGTAGCTTGGTTTTTATCGACCATACCTTTTTTAAATTTTGTAGAGTACAAAAGTAGCAAATCTAAAAGAGATTGAAGAAAATATGAAACAGATTTATTGCTTCTTTAACGTAAGCATTCTATAAGCAAACAAAAACCACCCGAGAATAAACATAAGCCCGCCGATTGGGGTTACAAATCCGATTTTCGCCGCATTGAAAGGCAAAATAGCATTCAGCGCAAGCAGATAGATAGAACCCGAGAAGAGCAGTATTCCAAGGATAAAAAGCCAAAATACGGTTTTTTTGATTTTTTCCGGAACGGAAGGCGCCAAGCCCACGGCCAAAATAGCGAGGCAATGGTGCATTTGGTACCGTATTCCGGTTTCAAAGGTAGTGAGTGCGGCAGCGTCAACCATATTCTTTAATCCGTGGGCGCCGAAAGCTCCCATTGCTATTGTAGCGGCGGCAAGAAATGAAGCCGTGACCACCATATTTTTATCGAAAACCGTCATTTTTAAAATTTGGAATTAGTAATTTCGTCCTTTACAAAATCTATCTCCAAAGTTAACAAAAAACTCCCCCAATGAGAAACATATTAATTATCGGCGCAGGAAGATCTGCCACAAGTTTAATCCGTTATTTGCTGGACAAAAGCGAAAAAGAAGACCTTTTTATAACCATTGGGGACATATCCATTCAATCTGCGCAGAAGTTCACCTCAAACCACCCAAACGCCCGCGGGATTATGCTCGACGTTTTTAACGATGTGCAAAGAAAGGAAGCGGTAGAAAACAGCGATTTGGTAATCTCCATGCTTCCCGCACGCTACCATATTGAAGTAGCCCGCGACTGTATTGAATTCGGAAAGCATATGGTTACGGCCTCTTACGTGAGCAAAGAAATGCAAGCGCTGAACCACAAAGCCGAATCAAAAGGACTGGTTTTTATGAATGAAATCGGTCTCGACCCCGGAGTGGACCATATGAGTGCCATGCAAGTGATTGATAGAATACGCGCCAAAGGCGGAAAAATGCTGCTGTTTGAATCGTTTTGTGGCGGGTTGATTGCGCCTGAAAGCGACGACAACCTTTGGAATTACAAATTCACTTGGAATCCGCGAAACGTAGTTTTGGCAGGACAGGGCGGCGCTGCGGAATTTATACAGGAAGGAAAATACAAGTATATTCCATATCACAGACTTTTCCGAAGAACAGAATTTATCAATATTGAAGGGTATGGCAAATTTGAAGTGTATGCCAACCGAAATTCCTTACAATACCAATCAATTTATGGGCTGGATAATATTTTAACGCTATACCGTGGCACCATTCGCCGCGTGGGTTTCAGCCGTGCCTGGAACATGTTTGTGCAATTGGGAATGACCGACGACAGCTACACCATTCCCGATTCCGAAACCATGAGCTATCGCGACTTTGTAAACCTATTTCTTCCCTATTCGCCTTCAGATACGGTGGAATTGAAACTTCGCCACGCCCTGAAAATAGACCAGGACGATTTAATGTGGGAAAAACTGGAAGAGCTCGATCTTTTCACCAAGGAAAAAAAGTTGGGAATTAAAGATGCAACGCCCGCCATGGGACTTCAAAAAATATTGGAGGACAAATGGACACTGGCACCGCACGATAAGGATATGATCGTGATGTACCACAAATTTGGATACCAACTGGATGGAAAAAAATATCAAATAGACAGCCACATGACTCTTATTGGCGAAGACCAGACCCATACGGCAATGGCAAAAACCGTAGGGCTTCCCGTAGCCATTGCTGCACTGAAAATATTAAATGAAGAAATAACCACGCCCGGCGTACAGCTTCCAATTGCCAAAGAGGTTTACGAACCTATCTTAAAGGAGCTGGAAGAAAACGGAATTATCTTTCACGAGAAAGAAGTGGATTATTTGGGATACAATCCAGACAACCTTCATTAAAAGCATCTTCTTTAAACACCAAACCCGCCCATAAAAATAGGCGGGTTTGATTTTGCATTTAATTTTTCTTTTAATCGCGACTTCCCAAGAAGATAGAAATAAAATATAGCAGTGTTGCCAAGGAACCAATTGCCGCCACCACATAGGTTCTGGCTGCCCATTTCAACGCATCCTTTGCACCTTCGTGTTCCTGTGGGGTTACCATATTATTGGTTTCCAACCAGACAAGCGCACGCTTACTGGCGTCAAATTCCACCGGCAGGGTGATGAAGGCAAAAGCCGTGGTTACCGCAAAGAGTAAAATACCGATCCCGAAAACCCAGCTGCCAATTGCCGAACCTGTGGCAAACAAAATAAGGCCAGCCATGATTACAAAATTGGAAAGTTTGCTTGAAACGCTTACCGCGGGAACGATAGTGGAACGCAACTTTAACCAACTGTAAGCAGTGGCGTGTTGCACGGCGTGGCCACATTCGTGGGCCGCAACCGCTGCCGCCGCAGCATTTCGCTGCATATACACTGGCTCGCTCAAATTCACCGTTTTCTTTGATGGATCGTAATGGTCCGTCAATTGACCGGGGACTGAAATAACCTGCACATCGGTAATTCCGTTGTCGGCGAGCATTTTTTCGGCAATTTCCTTTCCGCTCATTCCATTTTGAAGGTGGATTTTGCTGTATTCCTTAAACTTGCTCTTCAATTTGTGGCTTACGTACCAACTCACCAAAAAGATTAATCCTGCAATTATATAGTATCCAAACATAGGTTTTATTGTTTAAAGTTTGTTGTTTATAGTTTTTCACTGTGTTCTTTTTCTTTGTGGTAAAAATTTTAATAACCACAGAGACACAGAGGTCACAGAGATTTTTTTACAATATAGCAAATAGTGTGCAAATTTTTAACCCACGATATTTACGATTTTTCCGGGCACGATTATTACCTTCTTCGGCGTGCGGCCCTCTAAATATTGGGCTGTCTTTTCGTGTGCCATTACGGCAGATTCTATTTCCTCCTTGCTTAAATCGAGTGGCAGTTCCAACGTAAAACGCATTTTTCCGTTAAAGGAGATTGGATATTCCTTGCTGCTTTCTACCAAATATTTCTCCTCAAATTTTGGAAAAGGCGCTGTGGAAATACTTTCCGAATGGCCCAATTTCTCCCAAAGCTCTTCCGCAATATGCGGCGCGTAAGGCGTAATTAATATTGCCAACGGCTCCAAAACCTCACGTGAATTACATTTTTGTGCCGAAAGTTCGTTCACTGCAATCATAAAAGAGGAAACCGAAGTATTGAAACTAAAGTTCTCAATATCTTCCTGTACTTTTTTGATTGTTTTGTGCAATGTTTTCAAGGCCTCCCCCTGCCCCTCCGAAGGAGGGGTGTCCGTTACGTAAAAGCTTTCATCCGGGCCCGAATGGTACAATTTCCAAAGTTTTTTAAGGAAACCGTGTACGCCCGTAATGCCGGCGGTATTCCACGGTTTTGCCTGTTCCAGCGGGCCGAGGAACATTTCGTACATTCTTAAAGTGTCGGCGCCGTATTGATTGCAGATATCATCGGGATTTACCACGTTGTATTTGCTTTTGGACATTTTTTCTACTTCGCGTTTGCACAAAAAAGCACCAGTTTTTCCTTTAATAGAATTTTTTTCTAAGTTTTTATATCTTAAATCATTTTCTTTTATGAGAAAATCAAATATTATCGCATCTGCTATGGATACCGAATTTACATTGATGTTAATTGCAAATTCAGGTGAAGCTTTTACAATAACATCAGAAATAGAAATCTCTTGGAAGTTAAAATCTCTTTTTAAGATACCAAAAATTGATTCTGAAAGAAAGCCGTCTAGTTTACTCAATCGAGTATAATCCTGTAAAACATCAGCAAATTCAGCACTTATATAGTATTGCTTTGCTTCCTTTACAAAAGATTCTAAATCTTCAATGTATTTACTGTTTTGTTTGAAACCATCTCTTTGAAAATTAATTGATAAAAAAATTGCTTTCGCACTCTCCCCCAAAATCATCCCTTGGTTTATCAGCTTTTTAAAAGGTTCGTCCACGGGCACCAAGCCGCGGTCGTGCATAAATTTTACCCAAAAACGGCTGTACAACAAATGGCCGGTGGCGTGTTCGCTGCCGCCAATATATAAATCCACGTTTTTCCAATAGTTTAACGCTTCTTTTGAGGCAAAAACCTCGTCGCGTTTTTCGTCTTCCATATATCGGAAAAAGTACCAACTGCTTCCCGCCCAACCTGGCATCGTATTCAATTCCAAAGGAAAAACGGTTTTATGGTCAATCAAATCGTTGCCGACCACTTCCTTGGTTTCGGTATTCCATGCCCAAACATCGGCGCGGCCCAAAGGTGGTTCGCCTTCTTCGGTTGGCAGGTATTTTTCAACTTCGGGAAGACGCAACGGCAAACATTCCGTAGGGATAATTTGCGGCATTCCGTCTTTGTAATAAATCGGGAAGGGCTCGCCCCAATAGCGCTGGCGACTAAAAACGGCATCGCGCAAACGGTAGTTTATCTTGCCTTTGCCAATCCCTTTTTCCTCCAAGGCAGCTATTATTTTATCGGTAGCTTCGGAATAATTTAAGCCATTCAAAAAATCTGAATTTTTTAAAACAAAGCCCGATTTTTCCGAAAATGCTTCTTTTTCGATTAAATTTTCGGTTTCATTAATTCCCCCTTCGGGGGTTAGGGGGCTAAATATATTCGGAATGGGCAGATTGAAATGTTTCGCAAAATCATAGTCGCGCTGGTCGCCACAGGGAACGCTCATTACAGCGCCTGTGCCGTAGCCCGCCAAAACGTAATCGCCAATCCAAATTGGGATGGGTTCCTTTGTAAATGGATGCTCGGCATACGCGCCCGTAAAAACGCCTGTAATGTGCTTTACATCTGCCATTCGTTCGCGTTCGCTGCGTTTTGCGGTGGCTTCCACATACGTTCCAACTGCTTCTTTCTGTTCGGCAGTGGTGATTTTTGAAACCAAATCGTGCTCCGGCGCCAAAACCATAAAACTTACTCCGAAGATGGTATCGGGGCGGGTTGTGAAAACAGGGATTGTCCCCCTTGCCCCCAAAGGGGGGATTGTGACCTGTTCTGAATCCTCTATGGATGGGAGGATTTTTAAAGTTTCTTTAATTTTTGAAAGTACTGTTTCACGATTATTTATAACTTCATCATTTGTGAAACGTAAAATTCTGAATCCTTTTTTCTCTTTTAGCAACAATTCCCTTTCACCATCCTTTTCAAGTTGATATTGATGGATTTCCCCGTCCACTTCAATAATCAATCTTTTTGAGAGACAAACAAAATCTACTATATAATTATCAATTGGGTGCTGTTGACGGAATTTATGACCTACTTTTTTTGTTCGCAATTCTTGCCATAAAATTGCCTCAGCTTTGGTAGGATTCTTTCGCATTTCCTTGGCACGAGATAATAAAGTGCCAATAATAGCAGAATTTCCAGTTAAATACCCTGCGCTCTCCGCTCCCCCTCCATCGGAGGGGGCTGGGGGGAGGACCCTGAATTCAACAGTTGCTCCTTTTGACCGCCCAATCCAATTGGTTTGCGAATCCTTCAAAGGTTGCGGCCAGTCTATTTTATCAAGTCCGTCGAGCAAACGCTGGGCGTAGGCCGTGATGCGCATGCTCCATTGTTTCATCTTTTTTCGCACAACCGGATAGCCGCCACGTTCGGAAACGCCGTTTACTATTTCGTCATTTGCCAAAACGGTTCCCAGTTGCGGGCACCAGTTTACTTCGGTTTCGGCTAAATAGGTCAATCTATATTTTAAAAGAATTTCCTGCTTTTTGGTTTCTGAAAAATCCACCCATTCTGAAGCCGTGAAATGCGCAATCCCCTCATCGCAGACCGCATTTATGTGTACATTTCCTTCCGAAGAAAAAATAGCGCGCAGTTCTTCAATGGAACGGGCTTTATCTGCATCTTTATCATACCAACTTTCAAAAAGCTGTATGAAAATCCACTGCGTCCATTTGTAATATTCTGGGTTTGATGTACGCACCTCGCGGCTCCAATCGAAGGAAAAACCTATTTTATCAAGCTGTTCGCGGTAACGGGCAATATTTTCTTCAGTAGTTTTTGCCGGATGTTGCCCCGTTTGGATGGCATATTGCTCTGCCGGAAGTCCGAATGAATCATAGCCTTGCGGATGCAGCACATTATATCCTTGGTGGCGTTTGTAGCGCGCATAAATATCACTGGCAATGTACCCGAGCGGATGCCCAACGTGCAAGCCAGCGCCGGAGGGATAGGGAAACATATCCAAAACATAGTATTTCGGTTTGTCGCTATCGTTCTCGGCCTTAAAAGTCTGATTTTCGGCCCAATGTTTTTGCCACTTTGCTTCTATCTCGTTGAAGTGATATTTGCCCATCTTCTTGTATTTTTTTTGAAAGTTATTTCCACTGGTGGAAAGAGCCGCAAATTTAAGGTTTATTGGAAGAAGTAAAACCCTATATTTTAAAAATTTGGATGCAGCAGATTTCCCGAATAAAGCACCCAAATCATCGAAAGAATTGCGGAAACGTTGATGGCAATTCCAAAGATTTTCATTTGCGTTACCGAATAGGGTCTGTCTTTGAAGAAAACGAAAATATCCAAAATCAGCCAAAACGAAAAAGCCACCAAAAAGCCCGACAGCACCCAATCATCAAACCAGAATTTCAAGATATACGCTTCAAATAATAGCAGAAAAAGCATTAAAAGTTTCGCTTTTTTCCTTCCTATGAAAACCGCTGTGGTTTTCTTTCCCACTAATCTATCTGGCTCGATATCCATAATTTCCCCCGCAATATGGGCTTGGAATGCGAAGAGTGAAAGATAGAGCAACGTCTGCCAGGGAAGCATTTCCAAATTATTCAAAAGGATGCTGAAAAGTGCCGTGAACACGTAACCTACCTGTATTATAATTTCAAAGGGCGGGCGTTCCTTGAGGCGGAAAGGCTTGAAATTGTAGATGATATTTACCACTATCATAAAAAGGAGCAGAAGGAACATTTCCCTGCCTTCCAAATATGAAAACAGGGCTACAAAGGGCAAAATCACGGCACAAATTTGCCAAAAAACCGGCTCTAATTCCTTTTTGCTCAACTTGGCGCCAAACAGATAATTCCCTTTCCGCGGGTTTAGGGAATCTGCCTTTCCATCTGTAAAATCGTTTAGGCCATACACCAAAAAATTCAACGGAAACGTAACAAAGATGAGTCCAAGCCAAAACTGTGGCTCCTCCCAAAAATTTGAAGCAAGGTCAAAAGGGACCAAATACATCCAAAGGGTTGCAAACCAAAGTCCCGGACGGGAAATTTTTAGGGATTTTTGTAGGCTTTTTATGATGATTACTAAATTTAAGGCAATCCAAATTTAATGGAATTATAACAAATTGGAAACTTTCGGCGTTGTTTAACACAAGATGCAAAATTACTTGTATTTTTACGCCAAAATTCAGCAAACCCTATGAGTTCTTCTTTTGAAAAATATCAAAAACGCAGATTGATTTCTTCCTATTTTTCAGTGGTCATCAGTATTTCGCTGGTGCTTTTTCTGTTGGGATTGTTGGGATTGTTGGTATTGAATTCAAAAAAAGTTGCCGATTATTTTAAGGAACAGATTGCGATTACCGTTTTTTTGAAAGACACGGCGAAGGAAGTTGAAATCACCCAATTGAAGCAAAGTTTGGCGCTGGCTGAATATACCAAATCAGCCACTTTCGTTTCAAAGGAAGATGCCGCAAAGGAGCACCAAGAAACTTTGGGCGAAAATTTCATTGAATATCTGGGCGAAAATCCACTTCAAAATAGCATTGACGTTTACATTTTGGCAGACTACGTTACGCCCGCAAAAATGGAGGAAATTACCAACGAGCTGAAAAGTAAGGATTTTGTGGACGATGTTATTTACGACAAACCTTTGATTGCGCAGCTTACCGAAAACGTGAAACGCATCAGTTTTTGGGTTTTGGTCATCAGCGGAATTTTTACGTTTATCGCGGTGTTACTTATAAACAGTAGCATTCGATTGAGTATTTACGCAAAACGGTTTACCATAAAAACCATGCAGATGGTGGGCGCGACCAAGAAATTTATCCGCAAACCCTTTGTCTGGAAAAGTGTTCGGTTAGGAATTGTGGGGGCCATTGTGGCAATGATCGGGATGGGCGTAGTGCTTTACTACCTCAATGAAAGTTTTCCACAGTTGCAATTATTGGGCGATCCGCTGCTCTTGGCGGTTTTGTTTATATTTATATTTTTAATGGGCGTTTTGATAACCTGGATAAGTACATTTATAGCTACGCAACGCTTTTTGAACCTGCGAACCGATGATTTGTATTATTAGTGGGTAGTGGGTAGTGGGTAGTGGGTAGTGGGTAGTGGGTAGTGGGTAGTGGGTAGTAAAACTAAATAACCTATTAGCCAAATAACTCAGTAACCCAATAACTTAGTAATTTTAAAAAACCGGAAACCTGAAACTTTTTAAACAATGGGAGAGAAAAAACGAAAAGAAGACTATAAGCCCGAATTTGTTTTTGAGCGAAAAAACTACAAATTCATGCTCATTGGCGTGGCGTTTATCGCCTTGGGTTTTATACTGATGACTGGTGGCGGCAGCGACGACCCGAATGTTTTCAATCCCGAAATCTATAATTGGAGAAGAATTCGTTTAGCCCCGGCCTTGGTGCTTTTGGGCTTTGCGATTGAAGTGTATGCCATTTTGTTGAAACCCGATAGCAAAGAAGAAAATTAGTGGATACGTTACAAGCCATTGTACTCGCCATTATTGAGGGTTTAACTGAATTTTTGCCCGTTTCTTCCACGGGACATATGATTATCGCTTCTTCCTTTTTTGGGATTGCGGGTGATGATTTTACCAAACTTTTTACCATCGTAATCCAGCTCGGAACCATTATGAGCGTTGTGGTTTTGTACTTTAAGCGCTTTTTTCAGAGCATGGATTTTTACTACAAGCTTTTTGTAGCCTTTCTGCCTGCGGTATTTTTAGGATTGCTTCTAAGTGATTTTATTGATAGTCTTTTGGAAAACCCGATTACAGTTGCCGTTTCGTTAATCATCGGCGGCTTTATTCTTTTGAAAGTGGACGATTGGTTTGGCGATGGCGAACAAACGGAGATTTCTTATTTAACTGCTTTGAAAATTGGCTTCTTCCAATGTTTGGCGATGATTCCGGGCGTTTCCCGCAGCGGCGCAAGTATTGTGGGCGGGATGACCCAAAAACTCTCGCGGACTGTGGCTGCTGAATTTTCCTTCTTTTTGGCAATTCCAACGATGCTGGGCGCAACGGTAAAGAAAAGCTATGATTATTACGAAGCAGGCTTCCAGCTTTCTTCGGAACAAGTGAATCTATTGATTATTGGAAACGTTGTTGGTTTTATTGTCGCTTTGATTGCCATAAAATCCTTCATCACTTACCTGAGCAAGCATGGGTTTAAAATATTCGGTTATTATAGAATTATTGCCGGAATCGCGGTTTTGCTGATTCACTTTTTTGTTCAGGAACTTACCGTTATTTAAAGGACGTAGGACGGTAAGACTTAAGACCTAAGACTTGGTGCCAAAGAAACACTCGGCTCTTTTCACTATCTTTGCAAGGTTATGGATGCCGAAATAAACAAAATAATCATCGAAACGCTTTTACCGTTCAAGCCCAAACAGATTTGTGTTTTTGGCAGCTATGCGCGTGGGGAAATGAACGAGGATAGCGATATTGATGTACTTTACGATTTCAAAAAAAGTATTTCTTTGTTTGATTTGGTGGAAATGAAGCAAGAGTTGGAAGAAAAACTAATGAGAAAGATAGATTTAGTTTCGAAAAGAGGACTAAAAGACTGGATGAAACCTTACGTGATGCAGGATTTAAATACCATCTATGAAAAAAATTAATACGGGCCATATTTCCGATATTCTTGAATACATAGGGTATATAGAGGAGTTTATAGTTGATGATGCTTCAAATAAAGATACTTTTAAAGACAAGCGAACTGAACTTGCAATAATCCGCTGTTTTGAAGTGATAGGTGAAGCTACCAAAAGAATCGACCAAGATTTCAAAACAAAATATCCACAAGTTCCTTGGAAACAAATGGCGGGATTTAGGGATGTTTTGATTCATGATTATGAAAGGTTGCTCCCCGAAATGATATGGAAAACGGTTAAAGATGACCTTCCCCCTTTAAAACAACAACTGCTTGAAATCCTCAAAAATGAACAATAAAACCCTTCAAGCCGAGGATTTCAAAGAAGGCCAAGTACTATTAATTGACAAACCCTTGGAATGGACTTCCTTCCAAGCGGTGAACAAAGTGCGTTGGCTCCTCCGGAAATCCTTCGGAATAAAAAAAATAAAAGTGGGCCACGCCGGCACGCTCGATCCTTTGGCTACGGGGCTTTTGATTATCTGCACCGGAAAATTCACCAAAAAAATAGACACGTTCCAAGCGCAGGAAAAGGAATACACGGGAACTTTTACACTTGGCGCCACTACCCCGAGTTACGATTTGGAAACGGAGATTGACCAAACCTTTGACATTTCAGAAATTACTTCGGAAGAAATATACGAAGCCACAAAACAATTTATCGGTGAAATTCAACAGCAACCGCCCGTTTTTTCGGCATTGAAAAAAGAAGGAAAACGGCTTTATGAATTTGCCCGAAGTGGCGAGGAAGTGGAAATCCCGTTCAGAACAGTTACAATTTCAGAATTTGAAATCACAAAGATTGCGTTTCCAAAAGTAGATTTCAGAGTGGTCTGCAGCAAGGGCACTTATATCCGTTCTTTGGCAAATGACTTCGGAAAGGCTTTAAATAACGGAGCACATCTTTCCGCCTTGCGAAGAACCCGAATAGGCGAATTTTCAGTTGAAGATGCGGTGGGAATTGAAGCTTTCGAGGCCTCGCTTCCAAGTTAAAATATCTTTAATACCGTCTTAATTTTCAGCAGTTTTGTGGAATTTTGCACAAAATTTCGGTACTTGCAATAATGAATTTCAATTATTCATACAGAGCGTTCCTCATAACTTCCCTGCTCACGGGCAGTTTGGTGCTATTCCTATTCAGCGTGAAACTTTCCAAAGAACGCGAGGAAAGCACCGAGGAAACCTATGATGTAGTGATGGCGCCGGAAGAATTATTGCCCGAGGACCTCGCTATTGCCGAACTTACCCCCGAAAAAGTAAAGATTGAAACCAATCGCGCCTATAACGAAGCCGAAAAATTTATTTCCTCTGTTGAAAACGAAGATGAAGAAATAACGGAAACCACCGAGGGCAAACTTCAAGAAATGAACGAGGCTTTGGAAAATTCAAAAAGCGACAACGGGAACGGAGCTACAGTACTAACAAAGCCTGAAAAAGAAAAAAAGAAGAAATTCTCCAATAGCGAAACCGGAAAAGAGGGCGAGGCAGTTGTAAAAAGCGGCAATCGCAACACGACCATTAGCTATCAGTTGGTAAACCGCAAGGATATTGACCTGCCAAATCCCGTCTATACTTGTTATGGCTCGGGAAAAGTTGTAATAAACGTGGAAGTGGACAATCTGGGAAAGGTTGTAAGAAACTCCTATAACAAGACCGCTTCCACCACTTCCAACGAATGCTTGATTGATGCGGCATTGGAATATTCCGAGCAGGCGCGTTTCAGTACGGATGCCTCCAAGGCGAAACAGTTGGGTACGATTACCTTTAATTTTCCCGGGCAACAATGAAAAAAGTTTTCAGTTGGCAGTTGCAGTTGACAGTTTAACCCCCAACCCTTAAAAGGGTGCAGAGATTGGCTTCCACCGGGGCGGACTGGGGTAGGAATATTTGTAAAATATAAAATATGAATTCAGAAAAAGTACGCTGTGGTTGGTGCGGTACCGATCCGCTTTATGTAACATACCACGATGAGGAATGGGGCGTGCCCGTGAAGGATGACAAAACAATGTTTGAGTTTCTGCTTTTGGAAACCTTTCAGGCAGGGTTGAGTTGGATTACCATTCTTCGGAAGCGTGAAAATTTCAGAAAAGCCTTTGACAATTTCGACTATAAAAAAATTGCGAAATACGACCAATCCAAAATTGACGCACTGCTGCAGGACGAAGGGATTATTCGCAATAAACTGAAAGTGCATTCCGCAGTTACGAACGCCCGGGCTTTTATGGAAATCCAAAAGGAATTTGGAAGTTTTACCGAATATATCTGGGGTTTTGTAAACCACAAACCCATTAAGAATATCTGGAAGACCCACAAAGATGCGCCAGCAACGAGCCCCGAAAGTGATGCCTTGAGCAAGGACCTAAAAAAACGCGGATTTAAGTTTGTGGGCAGCACCGTGATTTACGCCCATATGCAGGCCACCGGAATGGTGAACGACCATATCGAGAGTTGCTTCCGCTTTCACGAAGTGTGATTTTTTTCAGAAAATATCTTTCCCGGAATTTATGGCTTTGGTGGCAGCAACAGCCTTCAAGGCTTGATTGTATTGGTGGGTAAGTTCTGGATCGGTATTCTTCGCTTCAGAAAATAATTTTTGGAACCAGGAAACCGCCTTCCCATATTCACTTTTAAAATAATAGGCAGTAGCCAGTTTTTCGTAAATAAACGGGGTTCCGTAGCCTTCCTCCACCACTTGTTCATAAACACGAACCACGTCAATATCTTTGTTGACATCGGTTTTGCGCGGCACTGATTGTGAAAAAACAACGGTGGAAATACTGACAAATACAAAGAAGGCAAGCAGGTTACGCTTTGTAATCATGGGGGATATTGAGTTTAATGCAAACAATTTGTACGGGGATACAACTGTTCGCGAGGTTTGTTATCCAAAGAAACTAAAAAAGCCACATATTATTGTGGCTTTCCGATAAAAAATTTCAAACTTTAACTTACAACTTAATTACCTTTTTATGAATTTTTCCGAAATCGCCTTCAAAGGTTACCAAGAGCGTTCCTTGCCAGGTTGGGTTCAGGTCCAATGTAATTTTTCCGTTGCCGTTTTCAATCTTTGCCTCGTATAATTTCTGCCCCAAAAGATTATGGATTTTCACGGAAACTCGGCCCTGAATCGCATTCATATTAAAAGAAACCTTCCCCGTGGTGGGGTTTGGATAGGCCGCCGAAATATGGTTCTGCGCCCACTCCTCTGCCGACAATGTTTCAACCTGAATAGTCCAATAGCCTTCCGGTGCCACGATAGGGCGATTTAATTCCTTCCCGGAAATGGCTTTGGCCCAAATATAATATTCTATGTTTTCCGTAATATTTGGAATGGTAAAATCTACAGCCCAATTATCACCGTTTGATGGCGCCATTTCAATTTCATTATAAGTAGTTGCACCTTCCTCGCGCCAAAAAACCTTTGCCTGCGCCACCCCTGAGATATGCTTTATCATTGCCTCAATGGTGACGGTGCTTCCCACGTTGGCCTCATCAATGGGCTGATGCACGATCCAAAGCGGTTCCGCAACGCCAATGGTGTGGGTAATGCAGTGAATGGCCCCTTTGGAGGCAATCAAATTTTCGTCCGGCTCGTCCACGTCAATGCCCACTACGTTATAGCCCGGCAGCATTTCCTGATATTGCGCCAACGCCGGGGCATCTACCTCGGGACGGTAGGTGGGCACCATAATGGTTTTGTTCACGAAAACCGCATTGCTATAGGTATTGTATGGACCGCCCGTATTTGGGTAGTTTCCGTTCGGACTTGGCGGCGCGTCAATCCATTCAATATCGTAGGGCGTTCCGAATGGCGACTGAAAATTATCCAGAACATACTGGATATTCGCCTCAATCTGTGGGCCATCGGCTACTCCTGGAGGATATTTGCTCACGAGGATGGTTTCCTCATCTAACAGTTTCATGTGCATATCAATATGGTGGATTACGTCATAAGGCAATGTATTCATTTTAACGAAACGGTTAATTCCCATATATTCCTGCATAATCCCGTCAATTTGGGCTTCGGTTTTAACGCTTACTCCGTAGGGATTTCCAGTGGCATTTTCATTCAAAATCAATTTTGAGGCAAAGGCATTGCCCAAGCCATCGCTCATATAATTTCCGCCGGTGTTCACCAAATCGTTGGTCCCGGAATTGGTTGTGTAAAGCGGAATTCCCACCTGTGCGGCATGCGCTGCTGGCATCACATCATCGTTTGGACGGGGGCGGTTGTAAATCCAATCAGTCAGGGCAAGCTCGCCCACATCGTCTGAATAGATGGTGTTTCCGGCATAATCGCGGATCCAGATACTGTCCCACGGCACGTTTAAAAAAGTAACATTGGTTATATCCACACCATTTGTTGTTAAATAATTGGAAACCGAAGCTTGGTTCTGTGTGGTAATAATCACTTTACATTCCTGCACTCCGGCCTGAACTATTTGCCGAAGGATATTTGGGTAGTATGGATTCCAGGTTACCAAAAGATATTCAACCTCTTCCCATTCCGCGGCGGCGCGGACCGGGCCCGAAGGTGGAGGGGAAAATCGCGGGCTTGTAAATTGAAATTCCGAAACCAATCCTTTCTCCGTTTCGGTAAGGTTGTGAGGAAGGTTTGGTTTTTCCTGCGAAGTGGCCAAAGCAGTTTGTAGTGCCATCAACAATACCAAAAGGTATTTTGTGTATTTATGTTTCATTTGAAAAGTGAATTGTGGATTACGAAGGTATAATTTTAAATTATTTTATAGTTATCTGTTTTCTATAAATTTACAATACAAGCCTTCTCAAAAACTCCCCTCTCCCAATCTCCTCCGCTCCAAGACTTTCTAAATGTTCATTATAAATTTGGCAATCAATAAACTTGTAATCCTTGCTTTTTACGTATTCCGAAAGATAATAAAATGCCACTTTGGAAGCATCGCTCACCAAACTGAACATACTCTCGCCACAAAATACTTTTTTATGAGGGAGGTCAACCCCGTAAAGTCCGCCAACCAGATTATCGTTTTCCCAAACCTCAATGGAAATGGCGTGTCCGGCTTTGTGCAAGGCAATATAGGCTTGTTGCATTTTTGCGGTAATCCACGTTCCGGCCTGTCCCTTTCGTGGAACCGTTGCGCAGTTTTTTATGACTTCCTCAAAATTTTTATTGAAGGTGATTTTGAATTTTTTACGGTTTAATGTTCTCTGAAGACTTTTTGAAACCTTAAAATTTTCGGATAACAAAACCATCCGCGGGTCCGGGCTCCACCACAAAATGGGCTGATCCTCTTCAAACCAAGGAAATATACCGGAATGGTAAGCAAGCAGAAGGCGCTCCACAGAAAGATCGCCGCCAATGGCGAGCAAGCCATCTTCAGTCGCTTCTTTGGGATTTGGGAACCAAAGTTTGTCGGTTAAAAAGTGCATATTTCAAAATTGCTGAAAATTTTCGCGTAAAAAAACCCCGAAGGAAATTTAATTCCTTCGAGGCCAATTTTAGTAATGGGAAAATTCCTGCCCTTGTTTAAAAGGGAAGATCGTCATGTTCCTCCTCATTAAAATCGTTTGCGGGCTCGAAAGCCTCGGCGGGCGGCATCGGCGGCATATCTGCACTGCCGGCAGCTTGCGATACATTTTCAATTCGCCACCCTTGGATGCTGTTGAAATATTTGGTCTCGCCCTGCGGATTAACCCATTCGCGGCCCTTTACGTTGATACTTATTTTTACGTCCTGGCCCACTTTATAATTGTTCAGCAGATCTGTCTTGTCCTGCACAAATTCAATCAAAATATGTTGTGGATATTGTTCTTCCGTGGTAATTACCATCTCCCGCTTTCTGAAACCATTTTTGCCGTATTCCTTGGTTTCGTCTATCATCTTAATTTTTCCTTGTAGTTCCATCGTTTTATTGTTTATTCTTTATTCTTTATTGTTATTTTTTATTAATACTGCGCGCGATAAATCGCGCGCCTACTGGGTTGCCAGCAGAATTTTCCACGCTTCTCCAACTTTTCCATCGCATAAAAATTGTTGTGCCCTTTTATGAATAGCTTCCGAATTGTTCGAAGCAACTAATTTTTTCAACTCTTCCGAAGCATTTATAAAGGTATTAATTTCTTCGGAATTTGGGAAATTTTCCACATTGCCCAGCATTCCCAAATCATTCCCCGTCAACACTTTGCTACGGCGGATTTCTTCGGGAAGACTATCCACGCCCATTCCCAAAGTGGTCAATGGTTTGGGCACTTCAAAAAGACCCGCTTTTGCACGGCTGTACCAATTGCCGCCGAGCCGTGATACCGTGTCAATCTTAAAAGGGTCGATGCTGCCGTCTTCGCCCAAAATTTCCTCTTTTATATGGAGTTTTACCACTTCACAAATCACCAAATTTCCTGCGCCGCCTTCAGTGCCGAGCTTAATTACGTCGTTCACTTTGCATTCCAGCTGTACGGGCGCTTCGGCAACGCGGGGCGGTTTTATTAGTTCGGAAGGAATCTCGGTAAAGCCTGCTTTTGTAAATTCGTTTACGCCTTTGGCATATTCCGTGGAAGAGAGCGATACTTGCTGCACCATATTGAAGCTCACAATGTTTATGGCCACTTCGGGCACTTCCAAAACATTTTCATAGGTATGTTTCGTGGTATTGTCGCGGCCGCGGCGGGCTGGCGAAAACACCAGGATTGGCGGCCGTGCGCTAAAAACATTAAAAAAGCTAAAAGGCGAAAGGTTCACGTTTCCCTCGCTGTCCACGGTGCTCGCAAAGCAGATTGGCCGTGGCGAAACGGCGCCCAAAAGGTAACCGTGCAGTTTTGCGGTGGATAATTCGTGTGGTTCAATAGAAATCATTGCTGCAAATGTACCCAAAGATTATAGCTTGTAAAAACTTGATTATACAATAATATCAACATATTTGCTTTATATTTAAACCTGCTTTTGGAAAGCATCGCTGCAATTAATAATTATTTATGTTTCGCAATAAATCACTCTCCCGCTGGGGTTTTATTTTGGCTTCGCTTTTAATCATCAGCCTGATTTTGTGGAATACTTATATTTTCTTCAATCAACTGAAGGAAAACGAACGCGCCAAGATGGAGATTTGGGCGGCCGCGTATCATGATTTTATTCAAAATAATCCACTGGATGCGCCAGTAGGCGAGGTTATTCCTATCATTATTCAAGGAAACACGACTACCCCAATGATTCTTTATACCTATAAAGAAAAAGTTTATACCGAAAAAAATATTGACTCATCTGAGGTAAATACGCTTGAAAAAAAGAAAAGGCTTGTTGAAAAATTTAAATCTGAATACCAACCAATCGATATAAGAAGTGACGATGAATTATTATCTACGATATATTACGGCAATTCACCCTTGATAAACAAATTGAAATATTATCCCGCAGCGCTGATTTTAATAATTTTCCTTTTCATTTTAGCCGTTTATCTTTTTTACAAAACCTCAAAATCTGCCGAACAGAACCGGCTGTGGGCGGGAATGGCCAAGGAAACGGCACACCAGATTGGCACGCCCCTTTCCTCTTTGGTTGGCTGGACCGAAATTTTAAAAACCGAAAAAGTAAACCCGGAATATATTACCGAAATGGAGAAGGATATTTCCCGATTGGAAACCATCACGGACCGTTTTTCAAAAATAGGTTCGGTGCCGAAACTGGAACGCTGTGATGTGGTTGCCGAAACGAGAGCCTCGTTTCAATATCTTCAAAAACGCTCATCAAAACTTATAGATTTTCAACTGGTTGTTCCCGATAAGCCTATTTATGTTAAAATGAATCCGCAACTTTTTAGCTGGACCATTGAGAATTTGGTAAAAAACGGCATTGACGCCATGAAGGGGAAGGGAAGGATTACCATTTCCATAGAAAAAAATTCGAAATTTGTTTTTATCCGAATAAGCGATACCGGGAAAGGGCTCACAAAGAGTGAGTACCGAAAAATTTTTACACCGGGGCACACCACCAAAAAACGGGGCTGGGGCTTGGGACTTTCGCTGGCAAAACGCATTATTGAGGAATACCACAATGGAAAAATTCGCGTTTCAAAAAGCATCCCAAACCAAGGCACCACTATGGAAATTGCCCTAAAGACAGAAAATTAATAATGAAACAAAGAACCCACACCCTGCATACAGCGCGATTAAAAAATAACTGTCCAACTTGCTTTGGAACTGATGGTCTGGAATTTACTTTCACGCAGAAAGAAAAAGAAACGCCTTTTTTTAAAAAACCGGCTTCGGAAATAGAAAGCAAATTATACTGCCATACCTGCAAAAACGATATTTACCCCGTAAACTGGACGGAAGACATTGAGCGCGTTTTTGATTACAACAAAAAAATAGCGGAAACCAATAAACAATATTTAAAGGTAAAACCGCTATTTTATATTTTAGTAATCGCAGCAATTGTTTTGATTGCAGCGGTAGTGTATCTACTAATTCCTACGATTTAAGTTTTTCGGCAATGGCTTCGGCCAACATTTCAAATTCTTCCGAAGTCATTTTTACCTTTTTGGTAAATCGCATATCGTCCATTTCATTCAAAGGAATAAGATGGACGTGTACGTGCGGCACTTCCAAGCCCACAACGGCCATTCCCACACGTTTGCAGGGAACCGTCTTTTCCAGTGCGCGTGCAACTTTTCGCGAAAACTGCATCAATTGAAGGTACATATGCTCGCCCATGTCAAAAATCTTGTCGATTTCCTCTTTCGGCACACAAAGCGTATGGCCTTTTGCGTTTGGATTTATGTCCAAGAACGCAATGAAATTGTCGTCTTCGGCTATTTTGTAACAAGGAATTTCCCCCTCGATTATCTGTGTGAAAATTGATGCCATAGTTAGTCCCTTGAAATTTCCAGTATTTCGAATTTAAGCACCCCATTTGGCACCTCTATTTCGGCTATCTCGCCTTTCTGCTTCCCCAGCAATCCTTTTCCGATGGGGGAATCTACAGAAATTTTTCCCGCTTTCAGGTCAGCTTCACTTTGGGCAACCAGCTTATAGGTCATTTCCATTCCATTTTTCTGATTTTTAATCTTTACAGTGGAATGCACCAAAACCTTGCTCAAATCCAGTTGCGATTCATCTATCAAACGGGCATTGGCTAAAATCTCCTCCAGTTTGGCAATGCGCATTTCCAGCATTCCCTGTGCTTCCTTTGCGGCGTCATATTCGGCATTTTCGCTGAGATCGCCTTTATCGCGGGCCTCTGCGATGGCATTGGACGCTTTTGGACGCTCCACATCGCGCAAATGGTCCACTTCGTCCCTCAATTTTTTTAACCCTTCGGCAGTGTAATAAGATACTTTACTCATAACTTCATCGTTTGTGTATTACAAACCCTTTTTTTAATTCTTAAATTCCATATAATAAGATTCCCGCCATAGTTTATTCTGAGCCTGCCTGCCCAACGGCACGGTAGGCAGGCGTAAGTCGAACGGGCGGGAATAGAAAAATCCCATACTTTGACGGGATTGTGTCCAACAAATATACTAAAAATTTACTTGTTGCGTAATTTGTTGTAATTTCGGCCTTAAATATTATTGTTTTAATGAAAACCAAAATCTTTTTTCTTTTAATTGTTTTTATAACGCTATCGTGCTCAAAAAAAGATGAAAAGCAAGAGCGCAATCCCTATTTATCAGATCCCGTTGTAAGTTTGAATTTAAATTTAAATTTACCGGAATACAATCCGTTGAAATTTCCGGGAAATTCCGTAGTAACTTCCCAAGGCATTAAGGGCATCGTGGTAATTTGCATAAGCGAAACACAATATTTTGCCTATGATTTAACGGATCCGAACCACGTGCCCAGCAATTGTTCGCGAATGGAGATCAACGGTCCAATTGCGAGCTGCCCCTGCCAAAATGATGACAATGAGTATAATCTCATAAACTATGGAAGACATACTTCTGAGCCCGATTCCAAATACCCTATGCAATCTTACCGTGCCGAGCGCAATGGCAATACTGTTGTGGTTAGCAATTAACCTTTAGGATTTTTAAAACTTCACCGTAGCTCCCACCAAAAAGTTAATCGTCGCCTGCGGATAATATCCCGCGCCTTCCACGGTAGTAACGGTTCCGGGATTGCTGAAATCATCATCATAAGTATAAAAGTATCCGTTGGAAATATATTCCACGTTAAAAATATTGTTCACCAAGGCTGAAAAAACTACTTCCTTTACCCACGGAAGCGAGTCCAAAGTGTAAACAATGTTTAAGTTATTCACGAAATAACTGTCCAATTTTGAAGCCTCGCTGTCAATATTGCCCATATATTGTTCGCCCACAAATTTTGAAAGAAAGCCCAATTGCAATTTCCTTATTGGCGAATATTCCAGCATATTTCCAGCAACTATTGAAGGCGAAAAGGAAATATTTGTATTTCCCAAATTGACCAGTTCCCCATCGCGGGAAGTGACGAAATCCACATTTTTATTGGTGCTCAAAGCGATATTTGGCAGCGTTCGCAAATTTTTCAAAAGCTGTATTTCGGCATCCACTTCCAGCCCCAATCGGTAGCTTTTTCCGCTGCTGGTTCGTAAGGGCGCGCCCACATCGTTCAGTTCGCCGGAAAGTACCAATTGGTCTTTGTAATTCATAAAGAATATATTGGTATTCACTTTTGTTTTTCCTGCCCGTCCGGCAGGCGGGTCGGAAGCAAAACGCCAGCCCAATTCAAAATCGTCCAACTTTTCGGGCGTAACAATTCCCTGTTCGTAATCGTTGCGCGAAGGTTCGCGGTGCGCCTTTCCGTAGGAGAAATAGAACTGGTTTGAAGGATTTAATTTATAGGTCAATCCCGCTTTTGGGTTGAAAAAGGCATAGTTTTCGTCAACATTCAAAGCCTCCAAATCTGAAGTAATTCCCGAAATATTATAGTTCAAAAACCGTCCCTGCAAATCGCCGAACACGGTCCACTTTTCATTGAT
The DNA here is from genome assembly GCF_028561335.1 of Aequorivita todarodis. GTDB lineage: Bacteria > Bacteroidota > Bacteroidia > Flavobacteriales > Flavobacteriaceae > Aequorivita > Aequorivita todarodis. The sequence goes on along the minus strand of NZ_JAQQTG010000050.1, from coordinate 78,793 downwards.
TCGATACGTTGCTTTTGAAAAAACGGTGAATTCACTTTTTTCGCCGTTCCCTTCGTAATAACGGTCCCGTATTTCAGAATTGCTGGCGTAGCGCGCCCAGATTACTTCGCCGTAATGGTCGCCCGTGTAATAACTATAAAACGCCCCGCCAGTAAAATCAATTTTGTTGTTTTTGTAATTCACATTTGCATTGGCCGCGTAAAAATCGTTATCGAGCCAACGACGACGAATCAAATCGGTTGTATTTATGGTATCTCCGCCAATTTCTATAGTTTCAAAACCGTACGTTTCAAAATCTTCATCCTCTTTGTACTGTTCAAAATAACCCTTCCCTTTTGTGTAATTCAACGAAACGTTGGTGCTCCAATTATTGTTGAAACGCTGGTTCCAAAGCAGTTGGTAGTGGTCCTGCGCATAATTATCTACTTCGTTGTCATAAAACTGAATGTTTCCGTCTTCATCGGTGTACATTCCGGCAGAATTAAAGGTACGGTCGTTTTCAAGCTTTTCGGGGTCTTCCAAACCGTTCCACGATTGGTAAGTTTCTTCCCTGCCGCCGAAAACCAAGGCTTTTATTAACGTATTCCTATTTACAAAAGCAGCCTGCAAAAAATAGGATTTCAAGTCGGAACTGGCCCGGTCAATATAGCCATCGGATTGAATGGTTGACAACCTTCCCGCCACTTCAAAATGGTCAGAAAGCAAGCCAGTGCTGAACTTGACGTTGTGTTTATGTGTATTATAACTTCCGAAGGAATTTGCAATTTCCCCAAACGCTTCGTTTGAAACGGCATCGCTCAACAAATTCAAGCTCGCACCAAAAGCGCCCGAACCGTTGGTTGAAGTCCCCACGCCGCGCTGCAATTGCAGACTTTGCACCGAGGAAGTAAAATCGGGCAGATTCACCCAAAATGTGCCTTGGCTTTCGGAATCGTTATACGGAATTCCATTCAGCGTAACATTTACGCGCGAAGCATCGCTCCCACGAACACGAATGTAGGTATAGCCAACGCCAGCGCCAGCATCGCTCGTGGTAACCACCGACGGAAGATAGTTGAGCATATACGGAATATCCTGCCCGAGGTTTCGTTTTTCGAGCTCCTCTTTGTCGAGGTTTGAGTGAGTAATTGGTGAATCGGCATCTACTCGGACGGCTTGTACCAAAACTTCGTCCAAGGCTTCAATTTTTGTGGAATCCTGCGTTTTTTCCTGCGCGGAAACGGTAATAAAAAGAGAAGTAAAAACTGCGGAAATCAATAACTTTTTCATTCGTAATTTTTTAAATTTTTACGAATAAAAGGGGCGTTATTCTTGGTTTGTTAAATGGTTTATATAAAAAAACCCTGAAAACATTGCGTCGTGCAATATTACAGGGGGTTCCTATTTGTATCCCTTGGCGGCATTACCCGCCCAGGTTCTTTGGGTATAATCTCAGCTTCTTCGAGTTCAGAGTTTTGAGTTCAGAGTTCAGAGTTTTTTCAACCCATAACCCATAACTCATAACCCATAACTAAAATCTGCACCCCTTTGAGATGTTCGGCAAATATACAATTCCTTTTATTTATAATGTGGGCTTTTTAAATAGTAATATAGATTTACAAAATAATCCAAACTATAAGCTCTAAACATCCCTCTAAATCTCCCTTCAAAGGGAGACTTTTTCTGTTGTACTCAAATCATAAATTAAATTCAAATCAAACTCCTCCCCTTGAAGGGAGGCTGGGAGGGATGTTTTTACCTCAACTTTTATCAAAACCTTAATACTTCCCCATTTCATTCCTCTTTACATTTGAACGATGGCCACTTCAAGAAACAAATTCACCTTTAAAATCATCCTCAGCTACCTTGTTTTGGGGGCTTTGGCTGTGTTAGTGGGCTTTTTTTTATATTCCGAATTCAAAAATTTTACTGCGGAATCCAATGAAACCACAGGCGAAAAAAAGTTTATTGAAACCGGAACCCTCATCAATTTGGTTTACGAAACCGATGGCTTTTCGAGGCTCGCGCTTTTAACCGAAAGCGATGAAGATTTTGAAAAATATATGGCGAAGACCGATTCGCTTTTCAGAAAAATAGACGAGATAAAATCGCTTACCACCAACGATTTTCAAATAAAACAATTGGATAGCGTAAAATCGCTGCTCAAGGAAAAGAACCGAAACATTGAACAATTGCGAATTCTTCGTTTGACGAACCAAAAAGATACCTCGCTGGACGATATTATGCGCGAGGTGCGTAAACTGGAAGCTTCCGTAGGCTTGAATTCGGTGGAGTCGTTAATCAGAAATCCGTCAAAATTGAAACCGCGCGAACGCAGGATTTGGCAGAAATATGCCGATTATCTCAACAGTGATGCTGCACGCGACACATCCACCGTCAAGTCGAAAACCGTGGATTCCATGCTCGTTGCCGCACGGTATATTGTTGCCGAGGCGAAAAAGGAAAATTCGCGAATTCGTGAATCGTTGATACAAAAAGAGAACGAATTGATTCGCAACGATCTCAATATTTCTGAGCGTTTGCGCGAGATCATCGCCAGTTTTGACCGTGAAATTACAAAGAACAATAATCTGGAAAAGCAGCAGCGGGCAAAATCCATGGAACGCACCAAGGAAATCCTGAAGTTTGCCGGAATTTTGGGCGGTATCGTGGTTTTGCTGTTTTCGTATTTTATCCTTTCAGATTTTTTTAGGGCGGAACGGTTTAAAAAGAATTTGGAAGAATCCAAAAATTATGCGGAATCGCTTTTGAAAAGCCGCGAACAGCTTATTTCCACCGTAAGCCACGATTTAAAAACGCCTTTGAATACCATCAGCGGCTATTCCGAATTATTTGAAAATTCAACCCTTTCGGAAAAACAGAAATACTATTTGGCACAAATTATTTCCAGCTCGCATTTCATTTCACATTTGGTGGATGATTTGTTGGATTTCTCCAAATTGGAAGCGGGAAAATTGCCCATTGAAAGTGTTCCCTTTTCTTTGGAAAATATTATCATTGAAGCCGGAAATGCTGTAAAACAGCAGTTTCCACAGAAAGCTGTCGATTTGAAGTTTTCCATTTCGCAGGAAATCAAAAGCAAAATTTATGAAAGCGACCCGCTGCGGATTCGGCAGATTATAAATAATCTCGTCGGCAATGCTTTCAAATTTACCGAAAATGGAAGCGTTGAAATTAAGGTTGAAGAACTTGACACTTCGACTGCGCTCAGTGTTCCAAAAATTTCCAAAATAAAAATCTCCGTAATCGATACTGGAATTGGCATTTCCGAAGAAAAACAGCAACTTATTTTCGACGAATTTACACAGGCCGAAACAGAGATAGCACACAAATTTGGCGGTAGTGGTTTAGGATTGGCAATTTCAAAAAAACTCACCGAACTTTTGGGCGGAAGCCTAAAGGTGGAAAGTGTTTTGGGGGAAGGAAGCAACTTTATTTTAACCCTTCCGCTGAAAAATTCAGATAGGATTTTGACGAAAACCATTCCGAAGGAACACATTTCGTTTGAAGGTCTGAAAGCCGTAATTATAGACGATGACCAGTCGATGCGCGCACTTTTACAGGAAATTTTTGAACAGATGGATATTGCTTCGGAAGCATTTGAAAGTTATGAGAGTTTTCGAACCGGTTCGGATTTCGATTTCGTTTTAACAGATATCCAAATGCCCAAAACCGACGGTTTTACTGTTTTGGAAAACCTGAAAAATGGAGAAGTAAATTCCTATAAAAATCAGCCCGTAATAGCAATGACGGGAAGTAGGGCTCACAGCCGCGATTTCTACCTCAAAAAAGGGTTTTCTGAAATGCTGCCGAAACCCTTTTCAAAACAGAAACTGGTTGCGGTTTTGGAGCGCATTTTTCCAAACCGCAGGAATTTTTTGGAAGAAAAAATTGTGGATGAAATTTTCAAATCGAATTCCACAGACAATGGAAAATTCGACCTTTCCCTTTTAAAATCCTTTTTGAATACGCCCGAAGCCTTGGAAGAAGTGCTTGAGGTTTTCAACGCCCAAACCGAAAAAGATCTGCAGCAAATCAAAAATTCAATTGCCGAAAATGACATAAAAACTATTTCTGAAATTGCCCATCGAATGCTCACGATGTTCCGCCAATTAAAGGCAAAAGAGGTGATTCCCATTCTCGAAAAAATGGAGGATTACACTGCCGAAACAATTGTACCTGTGGGAATGAAGATGGATTTTGAGAAGCTTATTTTGAACATTCGGGATTTACAAAATGCGCTTTCTAATAGCTGATTTTACAAATCTATTTGATAATGTTCCAGTTTGTTATAAAGCGTTTTGCGGGTAATGTTCAGCAGTTTTGCGGCTTTGGTTTTATTGAAATCGGCTTCCTTTAAAGCGTTCAAAATAAGTTGCTTTTCGTTGCTTTCCTTTGAAAAATCTACGGTTTGCTTTTTCGTGTTTTCAGCAAACAAAACTTCCCGTGGAATTACTTCCAACGGAATCAATCGGGAATTGGTCAACAAAACAGAGCGCTTGATTACGTTTTTCAACTCGCGCAAATTGCCCGGCCAAGCGTAGTTTTTAAAGGCTTCTTCCACTTCTTTCGAAAGCCCGATTACTTCCTTTCCCAAAGATTTGTTCGCTTCATTTAAAAAGTATTCAATAAACAGAAAAAGATCCTCTTTCCGTTCGTGCAGCGATGGAATGTGGATGGAGAATTCATTCAAACGATGGTACAAATCTTCGCGAAATTTCCCTTCGGAAACGGCTTTCAGCAAATCTTCGTTGGTGGCGGAAAGTATTCGGACATCCACTTCAATTTCGGTATTGCTGCCCACGGGTTTTATGCGGCGTTCCTGCAAAGCACGAAGTAATTGAATTTGGTTTTCATAAGAAAGATTTCCTACTTCATCCAAAAAAAGAGTTCCGCCATCGGCAGCTTCAAAATGGCCTTTTTTGTCATTTACCGCGCCGGTAAAACTTCCCTTTACGTGACCGAAAAATTCGCTCGCCGCAATCTCTTTCGGAATGGCGCCGCAGTCCACGGCCACAAAATTTTTGTCCTTTCGGGAACTATAATTGTGGATTGCTTTTGCTGCAACTTCCTTTCCAGTTCCGCTTTCACCTTGAATAAGAACGCACATATCCGTTGGCCCGACCAGCTTTAAATATTCGTTGAATTTTTTGGAGGATTCGCTGATGCCGATGACAAATTTGGGCTTTTCAGAAGTTGGTTGGGAAGCAGGTTGTTTCGGCTCAATAGTTTCTGAAACGGGCTCTTCCGAAGATCCTATATTTTGAGAATCCGCTTCAATAATCATCAACAATTCCTCTGGCCGAAACGGCTTCGAGATATAATCCAACGCCCCTTTTTTTATGGCTTTTACCGCGGTATCCACTTCGGCATAACCCGTCATTAAAATCACTTTGGTGTTTGGGGAAGTTTTTTGGGAAAATTCAAGCAAGTCAAGACCCGAGTCATCCGGCAGTTTTAAATCGGTTATCAGCAAATCGAACTTGTTTTCAGAAATGGTTTTTCGGGCATTTTCGCCTGAAAGCGAAACAGAGACATTAAAACCTTTTCGTTCCAAAAAAGAAGTGAGCATTTTTCCAAAAGCTACATCGTCTTCAACTATATGTATTTGCTGCGCCATTACGTTTTCTGAGAACGTAAAAATAGTGAGTATATGGCTGGGCAAACTTTAAATTTATCATAAAAAAAGGCGCCCAATTTATGGACGCCTTTCCCAGAAGTATTGAATCTAAAATACCCGCAGCTTACTGCTTCTTTAATTCATTTTTAATCCACTCGCCTTTTGCGTTTGCATACACCGTTGCTTTTTTGGCATCGGCAGTGGCAAGCTCGATTTTATAGTCTCCCTGTGCATTCACATAAGCCTTAGAAATAGTGGCACCGCTAAAATCCTTAGCTACGGCATCTTGAACGGCTTGTGGCACTTCAGAAGCTTTAACTTCTTTATAGTCTTGGGCAACATCAGTTGCGGCAATTTCAGCAGTTGCGGCATCTGTTGCAACTGTAGCTTCTGTTTCAACAACGGCATCGGCGTCTTGGGCGGCTTCAATTCTGTTTTCCACTTGCGCTTCAACGGCAGTTTGTTTTTGCTCGTTCATTGCAGTTGGCTCTTTATCTTGCGCGGTTGCTGCGGTTAAACCTCCCAATACGATTGCTGTGCTTAAAATTAACTTTTTCATTGTTTTTTGTTTTTAAAAAATTATTTATTCGTTTCTAAGTTTGTTTGTTGCCTTGTATATAGAAAAAGTAGTGCCACAGAAAAAAGGCGATAGAAATATTCCTCAAAACACTGAACAACAGTGATTTATTCGATTTTGAATATTATTGAATTTTCTAAAAAGTGTGTAATGGAAAGCACAGTTGTGTAAAAATTACACAGTTGTTGTGTAAAATTCTTTAATTTTTTACGCCGGCCCTAAAGGGAGTAGAAAATCCCGACCCTAAAGAGAGTAGAAACTGATACCCCAGCCCTAAAGGGAGCAAATGCGGAATCATTAGTCAATTTTTGGAGGTTTGCGATTGGACTTTTTGAGCGCATGTTCTTTTTTGGATTTTAAACGTCTTTCAATCGCCCCTTTTGAAGGTTTTGTTTTCTTTCGCGGTTTTGCGACTTTCAGGTTTTTTTGAAGCAATTCAATAAGCCTTTCAATAACGATGGCCTTGTTGCGGTGCTGGCTTCGGGTTTCGCCGCATTGCAGGGTAATGACTCCTTCGGAAGAAATTTTTGTGGAAAGTTTGCTACGAAGTCGTTCCTTTTCAATTTCCGAAAGCGCTTCGGAAGTTTCCAAATTAAAGGACACCTCCACCTTTGAAGCCGTTTTGTTCACGTGCTGCCCCCCCGGCCCGCTGCTGCGGATGGCTTTAAAGGAAAGTTCAGAAATTAATTGCTCCGTGTTCATTGCGGCTGGTGTACGGGATTTAAAAGGTCGTTTACCGTTTTTACGGGATTGAAGGTGATGAGCGGCACTTCCACAAAAACCGTGTTCCAGTTTGCCATCGCACCGTTCCAAAGTCCGGGCAACTCCAGTGCTTTTATGGGTTTTCCGTGATACGATTTATGTGAAATAAAACCCGCATCGGGGTCAGAAAACTGAAGCAGATCATACTTTTGGCCTTTATAATTGCGCAGGCCGCAGGCCAAATCAACCGGATTGAAATGTGTGGCTTTTTCAACCAATTCCCTTTGTTGCGGATTATTGGTGTCAATCTGGCTCATTTCCACGATTTGATAGGAAAGATTGCCGTTTTTGTCTTTTATAAGAAATGGGCCGCCGCCGGGAGCACCCGTATTTTCAACAACCCCGCAAACGCGGATGGGCCGTTCCAAAATTTTCAAAATTTCCTCTTTATATATAGGAGTGTTTTTTATGAAAAGTTCCTCGGAAATAAACTCGGAAGCGTTTTTCAAAACTTCTTCCGCCCCGGCGGACAGGTCAGAAGGATTTGCAGCGTGAAGTTTTTCCACAAAACCGAAGATTTTTTGCAGCAATGAAAGCAATTTTCCGGCGAGCACTTTTTTCTGAAAAGCGATGGTTTCCACATAATTTTGGGAAACCACGTTGTCAATATTTTTTATAAAAACGATGTCGGCATCTACTTCATTCAAATTTTCCAAAAGTGCGCCATGCCCGGACGGACGGAAAACCAAATCGTCGTTTTCATCTAAAAAAGCTTTGTTTTCAGTAGTTGCGGCAACTGTATCAGTTTCCTTTTTCTGAAAGGAATAGGAAATATTGAACTTTACGCCAGTTTTATTTTCAACGGTTTCCTGAATTTCTTCGTAACGTTTCTTGAACTTTTCCTCGTGCTCCGCGGAAACCGTAAAATGTAAATTGGCTATGCCGTTCGAGCTAGCATAAAAAGCTGCTTCGTATAATTGCTCGCCAAAAGCGCTAACATAATTTTCGCCGTATTTGTGAAAAGGAACGAGACCTTTGGGCGTGTTGCTGAAATTGAGACCGTTTTCTTCCAGCATTTCCTTTACGAAGAAATAGTAGCGTTTTCCTTTTTCGAAATTTTCGAAATCGGGAAATTTCGCTTCCAATTTCTCTTTCACCAAAGAAGAAAAAGCAAATTGTTCGATTGAATCAAAAAAGATTTTCAAATTTCTATTCTCTTGCTTTTGAAGAAACACATCGATGTCTTCATTATTAAAATCATAACTCTCCAAAAACTGATGCAAAAACTTAAACATTCGCGTCGCCGCACCCGAAGCTGGCACGAATTTCAGCAAATCAAGTCTGTCCTTTTCAGCTTCAAAAAGCGCTGCAAAATGGCGTTGTTCCTTTTCTGAAAATACCGCAATGCCATTATCCGCCGAAGCTGGTTCAACAACATTTGCGAACGGGATTCCTTCTTCAAAAATTTCGAGTTGTCGTGTTACTTTAGCTTCCGAAAGCCCGTGATTCTTTATTTGTTGTAAGTTTTTATCAGTAAACATTTTATTTCTTCTTCAGCAATTTGTCAATAATTTTGACAGCGTTTTCAAATCTTTCTTCTTTGTCTCCCTTTAAAATTTTATATGGGAAATTTTGTTTTTTCAATTCGGCCTCGAAAATACGAAACATTTCCTCGCGGTTGTTTGGACGGTCGCGCAAAATATCCGGCTCCCAAGGCGTGTCAACATAGGTCAAAAGGTAGATGCTGTAATTGTCTTTGGTTGCTTCGGTTTTTATTTCCGAAGGACAAAATCCATCGTAATAATATTCCGAATAGACTTTTAGTTCGAGCAGATTTGTATCGCAAATCAGCAGATTTTCAACTTGTTGGAAAGCCTTCTTTTCAAGTTGCAATTGCCCTTTTGCGATGGGAATTAAATCTTCTTTTTCAACAAATTTCTTTTCAATATCCCACTTTTTTTGAAGGTATTCCCGCATATATTCCGGTACCCAATGCGTTTTGTAGTGTTTCGCCAATTGTTTTGCCAAAGTAGTTTTGCCAGTAGATTCGGGACCGTATAAAACTACTTTAATCAATTCAGCAGACTGGTTTCGGGTATATTTAGGTTTCTTTTCCAAGCGCGGTATCCGTAAATGGCAATAATAGTAAATAATAGGTATTGGAACGAAGTAAACACGAGTCCTTTATAAAGGTATAGTGGCACGGAAATTAGGTCGCCAATAATCCAATAGATCCAGTTTTCGAGTTTCTTTTTCGCCATAAGCCACATTCCTACGAAGAAAATTGCAGTCGTAATCGTGTCAACATAGGCTGTCCAATTGTTCCATTTGTCGAAAAATTCATAGACCGCAAAAACGAAAATAAGCGTTGCAACAAAAATGTAAATAGATTGTTTGTTTTCGGTTTTTGTAGCCTTTGTAATGGGCGTATAATGGGTCGCATCCACTTTTCGGGTCCAAATATACCAGCCGTAAATGCTCATTGCGAAGTAATAGGCGTTTATCATCATATCGCCCAAAAGCCCATAAACAGCGAGAATGTAAACAAAAATAGCCGTGCTGATAATCCCCGTGGGATATACGAGAATATTATCCTGCTTGCTGAACCACACGCTCAAAAAACCAAAAAACACGCCGATGAGTTCCAGCACTATTAAATGTGTGGGAACTTCGGCGTATTGCGCAAAAAACCAATCAAAAATGGGGCTCATAGTCGCTGCGGTCTGATTTTACTATTTTGATGTAAAGCAAACCTCTTTCCACAGCTTCCAATGCTACTTTCATTTCTTTTTGAAGAAGGTTCATCACCGCATCATAATCGCCGTAAACCTGTGTGCTTAGCGGATTTTCCAAAACCGTCAGCCCAGAATTTCGAAGGCTTTTTATAAAATTGATTATTGCGGGTTCGTAATCGTCCTGTAACGGAGTTAGGGTGAGTTCTACTGAAATTTTCATAGTATATTAATTTTAATTTAAGATTAACATCCCCCTAACCCCCTTCAAAGGGGGAATTGCCCCCTCCCTTCGAAGGGAGGGCCGGGGTGGGATGTTCAAACGCCGTTCCCATCACAACCATATCCGCTCCAGCTTCGTAAGCGGTATTGTTTTGTGCTTCGGTTTTTATTCCGCCGCCAACTATTAAAGGGATGTTGATAGCTTTTTTTACTTCGGAAATGATTTCGGGTTTTACGGGAAATTTTGCGCCGCTACCCGCTTCCAAATAAATAATTTTCGCCCCCATAAATTGGCCTGCCAATGCCGTATGCACAATGTTTTCAATATTTTCCTGCGGAAGCGGTTCCGTATTCGTCACTTTTGAAACTGCCGAATCATTGCCGCCATCAATCAAAATGTAACCTGTGGAAATAATTTCCAAAGAACTATTTTTCAATTTTGAAATGGACTTTATCTGCTGACCCACCAAATATTCCGCATTCCGCCCAGAAAGCAATGTTAAAAACAAAAGCGCATCGGCAAAGGGCGTAATATGCGACCAGTCGCCCGGAAATAGAAAGATTGGCAGATTTGTTTCAGCTTTCAACGCTTTTACGGTTGCTTCGGTTTCGCCATTGGCAACGGTGCTTCCGCCCACAAAAAGATGGGTGGTTTGCTTCGGAATTTTTTTCAGAAAAGAATCGGTTTCAGAACTGTTGAATTTATCGGGGTCAATCAAAATGGCAAGTTGCCTTTCCTTTTCGGATATCGATTTCAGAAGATTTTTATAAAAAATGTCTTCCATCTGCTATTTTTCAGAAATAAGCGCATAGGCACAAGTGAATTCCTCAAACTCCAGAAAATCCACATCGTACGTTTGCTCCTTGTCCTCGTAAGTCACGGTAGCAGTGGTTTTGGTGTCGTCGAGCCTAAAGTCTTCCACATAAATATGTTCCAAAAAGCTCACGCCTTTTTCGGCAAAACTTTTATAAAGTGATTCCTTCGCACACCAAACAATTGTCAGTTTTCGCATCAGGGCGTCTTCATTGGCGATGGTGCGGTATTCTTCGATTGGAGTGAATTTGTGCGCTATTTTCAGGATTTTATTGCGCTGCTTTTCAATGTCTATTCCCACTTCAATATCGCTAATGATTATCGCCGCAAAGATGAAGGAATGGGTAATGGAAATATGCTTATCGCCCGTTAAATGCGGTTTTCCGTTTTCATCGTAATACAAATCCTGGTCCGTATATCCTTCCAGGGCCATCAAATGCCGAATGCTCATAAACCCGCGACGGTGCAGGTCGCTTTTCATATTGTTTACACGATTGGCGCAATTTGGGGTAAGTTGGATTCCTTCGGAAAGTGCTTCAAAAGACTCTTCAATCTTCCAAATGAAGACTTTAGTGTGGGGATTTACTGTTATAGTTTTGTAAAGTGGCATAAACTTTTAAAGGATATTGTGTACTTTTGCGGACTGAAAAACAGAAATTATTTTTAACAAATGCCCGCTTTTAAGGGTATAAATATAACAAATATGTCAACGAAAACTGTGCCTTACACGGCGTTTAAAGTAAAAGATATTTCCCTGGCAGACTGGGGAAGAAAAGAAATTGAGCTTGCCGAAGCGGAAATGCCGGGGCTTATGAGTTTGCGTGAAGAATACGGAGACGAGCAGCCTTTGAAAGGTGCGCGCATTGCGGGATGTCTTCATATGACCATTCAAACCGCGGTGCTTATTGAAACTTTAGTTGCATTGGGGGCCGAAGTTACTTGGAGCTCTTGCAACATTTTCTCCACCCAAGACCACGCTGCCGCCGCAATTGCTGCTGCTGGAATTCCGGTCTATGCTTGGAAGGGGATGACCGAGGAGGAATTTGACTGGTGCATTGAGCAAACGCTTTTCTTTGGCGAGGACCGCAAACCGTTAAATATGATCCTTGATGATGGAGGCGATTTAACCAATATGGTCTTGGACAAATACCCAGAGCTTGCCGCTGGCGTAAAAGGTATTTCTGAAGAAACTACCACTGGTGTTCACCGTCTTTACGAGCGCGTGAAAAAAGGAACCTTGCCAATGCCGGCTATCAACATTAACGATAGCGTTACCAAAAGTAAATTCGATAACAAATACGGGTGCCGCGAAAGTGCCGTGGATGCAATCCGCCGTGCTACTGACATTATGATGGCAGGAAAACGTGTGGTTGTTTGCGGTTATGGTGATGTGGGTAAAGGAACTGCCGCTTCGTTTAAAGGTGCGGGAAGTATTGTTGCCGTTACCGAAATTGACCCAATTTGTGCGCTACAAGCTGCAATGGACGGGTTTGAAGTGAAAAAATTGGAAACCGTTGTTGGCAATGCTGATATTGTAATTACAACAACAGGAAACAAAGACATTGTTCGCGGAGAGCATTTTGAAGCGATGAAAGACAAAACCATCGTTTGTAACATTGGGCATTTTGACAATGAGATTGCCGTTGCTTGGTTGAAGAAAAACCACGGCAACACCCACGTTGAAATTAAGCCACAGGTTGATAAATACACCATCAACGGAAAGGACATTATCCTTTTGGCCGAAGGCCGATTGGTAAACCTTGGCTGTGCAACGGGTCACCCAAGTTTTGTGATGAGCAACAGTTTTACCAACCAGACTTTGGCACAGATAGAGCTTTGGAAAAATGGCGAAAACTACGAAAATGAAGTTTATATGCTTCCAAAGCATTTGGATGAAAAGGTAGCGAAACTTCACCTTGAGAAAATCGGGGTTGAACTTACCGAGCTTACTGAAGAACAAGCCGAATACATTGGCGTTACTGTTGAGGGGCCGTTTAAGCCTGAGTATTATAGATATTAATGAATTCCCGCGAAGGCGGGAATCTCATACTTTTTTAACTAAAACCCTTGCTCTAATGTGAGGGTTTTTTTGTTGTGAATAAGTTTCAAAATTTTCTAATCGGAAATAAATTCCGATTAAACTTAAAAAACTATATTTGTAACCATATATAAGGTTGCGTAACATGGTTATAAAAGAATATTATTCTGTTTCAGAAGCTGCTGAAATTTTAGGAAAAAACCCAGAAACTCTTCGTCGATGGGATAACGACGGAAAACTTGAAGCCGTCCGTGAGCCTATGAGTAATTATAGGGTTTATAAAAAGGAGCAGTTGGAAATTTTTCCAGAATTCAAATCGTATTTTGACAAAGTTGATGAAGGTAATTTTGTTGAACCGCTTCAGGACTTTTCTGTTTTAGAACTATTTGCGGGTGCCGGGGGTCTTGCTATTGGAATGGAACAGGCAGGTTTAAAATGCAGAGCATTAAATGAAATTGACAAATGGGCATGCCAAACTCTGCTAAAAAACCGTCCAAACTGGAATGTGTTGGAAGGAGATATTCGGGAAATGGATTTTTCTGAATTTAATAATATCGATGTAGTTACCGGCGGATTTCCTTGCCAGGCCTTTAGTTATGCGGGGAAAAAATTAGGCTTGGAAGATGCACGCGGCACACTTTTTTATGAATTTGCACGTGTGGTCAAAGAAACAAAGCCGAAGATTTGCATTGGGGAAAATGTTCGTGGACTTTTAAGCCATGACAAAGGAAAAACTTTGGAAGGGATGATTTCCATTTTAGACGAAATCGGTTATAACGTTGTTACTCCTGTTAGGGTGTTAAAAGCGATTAATTATAAAGTTCCCCAAAAACGCGAGAGATTGATTTTAGTGGGTATTCGAAAAGATATTGATGTTGAGTACCAATATCCAAAACCCTATTCCGAAATCTACAATTTGAAGGATGCGTTGAAAAAAGGAAAATTGTTCAATACAAATGTGCCGAAATCTAAAGGAGCAAAATATCCACAGCATAAAAAGGAGGTCCTCGATTTGGTTCCGCCGAAAGGGTATTGGAGAGATTTGCCCTTGGACATCCAAAAGGAATATATGCAGAAAAGTTTCTTCTTAGGCGGAGGAAAAACGGGGATGGCACGCAGGATTGGCTGGGACGAACCCTGTTTGACTTTAACTTGCAGCCCTGCGCAAAAACAAACGGAACGTTGCCACCCCGACGAAACAAGGCCTTTCACAGTACGCGAGTATGCACGGATTCAAACTTTTCCCGATGATTGGAAATTTGAAGGTTCTGTTTCCCAACAATATAAACAGATAGGGAATGCAGTTCCGGTCAATTTGGCTAAGGAAATTGGGTATTCTATTGTGCGGTTTTTAAATAGTGTCCATTTGGCCGAAAAAACAAAAATTAGCGAAAAAGTTGAAGCGATTTAATTGTTATAAATCATCGAAACCATCATAATAAAGGAAATTTTCAAAAGTAATTTCATCTAAAATCGTTCTAGTGTTATCTTTCGCGCTTTTGGAAATTTCAGAAAGAATATTGTTTTCATTTAATTTTTCTTCGGAAATACTCCTTAAAAAATCACTTACTGCTTTCGGAAGTGATTTATACAAATTGTATAAAGCATTTTTCTTTCCTGTAACCAAATCATAAAATTGGTCGCCAGAAATTATATAGACCCTGCTATGGCTGTATTCCTTTCCGTTAATAATCGCTTCCCATTTTTTGCAAAAACTTTTTTTCGCCAATATCTGCACCAAATAACACCTTGAATTTTTATTGTCATCCGCAAACCTGGCGAGCTTTTGAAACGCACTTTCGGCAGAACTGCTGTTCATCGTGTTATGCTTATTTTTGATTTCCGCGAAGAGTGAATCATCATTCGCTTTTAAATCATAACCAAGAAATCTGCCACTGCTGAAACCTTCAACTCCGCCCAAAACCTCTTCGTGAAATGTGCCGATTGCGTTATTTACAGATTTATCAATCTGTCTGGACATTTCAAGTTTTATAAGCTCTTCTTCAGAAAGCTCATTAAATCTCGAATCGAATGTTAATTTGAAAATATCAACTTTATTGTTGTAAAATTTCTCTTTGGTAAATTCTCTTTTAGCCGATAAATATGAATTGTGTAAATTAGAAATACATTTTAACAAGTGTTCATCACTTACAAAATCTACGTATTTATTTTTCGATTCGCCAAGATTATTCATAATTTGTATCAATTGCTATGAATTACGAAGATAACAAAATAAAAGTCCCAAGATTCAATGAAGAATCCGGCTTCTACACCACGAAAAAGCGTTCAAAAATGATGGGCAAAATTCGTGGGAAGAATACCAAGCCGGAATTGCTTTTTAGAAAAGCGCTTTGGAAGAAAGGCATCCGTTATCGCGTGGATAGCAAAAAACTCCCGGGAAAACCCGATGTTTCCATCCGAAAATACAAACTTGCCATTTTTATCGACGGTGAGTTTTGGCACGGCTACAATTGGCCCGAAAGAAAGAAAACTTTAAAAAGTAACCGCGGTTTTTGGATTCCAAAAATAGAACGAAATATGCAGCGCGACCGCGAAGTGAACAAACAACTCGAAGAAATGGGCTATACCGTGTTTCGGTTTTGGACCAACGAAATAAAGAACAACCTCAACAAATGCATCAACGATATTTTGGTGTATATAAATACCGGACAGAATGATTAACTCAAAATTACCCAATATTGAAACCTCCATTTTCGCCAAAATGAGCAAAATGGCAGCAGAACATAACGCCTTAAACCTCTCACAGGGATTTCCAAACTTTCCAAGCGACCCCGCTTTAAACGCCTTGGTGGACCAAGCAATGAGCGATGGTTTTAACCAATATGCCCCAATGCCCGGCGATTTTGAGCTTCGGATGGAAATTTCAAAGAAAATCGAAACCCTCCACGATCGTTTTTACAATCCCGAAATCGAAATCACGATTACCGCTGGTGCAACGCAAGCTATTTTCACAATAATCGCGGCTACAATTAGCAAAGGGGATGAAGTGATTATTTTCACCCCAGCTTATGATTGTTACGCGCCAACAGTGGAATTGTTCGGCGGAAAGATTGTCCCAATTCAACTTAAACCTCCTTTTTATAGTGTGGATTGGCAGCAAGTTGCGGATAACATTTCTTCCAAAACGAAAATGATTATCATCAACTCGCCACACAATCCGAGTGGGATGCTATTTTCAAAAGATGATATGCTCGAATTACAAGATTTGGCAGAAAAAAACAATTTGTTGATTTTAAGCGATGAAGTTTACGAACACATCATTTTTGACGGCAAGGTGCATCAAAGTGCATCGAGATTTGAAGCCTTGGCGGAGCGAAGTTTTGTAACGGCTTCCTTCGGCAAAACATTTCACAATACGGGCTGGAAAATGGGCTATTGCGCCGCTCCTGAGAAGTTGATGCAAGAATTTCAAAAAGTGCATCAATTTGTTGTGTTTTGTGTGAATCACCCCATCCAAAAAGCATTGGCCACTTATTTGAAAGACGAAAGCCATTATTTAAAACTCTCGGATTTTTATCAGCAAAAGCGCGATTTTTTTCTGCATTTAATGGAAGGTTCCAATTTCAAAATTGTTCCATCAAAAGGCACGTATTTTCAGATGCTTGATTTTTCAGAAATTTCAAATGAAAACGATATCGCTTTCGCGGAAAGGCTTACGAAGGAACACAAGATTGCGACCATTCCCACTTCTGTTTTCAACGAAGGCAGAAAAGATTTTAAACAGATTCGGGTTTGCTTTGCCAAAACCGATGAAACGCTTGCGGAAGCTGCAAAAATCCTTCGCGAATTATAGGATTATTTTGTATGTTGGTATTAAAAGGAAACCGTACTTTTAAAAGAAAAAAATGAAAACCGATTTAAAAATAACGCTTGTTCAAAGTGAACTAATTTGGGAAAACGCATCGGCCAATAGGGAATTGTTTTCAAAGAAATTCCAAACCTTTGAAGGGGAAACAGATTTGATAGTCCTGCCAGAAATGTTCACTACCGGATTTTCGATGAATGCCAAAAAACTTGCCGAACCCAATGATGGCGACAGTTTAAACTGGATGATTTCCGAAGCCCGGAAACACAACTGCGCCATTACCGGCAGCGTGATTATTTCAGAAAATGACAAATTCTACAATCGCCTCTTTTTCGTTTTGCCCGATGGCACTTATGAAAAATACGACAAAAAGCACACCTTCACCTTGGCAAAGGAAAATGAAACATACACCGCAGGTAAGGAGCGTTTAATCGTAAATTACAAAGGCTGGAAAATCTGCCCGCTCATTTGTTACGATCTGCGTTTCCCTGTATGGTCCAGAAATACCGAAGATTATGACGTTTTAATTTATGTAGCCAACTGGCCAAAAGTGCGTACCGTTGCTTGGGATACGCTGCTTCGTGCACGGGCCATTGAAAATATGAGCTACTGCGTGGGCGTAAACCGCGTGGGTTTTGACGGCAATGACCACGAATATGTAGGCCATTCGGCGGTTTATGACGTTTTGGGAAAACAGGTTTCCCCTTCCGCTTTTGATGAGTTTATTGAAACGGTAACTTTATCCAAGGAGCACATTGAGAGCAACCGGAAGCATTTGCAGTTTTTGAATGATCGCGATAAGTTTACTTTAACGTAAAAGTTTCATTCAAGCTCCAATTGGCGCGCACTTCAATTTGTTTTGGGTAATAGATTATTTTTTCGGGTTCCTTTCGGTTTAGGAAGCTGCCGGTGTCCCATTTGCCGTTTTGATTGTCGTCATAAATAATTCTAAGGAAATATTTGTCGGGAGAAAGTTCGTCAAAAAACACAGTTTTGTTTTCGGATAGAAATTCTTCCGCCACAACATTGTACTTTTTATCAACCATTTGCACTATAATAGGGAAACGATCTACGTTTATTAAGGTAAGATTCAGTGTTCCGTAGTCTGAAGCAAGTCTTGTGTTTATACTAAATTGAAGGGTGTCATTCGTCTTCTCAAAAAAATCGGTCAGTGCCCCCGGAAAGACCTTTATCTGATAGCTTTGGTCTTCGGTTTTTGGAAAGAAAACTTCGGCCCAGTTGTACTCGCTGTTTAGTTTTACCGTAGGTTCAATTAGGGAAGAATCCTTTGCCATTACCTGAAATTTTTCGGCATCGAAAGAAACGAATGGTGTGTTGGCGCGGAGTTTAAAGGTGTCCTTCAATTTTAAAACACCCGTTTTTATTGCCGAAATATTCAGCGAATCTTTATAAAGTTCGCGCATTCTTACTGTGGCGGTATCAATTATATTTCCATTCGCAATCTTAAAAACCAACGAATCGGCTTCAATGGCAGGCTTAAACCAATAGTGGAGCGTGTCCTTCTTTTCGTCCTTAAAAATTGTGGAAACAAAATCCTGCGGAACTTCGGAAAGCACTTCGATGTTTAAACTATCTGCGCGTCCCTCATAACCAAAAACAATGTGGTTTCTGCCAACCTGACTGGGCCGCGCTACTTTGTAGTCGGGGGTTTCCTTAAAAAGGGTCAATGAATATGTGGAATCTGAAGGCACGGTGATCATTTCGTTTACAAACCCAATCTTATCGTTTTTCGGTTGAAAAGTGTAGTCATTATTTTTTTCTTTTAAAGCGAGCAACAAATAGTTCCCTTCCTTTAAATTGGTCAATTCAAACGTGCCCGTGCTGTCTTTTGTAACGGTTATATACGTTGGCTTTTCGGAATAAACCAATGAATCATTAAATGTTTCGTTCACCTCATAAAGCATTACGGTTGTGGGAATTTCGGGGGCTATGAGCTCGGCATCCTTAACAGTTCCGGAAAGTTTTAAGCTATCGATATAACTTCCCGTGGAAAAAACATATTTAAAATACTCAAACTGGTTTCCTTCATTATTGTCCACAATGCTCTTCCCAAAATTGAAGGAATAGGTTGTGCTCGGCTTTAAAGTGTCTATCAATTTAATCTTCAGGGTTTTTGAAGTGCTGAGCGGCGTGATGACGGGCGTATATTTCATCGGTGGGGAAATGATGAGCTCCTTGTTTAAATCTTTCAGCTTTATATATTCATCAAAACGGATTTCAATTTCATCTCCCGTAAAATTTGTACTGTAATTTTCGGGGCTGCTCCTAACGATTATGGGCGGAATGGTATCCCTCGGCCCGCCCGAGGGCGTTCCTTTTTTTGCACAGTCCACAAAAGATAGCATAAACAGAAATGCGATGGGTATATAAAGGAGGCGGTGTTTCAAAAGCGTTAATTGTTATTTGTTAAAAGTTGTTGCCAATGGGAAAGTTTCAAAATTAATCAATAACAAATAACTATTAACCATTAACCATTAACTTTTACGCAACTGCAATCGTAGCAATGCTGACGCATACGTTTTTACCTTTCAAGAGTTGCAGCGCACATTTTTCCAGCGTGGCTCCCGTGGTTATTATATCGTCAACCAGCAGCACGTGCTTGTTCTTTATGGCTTCCAGGTTTTGAATAGAAAAAACCTCTTCCGCCTCAAAACGCAGGATTCGTGTTTTGAAAACCTGGGAACCCGTTTTGGAGATTTTTATCAAAATATCATCCCGATATGGAACATTTAAAGCCAAAGCAATTTCCTTTCCGAATCCTTCCACTTGGTTAAAGCCCCGTTTCTTCAACTTTTGCTGGTGCAAAGGAACAGGGATTACCATTTCTATCGCTTTGTAATGATGGTTTTCTGCCAATTCCGCGCCCAGCCATTTCCCGAAGAATGAACTTATTTCCTTTTTTCCGCGATATTTTAAATTGTGCAACAATTCCTGTGTTAGCCCTCTTTTCTGAAAATAAATTAACGCCGTTGCATTTTTTACCAGAAATCTTCCATAGAATTTATCCTTCAGCATGTCACTTTCCGTTTTGTGAAAGGAAGCCATGGGAAGTGAATGAATACATTCCAAACAGAGCACCGATTCTCCCATGAGAAGTTGGCCCTTACAGCCAGCACATACTTTGGGAAAAAGAAGATTTAACATATTTTAAGAATTTTTACCATTTTGTAAACGTTTGTTAAAGAAATACCTACCTACTTTTACCACCTAAACTTAACTTATTAATTATGAGTACTGAAAACGAAAACAATAGTGGTAAATTCAAGATCCTCATCGGGGTTCTTTCGGTTTTGCTTATTGCCTTGGCGGTTTATACCGTAACATTGTTCAACGACAATAAATCTACGATTTCAAATCTTGAAACACAAAAAGCAGACATCGAGCAGGAATTAGAGGGCTTAATTGCTAATTATGACGAAGTAATCAAGGATAATGAACTCAAGGATAAAGATTTGCTCGCCGCCAGGGAAAGAATTACGGTTCTTTTGGATTCTGTAAAGGACGCAAAGGCAAATATTGGCTTGATTGAAAGGTACAAAGCTGAAGTGGGCAGGCTAAAACAAGAACGCACTATGCTTTTTAAACGTGCGGATAGTTTGATAGCCGCGAACAAGCAACTTGCCATGGAACGCGACAGTACTTCTACTGAACTAACTAATACCAGAATGGTGGTGGATTCCGTAAGCCAAGAAAATATGGCGATGACCGAAACCATTAAAAAAGGTTCCATTGTTAAGGCTACGGATTTACGTGGAGAAGCTGTTATTATTAGAAATAACGGAAAGGTTGTAGATACAAAACGCGCAAGCCGTGCCGACAAAATTAGAGCTTGTTTTACGTTAGCTCCAAATGCTATTGCCCAAAAAGGGGATAGAATTCTTTACGTACAGGTTATAAACCCAAAAAACAAAATGATGGGCGACAATACCGTGAAACAATTTGAAGACAAAAACCTAAACTACAGTGCTTCAACAAACGTTTTTTATGAAAATGAAGAACTTGATGTTTGTATTCTCGTAAATGCTTCCGAGGCCGATCTTGTGGAAGGAAGATATACCCTCAATCTTTTTGATGGCCCGAACCAAATCGCAACTACTACTATGGAGCTTAAATAAGCCCATGCCCCCAAAGGGGGAATTACAAGCTTATCGCTAAAAAGAACCCCGATAAATTAAAATATTTCGGGGTTCTTTTTTTAGTTACCCCTTTGGGGGTTAGGGGGCTTTTCATACTTTTGCGCTCTATGGCAAACAACGACGATCAATTTAAGAAAGTAGTCTCCCACGCAAAGGAGTACGGCTATATTTTCGCATCCAGCGAAATCTACGACGGCCTCAGCGCGGTTTATGATTACGCCCAAAATGGTGTAGAACTCAAGAAAAACATTCGCGAATACTGGTGGCGCAGCATGGTCTATATGCACCAAAATATTGTGGGTATCGATGCCGCAATCCTGATGCACCCCACAACCTGGAAGGCTTCCGGCCACGTTGATGCTTTCAACGACCCGTTGATTGACAACAAGGATTCCAAAAAACGCTACCGCGCCGATGTGCTTATTGAAGATTACGCCGAAAAGCTGAACCAAAAAGCCCAAAAGGAAATTGAAAAAGCCAAAGGCCGTTTTGGCGATAGCTTTGACGAAGCGCAGTTTATTACTACAAATCCCCGTGTAGTTCGCTATCTTGAGGAACAGCGCACCGTTTTGGAACGCCTGGCCCGTTCGCTTGAAAAGGAAGACTTGGCAGATGTAAAGGCTTTGATCGAAGAACTTGGAATTGCCGATCCCGAAACCGGTTCAAAAAACTGGACCGAGGTGCGACAGTTCAATTTAATGTTTGGCACCAAACTGGGCGCTTCCGCCGAAAGTGCCATGGACCTTTACCTCCGCCCGGAAACCGCCCAAGGTATTTTCGTGAACTTTCTGAACGTGCAAAAAAGCGGCAGGATGAAAATTCCTTTCGGAATCGCACAAACAGGGAAAGCCTTCCGTAACGAAATTGTTGCGCGACAGTTTATCTTCCGTATGCGTGAGTTTGAACAGATGGAGATGCAATTTTTTGTACGTCCGGGCGAAGAGCTGAAATGGTACGAATACTGGAAGGAAACCCGATTAAAGTGGCACCTTTCGTTAGGTATGGGCGAAGAAAACTACCGTTTCCACGACCACGAAAAACTGGCACATTACGCCAATGCCGCGGCAGATATTGAATTCAACTTTCCTTTCGGCTTTAAGGAATTGGAGGGCATCCATTCCCGCACCGATTTCGACTTAAAGGCACACGAAAAATTCTCTGGAAAAAAACTGCAATTCTTTGATCCAGAATTAAATGAAAGTTATGTTCCGTATGTGGTTGAAACCTCCATCGGTCTGGACAGGATGTTCCTCGCCGTTTTGAGCAATTCGCTACAGGATGAAACTTTGGAAGACGGAAGCGTGCGTACCGTTTTGAAACTTCCGGCAATATTGGCACCCGTAAAAGCTGCCGTTTTACCTTTGGTGAAAAAGGACGGTCTGCCCGAAATTGCCCAAAAAATAATTGACGATCTGCAATGGGATTACAACGTAATCTATGACGAAAAAGATGCCGTGGGAAGACGCTACCGTCGCCAAGACGCAGCTGGAACGCCATTCTGCATTACCGTGGACCATCAAACTATTGAAGACAATACCGTAACGATTCGCTATCGCGACACGATGGAACAGGAACGAATCTCTATTGCAGCGATTTCAGAAAAAATGAAGGAAACCATTTCGTATAAAAACTGGCTTTCCGAATAATTTTTTTAAGTGGTTAATTCTATATTTTGAAGGAGGAGGATATTTGGTTATCCTCCTTTTTTTATGTCAACTATTTCTGCGGGGGTTGCTTTATCACATCGGTTCATTCTTCGTAAGCCGTTAAATTTTATCCATACTTTCTGTCCGTCCACTTTAAATTTTTCCTCCAAATTGATGGGATCCAAATAGTAAAATTCCATTTTATCGCCCGGCATCTGTATCGTGTACGGGCAGTCGCCTTCCTTGTCGGAATATACAATTGTCCCCAACATATAACCCTCCGCCATTAATTTTTGTGGGTCAACTGTTTCTTCCGTGGAAGTTGTTCCTTCTGCCGAAGTATTCTGGGTTTGCTTTTTCGTGGAACCACAGGAAAGAATTATAGCCGAAAAGAATACAAGAATCGGTTTTAACATAAAATCGGTTTTAAATGATTTATGAAGATACAAAAATTAAAAATACGCCCGCAACTGAATACTGCCCGTATGGACCGTTTTGGTAGTTTCGCTTTTTCTGCCGAAATAGGAAAGATTGGCATCCAAATATTTCGTGATCCGTTTCTGAAAAAGCAAGCGCCACGTATAGTTGGTGCCCGGCTGCAAGCCTTCCAACATTTGGTAGGCCACAGGCGAAAAAGGACTGCCCTCAAACTTATTGTCGATATAATTGAATTCCCCATTTATTGAAACTTTTTCGGCATTGGTATAGGCGAAAGAAAAACCTACTGTTTGCTGGTTCAACTTTTCCATCTCGCCCAATTGGTTGTCTTGGTTTGCAAATTCATAAAAAACATCAAATCGCGTTTGCTGGCTCAATAAATAGGAAATTTTTGGATTGAATTCATAGGAATCGAGACGGTAATTTCTATTCGCAAAATTTTCCGAAAGGCTTTCATTGCTGCCGGTTGCGCCCTTTAAATTCAACAGCCAGCTTTTCCAAAATTTATGGTTGAAGTTGAGTTGGTGACTTTTCAGATTATTTCGTTGCAAACCAACGGCGAGTAAATTATCCGCCGAAGTAGAAATAAAAGTATAACTCGTAGTGAAATGCTGTTTTCCTCGATTGAAAAATAAAGCATTGCGAAAATTCAACGTCAATCCCAATTGGTCATCGCCGCCATCTTCAAACGGATTGATGTTGAAACCGTCGTTTTTCCGCTTTACTTTTCGGTCCAAAACATAGGAAGTCTGATTGTAAAAATGTGAAAGTACCTTTTTGAACCCTTCTTTATTCGACCAGTTTTGCGGATTCAGCGTAAGGATTTGACTGAACTTATTCTGCCGAATCTTTATAAAAACCTGATTGGGAAGCAACACCCGAATATATTCGGCTTGGTCCTGAAACTGCGCCACTTCAAATTCCTCCAATTCCTGAATGCCGTTGTTGTTATAATCAATCCAAGTGTAAACGCCCTGCCCCGGCTCGGTTTTTACATAGGTAAATTCCTGCTGCGGAATTACCCCATTGTTGGACTCCAAAGCCGTATTTAAACGAATTCCGCCGTCAAAAAGTGCTTGGTTATAAATAATGCGCGAGTTGAGCGAACGTTCGGTCTCCCGCTTGTCGATGGTTACGGGCAGCGTATCGTTTGGGTCAATACCCGTTCCCGAATTGGGTTCGTATTTCAGCGTTCTGTAATTTGCAAAGGCCGAAAGCTGCGTGTTCTCAGTATTTATAAGTCGTGATTTTAAATAATAGGTGTTCGATGAATTTACCTTTTGCAGCATATTGTTCCGAACGCTGTCATTCACCCGAAACTGATAGCCCGCTTCCACAAAAACCTTCGTACTGTCGCCAATGCCCGAAAAAGCCTCGAATGCCGCAAATTTTTGACTTATGGGCGAAATGCTATCGCGGGAAACATCCTTAATCTGGTTGTCTTCCATAGCCACTTTGCCGCCCACCCAAGCTTTTTCAAAAGAATAGGTAGTCGTGTTGTTCAGTCTGATAAATTTGGAGGAAATGGAATCGGCTTTGCTGTTCAGAAAGCTCCCGTAGGTCTGCAATCGCAAGTTTTTAAGTTTTATTGCTGAAGAAATCACGTGCCGCGTACCGTTGAAATTTTCAGAATAATTCAAATTTTGGAATTCATAGCGCCCACCACCAATTTTCGGGTGTGAGACTTCTACGCCCGATATTACAAAACTTTGGTTGCCCATCGGGTTGATAAGGTTCCAATCGCGGTTGAATTCAATATTGTAAAGTCTTTCGATGGTTCTAAAGTCTTTTTGAACGAAATCCAACGAGCCGAAACCGTCAATTTTTAAGGTATCGGCCGTGGTCAGCAACCGTTGTTTAAAAGCCAATCTTCCCGCGAAACCATCGTTATTATTATCGTCAATATCGCTAAAAAGGTTGAGGTCGTTTTGGCTGCCCGCAACCTCAAAATCGATACGCGTCTTTTCCGAAGGGTGAAAGCTTCCGTTCACACCGCCCACCTGCAATTTTACGGGAGCGTTCAGCCGAATAACCGGCGCATAATTGCCCTGCGGAATACCATCTACAGGCGCTACATATTCAAAAATTCGGCTGATGGCGTTGGTCTCACTAATTACATAATCGCCGTTATTGGGACCCACCAATGAAAACCGCACGCTGAAAAGTTCATCCTCTGGATTGCTTGAAAACACGAAAACTTCCTCTCCATTGATGATTTCCTTTTTATAGAGAATTTTGTTTTCGGAATACGTATCGGGCACGGCCGACGGAGCTGTCATCAAATCCTTATCATCGCCGGCGGCCTGTAAAATAGCCACCTGTTCTTCGGTGAGATTTTGTTGCAAAGGTTGGTTTTTTGCGTCGTTTTCAGAATAAACATATACGCCTAAATCAAGGTTTTCACTGATATAATTCCCGCCGCCGTAGCCGATGAAACGCGTGTAACTTCTATCGGTATATTGATATTCTACCGAAATGCGCATATTGCTGGTTATCGGATACGTCGGGTTGAATTTTATTTCCCCAGCGTTATAATCAATTACATAATCTTCGTTTTCTCCTCGCTGCAAAAGCAGTCCGTTAACGTAAACCCGCTCGCTTCCCGAAACCACCAAAATATAAAGTTCGCCATTGGGACCGACCAATTTATAGGGCCCTTGATTACCTTCCTGCCCAATAAATTCACTTTTCGAAAAAACACCGCGAACCAGAGCTCCCGAAGCAAAAGCTGAAATTTTGGAACCGTCTTCGTTGTTAAAAGTTCCGCCAAGCGAGATTCCCTGTACTTTTTTTGTAAATCGGCCGAAATAACTATTGCTGTTCTGCAAGTCAATATCGCCAGCGCGGATGTTCCAGTTTTCGCCAAAAAGTTCGATAAAAATCTGGTCAAATTCATTCAAACTTTGGGAGTAGCCGCCTTCCTGCGTGGGGATATTGGCATCCTGAATCGATGCCCGAATGGAAACTTTCTCGCTCAACTTTCCTGTAATCTGAAGGTCAAGTTCGCTGTTCACCACTGCATTTTGATTGTTCCCAATGGTAATGCCGCGCGAAATACTCCCCGAAGTATTCAACCCATCAAAAGGGGTAAATGTGCTTTTATTGGTACTTTCGTCCAAAGAGTACAGCTTATCGATTTGCCCCGTATTTTCAACAATAATTTTTGGGTCGAGGGCGAAATATTCCCGCGTTAAAAATTCCGGATACTGCAAATATTGAATGGTAAGCGAATCCTGCTGTTGCTGCAATTCTTCGGTAAAAATTATGATTCCTTTTTTGAAATCTATTCTATAACTGAAAGGGTTTGGCGAATTTCCATCTTTGTCCAGTATTGCGAACCGTTTCGGATTAATGCCCAAGCTGTCCAAAATCACGGTATCTTTCACCGCAACCTTCCTCTCTTTATAGTTTGAAGAAATATCCTGCGTATGGCCAATGGCCGCAATAAAAAGGAAAAAAACTAACAGGTATAACTTCATCAACTATAAAACTAAACACTTGGGTTTTTATTTTGTCGGATATTTTTTGATAACCTTTTTGGAAATGGTTAGCGTAAAAATACAATCTTATTTACTTTAGCAAATGCAAATCCTCTGTGTAACTCCGTGGTTTTCTGCGAAACTCTGTGAAATAGCTATAACGCAGAGTTGCACTGAGAAATGCGCAGAGAACCGCAGAGAAAAAAGACTTTAATTTTGAAAATAATCTCATACAACGTAAACGGAATCCGCGCCGCGATGCGTAAAGGTTTTATCGATTGGCTGAAAGCCGCAAACCCAGATGTTATCTGCCTTCAGGAAACAAAAGCCAATTTTGACCAAGTGGAAATCGAGGAAATTGAAAAAGCAGGTTACCCCTATCATTATTGGTACAGTGCCGTAAAAAAGGGTTACAGTGGAGTGGCGATCCTTTCAAAAATAAAACCGAACCATATAGAATACGGCACCGGCATTGAATATATGGACGCCGAAGGAAGAAACATCCGCGTAGATTTTGACGATGTTTCGGTGATGAGCTTGTATTTGCCCAGCGGCACAAACCTTGACCGTTTGGAACACAAACTTACCTATATGGCCGATTTTCAGAAATATATTGACAATCTGAAAAAGGAAATTCCAAACTTGGTAATCTGTGGCGATTACAACATCTGTCACGAAGCAATAGATATACACGATCCCGTAAGAAATAAAAATGTTTCCGGTTTTTTACCTGTTGAACGGAAATGGCTGGACGGATTTATGAAAAGTGGGTTTATTGATAGTTTTCGTCATTTCAACAAGGAACCGCACAATTATACTTGGTGGAGCTATCGCGCCAATGCCCGAAACAATAACAAAGGTTGGCGGATAGATTACAATTTGGTCTCGGAACCGTTATTGGATAACCTAAAACGCGCCGTAATCCTGCCCGATGCCATGCACAGTGACCATTGCCCGCATTTGGTGGAACTCGAATTCCGAGCATAGCGAGGAATCTCATGAACTAAGACCTAACAGGTTTTTAAAACCTGTTAGGTCTTTTCAAAAACGTAAAATGAAATACACAACCCTCCCAAATACAGATTTAAAAATCAGCAAACTCTGCCTTGGCACCATGACTTGGGGCCAGCAAAACACCGAAGCCGAAGCCCAGGAACAACTTGATTTCGCCATTGAAAAAGGCATCAATTTCATAGACTGTGCCGAAATGTATCCCGTTCCCGCAAACCCAAAAACGCAGGGAAGAACGGAAACTTACATCGGCAAATGGTTTGCGAAACGGAAAAATAGGGAAGAGCTGGTTTTGGCCACCAAAATTGCCGGGCCCAGCCGTTCAATGGACCACATTCGCCAACCGTTGGATTTCAGCAAAAAATCTTTGGAAGATGCGATTCACAAAAGTCTGAAACGTTTGCAAACAAATTATATCGATTTGTACCAGTTGCATTGGCCGGAGCGCAACACCAATTATTTCGGGCAGCGCGATTATAGCCATAAGGATGATGAAAGTTGGAGCGATAATTTTGCTGAAGTTTTAAATGATTTGGAAGAATTCGTAAAAGCGGGAAAAATCCGCCACATCGGACTTTCAAACGAAACGCCATTTGGGGTAATGCGCTGTATGGAAGAAGCCCGGAAAGGAAAGTTGAAAATTGTTTCAGTCCAAAACCCCTACAATTTGGTAAATCGGAAAGATGAAATTGGTTTGAGTGAAATACTTCACCGGGAAAATATTGGCTATTTACCGTATTCGCCATTGGGCTTTGGAACGCTCAGCGGAAAATATTTAAACGGAACCGCTGATGAAAATTCGCGCATAAATCAGTTTAAACAATACACCCGTTACAGCAGCAAACCCGCATTGGAAGCCACTGAGAAATATTTTGAAATCGCCAAAAAGCATAATTTGAGTTTTGCACAGATGGCACTGGCTTTTATTCTTCAGAAGAAATTTGTAACCGCGCCAATTATTGGCGCCACTTCCATCGCGCAACTTTCAGAAAATATTGGGAGCATCAACATTTCCCTTTCCAAAGAAATATTGAAGGAAATTGATGCTATCCACAATCAAATTCCTAATCCAGCCCCTTAGTCCCCCTAACCCCTGCCTACGTGCCTCGGGCAGGCAGGCCCGAAGGGGGAACTCTTGCACTACTCCTCCCCTTCGGGGAGGTCGGGAGGGGCTTTTTTTTTACACAAACGCACTATAACCAGTAATTGCACGACCCACTATCAACGAATTGATTTCTTTGGTGCCCTCGTAACTGTAAATAGCTTCGGCATCGGCTACAAAACGGGCAACGTCGTATTCCAAGAGAATTCCGTTGCCGCCCATAACTTCACGGGCCTGGCTTACTATATCGCGGGTTCGCATACTGCAAAAGACTTTGGCGAGCGACGCATGTTCATCAGTGAGTAAGCCTTCATCCTGCAATTCGGAAAGACGGTAACATAAAGTCTGCATCGCCGTGAGATTGGAAACCATTTCGACCAAATGGTTTTGAACCAATTGGTAGGAGGCAATCGGTTTTCCGAACTGTTCGCGTTTTTTTGTGTATTTCAGCGCGGCTTCATAAGCACCTCTTGCGCATCCCACGGCCTGCCAAGCTACTCCGGCCCGCGTCATTCGCAGTACTTTGGCGGTATCTTTAAAAGAATCACATTTTTGAAGTCGGTCGCTTTCGGGAATTCGGCAATCCGTCATGGTAATCAAAGCGTTTTGCACCGTGCGAAGCGCCATTTTGTTTTCAATCTTTTCGGCCTTAAAACCCGGATTTCCTTTTCTAACCAAAAATCCCTTTACTTGGTCGGAAGCTTCGTCACGCGCCCAAATTATTGTAACGTCTGCGAATGTTGCATTCCCAATCCATTTTTTCTGTCCGTTTAAAACCCATTCGTCTCCTTCCTGTCTGCACGTAGTTCCCAAACCTCCCGCTACGGCAGAGCCCACGTCGGGTTCAGTAAGCCCGAAGGCACCGATTAGCTCCATTTTCGCCATTTTTGGTAGCCATTCCTGTTTTTGCTCCTCGCTTCCGCAGATGTAGATGGAACCCATCGCCAAACCACTGTGCACTCCAAAAAAGGTAGAAATGGAAACATCGACCCGCGCCAATTCCATCGCGATAATGCCTTCCATAACGTAGGTTTCGTAAGGTGTGCCGTAGCCTTCATAGGTAAGGCCGCAAATGTTCAATTCCGCCATTTTTGGAATAATCTGAAAGGGAAATTCGGCTTTGTTCCAGTATTCATTTGCTATCGGTTTTATTTCGTCCTCCATAAAATTGCGCACTTTTATCTGAAGTTCGCGTTGTTGGGGAGTGAGTTTTAGCGCCATATCATAAAAATCGCCATCAATTGGCGGCAATTTGTGCTGGCCTTTTTTTCCACCTTTGTGTTTCAGCATCCGCATCAAACCCGCAAGTTGCCGATCGTCGAGCTCGCCCACGGTTTTCATAATTTCAGAAAGATCTACTTTTTGCGAAAGTTTCCCCAGCGCATCCAGATCGATATCCTGCATTAAGCTTATAGTCTGTTTGATTTTTGAAAAGAAGGACATAACGGTTTTTTTAGAATTGACTTCTAAAGATACCATTATGCGATTTTCTTAAGGCTAAAAAAAAGTTAATTTGGAGGAAGCGGTTTTATCACGGTTTCATTTACATAACCTTTTAGGCTGTCCGCAGTTTGAATGTGGAACCACTTTTGGTTTTTGCCCAAAACTGTGATGGTATCGTTCTTTTTCAGACTTCCAAATTGTTCAAAGACCGAAGCAGGACCTTTATAGACATCTGCACGGTTTCTTAAACTTACCGCCTTTACAATGGCCGACGCTTTTTCACTGGGCTGTATTTCAGTTTTTTTGATAAACGATAACGGGTTTATGGCGCCTTTCGATTTATAAATTCCAAAGTGAAGATGGGGCGCCGTAGTTTTTGCATTGCCCGTATTGCCAACAAAGCCAAGGGTGTCGCCAATCTTTACCCTTTTCCCTTCTGAAACCGAGATACTGTCCAAATGTGCATAATAAATAGTTTTTCCGAAAAGTCCATCGCGGAGCCAAACCTGTTTTCCTCCGAGACCGCGCTCGCCAGCCGAAGTAATGATGCCATCAGTAACCGCAACCACGGGCGTGCCACGATCGGCAAAAATATCGACACCTTCGTGGGAACGGCTTCCCGCATCGCGCGGATCTGCCCAAAAACTTTGAATGTTTTTATTATTTGCTCCGCTCACCGGAAACGCATAGATAGGTTCCGTATAAATTTTCAGCACAAAAGGAAATTGCAGTTTCATTTGTGGCTGGACGATAACTTTATAAAAACCGGAGGCTTCAATTTCTTGTGAAAGAAATGCTTTTTTGTCTTCGGAAGATTTTAAAAGTTTGAAAGATTTCAAGGAATCGGATTTCGCTTGAAAAAGGTCAACAAATACCAAAGCGGAATCGGGCTGTTTCTCAACCTCAACCACAATCCGTTCACCTTCTTTCAGTTGAATGTTATAGCTATAAACGTTGAGATTTTCTTCGGAAAAAACACCGCTTTCGGAATATGGCAACGTGATTTGGATACTGTCGCGTTTTGCGGTTTCAAAAGCATTTTTCCAAAGTAATAATAGCGAATCATTTTTTGAAAAGTTGCGTTCGTAAACTTCGCGGGCCGTAGGTTGCACGATTACATCGGCCGCTTTGCGCACTTGCTTGCAGCCAATGAATACCGTCCCGAAAAGGAATATGATAAAATAAATTCTCAGATTCATAGCGAAGCTAAAATACTTAAAGTCCCCCAAAACCCCAAAGGGGGAACTCTTGCGTTGACCCATCCCCATAGGGGAGGCTGGGAGGGGACTTTCTCTCTTCGGATTAAAAAGTTACCCAAAAAGATGGTGCACCACATCGTGCACTTTTGCCACTTTTATGATATTAATGTGGAAGTTTTGCTTCGGAATTTTGCAATATTTTGAAATAACGATAGAAGTAAACCCAAGTTTTTCGGCTTCCAAAATGCGTTGCTCCACACGGGTAACGGGGCGCACTTCGCCTGCGAGACCTACCTCAGCGGCAAAGCAAAGTCGCTTGTCGATTGCAATGTCGATATTTGAGGAAAGCACCGCGGCAACTACCGCCAAATCAATTGCGGGATCGTCAACGGTTATTCCTCCGGTTACGTTTAAAAAGACGTCTTTTGCGCCAAGTTTGAAGCCTGCCCGTTTTTCCAAAACGGCAAGAATCATATTTAGGCGTTTAGCGTTATAGCCCGTGGCACTGCGCTGCGGCGTACCGTAAACGGCGCTGCTCACCAAGGCTTGAATTTCTATCATCAACGGACGCATGCCTTCCAAAGTCGCGGAGATCGCCGTACCGCTTAAATCTTCGTCATTCTTCGAAATCAAAATTTCCGAAGGGTTTGAAACTTCTCTTAAACCGCTGCCCTGCATTTCGTAAATTCCCAATTCGTTGGTACTTCCAAAACGGTTTTTATTGGCACGGAGGATTCTGTAAATATGGTTTCGGTCGCCTTCAAATTGGAGAACGGTATCGACCATATGTTCCAAAATTTTTGGGCCGGCGATGTTTCCATCCTTGGTGATGTGGCCGATTAAAATAACCGGTGTTGCCGTTTCCTTTGCAAATTTTATAAGCTCGGCTGTAGTTTCACGAATTTGCGAAATGCTTCCGGCCGTACTTTCAATATAATCTGTGTGGAGGGTTTGGATGGAATCAATCACCACGATATCTGGTTCAATCTCTTCGATATTTCTGAAAATATTTTGTGTTTTTGTTTCGGTTAAAATGAAACAGTTTTCAGAAATAGGTTGGATCCGTTCCGCCCGCATTTTTATTTGTTGCGCACTTTCCTCGCCGGAAACATAGAGTGTTTTATAGGGAAGTTGCAGCGCAATTTGAAGCATCAACGTACTCTTCCCAATTCCGGGTTCGCCGCCCAAAAGCGTTAATGAGCCGGGCACCAATCCGCCGCCGAGCACACGGTTCAATTCGTTGTTTTTTGTATTTAACCGAGCTTCCGCTTGGGTTGAAATTTCAGAAATACGCTGTGGCTTCGCAACTCTTTTGGAAGTACCCTCGGAAGCTTTCCAACTCACCTTTTCAGCTTTTTGGATTACTTCCTCGGCAATGGTGTTCCATTCTTTACAGGAATTGCACTGTCCCTGCCATTTTGCATATTGCGCGCCGCAGTTTTGGCAGAAAAATGTTGTCTTTGTTTTGGCCATAATAGTTCCGCTAAAATAAATATATTTACGCTACAAACCTTCGCAAAATGAAACGCTTATTCCTCACATTTTTTTTACTGTTTTTTTGCGCATTGGTTTCTACCGCACAGCGATACCAATTTAAAAAATATAAAACGGAGGAAGGGCTGGTCAACAATGAAACTTTCGCAATTATACAAGATAGCCAGAATAGAATTTGGGTTAGCACCACGGGGGGAATAAGCTGCTTTAACGGAAGGACTTTCAAGAATTATACTACGGAAGATGGGCTTGCCTCGAATATCGTTTTCAGTCTTTTTGAGGATTCCAAAGGAAGAATTTGGGTTGGCACGCTGGACAATGGCGTAAGCATTATTGAAAACGGAAAAATTACGAACCCAAAAGGCGTAGATTTTGACTTTTTGGGAAGTGCCACCTATCTTTTGGAAAGTAGCGACGGCACTATTTATATCGTTTTCGTAAAAGGCATAGTAACCTATAAAAACGGAAAACTTGAGTATTTGCTAAAAGCAAATGCGGAAAACCAAATTTCGGGACTGCAACAAGCTGCTTGGCATGACGACAATACGTTATATATCGCTTCGACCGATAAGGGTATTTTCAAAATGACCCTTAATCCCTTAAAAATTGAAAACATTTACAACGAAAAAGATGGGATAAACAACATTTGCTATTCGGTATTTGTGGATGCCAACAGAGATGTTTGGGTGGGCGCTTACGGCGAATTATATAAAATAGCGAACGGGAAGCTGACAAAATATAAATTCAAGCAAGAGGATTTTGACAAAAACCGCATTTACGGCATTCTTGAGGAAAACGAAAAGGAACTCTTTTTAAGTTTTGAAGGCAACGGATTTGGCATCTTCAACAAACAAACGGGCATTTTAAAAATAATAAATGAGGCTCACGGTCTTCCTACCAAATACATTTACCGAGCCATCAAGGATACCGAAGGCAACCATTGGATGACCAGTTATGGCGAAGGAATTATCCGTTTTCGGGATACTTCCTTCAAAATTTATGACGACACGCAGGGCCTGCCTTCAAAATCGGTAAATGACATAGTGGAATGGGACGGAGAATTGCTCATGGCCACCAATGACGGGGTATTTGTATTGGATGAATCTAAAAACATCCAGCCCATAACAAAAGGGGGCACCATAAAAAATCTATTTGTTACCCCTGAGGACAACCTTCTATATACTACCGAAACAGCGGTTTTTGAACATCCCAAGAAAAATGAAAGATCACTGTTGATAGATGAGGGAGACTACAATCTATTGTTCAGGAAAAAAGACAAAACGTTTCTATTTGGCACCGATAAAATTAAGGTTCTGGCAAAAGATTCCACATATTTCATAAGATCGAGAAGAGCAATTGCCATTGAACCGATTGGCGACCGTTATATACTCTGCAAAATAAGCGGCCTCTTTCAAATGAACGATACAAAAACAGACACCATTCCAGGGCTTCACCCCAATGTACACAATGATTTCAGAAGTCTGGATGCCATCAATACAAATGAGGTACTTGCTGGAAGTGAAAAAAAATTATACCACATAACACTCCAAAACGACAATTTTAGAACCCAGACTTTTGAGATGAGCCGTTTCCCTTCTTTAAAACATTTTCGGGCATTGAAGGTGGATGGCAACAATTTATGGTTGGCCGGAAGAGATATGTTGCTGAAAGTTGATCTGGAACTTTTGTTGAAAAAGGATAGTATCGTGGCAAAAAAATATGCCACTGTGGCCCATTTTTTGGAAAATGACATCGATTTCAATTCGCTTCTGGTTACGGAAGACGAAACCCTTTTGGCCACCTCGCTGAGTGGAATGCTCGCCTTTAACGAGAAATCCTTTCTTCCGAACACGCAACCGCCGAAGCTCGATCTTTCGCAAATTCTTCTGTTTTCTGAACCTTTGGAAGACAGCCTTTATAGAACCAAGAAAGGCATTGTTCTTCCCTATCAAAAAAATTATTTAAGCTTTTCAATGGAAGCCATAACGTTCACTAATCCTGAGAACGTTCACTACCAATACCGGATGAAAGGCCTTCGGGACGGAGACGAATGGTCCCAACCCACAAAAGACCCGAATGTGGTGTTTTCCTATCTGCCCCCGGGCGAATATTCTTTTGAATTTATTGCGGACAATGGCGATGGGGTTTGGCAAACCCAACCCTATCAATATTCCTTTGTGATAACGGTCCCGTTTTGGAAAACCTGGCTTTTTTGGGTTTCTCTACTAACTATTACGGCAATCAGCGTTTTCCTGTTTTATTATTTCAAAAACAGGGCTGAACAAAAAAGAAATGAAGCATATACCCACAACCTTATAAAGGCCCAAGAAGAAGAACGCACTCGGGTAGCCCGCGAACTTCACGACAGCGTGGGGCAAAAGTTGATGCTTCTTACCAAAAAAACCAAAAGCACCGGAAACTTTGAAATGGAATCCTTGGCAAGCAATACACTGCAAGAATTAAGGGCCATCTCCAGAGGCTTGCATCCCGCGACCTTGGAACGTTTGGGGGCCACAGCTGCAATTAGAAATATGGTTGATGAAGTGGATACAAACACGAATATCTTTTTTACCCACGAAATTGAAGACATCGATACTTTTTTAAGCAAGGAAGCATCCTTACATTTGTATAGAATTATCCAAGAAGTGCTAAACAATATGGTAAAACACGCTGAAGCCAAAGCGGCTTCGGTGACTATAGAAAAAAAGAAAAACACCATTCAAGCCATTATTGCAGACAACGGAAAAGGCTTTGAATTTTCTGAAAAGGTAAAAACCAGTGAAAGCCTGGGTATGAAAACCCTATTGGAGCGCGCAAAAATGTTACACTCAAAAATTGATATACGGAGCCAACTTAATAAAGGGACCACCGTAACCCTCACTATTCCAATTTAAATGATTGATAAAAAGAATATTTCCACTGTTATAGCCGATGACCACCCCATGATCCTCAAAGGCCTCCATGATGAACTCGCCGCAAATAATTACAATGTTGTTGGGCAAGCTACCACCGGAATGCAAGCCCTGGAACTCATTTTAACCCACAATCCCATCATCGCACTTTTAGATATCGATATGCCGCTTTTAACAGGCTTTGAAGTGATAAAAATGGCCAAGGAAAAAAAAGTGGACACTAAGTTTATTGTGCTGTCCTTTCACAAGGAAAATGAATACATCTCCCAAGCCAAGGCGCTACAAATAAACGGCTATCTTTTAAAAGAAGACTCCTTTTCAGAAATCGAGGAATGTATTAAATGTGTACTGGACAATGAGGTATATTTTAGTCGTTCCTTTGTTCCATCATCGCTTGCGATCGTCTCCGAAGATTTAAAAAAAATAAAACATTTAACTGCTTCAGAAAAAACCATTTTAAAGCTCGTGGCCGAACAAATGAGCAGCAGTGAAATTGCCGAAAAGCTTTTCATTTCAATCCGCACGGTTGAAAAACACCGAAGCAACATAATTATGAAGCTGGAAATAGAAAACACGACTTCAAATGCACTGACAAATTGGGCATATTTGAACAGAAATGTTATAAAAGAGCTCTAGGCCTAATACCCAAAATCATCCTTTATTTTATCTGCCCGGTCCAGTAATTTATCGATGGTTATAAAATCTACCTCTTCCTTGTCGTAGGCGCCCTGATAGATTTTCATTGCCTTTTTGGGCTCTCCGGTCTCTTCGTAGTAACGCCCCAAATAATAATCGCCAAGCACCGTGTCTGGATACTGCCGTTTTGCCAAGGTCGCAATCTCCCGCAAGGATTCCCATTGGTTTCTTTTTTCCGAAGCAGTTGCGGTGGCTATAAAATCGTTCACGCGAATGTTATTGGTTATGCCGAAAAGATCCTCGATCACTTTATATTTATCGAGCAAATATTGGCTAATGGGCGTATCCATTTTCAACAATACTTCAGAAAATTCCTTTTTGCTGATGGGCCTATAGACCGAAAATATTTTTTCCAAAGCATTCGGAATGCCCCGCCCGCCAAGGGAGTAGTGGGTTGCGCCCTCAAAATTGTCATAGTAATAGTTGAACGATTTGCTTTTTAGACCACTCAACTGACTGTTTAAACCTTCGGCAGCTTCCATCAAGCCTTTAATATCATCGGTTCCGGTGGCCAAATAATAAAACAGTTTTCCGGGTATCTGCGGAATCCGTTGCGCAAGCCGCTCTTCCATCATCGGGGCCATATCCGGGCTCAAGTTTATGTAGCCATTCAGCAAAGGCGGGTCTTTGAAAAGATAGTAATTGAGGAAGTTTGCCGTAAAGTCGTGCCCCACGCCAATGATAAACTTTGCGGTGCGGTATTTTTTGTCAATATATGGAATGAGTTCCATCCCGATAAATTCAAAAAATTGGGCGCCCTTCTCACCGGGCATAAACGTTTCGTCGTCGTATGCACAATCATCATAACGTTTGTCGCCCTGCATAATTCCCACAACAATAGACTCTGGCATATCTTCCCAATAACTGAAATAATCTACGTTTCCAGCTACCGGCTCAAAAAGATAATCGGCATCCAGCACCAAGACAATGGGGTATTTTTTGTCAATATTGGCATCGTAATTCCTTGGAAGCTGAATTTTCAATCGTCGCGACTCTCCGAGCTTGCTGGAATTGAATTCTTCATAAATTATTTGGGAAAAGGAGGCGTAATTAAGCAAAACGCAAACTGCGAATAGTAGGATTTTTTTCATTGGTAAGAATTTTTAGGCTGCCGAAAGATAACAATTTTTCGATTTGTTATTTTTTTCAGAAGTAAAAAATGAAGTTTCCCCACTTTAATTTTGAAAAGCATCGTACAGCTCCCTGCCTCCTGCCCCCTGACCCCCAAAGAGGAATAAGGCCCGTACTAATATTGGCTCACGCCTTGGCCAGAAAGTCATTTCGCGATTTTACAGTTTCAAGCGTTTTCTGTTGTATATGGGCAGCAACAATAACGAAAGCACGCCGAAGAAAACGATGGAAGAAATATTTGAAATCCAGACAATCCACCCAAAGGCAACGCCCACCGTTTTGGCAACTCCGAAAACGGTCAAAATGCCCGCCACCGCAGCAGGATAGGTACCGAAACCACTATTTGTAAACGCAAAAGTGAAACTGCCCACCACAAAAGTGATAATAATTGTGCCAAAAGGGATGTTGGTAGTGTCGGGCAGCGCGTGCAGCGCCGTATAAAAGGAAAGTAGGTACAGCCCCCAAATAATAAAGGTATGAAAAAGAAAGGCGCCCTTTTTCTTCATTTTTAGAATACTGAAAATACCTTCTTTCAGACCAATAATAAAGTTTTTTAGTTTTTTGTTGATATTCGATTTCGAAAATTTAATGTACAGTGGAATGCTCACGCCCACCAAGACAATTCCGAAGCTAATCAGGTATAAAAGAGAAGGCGGCATACTTTCAACCACATAACCATATAATATGTCGAACTTTATGACCAGTGCCAAAACCGTGAAAAACAGGAGGAAAACGAGATCGACAACCCTTTCGGAAATAATGGTTCCAAAGCCTTTTTGGAAAGGCACTCCTTCATATTTATCCAGAATGATGCCCCGGGAAACCTCGCCGCTTTTTGGAATAAAAATATTCATCAAATACGCCACCGAAATGGCCATGAAATTATTGGCCAATTTGGTTTTATAGCCCAAGGGTTCCAGCATAAAATTCCAACGATACGATCGTGAAAGGTGGCTCAAGACACTAAACGCAACCGAAAGCACGACAAAACCATAGTTTGCATCGGCAAAATATTTTTTGGTTTCATCCAATTGCCGTGGCGTGAAGGATTGGTAGATGTACCAAATTAAAAAAACTCCCAATCCCAGCGGAATCAAGATCTGCAAAAATTTTGAAAGGGAGCGGCTCAATTTAACGGAGTAGGTTTGTTTCCTCGTCTGGGAAAACCATCGCGGGCTTGAAGGCTTTGGCTTCTTCCAATTCCATCAGCGCATAGGTAATAAGTATAAGCACATCGCCCGGAGCTACGCGTCTTGCGGCGGCACCGTTCAATGTAATTTCGCCACTGTTTCGCGGCCCGGGAATGGCGTAGGTTTCAAGGCGTTCGCCGTTGTTGTTGTTTACAATTTGGACTTTTTCGCCTTCAATGATGTTGGCGGCATCCATTAAATCTTCGTCAATAGTGATGCTGCCGATGTAATTTAGATCGGCACCGGTAACTTTTACCCTATGGATTTTAGATTTTACTACGTGTATTTGCATGGTGCAAAGGTATTAATTTAAAGGCATATTATCTATTAGCCGCACTTCACCCGCAAATGCTGCGATAAAAGCCCGGTATTTTGAGCCTTTGTTTTTTCGTTTAGCGGTTTTGAGGGTTTTTTCTTCGGCAATTTCAAAATATTCCAAATTCAAGTGGGGGTTTTGCAAAAACCGTTCCGCAACCAAAGCATTCAATTCTGCAATGGATTTGGAGCTGAATTTTTCCCTGACCTCTTTTAATGTTTTATAGATAAGTGCGGCTTCTTCAAATAGTTTTGCGCTTAGTCGTTTGTTGCGCGAACTCATTGCAAGTCCGTTTTGCTCCCGTAAGATGGGACACCCTACAATTTTTACGGGAAGTTTTTCTATTGAAACCAATTTCTTCACAATCTGCAATTGCTGAAAATCCTTTTCGCCAAAATAGGCAGTGTTTGGTTTCACGATTCTTAAAAGTTTGCTTACAATGGTGCCCACCCCGTCAAAATGTCCATTTCGGTGCTTGCCTTCCATCTCGTTTTCAAGACCCCCAAAATTGTATTTTTTTGCAGAAACTGAAGTGTCATACAAATCTGAAACCTCTGGCAGATACACGATTATTTCTTCTTCCAAATTTTTCAAGAGAGAAATATCATCGTTCGGAGTGCGAGGATACTTTTGAAGATCTGCCTTGTTGTTGAACTGGGTCGGGTTTA
Organism: Aequorivita todarodis; assembly: GCF_028561335.1. Taxonomy (GTDB): domain Bacteria; phylum Bacteroidota; class Bacteroidia; order Flavobacteriales; family Flavobacteriaceae; genus Aequorivita; species Aequorivita todarodis. Next base: position 39,380 of record NZ_JAQQTG010000050.1, on the reverse strand, counting down.
CAAATATACTGACTACGACCAAATCGTTTTCACTTAACGCTTTCTTTACCAATGAAATATGCCCCTGATGCAATGCCCCCATCGTTGGCACAAAACCTATTTTGTCATTTTTTGAAGTGGAAGACAAGGCCTGCACCAATGTTTCTTTCTGGGTATATATCACCATAAAATCGGGTTAAGAGCGGGCAAAATTAATATATTAAAGACAATCTACATAAATTTTCGTAATTTTGCGTGTTTTTAATCCCCCCGATGGTTTGGGGCGATGTTAGAATTAACACCTAAAACCCTATAGATGAAAGATAAAAGAGTCTTGTATGTGTCTTCCGAAGTAATACCCTACCTTCCCGAGACCGAGATTTCTTCAATGTCGTTTGAAGCTCCACGCATGATCAACAACAATGGCGGCCAAATACGGATTTTTATGCCGCGCTATGGCAACATTAACGAAAGAAGGCACCAATTGCACGAAGTGATCCGCCTTTCCGGAATGAATTTGGTGATCAACGATTTAGATATGCCTTTAATAATCAAGGTTGCCTCTATCCCAAAAGAGCGTATCCAGGTTTATTTTATTGATAACGAAGATTACTTTAAGCGAAAGGCGACCTATGCAGATGAAGACGGCAATTTTTATAAAGACAATGATGAACGCGCCATTTTCTTTGCCAAAGGCGTTATTGAAACCGTAAAAAAATTGAACTGGGCCCCAGATATTATCCACGTTCACGGGTGGATGGCTTCATTTTTACCTTTATATCTGCGGAATTATTATGGAAACGAACCGCTTTTTGAAAACAGCAAAATAGTTACTTCAATCTACAATCAAGGTTTCGAAGGAACGTTAGCTAAAAACACCATCGATAAAGTGAGGTTTGACGCCATAGAGGACGAGGCCATAGCAGAACTTGAAGAACCAAGCTATGTAAACCTTATGAAGATTGCCGTAAAAAACTCTGATGCTATTATCCTTGGGTCTGAAGAAATACCGAAAGAGCTGGAGGAATATCTTAACACTTTGGACAAACCAGTGTTAAAATATCATAATATGGAAAATTTTTCGCAGGCGTATTTAGATTTTTACAGCGGTAAAGTTTTAAAATAAATTCTTCAATAGTACGGGATGAAATTTGTCGGTAAAATTTCATCAAAAAAAACATTTAAAAACGGAATGAAATGCCCCCTAACAAATCGCAAAATAACGGAAATCAATAATTCGGGCGTTGCATCTTCCCACCTATCAAATATTACTTGCAGATGAAAATTAAAAATTTGTTGCCAATAGCAGGCACTATTGTATTCCTGATTATCGCATTGTCCTCTTGCCAAGAAGACGTTAGCGCCATTGGTTCCGAGATTTTGGGAGATGAAACCCCAAACGGAATTTTAGACGATTCACAAACAGTCGTTTCGTACAGCAGAAAGCTTGGACCCGTGCAGAGCAACAGATTGCCGGCCTACCAGCTTGGGGTATATAACGATCCTGTTTATGGAAAATCGACCATAAATTTACTCTCGCAACTCACTTTGGAACTGAGCAATCCAACCTTTGGCGACACTACAACCGCAAAAGTGGACAGTGTTTTTGTGTACTTGCCTTTCTTCAGTACCGCAACCACAGTGGATAGTACAACCACGTACGAGCTGGATTCAATCTATGGCAGTTCGCCTATAAACGTTAAGATCTTTAAGTCCAATTATTTTTTAAGAGAATATGACCCAAATACTGGATTTCAGGAACTTCAAAATTATTACACCGATCAGGGCCAGACTTTTGAGCAAAATTTAGACATCCAATTGGGCGCTGTTGAAAATTTTGTGCCAAACGACAAAGGTTTCATTTTAAGAAAGGGCGAAGATGATGAAGAAAAACTGGGCCCTGGGTTGCGAGTGAAGCTGGATACCGCTTTTTTCAGGAAGAATATTATCAACATGCAGGGAACAGAGGAGTTGCGCAACAACAATAACTTCAAAAATTATTTAAGAGGGCTTTATTTTGAGGTAAATTCCCCATCAAACAACGGAAGCCTGTTCATCTTTGATAAAGCCAAAGCGTATGTTTCAATATTTTACTCCGTTGATGATGAAAACAATCCAGAGGAAAGAAAGAACAAAGTCTTCAAATTGAATTTTGGAGGTATTGCCGTGAATACTTTCCAGAACGAGCTGTCGCCACAAATACAAACTGCCCTGGAGAATCCCAATATAGAAACTGGGGAGGAAAACCTTTATTTGCGGGGCGGCGACGGTATCATTTCGGTGGTAGAACTCTTCGGAAAAGATCTTGACAACAACGGCGTGGCCGATGAACTTCAAGAGCTTCGCGATAAAAAATGGATCATTAATGAAGCCAATCTCATCTTTTATGTAAACCAGGACTTGATGGTTGGTGGCGCCACCGAGCCGGAAAGAATTATGATATACGACCTTAAGAACAGTAACGTTTTGGCAGATTATCTGCTTGACCCTACAAATGGTCTGGATCCTGTTGATGCATTTTCCAATCACTTTGGCAAATTGCAAAGAGGCAGCGACGGCAATGGCAAATATTATAAAATGAAAATTACCAGCCACATCAGTAACCTTATAAATAAAGACAGTACCAATGTGCCGCTGGGAATTGTGGTTTCACAAAACGTTGCAATCCGCACGACCCAAAAGCTTCAAAATCCAATGGAGCCTAATATTGAACAGATTCCATCCGGTGCCGTTGTTTCGCCCGAAGGAACTATTCTTTACGGAAATGCAGCCGCAAACCCAGAGAAAAGATTAAAACTCCAGATTTATTATACTGAACCCAAATAAACCCCGCTTATGTGTGGAATTGTAGGCTATATAGGCAAAAGAGAAGCATACCCAATCATTCTGAACGGCTTGAAACGTTTGGAGTACAGAGGCTATGACAGTGCCGGAATTGCACTTTTTGACGGAACCGATATTCAACTTTGCAAAACAAAAGGCAAGGTTGCAAATCTTGAGGATAAAGCCGAAAAGGAAATTTCACGCAAAGGAAACCTCGGCATTGGCCACACCCGCTGGGCAACCCATGGGGTTCCCAACGACGTGAACAGCCACCCACACTACTCCAACAGTGGCGATCTGGTAATTATCCACAACGGAATTATTGAAAATTACGATTCCCTCAAAAAAGAATTGATAAAAAGAGGCTACACCTTTAAATCTGAAACAGACTCAGAAGTACTGGTAAACCTTATTGAAGACATTCAAATAAACGAAAAAGTAAAACTTGGCAAAGCAGTTCAAATTGCCCTGAACCAAGTGGTGGGCGCTTATGCCATCGCGCTTTTCGACAGAAAAAAACCCGATGAAATTGTTGTGGCCAAATTAGGAAGTCCTTTGGCAATCGGTATTGGCGAAGACGAATTCTTTGTTGCCAGCGATGCTTCGCCTTTTATTGAATTTACGAACAACGCCATTTATCTTGAAGATGAGGAAATGGCCATTATTCGTTTGGGCCGCGATGTAAAGGTTCGAAAAATTAAGGATGACAAGTTGGTGGCTCCCTACATTCAAGAGCTTCAGCTAAATCTGGAACAAATTGAAAAAGGGGGCTATGACCACTTTATGTTGAAGGAAATCCACGAACAGCCCGCCGTAATAAAAGACACCTATCGCGGAAGACTGCTCGCCGATAAAGGCATAGTTAGGCTTGGCGGACTTGAGGACTATATTGAAAAATTCATAAACGCAGACCGTATTATTATCGTTGCCTGTGGAACTTCGTGGCACGCTGGGCTGGTGGCCGAATATATTTTTGAGGATTTGGTGCGCATTCCCGTGGAAGTGGAATACGCTTCCGAATTCCGTTACCGAAACCCAATTATTTCAGAGAATGATGTGGTTATTGCTATTTCACAAAGTGGTGAAACCGCAGATACACTGGCCGCAATAAAACTTGCAAAATCGAAAGGCGCATTCGTCTATGGCGTTTGCAACGTTGTTGGTTCCACTATTTCAAGGGAAACCCATAGCGGCACCTATACCCATGCCGGGCCGGAAATTGGCGTGGCCTCCACCAAAGCTTTTACTACACAGATTACCGTTTTGGCAATGGTGGCCCTTCGGTTGGCAAAAGCGAAAGGAACAATTAGCCAAAGTGATTTCATGCTGTATTTGCGTGAATTGGAGCTTATACCAAAACACGTGGAAGAAGCTTTGAAGACCGAGGACAAGATTAAAGAAATAGCTGCCGTTTTTAAGAATGTGCGCAATTTCCTATATTTGGGAAGAGGCTACAATTTCCCGGTAGCTTTGGAAGGTGCCTTGAAGCTAAAGGAAATTTCATACATACATGCCGAAGGCTATCCCGCCGCCGAAATGAAACACGGCCCCATCGCATTGATCGATGAATATATGCCCGTGGTGGTCATCGCCATAAAAAGCGACCATTACGATAAAGTGGTAAGCAACATTCAGGAAATTAAAGCTCGGAAAGGAAAAATTATAGCTGTTGTTTCCAAAGGCGATACCGCCGTTAGGGAAATGGCAGATTATGTAATGGAAGTGCCGCATACCCCGGAAGCTCTGTCGCCATTGGTAACCACCATTCCACTGCAATTGCTTTCGTACCACATTGCCGTGATGCTTGGCCGTAACGTAGATCAGCCTCGTAATTTGGCAAAGTCGGTTACCGTCGAGTAGTTTCAAGTTCCACGTTTCAGGTTCCAAAACTTCGGTGGTCAAACCGTCCTGTTTCAAAAAGTCCTGTTTCTTGGTTCCCTTAAGTCCTGTTTCATTTTAATCCTGTTTCTTGCTTCCCTTAAGTCCTGATTCAAATTAAAATGATACTTTTATTGATGTGAAAGTCATCAACCTCATTTCCGGCCCCCGAAATCTATCAACGGCGCTAATGTATTCCTTCGCCCAACGCGAGGATATGACGGTTTTGGACGAACCTTTCTACGGCTATTACCTTCAAAATGCTTCCTTGGAAATCGAGCATCCCTCCCAAAAGGAAATCCTTCAAACGATGGAACTGAACGAAAAAAAGGTAATTGAAAACATCAATTCACTTTCAAACAAGAAAAACGTTTTCGTAAAAGGAATGGCGCACCATTATTTAACCGATTCGCCAAATTTTATTTTGAATTGGGAAAATGTGATATTGATTCGGCATCCAAAAAAGTTGATTGCTTCCTTCTCAAAAGTAATCCACACCCCTACTTTAAACGATATCGGCATCAAAAAAGCTTCGGAACTTTTTCTATTTCTGAAAAAAAACGGAAAAACGCCGATTGTAATTGATAGCGATGAACTTTTAAAAAACCCAGGAAACTATCTGAAAAAACTCTGCAATTTATTGGGAATACCCTTTTCGGAAAAAATGCTCCGGTGGAAAAAAGGCGGCATTCCGGAAGATGGCATTTGGGCGAAACATTGGTATAAAAATGTGCACAATTCCGAAGGTTTCGCCGTGCAAAAAAGCAGCTCGCAACCTTTGCCAAATCATTTGGAACCGTTGCTGGTAGAAGCTTTGCCTTATTACGAAATTTTAAAAAGTAATATTTTAATTTAAAACATAAACCACCTTTAACCCATAACTCATAAATCTTAACTCTTAACACTTAACTCTTAACTCTTAACTCTTAACACTTAACACTTAACACTTAACACTTAACTCTCAACTTCAAAAAAATGCTTCAAAAATCCAATCCCAAAAACGACAACATCCAAGTATTTATAAAAGACAAACTCTATCCGCGCAGCGAAGCAAAAGTTTCGGTTTTCGACAGTTCGGTACAGGGCGGCGATGCCGTTTGGGAAGGTTTGCGCGTATATCCCGAAGGCGTCGTCTGCTTGGACAAACACTTGACCCGTTTGCAAGAATCCGCAAAAACACTGGCGTTTGTGGATATTCCTTCCAAGGAATTTATCAAAAAAGCAATAAAACAAACCCTCGATGCCAACGGGATGAATGATGACACGCACATTCGTTTAACGCTGACAAGGGGCGAAAAAATAACCAGCGGCATGGACCCGCGGCTCAACCAAAACGGCTCCTGTTTAATCGTATTGGCAGAATGGAAACCACTTGTTTACGATAACGATCACGGCATAAAAGTGATAAGCACCAGCCAACGCCGAAACTCGCCTCAGTTTTTGGACAGTAAAATCCATCATAACAATCTACTAAATAATATTATCGCAAAAATACAGGCAAACGTTGCCGGAAAAGACGCCGGATTGATGCTGGACGACCGCGGGTTTATTGCCGAACTGAACGGCAGCAATCTTTTTTTGGTGAAAAATGGAAAAGTTTTTACACCCTTTGCACACGCTTGCTTGCCCGGAATAACTCGCAATTCAGTTATTGAAATGTGCAAAAAGCATGATATTGAAATTTCCGAAGCAGACATCACCCTTTCCCAATTCTATAATGCCGACGGCGTTTTCGCAACGGGAACGATGGGTGAGCTTACGCCCGTTGTTGAAATTGACGGACGCAGCGTTTCCAAAGAGGATTCACTTCAGAAAAAAATAATCTCCCTTTTCAAAAAAGAGGTTCGTGGATTGTGTGAGAAGCTCGATTAACTTTGACAAAGTTTTAAACTTTGTCAAAGATGATTTCACGCAGGAAGTTATAGAATTGTGCGAAAAGCTTTGATTTTACAAGACCTGACAGGTTTTTGAAACCTGTCGGGTCTTTCCAACATAGTTCCCAAATTTTTTAAACATTTCCATTGCAAATTTCATTCAGAAAAAACTATCTTTGCACCGTTCAAAACAGGGGTGGTTTTTTCGCCCTTAGATAACTATAAAATAAACAGTTACTCATGTCACAAAGCATAGGAAAAGTTGCACAGATTATTGGCCCGGTAGTTGACGTTGCGTTTGATAGCGGATCGGAACTTCCAAAAATATACGACTCGTTGGAGGTAAACAACAACGGAAACCTTTTGGTTCTTGAAGTTCAATCGCACATTGGTGAAAATATGGTTCGTACCATATCCATGGATTCTACTGACGGTTTGAGCCGCGGTGTAGATGCAGTTGCAACCGGAGCGCCAATTCAAATGCCAATAGGCGATGATGTTTACGGCCGACTTTTCAACGTAATCGGTGATGCTATCGACGGTATCGGAAACCTGCCAAAAGCTGGCGACAATGGGCTTCCAATTCACCGTGAGGCTCCAAAGTTTGAAGATCTTTCAACTTCTACCGAAGTGCTTTTCACAGGTATTAAAGTAATCGACCTTATTGAGCCTTATGCAAAAGGTGGTAAAATTGGTCTTTTTGGTGGTGCCGGTGTTGGTAAAACAGTACTTATTCAAGAGTTGATTAACAATATCGCTAAAGGCCACGGTGGTCTTTCGGTTTTCGCTGGTGTAGGGGAACGTACCCGTGAAGGGAACGACTTGCTTCGCGAAATGCTTGAATCCGGAATTATTAAATACGGCGATGACTTTATGCACAGCATGGAAGCTGGCGGATGGGATCTTTCAAAAGTTGACAAAACTGCTATGAAAGAATCAAAAGCTACTTTCGTGTTCGGACAGATGAACGAACCGCCTGGAGCCCGTGCACGTGTGGCACTTTCAGGTCTTACAATTGCTGAGTACTTCCGTGATGGAGCTGGCGAAGGACAAGGGAAAGACGTACTTTTCTTCGTAGATAATATTTTCCGTTTTACGCAAGCAGGTTCTGAGGTTTCCGCACTTCTTGGGCGTATGCCTTCTGCGGTGGGCTACCAACCAACTTTGGCAACAGAGATGGGTGCTATGCAAGAGCGTATTACTTCAACTAAAAGAGGTTCCATTACTTCGGTACAGGCGGTTTACGTACCTGCGGATGACCTTACGGATCCGGCACCGGCAACAACCTTTGCCCACTTGGATGCTACAACCGTACTTTCACGTAAAATTGCCGAGCTTGGTATCTATCCGGCGGTGGATCCATTGGATTCTACTTCCAGAATTCTTACCGAATCAATCCTTGGAAAAGAGCACTACGCTTGTGCACAAAGGGTAAAAGAGCTTTTACAGCGTTATAAGGAATTGCAGGATATTATCGCAATTCTTGGTATGGAGGAACTTTCCGAAGACGATAAATTGGCAGTAGGTCGCGCGCGTCGTGTACAGCGTTTCCTTTCACAGCCGTTCCACGTAGCGGAGCAGTTTACAGGTATTCCCGGAGTTTTGGTTGATATTAAGGAAACCATCAAAGGTTTCAATATGATTATGGATGGCGAACTGGACCACCTTCCAGAAGCAGCCTTCAACCTAAAAGGAACCATCGAGGAAGCAATCACCGCTGGTGAGAAAATGCTTGCGGAAGCGTAACGAGCGGAGCTCGAAAATCACAAAAAAATAAATCCCAAATTCCAAAACCTGGTTTTTGGAATTTGGTTCTTGAAATTTGTAATTTTAGAAAACTATGTATCTTGAAATAGTAACCCCCGAAGCATCCTTAGTAGCTGGAGAAGTAGAAAGCATAACCGTTCCGGGTGTGGAAGGCGAATTCCAAATGCTGAACAACCACGCTCCTATTGTATCTGTTTTGCAGGAAGGAAAAGTGAAGTTTAAGGGAAATCCGACCATTGCGGAAGGTTTTCAGAAGAAATTCACCCAGGAAGACGGAAAATGGGTACTGCAAATTTCTGGTGGGACCCTTGAGTGCAACAACAATCGTGTGATGGTTTTGGCAGATTAGGCTGAAGCAAGTTCCAAAAAAATTTAAATCCCAAATTCCATTGCGAGCTTTGCGCGGCAATCTGGAGTTTGGGATTTTTGTTTTCGTAAAGGTTTTTATTCAAAATAATCCTGTACGTTTTGGCTTTGGTGCAAAACCCTGATAATTAGAATAGCATTTTTAGTAACTGAATAAAACACGAGATGTGAGCCGAAAGGGATACTTCGTATATTATGGCCAATATCAACTCTCAAAATTCCTTCAAATGGGAAAGTAGTCAATTGCTCAAAAAGTGATTCTAACCCAAAAAAATATTCAAGTGCTTGATCTAATCCAAATCGGGCTTCTCCATAATCGAATATTTCATCAATATCAATTTTTGCATCGTAGGTAAGGGAATAAAAATCTTTCTGCGAATCAGCCATTTATATTATACTTCCGTTTCTTTTCCTCTAAAATATCTTTCATAGAATACGGGCTAATCCCACTATCAATACCTTTTTGTATTTCTTTACGCAGGTTTTCAAGCTTTTGATGGTTTATTTCGTGAAGGCGCAACGCTTCCCGTACCACTTCACTGGCGTTCATATAGTCGCCGGACGCCACCTTGTCATCAATATATTTCCGTTGTTTTTCTGTTAGGCTTACGTTCATGATTTGCTGTTTTTAAATTTATCCAAATGTACGATTTATGTCCAAAATGGACAAATATGGACATGCAAAATGAAGGCAGGTAAATTAATTTTACCTAAAGTTATATTAACATCAGTCTTAAAATCTATGCAGGATTTGTAAATTTGAGGGTTGAAAATAACTATGCAGCTACAACAAATAGACAGGGTAAAGACCATTACCAAGGAAGATTTTCTGAAAAACTATTTTAAGCCCCAAAAACCGGTTATTATTGAACGGTTTATTGAGGACTGGCCCGCATTTACCAAATGGAACCTGGACTATATGGCCGATGTGGCGGGCGATAAAATGGTGCCGCTCTATGACAACCGCCCCGTGAGCCACAAAGACGGTTTCAACGAGCCGCACGCGAAGATGAAGATGCGGGACTACATTGAACTCCTAAAAACCGAGCCCACTAAATACCGAATCTTTCTTTGGAATATTTTAAAGGAAGTGCCCCAACTGCAAAAAGATTTTGAATATCCCGATTTTGGACTGAAACTTATGAAAGGTTTGCCCATGCTGTTCTTCGGCGGAAAGGATTCCTATACCTTTATGCACTACGACATCGACTTGGCAAATATCTTCCATTTCCATTTCCACGGAAAAAAGAAAGTGATCCTTTTTGACCAGAAACAGAACGATTATTTATATAAAATCCCGCATTCGCTTATAACAAGGGAAGACATAGATTTCAACCACCCGGATTACGAAAAATGGCCTGCCCTGAAAAAAGCCAAAGGGTATATCGCAAATTTGGAGCACGGCAACATTCTCTATATGCCCGAAGGTTACTGGCACTATATGCGCTACATTACCCCTGGTTTTTCCATGAGCCTGCGCGCCATTCCCCGGAATCCCAAAAACTTGGCGAAGGCGGTTTACAACATTGCCTTTATGCGCTATTTTGACCAATTGATGCGAAAGCTGAAAGGCCAAAAATGGATTGACTGGAAAAACGAACAGGCCGTTGTCCGTACCCACAAAGCGTTATAATTACTGAAGAATTCAGTATCTTTCCTTTTAAAATTTTTAATGATGAAATTATTTGCAACCATTTTCGCGCTTCTTTTCGTTCAACTCACCTTTGCGCAGGCCTATTCGGGTGCGGGCGATGTGAAATTTCAGGTGGGTGCCAATTTTCAAAACAACGGCACCGGGATTATGGGCAGTTTGGATTTTGGCGTTGGCGAAAATATTTCGCTCGGCGTTGCTTCCACTTACCTTTTGGGAATTGATAAAGTTCGCGATTTGGACGGCAATGAAAAACCCTTTGCGGAATTTAAAGACCGTTTCGATTTCCGTGGACGCTTCAATGCAAACCTGGGTAATGTTATAAATGTGGACCCGAATTTTGATGTGTATCCCGGACTTTACGTGAGTTTGAAAAACTTTGGCGGGCATTTGGGCGTGCGTTATTTCTTCACCAGCGGTTTTGGGGTCTTTACGGAATTTAGCGTCCCCTTTGCAAAATACAACACAGATACCTTAACCCCTGCTGAAAAACTTCATAACCAATTCGCCGTAAATTTGGGGGCTTCGTTCAATATTTAGGAAGTTATCTTTTACTAATCGAACAAAAATATCTTAATAATAATTTTTCAACTTATTGCTTCCTTTTCATAAAGTTCATATCTTACCAAGATTAATTTAACACCCAACCAATGAACGAATGGTTTGCAGCATTTGAGCCTTTTGAAAAGGTTTACTGGTCCATTGCCTTAATCGCTTCCGCAATTTTTATCGTCCTTATAATTTTAACCTTTGTAGGCGGTGAGTTTGATGACACGGGCGACGTAGATTCAGACATAGAGGGCGATACGGGAATCCACTTTCAGTTTCTTTCCTTTAAAAATTTAATCGGTTTTTTCACCCTTTTTGGATGGTCGGGCATTGCCTGTATTGGCGAAGGACTTTCCAAAGGGATGACAATTTTAATCTCGACAATCTGTGGTCTGTTGATGATGGCCATTATGGCCTCGCTGTTTTATTATTTGGGAAAACTGAACAGCAGCGGCTCCCTAAAAATTGAAAACGCCATGAACCAAATTGGGGAAGTTTACCTTACCATTGGCGCCAACCGCTCCCGAATTGGAAAAGTACATATAAATATTCAGGGAGGCATGCGCGAACTTGATGCATTGACCGACGAACCCACGGACCTTCACCAAGGAGATATAGTATCCGTAGCCCAAGTAACGGGGACGGGAATTTTAATAGTAAACAAACACACCGCCTAATCATGACATTTTTACCACTTCAAGCAGAATCCTTTGCACCTTTATTGGCTATCGGGTTCGCCATTTTATTTGTATTTATCATCCTTATTACTTTTATACGAAGATATAAGCGCTGTCCCTCAGACCGAATTCTGGTTATTTATGGAAAAGTTGGCACGGGCAATTCCGCAAGATGTATTCACGGGGGAGCAGCCTTCATTTGGCCTGTAATCCAGGATTACGAATATCTTGACCTCACGCCCATTTCAATTGAGGTGAATCTAATAAACGCTTTGAGTAAGCAAAACATCCGTGTAAACGTACCTTCCCGTTTTACCATCGGTATTTCTACCGAACCGGGCATTATGCAAAATGCCGCCGAGCGCTTGTTGGGTCAAGGTTTGGAGCAAATTCAGGAACTTGCAAAGGAAATCATTTTCGGGCAGTTGCGTTTGGTCGTGGCTTCGATGGATATTGAAGAAATAAACAATGACAGGGACAAATTTTTGACCAATATTTCAAACAGCGTTGAATCTGAATTAAAGAAAGTAGGTTTAAAACTCATCAACGTAAACATAACAGATATTGTTGACGAATCCGGCTATATTGAAGCTTTAGGAAAAGAAGCCGCCGCCCACGCCATAAACGCCGCACGTAAATCTGTAGCCGAAAAAAATAGGGATGGTTCCATCGGCGAGGCAAATGCCAAACAGGATGAGCGCACACAAGTAGCTGCTGCAAACGCCCAGGCCGTGGAAGGCGAAAACATTGCGAAGATCAATGTTGCAAACTCAGATTCGTTGCGTCGCCAACGGGAAGCCGAAGCCGAACGAGTGGCCATTGCCGCAGAAAAAGTGCAGTCTGCGAAAGCTTTGGAAGAATCGTACATAGCTGAAAAGGAAGCCGAGATTACCCGAGCCGAAAGAGAGCGAAGCACCCAATTGGCCGATATTATTGTTCCTGCAGAAATTGACAAACGAAAAGTAGAGATAGATGCCGAAGCAGTGGCCGAAAAAATAAGGCGCCAGGCCAAAGGGGAAGCAGATGCCATCTTGTTCAAGGCACAGGCTGAGGCACAAGGTATATTTGAAATCTTGACCAAGCAGGCAGAAGGTTTTGACAGGATTGTAAAAGCTGCGGGGAACAACTCCAAGGATGCGGTGCTTTTATTGATAGCCGACAAGCTTCCGGAGTTGGTTAAACTTCAGTCTGAAGCCATTAAAAATATTAAGATCGACAAAGTTACCGTTTGGGAAAACGGCTCTTCAAAAGACGGCAAAACCGCGACTTCCAACTTTATTTCGGGAATGTACGGTTCTGTGCCGCCACTTCAGGAAATGTTCAATATGGCAGGTATGGAATTGCCGGAGTATTTGAAGGGGAAGAAGGTTGAGGCTGGAGGTAAAGATGCTAAAGATGAAGGTTTGAAGAAGAAATGATGAAATTTAAAATGTGAGATTAGGATATCGCCATGACGTATATACACATGTTGGGAAACATTTCAGACAACCTTCTTGAATTCAATATCATCATAGGAATCAGACATTGGGTTGGTATCAATTATAAGTTTACAATCTTTTGATAGCTTTCTCGAGAACGACCTAATTGCAGTATTAGGGGTTTCATTACCTTTTAAGGCAGGATTTTCATAAACTAAATCAGCGTGCGCAGGATTTCCAGGAGTATTTATAAAAACTTCTGTCTCTTTAGGTAAATATTCGAAGTTTTCATCTAAAGGTGTCGAAAAAATATCAGCTTTAAATTCATTTCTCTCATTTAGTATATAATCTTGTTTTACTTTTTCAAAGTGTGATTTTCGAAAAACAATAAAGCCTATATATACTTTGCCAATTGCAAAACCTTTTGCAAAATTTTTACATTTACTTTCTTCACAATAAAAATTTCGTTGAAAAGAAACACCACCTTTGTTTGGTAAAAAAATATCTTTGGAAACTAGCTTTTCCTCTGTTATGATTTTGTTCTTAAAATTTCGGTCGAAAATAAAATGAACCAAAATTTCATCATCGCCAATTTCTTTTGGTATTGGTAGGGGCATTTAAACTGATAAAAAGCTAGATAAATCTTGTAATAATTCATTTTCAGATTCATCTAATATTAATGAATCTACTTGTTTATCATCAGTTCCGTTTACTTCAATAAAATATCCAATTTCTTTGGCACCAATTTCTAATGAAAAAACATTATCCACATCCTTTTCCCAATCAAACACAACAGTTCCATAAGAGGTACTATATACATCATCAATTTCTAATTGTTCCAAAACACTAGGATAAAGATTATCAATAAAAGAATAACATTGTGATAGAACATCCGCAGATATTTTAACGTCTGCATCAGCTGATTTGAAAAAATCTAAAATCTGACTTTTCAAAAAATCTGCCTTTTCATTACTTATAATCCCAGTAAAGTGATAAGTATTTTTCAAATCAACAACTTCTTCTTCAAGATATATATTTTCCATTTCGATATTGCTTCGATTTAAAAAACTGAACTTTTCAACTTCTGGATTTAAAGTAAACAAACTAGTTAATAATGCCATAATTACTTTAATTTTATTAAATTCTGACTATCTACTGTCAATATATCTTTAAGAATTTTTTTGTTCTCCAAATGTGCTGAATCATAAAGGGAGCTAAAATTCTTATGTTCGTTTAAGGTACTAAATAATTTTATATCACCAAACCTTTGAGCGTATTGATGGTCAATTATTATTCTTTTAATATCATTATTGAAAGATATTTCAGTTTTTTCTTCATACGTAAAACCACCTTCCTCATTTCCTTGAGAAATTAAAACTAAAGTTCCATTTTTAGAAGATAAAAACTTTTTGTTTAAAAGCTCTGAATCAATATTAAATATGTCAGTCACAGGTATAGGTGAGTTCCTATCAGTCCATATAAATTCATCTCTATAATTTAAACTAATCGCTTCAACATAGAAATCATTCATACTAGAAAACGAATTCAAATCAGAATCTAACTGATTTTTAAACGTTTCCCAATCCTTATATTTCCTATTCTCTAATGACAGAATCGACTGATTTTCTTTACTGTTTTCTAATTTAAAAACATTATTTATCGAACCTTTATCGTCATAACTTTCAAATATAAAACCTCTAATCTGTTCATTAGAAATTCCCAAATTGTTATTATTAATATTAATGGTTGTTGCCTTCAACAATCCTTTTTTAGGATAACCTTTAAAACCCTCAACTTCCTTTATTTTTTCAAAGATATCTTGCGGTTTTAAAAAAGCTTGTGGTATAAATACTGACGCTACAGCTCTACTAATCGAATGATTTTCAGAAATAGGCTTTAAAAATTCTAACATTTAATTTTAAAAATGGTTTTATTTACAAATGTAGGTTTTTATTTGAATTTAGTTAAAATATTAATCAAGTTTTAAGAAAGCAATAACGCTAAAAAAAACGATTTGCCAACCCCACTGGCGCGAGTTTGCAACTCGTGCCCAAGCAAAATCTCATTTAAAAATCCCACTCACTTTTCCACTCTTCTAATTTAATTTTAGCGAATTTATTTAAATAACATTCTACGTTAATTAATTTTTTTGATATTTTCTTAAATAAGAACTATCTTTGACTAAAAACAAGATGAAAAACTTTAATTCCGGTACATATATAAGTCAAGGTAGCTTTAAAAGTTTTCTTCCTGAAAAAATTAATAGACAATGGTCACTTGATGATATAGAGGTTATTAGTTTATTAAGTAAAGCAGATAGACAATTAGGGAGGTTGGATATGTATTCTGACTACATTCCGAATATTGACTTATTTATCAGTATGCACGTTTTAAAGGAAGCTACACAATCGAGCAAAATAGAAGGAACCAAAACGAACATCGCTGAAGCGTTACAAAAGAAAATAGATATTGCTGAAGAGAAGCGCGATGATTGGGAAGAAGTACAAAATTATATTGAAGCTTTAAACACGGCTATTAAAAGGTTAGAGGAAATTCCATTTTCCTCAAGATTAATAAAACAAACGCATAAAATCCTACTTCAAGGAGTTCGTGGTAAACATAAAATACCTGGTGAATTTAGAAGTAGCCAAAATTGGATTGGTGGCGCATCAATTTCAGATGCTGTGTTCATTCCTCCAAATAAATCTGAAATAAATGAATTAATGGGCGATTTGGAAAATTTCGCACACAATCAAGAAGTTATTTTTCCAGACTTATTAAAGATTGCCCTTATTCATTATCAGTTTGAAACCATACATCCGTTTTTAGATGGTAACGGAAGGGTTGGCAGGTTGATGATAACCTTATATTTGGTAGAAAAAAAAATATTGAAAAAACCAATTTTATATTTATCCGATTTCTTCGAACGAAACAGGACTCTATATTATGATAACTTGACAAAAGTTAGGGAGAAAAACGATATACAGCAATGGTTTAAATTCTTCCTTGTAGGGGTAATTGAAACAGCTAAAAGTGGCATCGAAACATTTGATCAAATTTTAAAACTGCAAAAAGACGTAGATGAAAAGCTTCAAAAATTAGGAAGCAGGATGAATAATGGAAGAAACGTGATAAACCATATGTACAAACATCCTTTGGTTGATGCCCAAAAAGTCCAAACAATAACAAATTTATCGATGCCATCAGTATATAAATTGATATTAGAACTTGAGCAACTGGAAATTATTAAAGAGTTAACTGGCGCTAAACGCGGTAAACAATACTGGTTTCCTGAGTATGTGAAAATATTCAATTAATATGCAATCTCTCCATTATTGCTTTTGGACTCTATTTTACTTCCCACGCTGGCGCGAGTTTGCAACTCGTGCCCAAGCAAAAATCTCATTTAAAAATCTCACTTACCTTCCCATAAACCAAATCAGCTTCCCAACCGCGATAAAAAAGATAATCCGCCAGTTTTTTCCGCTTTTTCTGAAGGTTTTTTTCCGAGGCCAATTGCCGCAAACGCTTTTCCGCAAGGGCTTCAAAGGTTTTATAGTATTCGGAATCGGGTATTTCCTTTAGGGCGATCTGAATGTTGAATTTTGAGATTTCGCGCCGCTTCAATTCGTTTACAATTCTGCTTCTTCCCCATTGCTTCGTTCTGAACTTTCCCCGGGCAAAGGCCTGTGCAAAGCGGGTTTCATTTAAAAAATTGTTTCGCAACAAATGATCGACTATTTGGTCCACCGCTTCGGGAATCATCCGCATTTCATACAGTTTTTGGTGCACTTCCTTATGGCAACGCTCTTGGTACGCGCAGTAGCGCTCCATTCGCTTGGTAGCTTCATCAACGGTGTATGTTTTGTGGGTGTTCAAAGTCCGTTTACAAATTTTTATGTGAAGATAAAACTTTTTACTTCCGCAGAAAAGAAACAAGAACCAAGACCGCTTCGCTGCACGAACCACGACGGTTTCGGCTAAAATTTGAAAATTCTTCCTTCGATATTATTATTAAATATAGATAGTCCTCCTCCCTTTGGGAGGGGTTGGGCCTGCCTGCCATGCCGATAGGCAGGCAGGGGTGGGACACAAAAAAAACCCCTTCCGAAGCAAGTCTTCAAAAGGGGTTTTGGTTATTTTATCAATTCACCATCTTTGTCGTGAAAGTGATATTCGAGATACGTATAGGCATCGCGAGGTTGTATTTTTACCCATTTCTTGTGCTCCAAAAACCATTTGGTGCGAATACTTGGGAAGCCCTTGGTTAAAAAGGCCGCTATAAAAGGATGCGTATTGAGCGTTATCTTTTTATAGTCTTTTGCGAAAAGACGCTTTACCTCTTCGTTTATTCTATTAACAACAATTATAGGCGCTTCAATCTCCCCGTCTATCACATTGCTGGGATCTTCTTCCCGGGTCTTGATGTTCATCTCTGGCCTAACCCGTTGGCGGGTTATCTGTATCAGCCCGAATTTGCTCGGCGGGAGAATTTTGTGCTTTGCCCTATCGTCCTTCATTTCTTCGCGAAGGTGGTTATAGAGCTGCTTGCGGTGATTGGCGTTTGCCAAATCAATAAAGTCCACCACAATAATTCCACCCATATCGCGCAACCTTAGCTGTCTTGCCACCTCGCTGGCTGCAATCATATTCACTTCCAGCGCTGTGCCTTCCTGTGTTTTCTGCTTGTTGCTTCGGTTACCGCTGTTCACGTCTATCACGTGCATGGCTTCGGTGTGTTCAATTACCAGGTAAGCGCCTTTGCTGCCTGATACCGTTTTCCCGAAGGAAGTTTTAATCTGCCGTTCAATTCCGAATTTCTCAAAAATCGGAACATTGGAGTCATAGAACTTAACGATATTTTCTTTTTTCGGTGCAATTTCCTGCACATAATCTTTTATTTGCAAGTAAAGGTTTTCATCGTCAATATGTATTGCGGAGAATGAATCGTTAAACATATCGCGGATGATGGATGCTCCCCTGTTTAGCTCGCTCAGCACTTTTGAAGGGTGGTGCGCCCCTTGTAGCTTCTTACACATCGCCGTCCAGCGTTCGGTAAGGTTCTGTAAATCTTTGTCCAGTTCTGCTACTTTTTTGCCCTCGGCAACGGTTCTTATTATTACGCCAAATCCTTTGGGCTTAATGCTCGTTATCAAGCGTTTTAACCTGTCCTTTTCTTCATTGCTCTCTATTTTTTGCGAAACGGAGACGCGGTCTGAAAACGGGACCAAAACAATATATCTTCCGGCTATGGAAAGCTCGGAGCTTATACGTGGCCCTTTGGTGGAAATGGGTTCTTTTACAATTTGAACCAAAATGGATTGATTGCTCTTTAAGGCATCGTTTAGGTTGCCGTGCTTATCAATCTCTTTTTCGAATGGAAAATTAGTTAAGGAATAATCCTTTAACTTACCGGAGCTCACGCTTTTCACAAATTTCAATTGCGAAAGCACTTTTGGCCCGAGATCGTGATAGTGCAAAAAACCATCTTTCTCGTAGCCCACGTTCACAAAGGCGGCGTTTAAGCCCGGGACCGTTTTACGTATTTTGGCAAGAAATATGTCGCCAACCGTAAAATTGTTGTCCTCTTCCTCTTTGTGGAGCTCTATTAGCTTTCCATCCTTTAAAAGGGCAAAATCAACTTCTTGTGAACCGGACCTAATAAATAATTCGTAGTTCACGTTACATTAATTTTGTTGTTCCGAAGAAAAATCCGGAACTCATTAAACAATATTTTTCACAGATTTTATATAAAAATCCGGCGAAACTGCACCCAAACCAAAAGCCGGCTGCTGCAATTTCATTTTCAAAGAACGATTTTTCGTTTGTTTTATTCGGAAATGGCGCCAAAAAGGCATCATTCCCAAAATACTTTTAAAACAGAAAAAGTAGTTTAGAAACTACTTTTTCTTTTTGTGGCGGTTAGCGCGACGACGCTTTTTACGCTTGTGGGTCGCTACCTTATGTCTTTTTCTTTTTTTACCACTTGGCATACTAAAGTTTTTTTTAATGCTCCAACAAAGTGGAACGGGTTAGAATTATTTTACGTCCACGTTGGTCTTTACCCCTTCAACAAAAACTTTTGCAGGTTTAAAGGCCGGGATGTTGTGGGCTGGTATTTTGATTGTTGTGTTTTTTGAAATGTTTCTTCCTGTTTTTTCAGCTCTCGTTTTGATGATAAAGCTTCCAAAACCTCTTAAATACACGTTGTCACCACCTTCCAGAGAATTTTTTACTTCTTCCATAAAGGTCTCAACTGTAGCTTGTACCTCATTCTTTTCCATTCCTAATTTTTCTGAAATCTTCGCTACGATATCTGCTTTCGTCATTACTTTTAAATTTTAATTAATTTTCTTTTACTAGATTTTTTTAAGACCGCAAATATACATATTTTAAAATCAATAATTCAAACCTTAATCCTTTAAAATTTAAAGGGATATAGATTAATTTTACCCAATGCCCAAAACAGCCCCTCGTTTTTCCAACAAACTCATTACGTGGTATTTACGAAACAAGCGCGACTTGCCGTGGCGAAATACCACAAATCCGTACCATATTTGGCTTTCCGAAATCATGCTGCAGCAAACCCGCGTTCTGCAAGGTTTGCCCTACTATTTGAAATTTGTGGAAACTTTTCCGAAAGTGGAAGATCTGGCCAGCGCTCCCGAAGATGAAGTTTTAAAACTATGGCAAGGCTTGGGCTATTACTCCCGTGCAAGAAACCTGCACGCTACCGCAAAAAGGGTTGCCGATGAAATGAACGGTGTTTTCCCAAACAATTATAAGGATTTGCTGAAGCTGAAAGGCGTGGGAGATTATACCGCCAGCGCCATTGCAAGCATCTCCTTCAACCAGCCCGAGGCCGTGGTTGATGGCAATGTGTATCGCGTGCTTTCCCGGTTTTTTGGAATTTCCACTCCCATAAATTCCACCGCCGGACAAAGGGAATTTAAGGCTCTTGCGCAACAATTGATTGACAAAAAACGGCCCGGCACCTTCAACCAAGCCATTATGGAGTTCGGCGCGCGTTACTGTGTACCGCAAAACCCCGATTGCGAAAACTGCATTTTCAATGGCAGCTGCATAGCCTTTCAGCAGAAAAAGGTGGCGGAACTTCCCGTAAAAATTAAATCGAAGCCCGTAAAGCAAAGGTTTTTCAACTACTTGGTAATACTTTCGGAAAACGAGCGAACTGTTTTGCAACAGCGCAACGGAAAAGGAATTTGGCACAAACTATATGAGTTTCCGCTGATTGAAACTTCAAAAGAAATAGAGGTTTCAGAATTGAAAAAACTTCCACAGTTCCAAGATTTTTCCGAAAAAATAAACATTCGGAACATTTCACTTTATAATCAAGAGGCTGTGGTGCACAAACTTTCGCACCAGCATCTCAACACACGTTTTTGGATCATTGAAACTTTTGACGAAACCGAAAGCTCCGTCGCCATTTCAGAAATAGAAAGCTATGCCGTGCCCGTGTTGATTGCAAATTTTGTTTCGGAGTTTTTTGAGAACTACTGACACGATTTAAACGGCAAAAATCTACATTATAATGTATCTTTAACATTTCTGAAAAAGCTATGGAACTATTAAATAGAATTCAATGCCCCGCCTGCGGCGCAACCTCATCGTACTCTGAGACCGAGCCAGGGCATTACAAATGCGGCTACTGCCTTTCCAATTGGGAACAGCTAAGCATTCTTCCGGAGAAAAGCAACGAGCGGCAATTTTTAGAAAAATGCGAGGCGATTTTTGATGAACAGCAAAAGCTGACCCCGGACCGGCCAAAATATTTTGAACGTTCCTTTGCCAACATCACTATTTTTTATTCGTTCTTTTCTGAAATAAAAACCCCCGCATATCGGGAACAACTTTTGCCGAAATTCAACACATTGGTGGACAAACAGATTGAAGAATTTGCCAAACAAAAAATTGACGCAGCTGTGGACCGGGACAAAATATTCTCCAGCTACCCCGATAAATTTGTTTTGATAATTTATCTCGCGGAGCTAAACTACATGTCCGCCAAGGCAATGGCCCTGACTTTTAATGAAAAGGACAAGCTGGAAGAAGCCGTACTAAAATTAACCAAAGCCCAAAATCTCTTCGGCCCCTCGATAAATGAGTGGCAGCCAAAAATATCCAAGGCCATAGTGGGCATATTGCAGCGTTTGGGGGAGCTGGAAAGAACTTTTGACTATATCCATTCGTTATTTAAAAACCAAAGCATTCCTGCCTTCAAAGCCTATCACCGCAAAAGCAGCGGGTTTTTGCCAGATGAAGAGGATATTGCCCATTTCAGGGAAGACCGCAAAGCATATTCCGATGATGTAAAATATCTCTTTGAGGACATTATTTTCTCAGAGGAATACATAAATTGGGAAAGCAAAATTACGAAGGAAGCGGAAGCTAAGTCCAATATGGGGAAACCTCCCGTGATTTCAGAGGAAGAAATTGAAACAGCACCTGAAGTTTCCATAAAAACGGATGAAACGGCAACTCCCAAAAAACCTTCTCTCTGGCAAAAACTGTTTGGTTAGCCCTGAAAATGAAGCGAATCTATAATTTCCGCGATTTAAAATCTTAAATTTCCTTATATTTAAAACGCAAAATCTACCTTTGCACAAATAGAAAAATTACAATTATGAGTGGAACATTGAACAAAGTAATGTTGATTGGGCATACCGGCGATGATGTAAAAATGCATTATTTTGAAGGCGGAAACAGCTTGGGCCGTTTCCCGCTCGCGACCAATGAAACCTATACAAACAAAGCAACCAACGAACGGGTAACCAATACCGAGTGGCACAACATTGTGGTGCGGAACAAGGCTGCGGAAATTTGCGAAAAATACCTAAAAAAGGGAGATTTGGTCTATATTGAGGGACGCCTGAAAACCCGCAAATGGCAGGACGACAAAGGAATGGACAGATACAGTACCGAAGTTCACTGTACGGATTTTACCTTTTTGAGTCCGAAGGGCGAAAGCAGCAATGCGGCCAATAGCAATGCTGACCAAAATACGCAAAAGCCGCAAGCGTCCACAGCCCCACAAAACAACACTTCAGTTTCTGAAGAAGCGGATGACCTTCCTTTTTAATGTTTAATTAAAACCAAAAACTTGGACACAGAGCCCCCTGGTTTATTATTCTTTTTTTCCGTTTTGGATTTTTACCAAATAACAAGCTGTATTTTATTGTTTGTTTTGCTTGCCTGTTCGGCCCTTATTTCGGGCGCCGAAGTGGCTTTCTTTTCCTTGACGCCCTCTGATTTTGAGACGAATGAGGAAAAGTCAATTGCCAAAAAACTGGGAATCGTCCAGCATTTGCTGACAAAGCCCAAGAAATTATTGGCCACGATTTTGGTCGCCAACAATTTTATAAACATAGCCATTGTGCTTCTTTTTGAGTCCCTGAGCTCCATTTGGTTTGATAGATGGGATTACTCTTTGAATCTGCATTATTTCGAAATAAGCGTTGTGTTCCTTATAAAAGTAGTTTTGGTTACCTTTCTTATTTTGCTTTTCGGCGAAATTCTTCCGAAGATATATGCAAACCGCAACCGTATTTCGTTCGCGGTTTTTATGGCCCAGCCGTTAAATATTTTAGACACTTTGCTTTCCCCCATAAGTTTGCCCATGCGCAACGCCACTATTTATTTGCACGACCGCTACGGAAAGCAAAAATCAAACATCAGCGTGGACCATCTTTCACAGGCTTTGGAACTCTCCAATAAAGATACCACGCACGAGGAGCAAAAAATTCTACAGGGCATTGTGACCTTCGGAAATACCGACACCAAACAGGTGATGAAAAACCGAATGGACATTTTTGCGCTGAACGAAGAACAGTCCTTCAAGGAAATCCTTCCCGAGATTATTGAGCACGGCTACTCGCGTATTCCCGTCTATAAGGACAGTATGGACAACATTACCGGAATTCTTTATGTGAAGGATTTGATTCCATATACAGACCGGAAAATTTTGGATTGGAAAACCCTGAAACGCGAAGCCTATTTCGTACCCGAAAACAAAAAACTGGACGATCTGCTCAACGAATTCAAGGAAATGAAAATGCACCTCGCCATTGTAGTTGACGAATACGGCGGCACCAGTGGCTTGATTTCCCTGGAAGATATTATCGAGGAAATCGTGGGCGAGATTAGCGATGAGTTTGACGATGAGGATCTCATTTTCTCAAAGCTCGATGACAATACTTTTGTTTTTGAAGGAAAAACCCCGTTGAAGGATTTTTATAAAGTGATAAAACCAGAGGATCCCGAGATTTTTGAGGATGAAAAAGGCGAGGCGGAAACGCTTGCAGGCTTCCTTTTGGAGATTTCAAAAGGCTTTCCGAAGAAAAACGAGATAATATCCTTCCACCATTATGCGTTTACCATTGAAGCGTTTGAGGGCAAGCGCATAAAACAAATAAAACTTACCATTGAAAATCAATAAGCTCGTTTTCTATTTGCTTTCTAGCCTCTTCATCCTTGCTTCCTGCGAGGACGATGTTTTGGTAAAACCCTCGGCCATGCTACGTCTGGACTATCCAAAACCTGAATACGGAACGATTAAAACGGATTGTCCGTATTCTTTTTCTGTGAACAAGAACACGTATATTGTCCAAAAAAAGAACTGCGGAATAAATATTGCTTACCCAAATATGAAGGCTACTTTATATTTGACCTACCAAGATGTGCAGAATAACAATCTGGATTCTTTGCTCCGGGATGCGCAGAAATTGGCTTATGACCACACAATTAAAGCAAACAGCATCCCCGCATTTCCTTTTGTGAATCCAGATTCAAAAGTGTACGGAATGTTTTATCCCATAAACGGAAACGCCGCCACCCAAGCAGAATTTTACGTTACTGACAGCATCAACCATTTCTTGAATGGCGCCCTCTATTTTGATGCCAAACCAAACTTCGATTCCATCTATCCGGCCGTGGTCTATCTTCGCGAGGACATCCGCAAATTGATGGAGACCATCACTTGGAAATAGCCCTATTTCGGCCACATTGAAAAAAAGTTAACAAACCCTTTGCAATAGGTTCGGCAAGTTTTTGTAACTTTTGACTGTAAAACTAACAACTATGTTCAAAATATATTCCCGTTATGGTATCTGGATAACAGTAATCCTTATTGCTTATTTTCTTATCCTAAAATTAATAGGACTTCATCAATATCCTATATTGAGCGCGTTGAATGGATTGATTTTTGGATTTGGCATATACCTCGCTCTCAAAAAATACAAATCCCAGAAAAGCAATTTCAAATTTGAAAAAGGATTCGAGGTCGGACTTTTTACCGGGGGAATAGCTTCCCTGCTTTTTACCATTTTTATGGCCGTCTATATGTACCAGATAGATAGTGAATTTGCTACTGGAATCTTGAAAACATGGAATCTTGAATACGATCTGGGAACCCTTATGCTGCTCTTGACTATTTTGATCATGGGCTTTGTTACAACTTTGGTCCTGACCTTTGCCTTTATGCAACTTCTCAAAAAATCGTGGAACACCAAAGATGGGGACAGGAACACTCTTTAATTCAGTGTTCAGTGTTCAGTGTTCAAAAAAACGAAACCAATTAAAGAGCTGGGCAATTGGTTCTGAAAAGATTAAATAAAAAACACTTTGCCGTTTCCTTTTTAAAAATTATATTTGCAGCCCCCTACGCAAACCATATTTGCTTCGGAGGCCAAGGCCCCCGCAAACGTTAGGGAAATTTAAGTTTAACTAATTTTATAAACGATTCGCTATGTACGCAATTGTAGAGATAGCAGGGCAGCAAGTAAAAGTTGCGAAAGACCAAAAGGTTTTTGTAAATCGTTTGCCAGTTGAGGAAGGAAAAAAAGTGTCTTTTGACAATGTACTTCTTATTGGTGACGGAGACAAGATTACCATTGGCGCCCCCGCTATAGACGGTGCTCAAATAGGAGCAAAAGTCGTAAAACACCTTAAAGGTGACAAGGTTATTGTATTCAAAAAGAAAAGAAGAAAAGGTTTCCGCAAGAAAAACGGCCACCGTCAGTATCTTTCTGAAATCGTAATCGAGAGCATTGTAGCTTCAGGAGCTACCCCTGCCAAAAAAGAGGAGCCTAAAGCAAAACCTGCAAAGGCGAAAGCAAAAACTGCTGCTCCAAAGGCAAAGGCAGAAACCAAGGCACCCGCCAAAAAAGCCGCTCCTAAAAAAGTAGCTAAAGCAGACGATCTTAAAAAGATTGAAGGTGTTGGGCCAAAAGCCGCAGAGGCAATGGTTGCCGCCGGAATGGACACTTTTGCCAAAGTTGCAAAAGCAAAACCAGAAGCTATCGCAACTATTCTTTCAGAAGCAAGTTCCAATTTAGCACACTTAGTTACGGACACTTGGCCAAAACAGGCAAAATTGGCTGCAGACGGCAAGTGGGACGAACTTAAAGAATTGCAAGACAAATTAGACGGTGGGATCGAAAAATAATCCTGCTAAAGTATAATATTTAAAACCGAAACAAAATGGCTCACAAAAAAGGAGTTGGTAGTTCCAAAAACGGTCGCGAATCAGAATCGAAACGTCTTGGCGTTAAGATTTTTGGAGGGCAGGCCGCTATTGCCGGAAATATCATTGTAAGACAAAGAGGTTATACGCACCACCCTGGTGAAAACGTATATGGCGGTAAAGATCACACCCTTCACGCACAAGTGGACGGAACTGTGAAGTTTACCAAAAAGAAAAATAACAAGAGCTACGTTTCCATCGTTCCAAACGCTGAAGCATAGTAAAAACTTTGTTCGATAAACCAAAAAACCTTCACAGCAATGTGGAGGTTTTTTTTTGTGGGTTGATTTCAACAGCATTTTCTACGGAAGGGAATCAACGAATAAGCTTCTTAAAATCTTCTTCCGAAACATTCAGCAACCCAACCTTCGGAAGCCGTTTGGTAAGTGCTCGCCAGTTTGGATCTTTCCCATAAATACTTTGGAGCATTTCCGAAGCCTTTTCAACCTGCTTATCGTTCGCTAAGGTAATTGCCGTCCAATACTGCATTTCCAGATTCTCGGGAAACATTTTCATGGCAGCGTTATACTCGTCCATGGCGCTTTTCATTTCGTTCTTTTCAACAAAAAGATCGCCTTGGTTCATATGCTCGTAGGCTCGAAAAACATTTAAAAGCCTAGCTATTTCTTTTATTGGGTTTTCAGAATCGTCAACCCGCAAATCAATTAATTTGTCATTCCACGGTTCAGCAGAAGCTGCTGCAGCAACGACCAAAAGCGCTGCAGATTGTTTTCCGCGAATGTCGCCTCCCGCATTTTGCGCGGCTTGTAGCACAGCGACCATTCTTTCTGCCAAAGGCATTTCGCTGTTTTCCTTCCAAGCCTTTTCCATTGCCGGCACTACTTTATCGTTCAGCATCATATTTGCCTGTACCGAAAAGTTTTCGCCATTGGCGTGCCCCGCAAAATCGATACAGCTTTTGCCCGTGTGCGTTGCGGCTCTTCCCCGGTTGTCCAAAATTGCAACTTGGCGGAAATCCCTGCCCTCGTCGTCGCTCAACAAGATGTTTAAAGCTTCCTGTGGCGATTTGCCCTCTTTCAGCAAATTCAAGCCGCGAAGCCCAAAGGATTTATTCGTAAACGATTGCGTTGCCACAACCCCAACGCCAGCTTCGCCCCAAGAAACCGCGGTGCCCACACTGAACCAATGGCTCTGGACTGCAACTGCCATTTCGCCCGTTTTGGCATCGCGGGCCACGATTGAAAAAGTGTGCGCCAACGGATCGTTCGGTTTTATTGATTGCGCTAGGGTTGAAAAAACCGAAAAAACACCTAAGAATAAAAGTATGTGCTTCATTTTGAGATGATTTAGTAGCTAAAGATAAAATTTTATTATAAGAATTTGACTTTCATCAGAATATAGTATTTTAGTACTCGCCCAAAAAACAATTTTGAACTTCCCCAAATGTTGAAATATTTAAGCTTCGCACTATTTTTGATTTCCTTCATAGGGTTTGCCCAAAACAGCCAAGACACTATTTCAACAAAACTTGAACCCAGGTTTTCCGTGCTCAAGGATTCTCTCAAAACAATGCAGGACCGCACGGATTTTATGTTGTTTGAAGGAAAATACGATTCCGTAATCCTCTCCTCCATTGAAAATATAAAATTGGCCGAACGCATTGGCGATACCGATGCCGCATTTTACTCCCGGTATGTAATGGGCGCATCTTTTACATATCTAAAAGATTTTAAAAATGCCCACGATTATGCAGACACGTATTTCCAGTTTGCGGAAAAGTCAAAAGATGAATTTAAAATCGCCCGTGCCTATAATTTCATGGGGGCACTTTACCTCACCGAAAAAAAATATGACTCTGCCCTTCCCTTTCTTGAAAAAGCCCTTCCGCTTTCACTAAAAAGAAAAGATACCTTGGAAGTATCCTTGGTGTATTACAATCTGTCCGAATCTTACCTAAACCAAGGCGACAAAAAAAAGGCCCAGCACTATTTCAATAAAGCGCAAAAAGGAATAGCGGCTATGAAATTTAATGGTTTAACAACCGAAATGAACTTGCTGGAAGGGAAGCTGAACCTATCGTCAAAAAAACCCGAAGAGGCTATTGTGAACTTTAAGAATGCCATCGCTTTTGCTGAAAAAGGAAATTATATAGATGACAATTTAGTTGAGGCCTACAAGGAATACAGCGCCGCACTTTTTGATATTGGCGATTTTAGGGAAGCCTTCTTGGTCCGGAAAAAATTTGATAGCCTAACCGCAATCCAATTTGAAAAAGAAAAGCTAATGGCCATTCAAAACGCCGCCGCACGGTTTAGCGTTAATGAATACAAAAAACAAGCACGCCAAGCAGAACTGGAAAAAAAATTGCTTTCAGAAAAGGCCTTGCTAAGCAATGTTTTACTTTCCTTCTTTGTAGGAGCGGCCATACTGATGGGGCTATTTTTGATAATTCTTTACATATCGCACCGCGGAAGAAAAAAACTGACCCTTACCTTAAAAGAAAAAAACCAGCAATATTTAAAGGCGAAAGAAAAATCGGAAAAATTAGCCTTGGCCAAAAGCAAGTTCTTTTCAACGGTTAGCCATGAGTTGCGAACCCCGCTTTATGGTGTTATTGGTTTGAGCTCTGTTCTTTTGGAAGACGAATCGCTCAAAAGCCACCAAGCGGATTTAAAGAACCTAAAATTTTCGGCAGATTATCTTTTGGCGCTTATAAACGACGTGCTTCAAATAAGCAAACTGGAATCCAACACGCTTGAAGAAATGAACGTCCCTTTTGACTTAAAGGACTTGGTCCAGTCCATTATTTCTTCTTTTCAATACGCCTTGGTCCAGAATAAAAACAAACTGCACGTAGCTATTTCAGAAAATATTCCGCATACCATTATTGGCGATAGGGTGCGGCTTTCGCAAATTCTTATGAATTTAGTGGGCAACGCCATCAAATTTACCACGAACGGCGATATTTATATTTCGGCAAAGGAAGAATCAATTTCAGAAAATGAAATAAGCATACATTTCAGTATTAAAGATAACGGTATTGGTATTCCGAAGGAAAAGCAGAAAGCCATTTTTGAAGAATTCCAACAGGTAGATTCCGAAGATTTTAAAATACAGGGAACGGGGCTCGGGCTTACCATTGTGAAAAAATTATTGGAGGCTTCCAATTCTTCCATCAAGCTGAAAAGTGAGCCCGGGAAAGGATCTACGTTTAGTTTTACCCTAAAATTTCAGATTTTGAAGCATTTGCTGCAAGACGAAATAATAGTCGATACTATTATTTTGAATGGAAAGAAGATCCTTGTGGTGGACGATAACCGTATTAATCAAATTGTAACCAAAAAAATCCTTGAAAACCAAGGAATGGCTTGCGACATAGCAGCAAGCGGGGATATTGCAATACAAAAATTGCAGAATGATGATTTCGACCTTGTTTTGATGGACATCAATATGCCCGGTAAAGATGGCATTGAAACCACAAAAGAAATACGGAAATTCAACAAACTAATTCCAATTTTGGCTTTGACGGC
The DNA here is from genome assembly GCF_028561335.1 of Aequorivita todarodis. Taxonomy (GTDB): domain Bacteria; phylum Bacteroidota; class Bacteroidia; order Flavobacteriales; family Flavobacteriaceae; genus Aequorivita; species Aequorivita todarodis. The sequence goes on along the minus strand of NZ_JAQQTG010000050.1, from coordinate 10,366 downwards.
TATTGAAGTTGAAGAGATGCGCAATAAAATTGAAGCTTCGGGAATGAACGATATTATAGTAAAACCCTATGATACCGATAAATTTCTTAAAATAATTCTGCGCAATCTAAATGATCCTGAGGAAGATATGTTTTGCCAATACAAAACTTCTTCCGTAGAAAAGTAAAAACCCCAAGTAATTATACTTAGGATTTTATTGTTGTTTTATGGAATTAAACCATTTATCCCTTCAAGCTCGCACTTAAATACTCGCGATTCATTCGGGCTATGTTTTCCAAGGAAATTCCTTTTGGGCACTCAATTTCGCAGGCTCCGGTGTTGCTGCAGTTTCCAAAACCTTCCTTGTCCATTTGGGCAACCATATTCAGTACGCGCTCAGTGGCTTCAATTCTTCCCTGAGGAAGCAGAGCAAACTGACTTACTTTAGCGGAAGTGAAAAGCATCGCGCTGGCATTTTTACAAGCTGCCACACAAGCGCCACAACCAATGCAGGTAGCTGCGTTGAAAGACTCATCGGCATCGTGCTTGTTAACGGGAATGGTGTTGGCATCTATGGTATTTCCAGAGGTATTCACGGAAATATAACCTCCCGCTTGTTGAATTCTATCAAACGCGCTTCTATCTACCACCAAATCCTTTATAACCGGAAATGCCTTGGCCCGGAAAGGTTCAATCACTATAGTATCGCCATCGTTGAACATACGCATATGCAATTGGCAGGTGGTTACCAATCGGTCAGGGCCGTGGGGTTCGCCGTTTATTTGCAGAGAACAACTTCCGCAGATACCTTCGCGACAGTCGTGGTCAAAAACTACGGGCTCCTCGCCTTTGTTTATTAAACCTTCGTTGAGAACGTCGAGCATCTCTAAAAAAGACATGTCCCCTTCCACTCCGTCAATTGGATATGTTTTTAGTTCTCCCTTTGATTTATTATCTTTCTGTCTCCAGATTTTTAGTGTTAACTTCATGTTGTTAAAAGTTAAGGGTTAAGCGTTAAGTGTTAAGCGTTAGGCGTTAAGCGTTAAGCGTTAAGTGTTAAGCGTTAGGCGTTAAGTGTTAGGCGTTAGGCGTTAGGTGCTAACCATTTTATATTTTTATTTGTATAATTATTGCTTCTTTGCATTATTTAAATAATTAATATATCCGTTTAGAATAGCTTTGGTTTTTTCATATATCTGTCGGAATTCCAACATAATCCGGTCATCAATATAATCTTCATCCCTTGCGATGATAACTTGATTTAATGATTCACAAAGTGAACCACGTGCCATTCTGCACGATTGAATATTTTCCTGAAAATGAAACCTTCCATATCCTTCCGAAATATTGTCGGAAACTGATCGGGAGGACCGTCTTAATTGGTTTGTCAAGGCAAATTTTTCGTCCGGCGGAAATTTCGGCAAAATTCTTTTGGAAACATAGCGCCTTAATTCCGTTGCCGCTTTCCAACACTCCAAGTCTTCAAAAGAATTTATTTGAGCCACATCAATTTTATTTCAAGTTTTCACTCTTAACGCCTAACCCTTAACACTTAACTTATTTATAGCTCCGCGACTTTACCTCAATATTCTCGTACTCCAATTCTTCCTTGTGAAGCACTTCATTTCCGGGGTCTCCGGTGTATTCCCAAGCGGCGACGTACATAAAGTTTTCGTCATCGCGCAGGGCTTCTCCCTCCTCGGTTTGGTATTCCTCACGGAAGTGGCCGCCGGCAGATTCATTTCTATTTAAGGCATCCTTTGCAAACAATTCTCCCAATTCAAGGAAATCTGCTACACGGGTTGCTTTTTCAAGTTCATTGTTCAATTCGTTCAATCCGCCAGGAACTTTTACATCTCGCCAAAATTCCTCACGAAGGGCTCTAATTTCAGCCATTGCTTCTTTCAGTCCTTCCGCATTCCGCGCCATACCGCATTTGTTCCACATTATGTGACCCAATTTTTTATGGAAGTGATCTACCGAATGGGTCCCTTTATTGTTTATCAATTTTTCCAACAAATCACGGACGTTCTTTTCGGCTTCGTCAAATTCCTTCGTGTCCGTTGGTATTTTTCCGGTTTTAATGTCCTGTGCCAAATAATCGCCAATGGTGTATGGCAATACAAAGTATCCATCTGCCAAACCTTGCATCAATGCCGAAGCACCCAAACGGTTTGCGCCGTGGTCGCTAAAGTTGGCCTCGCCGGTAACGTAACAACCCGGGATAGTGGATTGCAAGTTGTAATCTACCCAAATACCGCCCATAGTGTAATGTACCGCAGGGTAGATCATCATTGGGGTTTCGTAGGGGTTTTCATCTACAATTTTCTCGTACATCTGGAAAAGGTTTCCGTATTTTTCCTCGATTACCTGTTTTCCAAGTTTTGTTACTTCCTCTTTGGAAGGATTATGGTTTCCGTGCATTGCGGCGTGTTCCTTTCCGTAGCGTTCAATGGCCGAAGCAAAGTCCAAAAATACCGCCTGCCCGGTTTTGTTTACGCCAAAACCTGCATCGCAACGCTCTTTGGCGGCGCGTGAAGCAACATCACGCGGCACAAGATTTCCGAAGGAAGGGTATCTTCTTTCCAGATAGTAATCCCGTTCTTCATGGGATAGGTCGTTCGGCTTTTTCTTGCCTTGGCGAATGGCTTCGGCATCTTCCTTTTTCTTCGGCACCCATATTCTTCCGTCGTTCCGAAGGGATTCCGACATCAACGTCAGCTTGCTTTGGTGCTCTCCGGAAACGGGAATACAAGTGGGGTGAATCTGTGTATAGCAAGGATTTGCGAAATACGCGCCTCTTTTATGAATTTTCCACGAAGCGGTAACATTGCTTCCCATAGCATTTGTAGAGAGGAAGAAAACATTTCCGTAGCCGCCCGAAGCAATAACCACGGCGTGTGCGGAATGCCTCTCTATTTCGCCCGAAACCAGATCGCGGGCAATAATCCCTCGTGCTTTGCCGTCAATTATTACCAAATCGAGCATTTCGTGACGGTTGTACGGCGTGATTTTTCCACGGTTTATTTGGCGGTTCATTGCCGAATACGCGCCCAAAAGCAGTTGTTGCCCGGTTTGCCCTTTCGCATAAAAAGTACGCGATACCAATACGCCCCCAAAGGAACGGTTGTCCAAATAGCCTCCGTATTCACGCGCAAAAGGAACACCCTGAGCCACGCATTGGTCAATAATATTTGCCGAAACCTCAGCAAGACGATATACGTTTGCCTCGCGCGAACGGTAATCGCCCCCTTTTATGGTATCGTAGAACAATCTATAGTCTGAATCGCCATCGCCTTGGTAGTTTTTCGATGCGTTGATACCTCCCTGCGCAGCAATGGAATGCGCACGGCGGGGAGAATCCTGATAGCAGAAGGTTTTTACGTTATAGCCCAATTCGGCAAGGGTTGCGGCGGCACTTCCTCCAGCCAGACCGGTACCTACCACGATAATGTCTATATTCCGTTTGTTGGCAGGGTTAACGAGGTTTATATCGTTTTTATGTTTTGTCCACTTATCGGCTAAGGGTCCTTTGGGGATTTTTGAATCTAATACTGACATAGCGTTGCGTTTCGTGGTTATTGTATAAAGTGAAGGTAAAGAGCAATGAAAATAAATCCTAAGGGAATAGCTACTGCGTAAACTTGGGTAAACCCTCTTAGGCCCTTTGAATATTTGTTGTTCCAGCCCATACTTTGGAAAGACGACGAAAAGCCGTGCCAAAGGTGGAGCGCCAGCAGTACAAAAGCCAAGCAGTACAAGCCTGTGCGCACCGGGCTTTCAAATTTATGAAGCAAGTCTGGATAATAACGGGTTGGGTCCATCGGGTTGCTTTCAATGTATTTATGAACTATTTCCGGAAACCAGAAATCGTAAAAGTGAAGTCCCAAAAACGCCAAAATCACGGCGCCGCTGATAATCATATTTCGCGAGGCCCAGGTTGAGTTTTTGTTTCCCTTAAAGGATTTGTAGCTGATCTGTCTTGCGTTGTTGTTTCTTATTTCGAGTACGATTCCCATAATAAAGTGGAAAACCACCCCAAAGATCAAAATAGGCTGCAGGACAAACTGCACCAAAATATTGTGCCCCATAAAGTGCGACCAGCTATTGAAAGTATCCGGATCTATAACCGAAGTAACATTGATGGTAAAGTGTTGTGCCAAAAACAGCACGAGAAAAAGGCCGGAAAGCGCCATAGCAACTTTTCGCGCAATTGAAGAGGATAGTATTGCCATTATGGTTTTATTTCAAGAATAGTTACACAAAAATACGCTTCAAAAGGCTTGTTGCCAAACATTCTGAATTGTTTAAAATCTATTTAGAATCGGTTTAAATACAACGGGGTTACTTTACCTCCAATTCAGAAGTTGCGGTTTTTCCGTTCACCGACACATTCACTTTGTATTTTCCTTTCGGAAGATAGAACTTTCCGTTCTCCGCTTGTTTCAATTTGGTGTCGCCGTTTTCCAAAACCCTTTTTTCTTTTCCTGCCCGTTCGGCAGGCGGGTCAGAAATGGAAAGATCATACTCCAAAACGTTCACGCCTTTATTTGCCTCCATTGAAATATTCCGCAGTTCTTTCCCTTCTTCATTTTTAATGGAAATGGTTGCCCTTCCAGCTTGCGGACTGTAAAATTGGATTTTCGTTTTTGGTTCATACACCTCGCCCCAAGTGCTGAATTTGCTTCCCCAGCGGGGCGAAAAGTTTACAGGTTCCATTTCCGCGAGTACCACTTCATCCATCGTTTTTGGATTCAACTTTTGAAGCAATGAAATATCGGCAATATAAAGCGACCGCCCGTGCGTGCCCAAAACCAAATGTTTCGCCTCGGGCTGGATTACCAAATCGTGTACGGCAACATTGGGCAATTCCTTTGAAAAAACCTCCCAGCTCTCACCGCGGTCAAAGGAAACATACGCGCCGTTATCGGTTCCCAGATACAGCAAGTCTTCATTTACCGGATCTTCCTTTATTACGTTTACCGGAGAAGTTGGCAAATTGCTGCCAATTTCCTTCCAAGTAGCGCCATAGTTATCGCTCACATATACATAGGATTTAAAATCGTCCCAACGGTAGCCGTTCAATGTAACATAAACCCTTTCCTTTTTATGTGAAGAAGCAATCACGCGGCTCACCCATAAATCTTTTGGGAAGCTATCCGAAACCTTCGTCCAATTGCCGCCAGCATCCTTGGAAACATGCAGCAGCCCGTCGTCGCTACCAGCGTAAAGCAATCCAAACTGAAAAGGAGATTCGCTGATGCTTGTCAAGGTTCCGTAGGCCACATTGCCGGGTTTTCCGCCCTGCGTTAAATCTTCTGAAATTGCCGTCCAATCATCGCCCTGGTTCATACTTCGCATCAACTTATTTCCGCCCAAATAGAGAATGTCCTGGTTGTGCGGACTCAATAAAATTGGTGTTTGCCAGTTGAAGCGGTACGGGCTCTCGCCCAATTCGTGTTTCGGCTGAATGTACACCGTGGTGTCCTTGGCGCGGTCAAGTCTGTAATAATTGCCAAACTGAAACCCGGTATATACAATATCGCTATCTCGGCTGTCGATCTGCACTTGCATGCCGTCGCCACCCAAAAGAAATTCATAGGGATATTTGCCGTTTTGCCGCCATCCGGGATTTGCCTCATAATCATGCGGCCCCACCCAAACGCCGTTGTCCTGCAGGCCACCATAAACATTGTAATTTTTTTGGTTGTCCACATTTACCGAATAGAATTGGCCCACCGCTGGAGCGTTGTTCTTTATCCATGTTTTGCCGTCGTCATAACTTATGTTTACGCCGCCGTCGTTGCCATCAATCAAATGGCCCGGCATTTTTGGATTTATCCACAGCGCGTGATGGTCCACATGCACATTATCTGCATCTATGCTTTTAAAGGTCTTTCCGCCGTCGGAAGATTTCAGGATGGGTACGCCATACACATAGATTTTATCGGAATCGTTTGGGTCAACGTGAATTTTTCCGAAGTAATATCCGTAGGAATAATACAGATCATCCAAAAAGCCGTCGTGGGTTTTCTTCCACGTTTTTCCGCCATCGGTGCTTTTGTAAACCTCGGCGCCAATTACGGGCGTATCGAACAACGCGCTGTTGGCATCTTCCAAATATTTCGCCAAATCCTTTGGTTTTACCGTGCCTACGCGAACCATCTGCTTTACATTTTCGGCGCGGTACTTTTCCTGAAAACCGTTCATTTTCAGGAATTGGTTTAACTTTTTATCGTCCAAATTTAAAAAGGCAGCCACATCCATGGTTTTGAAATCGTCCTTGGTAAGTATATCGGTTTCTTCTTTTTTTGGCTCCTCCTTTCGGTGAAATTGGTTGTCCACAATCAAATAAACCGTATTGTCATCAACCACGGCGGTGCCCATCCGGCCCATGCCTTTCCCAATGGGCAAGCCGCTGTTTTCGGTAGAAACTTTCGCCCAAGTACTTCCGGCATCGGTGCTTTTATAAACCCCGCTGCCCGGGCCGCTGCCGTCAAAATTCCACGCCTTTCGGTCTTTGTCCCACGCCGTGGCGTACATAGTATTGAAATTTTTTGGGTTAGCCGAAATTTCAATAATACCCGTTTCGTCATTTATAAAAAGCGTTTTGCTCCAGGTTTTGCCGCCGTCGTTGGTCTTGAAAACGCCGCGCTCCTCATTGGGAGAATACAAATGTCCCACCACGCCCACAATCACTTCGTTGGAATTGGTAGGATTTATAAGAATACTGCTAATGTGGTGGCTGTCGGTAAGGCCCATATTTTGCCACGTTTTTCCCTTATCGTCACTTTTCAGCAAACCGATGCCGGCGTATGATGAGCGAGAGGCGTTCACCTCGCCCGTACCAACCCAAATGGTGCCATTTTGCCAATCTACCGCCACGCAGCCCACGTTCTGTGTAGGGCTGCTGTCCATTACGGGTGTAAAGGAAGTACCGTTATTGTTTGTATGCCAAAGTCCGCCGCTGGCGTAGCCCACATAAAACTCGATGGGATTGTTTGGGTTTACTGCAAAATCTACCACCCGGCCGCTCATTATAGTAGGGCCAATGCTTTTAAAGGACAGGTTTTTAACAGCCGAAACCTGTGCCAATTCTGTTTTTTGTGTAATGCCGCTTGCAACACTATTTGCGGGAGTAGCTGGCTGTTGCGAAAAAGCTATTGTTGTAGCCAGGCAAAGCACCGAAAGGAAAAGTTTGTTCATGGGAATGGTTTTGAAAAGATGAAGGTACTTAAATGGGGCGGGTTTTGCAATGATTTAATTTAGCGACGCAAGATTTGCCAAGATTCAAAAAGAGAATTGTTTTTTGGTATATTTGGAGGTAAACAATAATATATAAAAGGGAATAAGCGGTATGTAGTTTTTATTTGCATATTGTGCCTCACCCAAAAAGACGACAGTGGAACAATAAAACAACAGAGGAAATGAAAATGAATGCCCGCGCTTCAGCAAAATCAAAAGAGGTGCAACCCTACCCACAAGCCGACACACAGCTGCACCATATTTGCTTTTGCCCCGACACACGACCTGAATAATGAAGTTTCTCAAAAAAATATGGACAACTATTAAAATCTACTTTGTAGGTAAGAAGAAGAAGTCTAATATAAAAGTGTATCATAACGCTAAGGCAACTATTGAGAAAGGTATAGACAAAGAGGAAATACTAACAAAAGCGTCAAATGCTACTAATGACGAAGAAAGAAAAGAAATTCTTAAACCCCTTATAGAATTTGAAAGTGCGAAACAAATTGTGGTGGTTATTGAACAAGAGCCTGAAATCCTTTCTGAACCAAAACCAACAAAGAGGAGAAAGAAATTATACGACCTACATGAACTAGAAGATGAAATCAAGCTCCTTCAATCAAGCTTGACATTACTTGACTTAAAGAAATCAAGCATAAAAGAAGTTACTAATCCTGACACTTCTTTATTTGACAATAGAATAGATACATTGTTCTCTCTTCTAAGCAAAAACAAAATAGACGACAAGATTGAACTATCAGATTGTACTGTTTCAGCTTTTGACAAAGATTTCAAGCAACTTGAGAGATTACTCCAGGAAAAATCTACTTTAAAAAAACACGGCAACAGAGAAAAAGAAAAGAAAAAACAGCGTGAGATATACAAAAGCAACATTAAGAAAGAACTCAATAATCTTGATTCACTCATAGGACAAAATAAACTTAATGATGCCAAATTGCTCATAAATAGACTTTCAAAATCTTTAAAACCAGATTATAAAAGAGGAATCGAACGACTCGCAAAAGCAACAGAAAAGCTTAAAGAAAAAGAGTTAGATATTTTCAGAAAAAGACAAGCTGAACTACTAAAGCAACAAAAAGAAAAAGCAGAAAGAATACGGATTGAACAGGAAAGAATATTAGAGCAACAAAGAATAGCAAGAGAACTAGCAGAGGAAAAGAGAAAAATAGAAGAAGCCAAAAAGTTCGAAAAGAAAGATAAACTTAAAGCATTACTCAGAAAAAAATTCAATTGGAGAGAATTTCAAAGGGTTTTACAAGAAAATGGGATAACAGCTTTTTATCATTTTACTGATTATCATAACCTAAAATCAATAAAAGAAAATAACGGGCTTTACTCATGGCATTTTGCAGACTCAAATGGAATAATAATTAATTTTCCAGGAGGTGACACCTTGTCAAGAGATTTAGATAAGCGCTATGGCTTACAAGACTATGTGCGAGTTAGTTTTTGCACAAACCATCCAATGCAATATAGGTTGGAAAAAAGAGGAAGAAACCTAGCACTTTTAGAAGTAGATATTGAGGTTGCGTACTACGAAAACACAATTTTCTGTAACATCAATGCAACAGATTCAAGTCACTCGAAAGGCACTGAATTAATCGACTTAGAAAGAATTAGATTTTCAGCAACGAAGAAAAGATTTGTAAGCAGAGAAGACCCCGACTTCAAGCCCCACCAAGCCGAAGTGCTTGTTAAAACTTGGATTCCTCTCGAAAACATCACAAACATTAACAATTTTGCCTGATGATATTCATTGAAAATAAAAAGAAGAAGGAAAAAACATTATTGGCAAAATATCCGAATGCCAAAATTGTTGATGTTACTTCAAAAGCAACGACAAACTTACTCAAATTAAGTCCGTTTTATCCTCATGGAGATATTCCTATACCATTTTCAGAAAAACGAACAGCAAAGTCGGTTGAAGGAATTTGGCAAGCGCTAAAGGTTTTTGACAGTGCCGACATTGATGAAGGAAAATTTCAAAATGACAAAATGAAGGACATTAAAAGAACGGTCAGAAAGTATGGTAAACCATTGGGGCATAGAAAAGGAGTAAACGGAAAAGAATTACTTAATTATATTGATGCTCGAATTCAGATTTATCTTCCAAGTTATTTATGGGTTTTAGAAAACAAAGTTTCAGAAATAGTTGAACGACTTAAAGAAGCATCACAAAAGGAAGATATTGTTTTGCTTGACTACGAAACGAATTGTGATGTTCTTAACCCGAAAAAGCCTCTTTCTCATGCCTTTCTTGTAAAGGCTTATGTTGAAGGTGTTTATCCCAAGGCTATCGACTTGTATCGAGAACTTAAACAAAGGAAACTTAATCCACAGGAAGAAAAGCCTAAAAAGAAAACAACTAAACCTATAACTAAAAAAACTCAAAACAAAAAAGACGACAATCAAACAACTCTATTTTAAAAGCAGAGAACATGACATTTGAGATTATATTCATTTTAGCACTTGTTGTATTACAAGTATTTGTATTTTTCAACGTATTCTTTAAAATAAAGTCGTATCAGCGGTTTTTTCCAAGTTCGTTTAAAGAAATACAAATCAAAAAATTCTTTATAAACAAAGCAGTTCTTAGCGAACCTGACCAGTTTGAAAAATACTTGAATTCACTCTCAAATGAAGTTCAAATAATTGACGAATCAAAGGACACCGAACAGGTGGAACTTTTAGTTATTCCCAATTCAACAAAAGCAAATCATTCCCACTTTTCAGAGGTAATAAAATCTACTAATGCCTACTTGTGTAAAAACAAAGGAGCATCAGCAGACTTTGGAATTTTAAAAGATACCTGCGAAAGACATCTTGAGAAGGTGGACAATGAAATTGGAAACCTTATTAATGTTCCATTGTACATAGGACTAGGTGGTACTTTTATTGGGATAATAATTGGTTTGTGGGGAATCGATTTTTCTGCAACAACCGCAGGAACGACTACAACAATTTCCTCTGCAAGTATCGGACAGTTACTAAATGGTGTTGTAAGCTTCCCCTAATTAGAACTGTTCATTCTTCTAATATTTCTACAAACTTATTATTTTTAATTCTCTTGGGGCTAGCCCCAAGAGAATTAAATTCCGCATATTTTACTGGCGGTATTTTA
>NZ_JAQQTG010000005.1 GCF_028561335.1 Aequorivita todarodis | reverse complement strand
TAGCAATAATGAATGCCCAGACCAGATGGAATGGACAAATTTTTCATTGGTCAGCTATACAAAATGATTTGAATGCTTATTTTAGTGATAGAATAAAATAGGATGACACAGTTAATTGAACACTCCCAAACGTTCAGGTCTGAATACTCGCATCAGTTTTTCAATTTCCCTCAACTCTTAAACTTTTAAACCCCTCAACTTTTAAACTTCCTAAACTTATAAACTCCTTTCAAAAGCCCCTCCAAATCGCTATATTTGCATTCCTTAAATTTCAAATATTCCATTCAAAAAAACACTTCAATGACAAAATCTTCCAAAATTATATATACCAAAACCGATGAGGCACCGGCTTTGGCAACCCATTCTTTTTTACCTATTGTCCAAGCATTTACTTCCCCCGCAAACATAGAGCTCGAAAGTCGCGATATTTCGCTGGCGGCAAGAATTTTGGCGGTCTTTCCCGAATTTCTCACGGAAGAGCAGCGCGTGAATGATGATTTGGCAGAGTTGGGTGAATTGGCAAAAACCCCGGAGGCAAACATCATAAAGCTTCCAAATATTAGCGCCTCCCTTCCGCAGCTAAATGAAGCAATTGAGGAACTTCAAAAGAAAGGATTCAAGATTCCAGATTATCCCGATACCGCTACTACTTCCGAAGAAAAAGAAATTAAAGCCAAATATGACAAAGTAAAAGGAAGTGCCGTAAACCCAGTGCTCCGCGAAGGAAATAGCGACCGCCGCGCCCCAAAGGCCGTAAAAAACTACGCGAAAAAGCATCCGCACAGTATGGGCGCTTGGAGCAGCAATAGCAAAAGCCACGTGGCCACGATGCAGCACGGCGATTTCTTCCACAATGAAAAATCATTGACTATGGCTGCCGATGATACCTTGAGTATTGTTTTGGTGGGAAATGATGGCAATAAAACCGTTCTAAAAGATAACCTAAAAGTTTTAAAAGGCGAAATCATCGACGCTACGGTGATGAGCAAAAAGGCCTTGGTTTCTTTTTTGGAGGAACAGGTTAAAGATGCGAAAGAAAAGAAGGTTTTATTTTCGGTGCATCTAAAGGCAACGATGATGAAAGTGAGCGACCCGATTATTTTTGGGTATGCCGTAAAAGTTTATTTTGATGATTTATTCAAAAAATATGCAGATACCTTTAAAAAATTGGGAGTAGATGCCAACAATGGATTGGGCGATTTGGAAAACAAACTTTCCGAATTGAACGAATATGAAAGGGATGCTATTCTGCAGGACATTAAAAAGATAATGGCCGAAAACCCAGATTTGGCAATGGTTAACAGCGACAAGGGCATTACCAACCTACACGTGCCAAGCGATGTAATTATCGATGCCTCCATGCCGGCAATGATTCGCAATTCGGGCCAAATGTGGGGACCCGATGGGAAACCCCACGATACCAAAGCCGTAATTCCAGATAGCAGTTACGCTGGCGTTTACGAAACCACAATCGAATTCTGCAAAAAGCACGGCGCCTTTGACCCAACCACGATGGGCACGGTTCCAAACGTAGGCTTGATGGCCCAAAAAGCAGAGGAATACGGTAGCCACGACAAGACTTTTGAAATTTCTAAGGATGGAAAAGTACAGGTTTTGGATGCTTCCGGAAAAGTGATTATCGAGCACACGGTTGAAAAAGGAGATATTTGGAGAATGTGCCAAGTAAAGGATTTACCCGTTCAGGATTGGGTTAAACTTGCAGTGGAGCGTGCCCGCGCAACCGGAAACCCGGCCGTTTTCTGGTTGGATGAAAATCGTGCCCACGATGCCGAGCTCATTAAAAAAGTAAACAAATACCTGCCCGAACACAATACCGAGGGTCTTGAAATAAAAATCCTTTCCCCAGAAAAAGCTACTGAATATACCTTGGAACGCGTAAAAGCTGGAAAAGATACTATTTCGGTTACGGGAAATGTGCTTCGCGATTATTTAACTGACCTCTTCCCTATCCTTGAATTGGGCACGAGCGCAAAAATGCTTTCCATCGTTCCTTTAATGAACGGCGGAGGTCTTTTTGAAACAGGTGCCGGAGGTTCCGCCCCTAAGCACGTTGAGCAATTTTTGGAAGAAAACCACCTGCGTTGGGATTCCTTGGGCGAATTTTTGGCATTGGCAGTTTCCTTGGAACATTTGGGTTCGAAATATGACAATCCAAAAGCAATTGTTTTGGCAGATGCCCTTGACGAAGCCACGGAGAAATATTTGGAAAACAGCAAATCCCCGTCCCGAAAGGTAAACGAACTGGACAATCGCGGCAGCCATTTCTATTTGGCCATGTATTGGGCGGAAGCACTTTCAAAACAGGATAAAGACTCAGAATTGAAAAATATCTTCACGCCAATTGCCAAGGCCTTGAAAGAAAACGAAGCCAGAATAAATGATGAATTGATAGCGGTGCAAGGCCATCCCGTAAACATAGGCGGCTATTACGAGCCTACGGAAAAACTGGTTTATGAGGCAATGAGACCCAGCACCACTTTTAATAAAATACTGGCAGACCTGTCAGCCGTGGCTGAAATAAAATAAAAATCAGACCGTTTTATAGACCTTCAGCTTTGCTGGAGGTTTTTTTTACCCCATTCCAAATATGCAACTGAAATACATATTTACTTTTCTCATAATCTTAGGTCTTACTTCTTTGGTGGGAAGCACGGGACTCTTCGCGCAGGAAAAATTCACGCTTAGCGGTACCATTTCCGAAGAAGATACCGGGGAAACCCTTATTGGCGTAAATGTTATCGTTCCTTCCCTTCAAACGGGCACGGTTACAAACCAGTATGGTTATTACTCCATTACACTTCCGAAAGGCGAATATGAAATTGTGTACAGCAGCATTGGTTTTGCGCCCCAAAAAGTACGGATTTCCCTTTCCGAAAATGTTAAAAAAGATTTGTCCTTAACAACGGATACCGAAAGTCTGGACGAAGTTGTAATTGAAGCAAATAACGAAAGATTGAACATCCGCAGCTCGCAGATGAGCACCAATACCCTTTCCACGACCACTATTAAAAAAATTCCTGTAGTTTTGGGCGAAGTTGACGTTATCAAAGCAATAACGTTGCTTCCCGGAGTTACGAGTGCGGGCGAGGGCGCCAGCGGTTTCAACGTTCGCGGCGGGGCGGCAGACCAAAATCTGATTCTTTTGGATGAAGCCACGCTTTATAATTCTTCGCATTTGTTCGGGTTCTTTTCGGTTTTTAATCCCGATGCAATTAAGGACTTGACGCTTTACAAAGGAGGCATTCCCGCACGTTACGGCGGACGGATTTCCTCGGTTTTGGATATCTATCAAAAAGATGGCAACAAGCGGGAATATCACGCCAGCGGAGGCATTGGTTTGGTTGCCAGCCGATTGCTCTTGGAAGGGCCAATAAAAAAAGATGAAGCCTCGTTTTTAATTGGGGGAAGAAGCAGCTATGCCCACCTTTTCCTACCGTTGTTTGACAATGATAACATTGCCTATTTCTATGATTTGAACGCCAAACTTAGTTACAATCTCAACGATAACAACCGCCTTTATTTGTCCGGTTACTTCGGAAGGGATGTTTTTGAAATATCGGACAGTTTTGCGAATAGCTTCGGAAATACAACATTGAACCTTCGCTGGAACCATCTTTTTTCTGATAAACTGTTTTCAAACCTATCGCTGATATATTCAGATTATTATTATGGTTTGGAGCTGAAATTTGTCGAGTTCGATTTTGATAGCGGCATTCGAAATTTTAATTTGAAATACGATTTCACCCACTACATCTCAAACAATATAGATTTGCGCTACGGCATCAACAGCATTTATTACAAATTCAATCCGGGTGACGTAACGCCAACTACGGAAGATTCGGGGATAAATCCTTTTAAACTTACCGATAAGTACGCTTGGGAAAACGCAGCGTATGTTGATGCCGAAATAGCTGTTTCAGATAAAATTTCGGTGCAGGCCGGGCTTCGTCTGTCCACTTTTAACCGTTTGGGGCAAGACGAACTATTTCTTTATGAAAATGATAATCCTATAATTTATAATGAAAGCTTGGATATTTATCAGAAAGCGACGCCCATCGATACCGTTTCATTCAGCAGAAGCGAGACCATAAAATCGTTCGCCAATCTGGAGCCGCGTTTTGCCATTTCCTATTTGCTGAATGACGATTCCTCCATCAAAGCCAGCTATAATAGGATGGCGCAGTACATTCACTTAATCAGTAACACCACATCGCCTACGCCATTTGACATTTATGCGCCCAGCGGAAAATACATTGAGCCACAATTGGCAGATCAAGTGGCTTTGGGGTATTTCAGAAATTTCAAAAATTATTCCCTCGAAGTGGAAACCTTTTACAAAGAAGTTAAAAACCGGCTGGATTACGTAGATGATGCAGACTTAATTGCCAACAACGCGGTGGAACAAATTCTCTTAAACGGGGAGGCAAGAGCCTACGGGCTGGAGCTGCTTTTCAAAAAAACAACGGGCAAATTACAGGGCTGGCTTTCCTATACCCTTTCTAAAAGTGAGCAACGAACACCTGGAAGAACGTCTGCCGAAAGTGGAATAAACAATGGCGAATGGTACAACTCGCCTTGGGACAAAACGCACGATATTTCAGTAACGGGCCAATACGAGCTATCAAAAAAATGGTCCTTTGGCGCCAATTTTATATTTCAAACTGGCATACCCACCACTTATCCCGAAGGGCAGTATCAGTACAACGGTGTGATCGTGCCGGTTTACGAAGCACGGAACAGCAGCCGACTTTCCTCCTTTAACCGATTGGATTTTTCTGCCACTTGGACGCCGAAACCGGAAAGTACCAAACGATGGAAAGGGGAATGGGTTTTTAGTATCTATAACGTTTACAACCGTAAAAATGCGGCTTCAATATCGTTTCGAGAGAATACGGATATTGGACAAAATGAAGCAGTTCGGCTGTCTATTTTTGGGATAATACCTTCGGTAACCTACAATTTTAAATTTTAAACGTATGAAGAAGTTATTTTTATTGGTGATTTTCTTCGGAATTTTTTCTTCCTGTGAAGATGTCATAGATGTGGAACTCAACGACGCACCGCCGCGCCTGGTAGTAGAGGCCAACCTGAACCGTTGGCAGGATGGTAACGCCAGTTCAGCAGTTAGATTGACCACCACGGCTCCGTTTTTTGATAACAACGTGCCGTTTGTTACTGATGCCGAAATAACCATTACCGACGAAAACGGCGAGGTTTATCCGTTCATTTATACCCAAAATGGCGTTTACAGAGCCGATTTGACACCGCGGTTAAACACAGAATACACATTGCGGATAATTTACCAAAATGAAACCTATACGGCTACCGAAACCCTTTATTCAGTTGCGCCATTGGAATTTGTTGAGCAAAGGAATGACGGTGGCTTTACGGGAGAGGATATTGAATTGAAAGCGTTTTTCACGGATCCGCAGGGACAGCGAAATTTCTACTTTTTTGAGGGACTGTCAGAAAGAGGAGATGTGCTCGATGTTTACAATGATGAATTTTTTGACGGAAACACTATTTTTGGATATTATTTAGTGGAAGACTTGGCGCCGGGAGACGAGGTGCAATTCAACATTTACGGCGTAAGTGAAGCATATTACAACTTTATGTTTATTCTTTTGCAACAAACCAGCGACCAAGGCGGAGGTCCGTTTGAAACGCAGCCCGCAACCGTTCGTGGAAATATTGTAAATGAAACGAGCCCGGATAATTTCCCGTTGGGATATTTTAGGGTTTCTGAAGTTTCCACACTAAGCTATACCGTTCAATAAAATATCATATCTTAGCGTACAGGCGCACGGACGTGCGTCTCAGTAAAGGCGCACGGACGTGCGTCTCAATAATGAAAAATATGACTTTCACAAAAACAACCGAGACCGATTCAAAATACAATCATTTGGAAAAAATGAGCGTCTCCGAATTGCTTCAAAATATCAATAACGAAGACAAGACCGTTGCCTATGCTGTGGAAAAATCACTTCCCCAGATAGAGAAACTCACTGAAAAAGTAGTTGAAAAATTAAGGGCCGGCGGAAGGTTGTTTTACATAGGCGCAGGCACCAGCGGCCGCTTGGGAATTGTTGATGCCAGTGAATGCCCGCCAACCTTCGGTGTACCGCACGATTTGGTTATTGGTTTGATAGCCGGTGGAGATACCGCAATCCGGAAAGCCGTAGAATTCGCAGAAGATTCCGAAAATCAGGGTTGGGAAGATCTTCAAAAGGAAAACATTTCAGAAAAAGATATTGTAATTGGTATTGCGGCTTCCGGTACTACGCCCTACGTAATTGGCGCGTTGAAGAAATGTAATGAAAAAAACATCCCAACAGGCTGTATTACTTGTAATGAAGGAAGTCCATTGGCAAATACCGCAGTACTTCCAGTGGTTGTAACCGTCGGACCCGAGTTTGTTACCGGAAGCTCCCGAATGAAGGCGGGGACCGCCCAAAAATTAGTCCTCAATATGATTTCTACTACTGCAATGGTTCAATTGGGAAGGGTTAAAGGAAACAAAATGGTGGATATGCAATTGAGCAACAACAAGCTCGTGGACCGTGGCGTGCGGATGATTATGGAAGAATTAAAGGTTTCTGAGGAAGAGGCACAGGCCTTATTGAAAAAATACAAATCCGTTCGAAACGCCATCACTCGCAACACATAACACATAACCCTTAACGCTTAACACATAATGCTTAACACTTAACACATAAAAAATGGGTAAAGAGCATACAGATTTCGACTTATTAAAAAAAGGTTTAAAATTCTTGGCCTTTGCCTTGCCGTTACTTTTTTTAAGCCCTTATTTACTTACATTATCTTTTTTGAACAAAGAAACATTTATGTTTTTCGTGTTTCTTTTCTTTGGAATTATAGCCGGTGCGGGCGCAATTTATCTTTGCTTTAAAGGAATAAATACTATTTTGAAATCTATTTTTTAAATTAAAAAAGACCATCCTTTTTGGACAGTCTTTTTCTATATTAAATTCCATAAATAAATTATTCTTTCACAATTCGGATGGTTTTCGAGGTACTCGATGAATATATAGTTACAAGATAAGTACCCACAGGCAATGTTGAAATATCTATTGCTGCTTCCTTTGATTGTGGATAAGCCTCAAAAAGTTGCTGTCCCAAGACATTTCTTACCGTTATTTCAGAAATATCGGCAGAATATTTTAAATTCAGTAAGCCCTGTGTGGGGTTTGGATAAAAACTGAAATTGTCTTCGTTAAATTCATCAACTCCTACCGTATTGAAATCCAGTCTTCCAAAATAATGAGAATTACCACCACTTATCAATACACTAACTCCCGTATTAGGGTCTAAACGGCTAACCCCTGCTGCACTGGCCCATAAAATTTCACCGTTGTCCAGTGTTGCCACACCCCTCAAATTTCCCAAACTCCAATAGTCAAGAATAGAGCCATCCGTTTCAGAAAAGCGGTACAGGCCATTCTGATTGCCACCAGATATTGTACTGAATACGGCGGCCAGGATCATATCGGGTTCCTCAATCGCTATTTGCTGAATAAAATTTACCACGCCCGAGTCCACGATATTCCCTAAAAAGGCACCGGTATAGTCACGCCTTTCAATATTATCAGTGCCACTGTACGAAATATATACTTCGCCACTACCGGCGTCTATAACATCGAAGGGTGATTCAGATTCGGGCGTTGTCAGGAAAAAACCCAAGTTATTTCCTTCAAAGTCAAAGCGGACTATGGCATCGCCCGGAGCTCCGTTGTTGGTTCCCGAATTACATACCCATACCTCCCCATTTACGATATTTATGCCCCGTATGTTATCCAGGCCACTATCAATAGAAGAAAGAAAGGTTCCATTCAGGTCGTAACGCTCTATTATATCACCAAGTTGATAGGTGATCCAAATTTCGTCATCCACTTGGGCCAATGCCTTTGGTGTCCCTCCATTTAAGGAAATAAACGAAGGATCGATAATGGCACCATTGTCTGGGTCAAGCAGTTTTACCTTCCCACCATTGATCACAGCTATGCGTTCTTGCGCAAAAAGTGAAAATGCACTGAAAAGAAATAGAAGTGCAAAAATGTTTTTAAGTAAAGTAGTTTTTTTCATAAGTAGTTGATTTAGATTTAAGTAAGTTATGGATAAATTCTTAAGCAAACAACATTTTTTTTTGGTTTTAAACTTTCTTGAAAAAGACGGTTTTTTCTAAAGATAAAAATGTATCCATTTCATACGCTATTGCCGCAATGAAATCTCATTTTCCATCGTAAAAAGCCCAACCGGTTTATTGATTGGGCTTTTAAAGGAAAGCGGTTTTGTAAAAGGAAATTTTTATAAAATTGGCCATTAACCGCGGCTATTCAATCAAGTTATCTACTGTTTTATTAATTTATGGGAAGAACGCATGTTATTTTGTGCTTCAATTTTAAGAAGGTAAACGCCTTTTTCCAAACTTGAAACATCAACCGAATTTAAATTTTGGTCTTCATTTTCCAATGTTAATACTTGTTGTCCTGTTATATTATAAACTTGTATAGACGTAATTTCCTCCTGTGTCGAAATGTTCACGATATCCTTTGCAGGATTTGGGAAAATGGCTATTTTGCTACTAGGGCTTGTTATATTTTCCGTTCCAAGTATTTCATCTGGGATTATAAAATCAATCCAGACACCTTCAGGGAAAAAGCCTCCAGCCCCATACGCATAAATCCTCCAACGGTTAGTGGGCTGATGATAAATTGCACGGGTTACGTATGGCAAATATGTAGAATTACCGCCAATTCCATAATAATGGCTGTATAAAAATACCGCATCTGGATTATTATTGAGGGCGGGGTGGTCTAATTCCATTGAATTGCCGTCAATATTGCTAGGTATAGATACCTCACTGCCTCGTATTGCAGAAGTGCCTATCCCCTTCATTATTTTAAATGCCACGCCCAATGGTATTTCCTCCAAGCTTTCTACGTATAATATTCTTTTATCAATAGGGTTCGAGAAGTAAGTACCATAAACATAAGGATTGTAAGTTCCGTTAGGGTTCCAATAGTTATTAAAGAAAAGATAGTCCTCTGAAAGAAAACCGTCAAGTTCAGTATGGAAATTTGTTGTATTGGAAGCATCGGCTATATGTGTAGTTACTACACTATCATCGGCAATATAGATATTGAACTTTGCGCCATTTGCCATATCTACTTGATTTTCATTAAATATAGCCCATTTGCTTGTAGCTGTATTATAATAGATTCCCGTGGGGTTATCGTTCTCTGCACCGCCCCCTCGCTGGCAAAACATAACCTTGGCATTGGGATTTCCGTTTAGTTCTGGATTGTCTATGGTTGTAGTCGCTCCAGTTATATTTGCTGCCGTTGCTGTATGGACAAAGCCTTTATCCTGGGCATAAGTTATTGCACTTCCCAAAAATAAAAATATAGCGAACGATAGAAATATTTTTATTTTATTTAAACTGTTGATGGTGTCTTTCTGTTTCATTTTGATAATTTTTTAGTTAAACATTTTGATTCCTGAAACTTTGAATGCTTCTTTAAATTTGCCATTCAACCATAATTATAATAGTTGATTTTAAGCCCTCTATAAATCAAAAGTATTGGTTTTAAATTGTGAAACTGGAAGCGGATTAGTCTCGGTATTTCTATTGAAAGCAATTGGTAGATTTGGGTTAGTATTCGGAGAATTAAGCTATTAAACTAATTTTTGAAATTATTTTTTAATGTGCAATCAAACAAAACGGCTAATTATACAACTACATTCCAGGAGTTAGTTTAAGCGATATGCAATAATAGTATCTTCATCCCAAGTAGTACCCCCAAAAAATATGATTGAGTCTGCTGTATTTACAATTTCGGTGTTTCCCGCCACATAATAATATGTTCTGTTTGCTCCCGTTGTATTGTTAATTATAATTGTTCCAGTTACCAATCCATAATTGCTAGAACCTGATAAACTTCCACTTATTAATGGTGAGCCTTCTATATATGCTGACGGTGATGGATTCGCTCCACCATTATCCGAAAACGTAGTGCGCAACCAAAAGGAAGAGTCATTTGGCGAAGGAGGATTGCTGGGATAAATAAGCATAGTAACATTAACAGCAAACCTGCCAGGAGGCAGAACAATTCTTGATCCTGTCTGTAAATAATTGGTAGTGGTGTATGGAATATTTACCCCGTTTCCAACTACATTTCCCGTTATGTTATCAATACTCTGTGCTCTCCAGGAAGCCGTTCCATTAGCGCTTGAGGTTAGCACTCTTCCGGTTGCCTGTGTGCCATCCACAATCCTTACATTACCGTTTACATGCAGATTGGCAGTAGGTAAAATAGTGCGGACACCAACACGATTTGTACTTGCATCTACAAACAATGAGTTGTTGTCAACGCTCAAATCACCATTATTGCCATTTTGCAAAAAAAGCTCAGAATTTGTATTTGTAACAATTTCATTTTCGTCAATCCGAAGTGAATTTGCTATCTCAAAAGCTCCCGTTCCTGGCACCCCGGTGGCATCAGTGTTGTTTTCTATTTCAACTCGGTCGTTTGGAATATTGGGGAATAAATAACCCGAAGTATCTCGGCTCCAATATCCATTAAAAGCTGATGTAAACGGTATCCAAGTTGTAGTTGGGTTGTCCCAATAATAAAACCCTGGCAAATTACTACCAACTGTTGTGTTTAAGTACACCATCATACCTTGTTGCTGAGCTGTGGGATTGACTGTAGGAAATACATCTATTTTTGGAATCAACAGACCGTCAGTATTGAGCGGTGCGGTTTGGTTAGAGGATCGAATATCTAACGATGCCTCCGGTGTTGTAGTACCTATACCCACTTGGGAAAAGCTTTCCCAAGAGAAAATGATAAATAAAATGATTATAAATTTCTCCATGATTTTGTTTTAAAAAATTTCTAACGAGTGCTTAAAAAGGGAATAGTTTTTTTAAATCTATTGTTTTTAGGCAATTTTAAAGGATGCCAATTAGCATACGGCTGTATCTTACTGTTATATGGTAGGCATCAATTAGTATGCGTAACACTTTCCCATATATAATCCAAAAGGATTTTTTTTTCGAAAAAAAAGAAAAACCACTAGCTTTTTCAATTAATTACAGTTACTAATTGGCACACGCCAAAACCTTGAAATAGAACGCTCTATAATAACAACTGATTTTCAATAAAAAAGATTTTACCATATTTGTAGAAATGAAACCTGCAAACGCCCATATTGCACTCACCATATTTCTCTGGCTTTTCACTTTAGTGATGCAATGCCAAGAAGAGATATATAGCAATTTTGAAAACATACGGTTTGAGCAGGTTAAAATTGAGGATGACGATGGTTTAACGCTAAGGGAGTCTGCCGAACAAATTTACGAAGATGAAAACGGCATAATTTGGGCCGTAATTAGCACAGGTCTATACCGTTACAACGGCTACAGTGTCATTAATGTTACAGATTATCTCGCAACGAAGTATCATCTGAAATTTGGAAATGAATTCGGGACTTGTTTTTATGTTGAGAATGATAGCCTCATTTGGTATGGCAGCAGAAGGGCACTGTACAAGATCAATCTAGCCACTCCTGAAGCAAAAAAAATTGTTTTGGACAGTTCCGTTACTGACCAAAATTATAGAAACTATATTACTCTTTTTGAAAAATCAAACGATACGCTGTACGTGGGGACCGCCAATGGAATCTATTTGATAAATTCAAATACAGACAGTATAATAAAGGGGTTTTTAAATGATGGTGTAGATTACGGCTGGCGTATGAGCAGTAAAAATGTGAATACTATTATGCCAAATGTAGAAATTGGAAACGTCTGGACTGCGATGGGAGATGGGTTTTACAAAATAAAACTAAAGTCTGGAAAAACAGAACAATACATATCCACTACGCAAGTTTGGGATTACAGCCACTACTATTTTTCGGGAGAACGCTACGATAGCATATTATTAATGCCATCCTACGGAATGGGAATGGTAGAATTTAATTTCAACACAAAACAATTTACCGACTATCACACAAACACCTCGAAAGGTAATGGATGGCAATACAATGTTATTCGTGCAGCTATAAAGCTTAATGATAGCCTTAGTTTGGTAAATGTTTCCGGAATTGGATTTGGCCTATTTAACCGGTTGAACAAAAAATATACTTTTTTGAACACACCCTATGTAATTGAAGAAGATGGCGCATTCATAGATACAGATAGAAGTGGCTATGCGTGGACCGGGAAATGGGGAAGACTGTTTCGCACAACCAAACCTATTATTAAAGCGAACAAACACTTCAAACATATACTTGATATTGCCTCGGTAAATGTAAACGGAATATTGAAATACCGGCCACCCTTAGATGGTTACAAAAAACTAAGACTTGAAAATGATGAAAATAATATTGAATTGGTGTACAGTGTTACCAAGCCATACCTATATAATTCGGTAAATTATCAATATAAAATAGACGGTGGGGCATGGCAAATCCCAAAACAAAGCAATAAACTAACTTTTTTTAATTTAGAGCACGGCACACATACTATACAAATTAAAGCTAAGGGTAAAAACAAAGAATTGGCCAGACAAACTATATCTTTTGAAATCTTCCAGCCCTTTTACAAATCTATTTATTTTCTTCCGAGTATTTTGCTTTTTGTTTTCGTTGCGGGATTTTCAATAAGGGAATTTCAAAATAAAAGAAATCGGAAAAATGCCGAACTGAAATCGGCCTTTGATAAAAAGCTGACTGAACTTGAAGCCAAGGCATTAAGATCGCAAATAAACCCACATTTCATTTTCAACACACTCAATAGCATAAAATATTTTGCTACAATGAAAACGAAGGAGGAAACAACGGATTTTATTACACTATTTTCCACATTGATTCGGCAAGTACTGGAAAATTCAAAACAATCCTTAATTCCATTGAATGAAGAAATTGAAACGCTAATCGCTTATATTGAAATTGAAAAACTCCGGTTTAGAAATTCTTTTGACTATACCCTTAAAGTGGACGAACAAATTCCAAAAGATTTTTTAATTCCGCCAATGATTGTACAACCATTTATTGAAAATGCAATTTGGCACGGTTTGATGCATAAAGAAGACAATAGAAATCTGTCCATTGAATTTTTAAGAAAGAACAAAACTGTTCAATGTATTATCACAGACAATGGAATAGGGAGGAAAATGGCGCAGGAAATCACCAAAAATAAACCACTTAAAACCAGTTTAGGAATTAAAATAACCCATGAAAGACTGAAAAAATTATCCGAACTTTATAATTTGAAGAGTACCTTCAAAATTATAGATTTATTTGATGGCGAAGGAAAATCCTCTGGAACACGCGTAATTATTGAATTTATAACAGTTTAGAAATACTTTTGGAATAGTACTTAATAACCCAAATGAGTGATTTGAAATTGACAGCTTCAGTCTTCTCCAATATCCTGCACAGATGAAAAAAGCAATATTAATAGATGACGAACCAAATAGTCTGGATATTCTTGAATATGAAATTAATCAAGTAAACAAGAATATTGAAGTAATTGCCAAGTGCAGTGATGCAAGAAAGGCCGTTCAACTAATTGAAGAAAAACAACCAGATATTCTGTTTCTCGATATTGAAATGCCGTGGTTTTCCGGTTTTGAAATATTGGATCAATTATCAAAAATAAATTTTCAAATTATTTTTGTAACGGCCTATGATCAATACGCCATCAGAGCTTTCAAATATTATGCATTCGACTATTTATTAAAACCCATTTCAAAAAAATCCTTAATTGAAACCTTAGACAGAATTTCGGAAAGACCCGAAAAATTCGCCGAATTGGAATTGCGGAATATTTTAAAGTTGTTAAAAAAAGGAGCTTTAGAAGATGATAAAATTGCCGTCCCCACCCTAGAAGGTTTTGAATTTTATAGTTTAGAAAATATCATCCGTTGCCAGGCCGACTCAAATTACACAAAAATTTTTGTTACGGGAGGAAAAACGATATTAGTCTCCAAAACCTTAAAAAATATTGAAGAGCGCATAAGCAGTTCTCATTTTTTTCGCATTCATCAATCCCACCTCATCAATTTAAAACATATAGTAAGCTATTCTAAAGCTGATGGCGGCGACGTTAAAATGTCTGATAACTATTCTGTGCCAATATCAAGGTTGAAACGAAATGAATTTTTAGAAAAAATGAATTTGGACTTTTCATAATTTTTGGAACTTTACCATCTACAATCGAAAATTTACATATTCCAATAAATTAACCCAGACAACTTCACTTTACCCCAAAAAAAAAAGACCCAACCAAATAATTGGTTGGGCCCTTAAAGGAAGGCGGCGACCTACTCTCCCACTGGATAGCAGTACCATCGGCGCAAACGGGCTTAACTTCTCTGTTCGGAATGGTAAGAGGTGAGCCCCGTCGCTATAGCCACCTTAAATCTGCCCCCTAGCCCCCGAAGGGGGAACCACTGNGAAAACAAACAATAGAAGAAAAGCGAACTTTACTTAAAAAAAGAGTTCGCCGCCCCCGGTAGCAAGTCTGAGTTGCTCCCCCTCCTTGGGAGGGGGCCGGGGGGAGGCCGTACATAAGCTTACGGGCTATTAGTACCGCTCGGCTGGGACATTGCTGCCCTTGCACCTGCGGCCTATCAACGTGGTAGTCTCCCACGGCCCTTTAAAGAAATCTCATCTTGTGGTGGGTTTCGCGCTTATATGCTTTCAGCGCTTATCCCTTCCCGACGTAGCTACCCAGCGGTGCCCCTGGCGGGACAACTGGTG
>NZ_JAQQTG010000049.1 GCF_028561335.1 Aequorivita todarodis | reverse complement strand
TGGTTGTAGGATTGAAAATTGGTATTCATATCTTTGATTGTCAGTACTTAAAGATAAAAAATAACCAATTTTTAAGCAAGCTTTTTAATAGAAAAAGCCGCCCCAGGTTTTGAGACGGCTTCTTTTTCTGTTGGCCCACTTGGGCTCCCTTCGGCTGCGCTCAGGGTAAACTTCTCGTCGTAAATCTATTTAAATAAAAAAGTCCCAACCTAAAAAAGATTGAGACTTTCGTTGGCCCACTAGGGCTCGAACCTAGACTCTTCTGGACCAAAACCAGACGTGTTGCCAGTTACACCATGGGCCATTATTGCCACCCCGATGGCTATCGGAGCCATAATGAGGTGGCAAATTTAATACAAAGTTTGGCTTGTACAAACATTTTGTTGCAAAAAATTAATTCAGCCCTCCCAATGTCTTGTTTAGTTAAAAATATCATATCATATTGCACGTTACCTCAATTACATACTTGGGGCTATGTATATTATTAGTAAATTCGTCCCGTTCAAATTTAATTTCACTTATGGGTTCTTTCAACTTTACAAAATGGAACAAAATCACGGGATGGCTTGTCTTTGCGATCGCCCTCACTACCTATTGGCTAACCGTGGAACCAACGGTAAGTTTCTGGGATGCCGGTGAATATATTGCCACCTCCAGCAACCTTGAAGTTGGCCATCCGCCTGGAGCGCCATTATTTCAACTTTTGGGAGCGTTTTTCTCCATTTTTGCGCCAGACGCTTCCTATATTGCGCTTACCATTAACCTAATGTCGGTTTTTGCCAGTGCCTTTACCATTCTGTTTATGTTTTGGTCGCTTACCATTTTGCTTACCAATATAGTTTCAAAACATCAAGAAATAGAAAAGACCACCGCTATTGCCATTATTGGAAGTGCCGCAATAGGCTCCCTCGCCTTTGCCTTTACGGATAGTTTCTGGTTCAATGCCGTTGAGGCCGAAGTATATGCAAG
Organism: Aequorivita todarodis; assembly: GCF_028561335.1. GTDB lineage: Bacteria > Bacteroidota > Bacteroidia > Flavobacteriales > Flavobacteriaceae > Aequorivita > Aequorivita todarodis. The sequence continues at coordinate 103,687 of NZ_JAQQTG010000049.1, read as the reverse complement.
TGCTGCATTTTTAATGTCCGTATTGTTTTACACCGCACTGCGCTGGGAACGCGAAATGCTGGAACCCCGTGGCAATCGATGGGTTATACTTATCGCCTTTATTATCGGGCTTTCGTTTGGGGTTCACTTTATGGCATTGCTGACTATTCCCGCCATTGGATTTCTTTATTTCTTCAAACATTATAAAACAGTCACGATAAAAAATTTCATCATAGCCAATATTGTTACCGTTGCTATTCTTCTTTTGATCTTTAAGCTTTTATTGCCTTGGACGATGAAGTTTTTCAGTGCTTCGGAATTGTTTTTTGTAAACAGCATCGGGCTCCCGTTTAACTCCGGGACCATCTTTGCGGCACTTTTGTTTATCGTTCTTTTTGTGTACGGTTTGCGCTTTACCCGTAAAAAAGGATATGTACAATTGAATACCCTGCTGCTGTGCGTGCTTTTTATATTTATAGGTTTTTCAAGTTGGTTGATGCTGCCCATTCGCGCCAATGCCGGTACTGTTATCAATGAAAACAACCCGAACAACGCCCGCGAGCTTCTGGCCTATTACAACCGTGAACAATATCCAGAAACCCATCTATTTTACGGCCCGCTATTTACAGAAAAATATGTTGGTCTTGATGAAGACAATCCATATAAGGACGATAAGCCAAACTATGAAAAGGATGAGGCTACCGGCAAATATGTGATTGTAAACAACTACAAAAACGCCAGCCAAAACACTGATGATTCACAGAAAGGTTTCTTCCCAAGAATGTGGAGCACAGAGCACAGTACCAACTATTTGGAATTTACCGGAGGTTTGGATTTTTCCATTAAAAGTGAATATTTAAGCGAGCCCAGACTTGTTGAGGAAGTGAACAAATTCAAGCAAGCCTACAACCAGGACTTGGTAGATAAAGATGGTTACGACAAGTTTCTAAAGAATTTTGGGGAGTATCTCGACATCAAAAAACCTTCCTTTTTTCAGAATATGAAATTTATGTTCGAGTACCAGTTTGGCTATATGTACTGGCGCTATTTTATGTGGAATTTCACCGGACGGCAGGACGACGTGCAAGGCCAATACACAGATCTGCACGGAAACTGGATCAGCGGCATCAAATTTATAGATGAGCTTCGTTTGGGCAATCAGGACAATTTACCGAGCGATATGAAAAACAACAAAGCCCGAAACACCTATTTTTTTCTTCCTTTAATCTTAGGAATCATCGGTTTGGTCTTTCACTTTAAAAATGACCAAAAAAGTTTTTGGGTATTATTGGTACTGTTTCTATTTACAGGGCTTGCGCTAAAAATTTATCTGAACGAACGCCCGTTTGAACCTCGGGAAAGAGATTATGCCCTAGTGGGAAGTTTCTACGTTTTTGCAATGTGGATAGGCTATGGCGTGTATGCACTTTTCGACCTGATGAAAAATTATTTGAAGCCAAAAATCGCACTTCCCCTTGTGCTTATTGTTACAGCTTTGGCCGCGCCGGTATTATTGGCTACCCAAAACTGGGACGACCACGACCGAAGCAACCGTTATACCGCACAATCCATGGGCAAAATGTATCTGGACTCGTGCGACAAAAACGCAATCCTCTTCACCATTGGCGATAACGACACGTTCGCACTTTGGTACGCCCAGAATGTTGAGGGCTATCGCCAGGACGTGCGTATTGTGAATACCAGTCTTTTCCAAACAGATTGGTACATAGACGATATGAAGAAGAAAGCCTTTACCAGCGATCCAATTCCTTCGCAGTTAACACACGACAAATACCGCTGGGGCACGCGCGACTTTTTGATCTATCAAAAAACCACGAAGGACACTATAGACATTAAAACGTGGATGAATTTTGTTGCCAACAACAGCCCTGCAACACAAATGGAGCTGCCAAGTGGCCAGCAAGTGCATACCTTTCCTTCAAAAGTGATTCGCATTCCTGTTGACAAGGAAGCCGTTTTGAAAAACGGAATCGTGGATCCAAAGGATGCGGATAAAATCGTTCCTTACATTGACATTAACGTGAAAAGCGATATCATTTACAAGAATAGAATGATGATGCTGGACATTATTGCCAACAATAATTGGAAACGCCCTATATATTTCAGCGGAGGAAGTTTTGGCGATGACGATTATCTATGGATGAAAGATTATCTGCAATTGGACGGCGTTGTCTATAAATTGGTGCCAATAAAAACCCCAATCAACAAAAGAAGCCCCTTTGATATGGGCCGAATTGATGCCGATAAAATGTACGATATCGTTATGTCTTGGGATTGGGGCAATAGTGGTAGTCCAGAAATCTATCACGACACCGAAACCCGCAGAAACGGCATCACTTACCGAAGCAACCTGGCGCGGCTTGCGGAAGCCCTAATAAACAATGACGAAAAAGACAAGGCCGAAAAGGTACTGGACCTTGCAATGGAGAAAATGCCCGTGAAATATTTTGAATATTACAGCCTGCTGGAACCCTATGTTATAGGCTATTATGAATTGGACAAACCCGAAAAGGCCAGAAAGGTATATGACGATGTTACCAAATTATACCAAGAGCATCTTTTATATTATAACAGTCTAAAATTCAATAAACAGCGCGCCATTGCTTCAGATATTATAAGTGATATGGAACGGTACCGAAGCTTGGTGCAACTTGTGGTAATGTATGATGACGAAACTTTTGCCAGAGCAGAAGCAAAAAAATTCAATGATTATTTGAAGCTTTTCCGTCATTTCTACTCGCCAGATGAAGCGATGGATTTGGACAAGGAACTCAAAAAGGATTCGACAATTCAAATTCCCTTGGACTCAAACCTTTTGAAGAAAATGGAACGGGATCCATCGGAAGAAATCGAGAAAGAAGTCCCCGTAAACTAAAAATATTGAAGTTCAATTTGGTAAAAATGCCCAAGTTCATTCAGCGGTTATACCCTGAACGGATTTGGGCGTTTTCACGTAAACAACATTCCGTCTATCTAACTTTTGACGATGGCCCAATTCCCAAAGTTACGCCCTGGGTTTTGGACGAGTTGAAAAAGCACCATGCCAAAGCCACCTTTTTCTGCATAGGCGAAAATGTTCAAAAGCATCCCGAGATTTTCCAAAGAATAATTTCCGAAGGCCATTCCATCGGCAATCACACCTTTAACCATTTGAACGGGTGGAAAACAGCAACTTCAGCATATATTGAGAATGTTGAAAAAGCCGAAAGACAGATGGGAAACAATTCAAAATTCAAGATTCAAGATTCAAGATTATTCAGGCCACCCTATGGAAAAATCACTTCAAAACAAGCTAAAATCCTTCAGCGGAAAGGTTTCAAAATTGTGATGTGGGATATCATCAGCTATGATTATGACGCCGCTATTTCCGAAGAAAAATGCCTTCAAAATGTACTGAAAAACATAAAGCCCGGAAGTGTCGTTGTATTCCACGACAGTTTAAAGGCAGAAAAAAACCTTCGTTATGTGCTGCCGAAGGTTTTGGGGTTTATTGGGGAGAAAAATTGGCTTTGCAAGCCAATAAATTTATCGCGCGGTTAAGTTTAATGAAACGGTGTTCATATCTCCGGTGCCCGAATACCGTTCTGCCCAAATCTCAATATAATCGCCATTTGAAAGCTCTACGGTCCCAATTATTGGCAGTGCGAGGATACCTGCATTTACAAAGAAACCAGTCGCGCCGCGGCCATATACTTTTGTTTGTGTAATAACGCTTCCATTTTTCGCAATATAAAGGATGATAGTGGGATCGCCACTGGCCTGATAGGATACGGAAGCATTTACTTGAAAAAACCTTCTCTTTGCGCCACGATACACGATTCTGTTATTTCCAACTCTTTCGAAACGGAACAGATTATTTGAGGTAGTCGTTCCGGCAACCTTAATTCTACTACCAGAGCCAGTGCCGGTAAATGTTGTTAATTCTCCACTGCCAACGGCGGCATCCAAATTAATATCCCCCGTAGCAACATCATCAGACTCACGAGGGATTCCCGGACAATTTACTGCCCAGGCATTTGTAAAATTATAGCCGGGATAAGATCCTGTTGTATATTTTTTAATAAATCCTCCCGGAGCAGTTGTTGTTCCCGAAAATACGGTACTTAGCAATACGCCACTGCCAACATTTGGGTTGGAGCTTACATCAATGGCAATATCGGCGCCATTCATCGTGCTAAACCCGCTCACTTTTTCAATCAATCCAAAGGTACCTGTAAAGGTTTCAAAAGTACCGTTGTTGGAGTCCAGCCAAGCTTGGTTGCTCAAAAGTAGATTCCCAATATTGTTATAGGTAATTCCTGTAGTATTGTTTACAAATTGCACAATATTCCCAAAATAAAGGCCAATATTTGAAATTGTTCCAACACTTGATAAATTAGCGACAATCGTATTTTGGACCAACAATGAATTACCGCCAGTAATATTGAAAGCACTTGCGCCAGCCCCACCCGTTATGGTAACGTTCCTAATACTTCCTCCCGTTGTTCCTTGGAAGACGGGGCCAGTTGCTTTATAAAGAATATCTTCATTTGCGTCCAAACCAGCAACGTAAGCATCGTTCAAATCTATAGGCGCGGTAATTGTAATGGTGCCGTTTATTTCATATAAAGTATTTGAAACCAAAGTAATCTTACCTCCCGATGGCGCAGGTAAATCAGCGGCTGTCTTCACCAAAACATAATTGTTGCGCTGATTAAACGCTGAATTTATACGCACCCATGTTGCTGAAACCGTGTCGTAATAAAAATATGCCTTTACAGTGGTGTCATAAACCATCAAACTATTTGCAGGCGTCGTAATTGCCAAGCGCTGGGCAGTAGTCATCCGTGGAAGCAAAAGTCCTTTTGAGGTAGAAGTGATATCAAGCACGGATGAGGCATCCGGATTTGTATTGCCGATTCCCACCTGCGCCTGAATGGTCAATGGGAAAAATAAAATTGTAAAGAGAAATAACCTTCCCAATAGAGAAGGTAGTCTGTAGGAATTTTTCATAACAGTTGGGGATAAAGTAAAGTTTTTCCGACAAAAATAATTGCTTTATCAGAAAAAACACACTTTTTAACGATTTTGGCGATCTATTTTAACTTTTTTGTAAGAAATTAAAAAAGAAGAAGAATTTAAAATGCTTAAACACAACAATTTACAAGTTTGAAGAATATAAATCTATGTTGGGGAAAAGTGGACGTAAACCTTAAACGTATTCATTAACAAGCCCAATAAGCGTATTGGCATCCTGTTCGCCGCTTTGGCGCCATTTCATTTCGCCATTTTTGTAGATCATCAAGGTAGGCAGGCCTTTCACGCGAAGTGCTTCGGCAAGTTCCTTATTTTTATCAACGTCTATTTTTATAACCCGTGCTTTGTCGCCAAGTGCGGCGGCAACATCCCTCAATACCGGGTGCATTTCCTTGCAGGCCTCGTCCCATTCTGCATAAAAGTCCAACAGAACCGGGATGCGGGTTTCAATTAATTCTCCAAATTTTGACATTTGCCTGATGTGTTAGTGGAACAATTGTATTTACAAATATAATAAAATAAGTGCCTAAAGTACGTTGAGTGCGCTAAAGTGCCTAAAGTTTTGAGTTTTTACTACTTGGAAACAAGACTCAAGGGACTCAAGAACCAAGACATAATAATCCTTAAAAGGTTCTAAAGCATATTGCGTAACCAGCATTTTACACCTCATTAATTCTCCGCCGCGGCGAATTAGACTACTTTCTTTTTAAGTTGGATAACAGTGATTTCCGGCCAAATTCCCACACGCCCCGGATAGCCCAAAAACCCAAAGCCGCGGTTCACGTTTATGTACCTTCCAAATTCCTCATAAATTCCGGCCCAATTTTTATATCTGTACTTTATGGGGCTCCATTTTAGAATCCCGGGAATTTCAATGCCAAACTGCATCCCGTGCGTATGCCCGCTCAAGGTTAGATGGAAATGGCGCGGATCCTCTTTAACTTTTGCCTGCCAATGCGAAGGGTCGTGGCTCATCAAAATTTTAAAATCGCTTTCTGAAATTTTCTTACAGGCTTTGTCCAGATCGCCTGCCTGTTTAAACCCGTTTTCGCCCCAATTCTCTACACCCACCAAAGCGATTTTTTGCCCGTTCCGTTCAAAATATCGGCTTTCATTCAGCAACAGGGTCCAACCCATTTCCTTTTGGATGGATTTCAATTTCTGAAGGTTTTCAGCTTTGTCCGAAGCACTTTCCCACTTCACATAATCGCCGTAATCGTGGTTTCCCAAAATTGAAAAAACACCCTCTGGGGCTTTCAAAGTAGAAAAAAGTTGTTTCCAATCGTTCATTTCATCGGCGATGTTGTTCACCAAATCGCCTGTAAAAAGAATTACGTCGCTTTGCTGCTCGTTTATAAGGTTTACGGCATATTCCACCTTATTTCGGTTATCGAAACTGCCGCTGTGTATATCGCTAATCTGTGTTAAGGTGAAACCGTCAAATGCATCGGGCAGGTCTTCAAATTCCAAAGCGTATTTCAGTACTTTATAATTGTATTTCCCTTGGATCATTCCATACAGCAGCGATGCGAAAGGAATTGCAGCAATTCCCAAAGCAATGGTGCTCACAAATTTCCTGCGGGAAGCCATAAATTGCGCTTCGTCACTTCCGGCCACCTTCATAAAAATTCCCACGAAAAAACGGCCAATGTCTTCGCCGAACATAAAGATTACTATTATTAGCTTCGGAACAAAAAATGTGAGAAAAATTCCAAAAACATACATCGTATGGATGTCCAACACTTTCCCTGCCCCCAAATTGGAGACCTGATATAGCAAGGCAGCTAAAATAGCTACGGACAAAAACACATATATTCCATAAATCCACGGATTTTTGGTAAGTGTTTTTACAGCCTGAAAGGCGTAAATATCAACAAGAATATAAAAGACAATAAAAATGAACCAGCGCATAGGGTAGAAAGAATTTTTAAAGATAGTGCGTTTCAAAAAAGTGAACCGCTTCTTTACTTTATTTTAACGGTTTTAGTATCTTTTCCGAATAATTTCCTGAAATGCGAATATCCCTGTCTTTTCTCTTTATTCTCTGTTCTTTTTTCTGTTTTTCGCAGGAAAATCCTTCAAAAGAAAAGCTTATCAATTTCGTAAATCCCTTTATCGGCACGGGCGGCCACGGCCACACCTATCCCGGTGCTACGATGCCTTTTGGAATGATGCAGCTAAGCCCAGACACGCGTTTGGACGGCTGGGACGGCTGTAGCGGCTACCATTACAGCGACGAATATATTTATGGTTTTTCGCACACGCATCTCAGCGGAACGGGCGTGAGCGATTATGGCGATGTGCTCTTAATGCCTACAAATGCTGTTAATTTCAATAATGGAGCCGATGGGAAAAGGGGCTATCGCGCACATTTTTTGCACGAAAACGAAACCGCTTCCCCCGGATATTACAAAGTGTTTTTGGATGAAACCAATATTGAAGTGGAACTTACCGTTTCCGAACGAAGCGGAATACACCGTTACACATTTCCGAAGAATTCAAAACAGATTGTAATCCTCGATTTGGAACACCGCGACAAAGTGTTGAGTTCTGAAATAAAAATTCTTTCAAAAACCGAAATTTCCGGCCATCGCCATTCCGAAGCTTGGGCAAAGGACCAGCGGCTTTTTTACAACATCCAGTTTTCCCGGCCTTTTAAAAATTCCAAACAATTCCCCCCTTTAGGGGGGCAGGGGGGTGTTTCCCCTTTAGGGGGGCAGGGGGGTGTTTCCCCTTTAGAAGGGCAGGGGGGTAATCCCCAAGCTACGAAAATCGCCTTTGAATTCGACCCTTCCGAAGGAAACGAACTCGAAATTAAGATAGCAATTTCAGCCGTTGACGAAGCTGGCGCAAAGAAAAATCTGGAAGCCGAAATTGGCAATAAAACATTTCAGCAAGTAAAAGAAGAAGCCGAAACTGCTTGGGAAAACCAGCTGCGCAAAATCGAAATCGAAAGCCCGCCCGCCCCCCAAAGGGAGAACAAATTTGAAAGTCAAAAGAACATTTTTTACACGGCGCTTTATCATACGATGATTGCACCAAATCTGTATCAAGACGTTGATGGCCGTTACCGCGGTATGGATTTGGAAATCCATCAATCCCACGATTTTGAAAACTACACCGTCTTTTCGCTTTGGGACACCTATCGTGCGGCGCATCCGCTTTATACAATCATAGAAAAAGAACGCACCAACGACTTTATAAATTCCCTTTTGGCAAAATATGACGAAGGCGGAATTCTTCCCATTTGGCCATTGGCGGCCAATTACACGGGCTGTATGATTGGCTACCATGCCGTGCCCGTTATTGCCGATGCGTATTTAAAAGGAATTCGCGGCTATGATGCCGAAAAAGCATTTACGGCGATGAAACACAGCGCAACGCAGGACAAGTTGGGACTGAAAAGTTATAAGGAATTTGGCTTTATTTCCGTGGAAGAAGAAAGCGAATCGGTTTCAAAAACGCTGGAATACGCTTACGATGATTGGACCATCGCCGAAATGGCAAAGGCAATGGGAAAGACTGAAGATTACGAGATTTTTTCTGAAAGGGCGCAATACTACAAAAACGTTTTCGACCCCGAAACCAAATTTATGCGCGGGCGTTTCAGAAACACTTGGTTTGCGCCTTTTGACCCGTACGAGGTAAATTTCAACTATACCGAAGCCAATTCGTGGCAATACAGTTTTTACGTGCCGCAGGACATTTCGGGATTGATAAATTTAATGGGCGGAAAGGCCGAATTTGAAAACCAGCTCGATAAACTTTTCACAGCCAAGCAAGAAACTTCCGGTCGCCATCAAGTAGATATAACGGGGCTTATTGGCCAATACGCCCACGGCAACGAGCCCAGCCACCATATGGCCTATCTCTATAATTTTGTGAACAAGCCTGCCAAAACACAGGAAAAAGTCCATCAAATTTTAACTGAATTGTACCAAAACGCTCCCGACGGAATTTCGGGAAACGAAGACTGCGGACAGATGAGTGCGTGGTACGTTTTTAGCGCGTTGGGCTTTTATCCCGTAACGCCCGCGAGCAATCAGTATATAATCGGGACGCCTTTGTTTGAAAGTGCTACAATCAATCTGGAATCCCGAGAAAAGTCGGGAGGGAAAACTTTTAAAATTGAAGCTGAAAATCTTTCCGAAGCCAACAAATATATCGCTTCGGCAAAACTGAACGGAAAATCGTTGCACCGAAGTTTTATAACCCATTCCGAAATTATGGCTGGCGGAAAATTGGTTTTCAAAATGACCGATAAGCCTTCCAAGTGGGCCACGAAAGATGACGAAATCCCCAAAACCGAAATTATCGAAAACCTGATTGTTCCCGCACCATTTATCGCAAAAGGGGAAGTGGCTTTTAAAAATGAAACTGAAATTTCACTCGACGTTGCCCCGGTAAAGTTTATCCAGAGCACAGTCGAAGGGCCCAGCAACCGGACCGAGATTTATTACTCGCTAAATGATTCAGAATTCAAGAAATACACACAACCTTTTACTATTTCGGAAGAAACTATTTTGAGAAGCTATTCGGAGGAGCTTCCCCAAAAGCCATCTGCCAGAAATCTCGGAAAACGGAGCGCTCTGCTCAAAACCCATTTTTACAAAATAGACCCAGACCTCAGCATTACTTTGGAAACCGAATACGCCAACCAATACAACGGCGGCGGCGAAAACGCGTTGATTGATGGCATTCACGGCACCAATGATTTTAGAACCGGAACTTGGCAGGGCTACCATGATACAGATTTAAAAGCGACCCTGAATTTGGGCTCTTTAAAGGAAGTAAAAACGGTTTCGGTAAATTTTCTGCAGGACCAACGGAGCTGGATTTTTTATCCCACGGAAGTTATCTGCTCGGTTTCGGAAAATGGAACGGATTTTACCGACTTGCCAATCCAAAAAATAGAAGTTGAAAAACCTTCGGACGAAACTGAAATAAAAACAATAGAATTTGAAGTAGATAAAAATATCCAATTCATTAAAATTTCAGCTAAAAACTTCGGAGCTCTTCCAAAAGGACATTTGGGCTTTGGCGGAAAAGCGTGGCTTTTTGTGGATGAAATAAGCCCCCTAACCCCCGAAGGGGGAAAGTAGAACCCTTGAAATAGAACTAAACCTAACAGGTTTTAAAAACCGGTTAGGTTTGAGAGAAACTCCAAACCATAAACTTGAAACTATCTTTATGAAACGCAGAAAATTTATCCAAAACGCTTCGCTTTCCACTTTGGGAATTGCAGTGGGAACCTCTGTTTTTGCTTCGGAAATCAAAACTTCCATTTCAGAAGAAAAGAGCCCAAAAAACGAAGCTTCCGGTTTTCCAATGGTAATCGCCACTTGGAACGTAAACGAAAGCACCGCCGAGGCTTGGCGTGTTTTGCAGGAAGGAAAATCTGCCCTCGATGCGGTGGAAAAAGGCTGCAACATTGAAGAAGCAAACGCCGAAGGCCAATCGGTCGGCATTGGCGGCCTGCCCGACCGCGATGGCAACGTTACGCTGGACGCCTGTATTATGAATAAGGATGGCGACTATGGGGCCGTGGTTTATCTTCAGCATATTATGCACCCCATTTCGGTGGCGCGAAAAGTTATGGAAGATACGCCGCACGTAATCTTGGCAGGGAAAGGCGCAGAACAATTTGCGATTTCCGAAGGTTTTAAGCCTGTGGATTTGCTTACGGAAAAATCCAAAAAAGCTTGGGAGGAGTGGAAAAAAACCTCACAATACAAACCAATTATCAACATTGAAAACCACGACACCATCGGGATGCTGGCCATCGATAAAAACGGCGATATTTCGGGTGGCTGCACTACGAGCGGTTTGGCATTCAAAATGGCTGGCCGCGTAGGCGATTCGCCAATAATCGGTTCCGGTCTTTTTATCGATAATGAAGTGGGGGGCGCAACGGCAACCGGTCTTGGCGAGGAAGTTTTAAAAACCGTCGGCAGTTTTTTGATTGTGGAATTGATGCGACAGGGTAAAACCCCGCAACAGGCTTGCGAGGAAGCCATTGGAAGAATCATCAAAAAAAGCCCGAATTACAAAGATTTTCAAGTGGGGTATATCGCGGTGAACAAAAAAGGTGAAACAGGCTATTATTCCATCCACGACGGATTTTGGGTAACGAAATACCAAAATGGCAAAAACGAAAATATCCCTTCGGATTTTTATGATAAATATTAATTTGCTTTGCGTTCTCTGCGCCTCTGCGGTTAAATGATCACCGCAAAGACGCAAAGATCGCAGAGAGGTAGAAACAATTGTATCAACAGCAACAACTAACCATGACCGAAAAGAAATCCTTCCGCTCCGCCTTTATAACCGTTACCGTGCTATTTTTCCTTTGGGGATTCATTACCGTTTTGGTGGATAGTTTGATTCCCCGTTTAAAAGACGTTTTTGAATTGAGTTACTTTCAAGCCGGACTGGTTCAGTTTGCCTTCTTTTTGGCGTATTTGGTAATTTCGGTTCCTGCGGGAGCTTTGCTTTCGCGAATCGGGTATCAAAAAGGAATAATTGTGGGCCTGGTTACCATGGCCGTGGGTTGTCTGCTATTTTATCCGGCCGCATCCGAAAGGGTGTTTTGGATATTTTTGGTGGCCTATTTCACGCTCGCGGGCGGAATAACCGTGCTGCAAGTGGCCGCCAATCCCTACGTTTCGGTTTTGGGAAGTGAGGATGGCGCCTCCAGCCGATTGAATCTTTCACAAGCCTTCAACTCCTTGGGAACGGCAATCGCGCCATTGATAGGAGCGTCGTTTTTGTTGAGCGATACGATTAAATCTTCGGAAGAAATTTCGGTTTTGACAGATGTGGACAGAAGTTCCTATTACGTTTCCGAAGCCGCCGCAGTGCAGACACCCTTTCTTTTTATCGCAGCGTTTATCGGGCTTCTGGCTTTGTTATTCGTATTTATAAAACTTCCGAAGATATTGGAAAAAAACCCTGTGGGCGGCTATGGAAAATTGCTGAAAAACAAAATCGTTATGCTCGGCGCGCTCGGCATTTTCCTGTATGTGGGCGCCGAAGTTGCCATTGGCAGTTATTTGGTGAATTATTTTATGAGCATGAATATTTCTGAAATAATTCTTCAGAACGAAAGCATGAAATACCTTGCCGAGAATCTTTTAAATACCGATTTGGGCACAATTGACAGCAAGGCCATTGTGGGTGCCTTTGTAGTTTTCTATTGGAGCGGCGCGATGGTTGGCAGGTTTGTAGGCGCTTATCTCACGCGAATTATGAAACCTACAAAGGTGCTTTCCATCTTTGCCTTTTTGGCAATTATAATGCTGCTAATCTCGATGAACACGGGAGGTTTAACGGCTATGTGGTCCATTCTGGCAGTAGGACTTTTCAACTCTATTATGTTCCCGACCATTTTTGCTTTAACGATTGACGGGCTGGGCGATTTAAAACCGCAAGCTTCCGGGCTGCTTTGTATGGCCATTGTGGGCGGAGCGGTTATTCCGCCTGCCTATGGTTTTTTAACTGACAATGTAGGTTTTAAAGTTGCGCTTCTACTTATAATTGCCTGCTATGGCTACATTTTTATTTTTGGAAGAATAAAGAGCCGCACACTCAAATAGTTAGGCCGTAAATTTTCATTCACTAAAAAAATCGTGCCCTTCACTAAAAATTTATCGCTGTAAAAAAATCCATGCAATACATTTAGAGAAAGTTTAACTCCCGAATTGTTTAAATTTTCGCTCATGAACAATGCACTTATCTATATAACCGCGGGAGCTCTTTTTGACACGTTTGGCGATTTATTGATGAAAACTTGGGTAATCAGCAATAGTAAAATACATTTTGCGGGAGGGATGCTCTTTTATGTAATTGGGTTAAGTTTTTTAGCTTACAGTTTTACCTTTAAAAATATTGTTGTAGCCTCAGTAATGTTTTTAATTTTTAACGTAATTCTGCTTTCTCTTATAAACTGGATGGTTTATAGTGAAACACTTTCAAATAAAGAAATTACCGCATTGGCTTTGGGCCTAGTGTCAATTGTTTTATTTGAATTCAATTAAAAAGGCCGCTGTGGGGTGCGGCCTTTTTAAAATATTTTATTGTCGATACTGAATTAAGGAGAAGGTAATGCCAAGGTATTATTTTTGAAATTGAAAGTAACATTGATCACGTTAACCTCAAATTTCAGTATTGAAAAGAAAAGTCGCTTTTGAGGAGGAGCGGCTTTTGCTTTTTTATTGCGCAAAGATTATTTCGCCCTTGCTTTCCTGTTCCTTGAATTTCATTACAAGTTCCAAAGCATCCGGAATTACGTCGCTACAACATATAATGAGTGATCCTTTCTTTGCGTTTTTAACCGCATACGTAATGGCCTCTTTTTCTGAAGGAATCACGGTCGTTTTTTTGTTCGGATCCTTCATTTTGATACCGTCATTGAGCATTTTGATGAGTGCTTCTTCCGATTTTCCGCGCAAATGCTTGTCCTGCCTGATAATTATTTCATCAAACATTTCGGCGGCAATGCTTCCCAGTTCATTGGTATCTTCTTCCCTTCTATCGCCTACTCCGGCAATGATACCCACTTTAACCGTCGCCTCCAGGTTGTCCGTGAATTTCTGGAGCGCTCTCATTCCCGCCGGGTTGTGGGCATAATCAAGTAAAATAGTGAAATTTTCAAACTTAAAAAGGTTCAACCTGCCGGGTGTTTGCGAAGCCGAAGGGATAAAGGTTTCCAAAGCCACTTTCATATCTTCAATTCCGATTCCGCGAACGTTCGCTGCAATAACGGCGGGAAGAATATTCTGTATCATAAAAGTTGCCTTTCCGCCAAACGTCAACGGAATATTTTCAGCTTTCATAATGCGCATTTTCCACGTGCCGCGGCAAATTGTTATATATCCATTTTCATAAATAGCCGTAATTCCGCCAAGTTTTTGAAGTGCTTTTATCCGCGGATTTTCTTCATCCATGGAGAAAAGCGCGAGGTTACAATTGATGCTTCTCCGCATTTCATAGACCAAATCGTCATCGGCATTTAGAATTGCGTAGCCATCGGGCAATACCGTTTCCGGGATTACGCCTTTTACCTTTGCCAGTTGTTCCACCGTGTGGATTCCCTTCAATCCCAAATGGTCTGCCGCAACGTTGGTAACTATACCCACATCACATTTTTTGAAACCAAGGCCGGCGCGCAACAATCCGCCTCTGGCACATTCCAAAACGGCAAAGTTTACCGTTGGGTCTTTCAGCACAAACTCGGCACTTGCGGGACCGGTGCAATCGCCTTTCATCAATAATCTATTTTGGATATAAACCCCGTCGCTGGTAGTGTAGCCCACGCGATAGCCTTTCATTTTTGCAATGTGCGCGATCAAGCGGGTAGTGGTGGTTTTTCCATTGGTTCCGGTTATGGAAATAATAGGAATACGCCCCGTATCGCCGTGATTTGGAAAAAGTTTATCTACCACTGGAGCAGCTACATTTCGGGGCAGACCTGTGGTTGGGGCCAAGTGCATTCTAAAGCCAGGACCTGCGTTCACTTCCAGCACAGCGCCCCCGGTTTCCTCCAAAGGTTGGCTGATGTCTGTGGTCATAATATCTATACCACAAATATCGAGGTCTATTATTTTTGAAATGCGTTCGGCCATGGAAACATTGGAAGGATGAACGATATCCGTAACATCTTCCGCCGTACCGCCCGTACTGAGATTCGCGGTATCTTTTAAAATTACCACTTCATCTTTTGGGGGAACAGAATCTTCGGTATAGCCCTTGGCAGCGATGATTGTTCTGGTTAAATCATTGATCGTGATTTTGGTAAGTACATTTTCGTGGCCATACCCGCGACGCGGGTCTTTGTTCACTTCTTCCACCAGTTCTTTAATGGTTGATTTTCCATCGCCCACAACATTTGCGGGAGTGCGTTTTGCCGCTGCTACCAGCACATTGTTTATAACGAGCAATCTGTAATCTTCGCCAGTAATATATTTTTCGATAATCACTTTTGAGGAAACATTTTTCGCGGCGTGAAATGCCACCAAAGCATCATCATAGTTTTTAACGTTTACCGTAATGCCGCGGCCGTGATTTCCGCCAACGGGTTTTACTACCAAAGGAAAGCCAACATATCTGCAGGCTTCTTCCAGACTGCTTTCGCGACCGATAATATCACCCCGAGGCACAAGTACTTCAGCCTGTTCCAAAAGGTATTTTGTATCTTCTTTATCGCAGGCCAATTCCACGCCAATACTGCTGGTTTCGGAAGTTACCGTGGCCTGGATTCTTTTTTGGTTGGCGCCATAGCCCAATTGGCATAACGAATATTTATTCAAACGAATCCATGGAATTCCTCTGCTTTCAGCCTCTTCAACAATGGAACCTGTACTTGGCCCCAGGCGTTCGTCTTCCCGGATTTCGCGCATTTTTTGGATATCGGCTTCCAAGTTGTAATCTTTCCCAGCAATCAATGCTTCACAAATTTCAACGGCGGCTTTTGCGGCATAGCGGCCCACATTTTCCTCAATATAACTGAAAACCACATTATAAACGCCCTTTTCGCCATAACCGCGCGTTCTTCCAAAGCCGGTGTCCATATCGGCCAAGGTTTGTATTTCCAACGCTATATGCTCAATAACGTGCCCCATCCACGTACCTTCTTCCACACGCTGGAAAAATCCGCCCGGTTCACCCACACTGCAGCGGTGGCTGTACATACTCGGGAACATAGCTTTAAGTCGCTCACTAAATCCTTCAATTTTATTGGAGGGAAGCGCTTCCATTTCCTCCAGGTCCAAGACCATTACTATTAATTTATGGCGGCGTATAGACCAGTAATTTGGCCCCCGCATGGCGTTGATTTCTCTAATTCGCATAAGTTGACGGATTTGTTGGTTTCGTATGAATTTGATAAATATATGATTAATTTTTCTAACAATTACCGTATTTTTGTCCGCAAATCAAATAAATTCATGAGCGTAAAAGGCACCCTGATCCCCATAGGTGGAAATGAAGACAAAGGAAATGGAGAAAACGAAAGATATACTTTAGAATATATACAACGCGGTATTCTTTCCCGCGTGGTTCGCGAGAGCGGTGGCGTAGATGCGACGATTATAGTAATTCCCACCGCCTCCAGTATTCCGGTGGAGGTAAGCGAAAATTATCTGGATGCTTTTAATAAGCTGGGCTGTAAAAACGTTCATATTATGGACATTAGAAGCCGTGAGGAAGCCGAAAATCCAGACTTCCTCAATCTGATGAAAAAAGCCGACTGTGTGATGTTTTCTGGCGGGGACCAATCAAAAATCGTAAGATATATTGGCGGCACTGCGTTAGATGCGATTATAAAAGACAAATACGAAAACGAAGCGTTCGTAATTGCCGGAACAAGCGCAGGAGCCATGTGCATGAGTGAAGAAATGATAACTGGCGGTGGCGTGCAGGAAGCATTTACCAAAGGTGCGGTAACCATGGGCCAAGGAATGGGTTTTATACCAAATTTTATTATTGATTCACACTTTATCCGCCGTGGGCGTTTTGGCCGATTGGCTGAAGCGGTAGCTCGATTTCCTATGAAAATAGGAATCGGACTGGCCGAAGACACCGGTTTGGTAATAAAAAACCGCAACAATTGTGAAGTGATAGGTTCAGGAATGGTCATTCTTTTTGATCCTCGCAGGCTGATACACAACAACCGAGAGGCGATACCAGAGGGTTCTCCTATGTCTATAACGAATCTGAAAGTACATATTTTGGCCCACGGTGACAAACTGGACATTAAGGAGAAGCGCGTTCATATCTCCCCAATCCATCTGGAAATGACAGATGTTGAAACGTTGTAATTGTTAATTGTTAATTACGATAAAATCAATTGGATCCACAGCATCAATCCTTATAGATACTTATCTCCTTTTTTTCTTCGGATGTTTTAAAAGCACGGTACATCCCTTCGGTGTTGAAGGGCATTGCGATGTTTCCTTCGGTATCAACGGCAATTAGGCCGCCATCGCCGCCAATTTCCAAAACTCTCTTATTGATAACTTCGGTGGCAGCTTCTTCCACGGTCATGCCTTTGTATTCCATCAAACAGGAAACATCATAAGCAACCACGCCGCGGATAAAGTATTCACCACTGCCCGTACAACTTACCGCACAGGTCTTATTGTTTGCATAGGTTCCCGAGCCAATCATCGGGCTGTCGCCCACACGGCCCCAGCGCTTGTTGGTCATTCCGCCGGTTGAGGTTGCGGCGGCAATATTTCCGTTTTTATCGCAGGCCACTGCCCCCACGGTGCCAAACTTGCCTTCCCTTTTCATGCTGTGGTCCAACTGAAATTTGTCGCTATCCTTTATGTTTTGCCATTGCTGGTAGCGGTGTTCGTCATAGAAATACTCCGGGGTTTCCAATGTATAGCCCAAGCTTTTTGCAAACCGCATCGCGCCTTCGCCTGCCAAAAAAACGTGCTCGGTTTTTTCCATTATATCGCGCGCCAAGGAGATTGGGTTTTTAATTCCCGTTATCAATGAAACTGCGCCTGCGTCCAAAGTTTTCCCGTCCATAATGGCGGCATCCATTTCGTGGGTGCCGTCGTTTGTAAAAACGCTTCCCTTTCCGGCATTGAAAAGCGGGGAATCTTCTAAATGGATCACGGCAGTTTCAATGGCTTCCATTGCAGAGCCATTGTTTTCCAAAACGGCATATCCTTTTTCAAGTGCTTCATTTAAAGCGGCTTTGTACTGTTCCTCTTTTTCGGGCGTCATCAATCCTTTTACGAGCGTTCCGGCACCGCCGTGGATGGCTATGGAATATTTTTTATTCATTATTGTTATTATTTATTAAAGGCGAAAAATACGAATTGCGATCAAATATCTTCCGAAAAGAAATTGAAAAAAAATTGTACCTTGAAAATTCTAACCAATTGATTCTCTATTGAAAATAGCTGCGCTTTGTATTTTTCTTACTTTCGGATGTCTCGGTTTTTCCCAAAACGGAAGTGCGCTTTCTGAAAAGAAAAGCCTTTTACTTGCAATAGAGGCAACCAGCAATACTTCAGAAAAAGTGCAGCATTATACCGATCTGGCTTGGGAGTACATCAATACCCAAAACGACAGTGCGCTAATTTATGCCAACAAGGCCTTTAAACTTTCCAAAGAAAAAAAATACCCTTTGGGCCAAGCCATCGCACTGGAAACCAAAGGCTTCTACCACGAAATTGTGGACGGTAATTATGAAAAGGCGAGCAAGTTTTATTTTGAAGGCATTGCTATTTGCGAGGAATATAAGTTGCCTTATTCGGCTTCAATTTACCATACATTGGGCGTTATGTTCCACACAACGGACAGTTATGAAAACGCTTTAAAATATTACACCATTGCCTATGACCTGGCGAAGAACAGCAATGATTTGGAGCTTCAGAAAAAGTGCTTGATAAACATGGGCTCCGTTAATTCTTCCCTTGAAAATTTTGAGGAAGCTAAAAAGTACATGCGCGAAAGTTTGGAAATAGCCGTGCGCAAAGAACTGGATTACAGTATTTACGCCAATTTGGGAAATCTATTGACCAAACAGGAAAATTTTGCCGAGGCCATGCCCTACATTGAAAAAGCCACGGAAATAAATCCTGACAACCCAGATTCTGAATTGAACCTCTATTTTTTACTTTCCGCCAAAGCAAAATCACGGGACAGCACAAACATGAACGGCGTTTTAAAACGTGCCGAGGCCGCCGTAAATACCGTGGGAATACGAGATAAAAGCTTGTTGCTTCGGAGCTTGGCGGACTATTACACTTTCACCGGAAATTATAAAAAAGCACTTGAATATAGGGATGCCTATGTAAACGTTTTTGAGGAAATAAAAGAAAAACAACGCGACGAAACTGTTTTTGAACTGGAAGCACAATATGAAACCGAAAAAAAACAACGCGAGTTGGACAAAAAGGAAGCGGCCCAAAAACTATTGTTTTGGGTTTTGGGTTCCATTTTGGTTCTGTTTGGGTTTTTGGTTTTCTTTTTTCTTAAAAACAGACGTAAAAACAAGCAGCTCTCAAAACAGAAAAAACTCTTGGAAGCTACCGTAGATGAAAAAAATGTGTTGTTGAAGGAAACGCACCACCGTGTAAAAAACAGTTTTCAAATTGTGTCCTCATTGCTTTATCTGCAATCTGAGAATATTGTGGACAAAGAGGCGAAATTGGCCGTGAAGGAAGCGCAGAACCGGGTTCGCTCCATGGTTTTGATCCATCAAAAATTGTATAGCAAAGAGCAATTGGTGGGCATTAGCACCGAAGAATATTTTATCGATTTGACCAAGGATATTTTTGAAAGCCACCAATTTGAGGAAAGCGCAATAAAATACAGTTTAAATGTGGAGCCCTTGGTCTTGGATATAGAAACCATCACGCCATTGGGCCTCATATTGAACGAACTGATTACCAATGTTTTAAAACACGCCTTTAAGCCAGTTTCCGAAAAAAGCGAAATGCAAATTAGGTTCAAAAAAAGTGGAGAATCACTTCAACTTCAAGTGGAGGATAACGGTTTAGGGATGCCTTCGGAGGTTAAGGAAAATTCATTTGGCATCCAGCTAATAAAGGCTTTGGCAAAAAAATTAAAAGCGACCGTAGCTTTCTCAAAAGGGACTTTAAAAGGAACTTTGGCCACTATTGAAATTCATCGGTTCAATGAGCTTTAATATGATATTTCGCATGACTTTAAATCATTCCGAAGATCCGTTTCACTAAAAAAAGAATTAACTTCACTAAAAACTTAAAGCCTATTCTATCTGTTAACCATAGCTTCCCTTTCAGAAAAGCAAAAAATTGAAAGCATTAAAAATCTATATCGTAGAGGACGAGCCGCTTATTGTAGCCACGATAACTTCGGCTTTAAAAAAGCACGGCTTTCATGTGCTTGGCGATAGCGATGAATATGACGAAGCCTTGCCCGCAATAGAAAACACCCAACCCGATCTGGTTTTGGTGGACATTCAACTGGAAGGCGCAAAAGACGGAATAGACCTTGCCTCAGCCCTGGACAAACGCGCCATTCCTTATCTATACCTCACATCGCAAACCGATCCTGAAACCATAAAAAGAGTTAAGGAAACGCAACCGTTGGGCTATATTGTAAAACCTTTTACCGAAAATGGATTGCGGAGCAACATTGAACTGGCTTGGCATAATTTTTCTTTGACCAATCAAGATTTTATACTGCTAAAAACCGAAGGGCGCACCCATAGAATAAACCAAGACAGCATTCTGTATTTGAAAGCCTTTGACAATTATTGCTATGTGGTTACGGCTTCAGATACTTTTTTGGTGCCGCACACCTTAAAGAAAACTTCCGAAAAACTAAACCGCGATAATTTTATACAGACCCACCGCTCATATTGGGTAAATATTAAAAAAATTTCTTCCACTACTCCTTCAACCGTTTATTTAGGTGAAGAAGAAATTCCTGTAAGTGCTTCCCATAAAGATATGCTGCTATCTCGACTTCAAGAATAGTAGCTTTTTTCATCAAAAAGGATTTTCACTAAAAAAAGGGCCCGCTCCGCTAAATAAATTTCCCATCAAAGATCAACTGCAATATTTTTATAGTAATTAATCATCCCTTTTTGCTCAAAAAGAGGCTGTCCATAGAACTTAACCTGCCCTTGCTTTTTAAAAGAAGTGATTATGAAAAATACTATTTTAATAAGCCTTTTGCTTTTTGCACAAATTGCAATTTCACAAGTTTGTGCTACCGGAAACATAAGTTTGCCAAACCAGGCCGCGGTGAATACTTTTGTTGCAACCTATGGCGGCACCGGTTGCAATACTATTAACGGAAGCTTGATCATAGGTGGTTCAGCAACCGATTTTTCTGGGCTTTCATTTCTTACGACAATAACGGGAAATTTTACGATTACAACCTCAAGTATCTCACTGAATGGGCTACAAAATATTCATACCGTCGGCAATAATTTAGAGGTAACGGCCTATTCTGGAGGCACCATCAATTTAGCGGGATTAAACACCGTGGGAAATTCATTATGGATACACGGCAACAGTGCCGGTGCCGTAAATTTAACGGGACTGGCCACCGTGGGAAATTATTTGGATTTTGACAACAACACCAACTTAACCACTTTAAACCTCAATGCACTCACAGCCGTTGGCCATTTTTTTTATATTGCTGCCAATCCAAATTTAACGACTGTTAATTTCAATGCGCTTTCAACGGTGGGCAATTACCTTAACATAAATAACAATGCCTCCCTGAACACCCTTAATTTACCCGCGCTTTCATCAGTGGCCGCTGGTCTTACTCTTCAAAATAATGGCGCATTGGCTACTCTGGAAATTTCTTCACTTGAAACCATAGGAGGCGACTTTAACATAAATAATAACGATGCGCTAACCATCCTTCCCAGTATGGCGAGCCTGAGTTATATAAATGGTAGCTTTATTGCTATTAATAATGCGCTATTGGTTGATATATCCAGCATGGAGGCCATTAATTATATCAAGAGCAATATCATACTCCAAAACAACCCTTTGCTGGATGAATGCTGTGTACTTATCAATTTTATAAATGGCACTTCGCACGTGGATGGGAGCATTAGTGCTTTTGGAAACAGTACCAACTGCAATTATTTTTCGGCCATTATACCCTATTGCCAGAACACCCAAATAGACAGCGACAATGATGGCATTCTTGATTCCCAAGACAATTGTCCAAGTTCGGCAAACAATGACCAATTAGATACCGACGCCGACGGCGTGGGCGATGTGTGCGACAACTGCCCCACCTTTGCCAATGCCTCTCAAACCGACACCAATAATGATGGCGTGGGTGATGCCTGTGAAAACGACCCCACAACAAATACCGGAAGCAGTGGCGGCGGTGTGGGGATAAACACCACAGACCCCAAAAGCGTATTGGAAGTAACCGATGGCGATGTATTTATAAATAACCTACACCGTGGCATCATTATGAAGAGCGCGGCAGGAAAATGTTTCCGTTTTCAGACTGATGACAAAGGTAATTTGGTCGGTAAGGAAATTACTTGTCCAGATAATTAAGAATAGTTGCGATTTCATGATTCAACTAGTTTTGTGAAAAGAAAGCCGCTTTGGGGAGCGGCTTTTTTTATTGGTATCATGCACGTTTTCCAAATACTTCTTTTTACTTTTGAAGCACATCCTTATCCAAAATTATGTCAGAAAAAAAACGCCTCTTTCTTGTTGATGCCTATGCTCTTATTTTCCGGGGCTATTTCGCTTTAATAAAAAACCCGCGCTTAAACAGTAAAGGTCAAAATACCTCAGCCATTATGGGGTTTATGAACTCACTCATAGACGTTGTGAAACGGGAACGCCCAGACCATCTGGCCGTTTGTTTTGACAAAGGCGGCAGCGAAGCCCGAAACGAAATGTTTCCCGAATACAAGTCCAATAGGGATGAGACCCCAGATGCCATACGGTTTGCCATTCCCTACATTTATAATATTCTGGAAGCCATGAATATTCCAATCATGGTAAAGGATGGCTTTGAGGCCGATGACGTTATTGGCACCTTGGCAAAAAAAGCCGAAAAAGAAGGCTACACCACCTATATGGTTACGCCAGACAAGGATTTCGCACAATTGGTTTCCGAAAACATTTTTATATATCGCCCCGTTTTTGGTGGCGGCTATGAAACTTGGGGAATTCCAGAGGTCCAGAAAAAATTTGAGGTAAAAGACCCATTACAGGTAATTGATTTCCTGGGAATGATGGGCGATAGTAGCGACAACATCCCCGGGCTTCCGGGCGTTGGGGAAAAAACCGCCAAGAAATTTATAGCTGAATTTGGCTCTATGGAAGGCCTACTGGCAAACACTGCACAGTTAAAAGGCAAAATGAAGGAAAAGGTTGAGGCCAATGGCGAAATTGGTCTGCTCAGCAAAAAGTTGGCAACCATTATGCTGGACGTGCCCGTAGAGTTCAACGAAGCCGATTTTGAGATGTGCCCGCCAGATACTCAAAAGGTTTTGGAAATTTTTGATGAACTTGAATTTAGAAGGCTGAAAGATAATTTCCTGAATGCTTTTTCCATAGAAGGAATGGCTTCCATCGGCACGGATCGTCAAGACAAATCAGTAAAAGAAACCGCTGGCAGAACATCCCCCTCAACCCCCCTTCAAAGTGGAAAGAAGGCAGGCGAAGGCCAATTCTCGCTTTTCGGCAATGATGGCGATACTGCCCAAACCATAAAAAACTACAGTTCGCGTGCAACCATAGAAAACACCGAACATTTTTACCAGACCGTACAACCGGGGATGGGCACCAAGCTCTTTCTTCAGAATTTGATGAAGCAGCAAAGTGTGTGTTTTGACACCGAAACCACGAGCGTTAATCCTTTGGAAGCAGCGCTTGTTGGCATCGCTTTTTCGTGGGAAAAAGGAAAAGGTTTTTACATTCCCTTTCCCGAAAATCGTGAAGAAGCGCAACGACTTTTGGAAGAACTCCGCCCGTTTTTTGAAGATGCATCCATTGAAAAGATTGGTCAGAATTTAAAATACGACATCAAGGTTTTGGCGAAATACAACATTTCGGTAAAAGGAAAATTGTTCGATACCATGCTCGCGCATTATCTCATAAATCCGGATATGCGCCACAATATGGACGTTTTGAGCGAAACGTATTTGAATTATACACCCGTTTCCATCACCGAATTGATTGGAAAAAAAGGAAAGAACCAACTCAATATGCGCGATGTTGAAATTGAAAAACAGACCGAATACGCCGTGGAGGATGCCGACGTAACATTTCAGTTGAAGGAACATTTCGAGAAAGAACTGGGCGAGGCCAATACCCAAAAGTTATTTGATGAAATTGAAGTGCCGCTGCTTCGGGTTTTGGCAGCCATGGAACTGGAAGGCATCAACCTCGATAAAGAATTTCTGAAAAAACTTTCCGTGGAATTGGACAAGGACATTCTTCAACTTGAAAAACACATTTATGAAGAAGCCGGCGAAACCTTCAACATCGCCTCGCCAAAACAGCTGGGCGATATTCTCTTCGGAAAAATGAAACTGATAGACAAGCCGAAAAAAACTAAAACCGGCCAATATTCCACCGCCGAGGACGTGCTTTCCTATTTGGCGAAAGACCATAAAATAATCCGCGATGTTTTGGAATACCGTGGACTCACCAAGCTGAAAAGCACCTATGTTGATGCGCTTCCCGGACAGGTGGAACCAACGACTGGCAGGGTTCACACAGATTATATGCAGACCGTCGCGGCCACGGGCCGTTTGAGCAGCAACAACCCAAATTTGCAGAATATTCCAATCCGTACCGAACGCGGACGTGAGGTGCGAAAAGCGTTTATCCCCAGAAACGAGGATTACGTGTTAATGGCAGCGGATTATTCGCAAATAGAACTCCGCATTATTGCCGCGTTGAGCGAAGAGGATAATATGATTGAGGCCTTTAAAAATGGCGAGGATATTCACGCCTCGACGGCTTCAAAAGTGTTCAATGTGCCTTTAAATGAAGTAACCCGCGAGCAACGAAGCAATGCCAAAACCGTAAACTTCGGGATTATTTATGGCGTTTCTGCTTTCGGCCTTAGCAACCAAACCGACCTGTCCCGAACAGAGGCGAAGGATTTGATTGACACCTATTATAAAACCTATCCAAAACTTCGCAATTACATAAGCGAGCAAATAGATTTCGCCCGCGAAAATGGCTACGTGCAAACGGTTTTGGGAAGAAGACGCTACCTAAAGGACATCAACGGAAGAAACCAAGTGGTGCGCGGTGCCGCTGAACGAAACGCCGTAAACGCCCCAATCCAGGGAAGTGCGGCGGATATTATTAAAATTGCGATGATAAACATCCACAAAAAGTTGGAAGCGGAAAATTACAAAAGCAAAATGCTGCTTCAAGTGCATGATGAATTGGTTTTTGACGTTTACAAACCTGAGCTTGAAAAACTAAAAACGATGGTAAAGCATGAAATGGAAAACGCTTATAAACTTACCGTGCCGTTGGATGTAGATTTGGGCGTGGGGGCAAATTGGCTGGAGGCGCATTAGGCCCCCTAACCCCCGAAAGGGGGGAACTAAGTGACCAAAAAAAAATGATTGTCCGAAATTAGTCAAAAAATTAAGTCAATGCTGATTGTGTCATTCCGACGCAGGAGGAATCGCATTATATTCCAGGTTCCAAATTTCAAAAGAGGCTTCCATCCTTATTATTTTTGGTATTTTTGATACGTAAATTCCATAGCCTATAAATGACAACTTCACATTCCATATCCGAACTTTCCGAGCATCTTTTTTGGGATGTGGACAGTGAAAAACTTGATTTTGAAAAATCCAAGGAATTCATTATCCATCGGGTTTTGGAGTATGGGCTGATGAAAGATTGGAACCTAATTAAAGAAATATACGGCCTCGAAACCATCAAGCAAATCTCACTTCAATTTAGGGAATTGGACGATGTAACGCTCGCCTTTCTTTCGGCCATCTTCAATATTGACAAAAAAGAATTTAGATGTTATACAAACAAAATGTCAACGCCCGGCTTTTGGAACTCTTAAAAGGGCTTATGAAATCTGAAATTTTTAAGGGTTTCGATCTTGTGGGTGGCACGGCACTGGCACTTCAGATTGGACACCGTCTTTCTGTGGATATTGACATGTTTGGAAATTCTGAAATAAACGAACTGGAATTTAATCGAGAACTTTCCAGATTTGGGAATCCCCTTGTTTTAAAAAAAAGTAAAAACATCATAGTTTATTCCGTAAATGGTATAAAAGTGGATTTTGTAAACTATCATTATCCTCTTTTGAAAAAAACCAAAAAAGTAGATTCAATCCGTTTGCTTTCCTTGGAAGATATTGCCGCAATGAAGCTCAACGCCATTTCGGGACGCGGGAGCAAAAAGGATTTTATTGATTTATATTTTTTACTAAAAACATTTTCCCTAAAAGAAATGATAGGGCTCTATAATGAAAAATATGAAGATGGCTCCCAATTTTTAGTTCTGAAAAGCCTGGCTTATTTTGAAGATGCCGAGAAAGAGGGAATGCCCATAATGACCAAACCGCTAAATTGGGAAGATGTTAAAAATACTATACTTCGGGAGACAGTAAAATTGGAGTAGAATTTATAAATCCAATTTCATATAAAAAAAGACCACAATAAAAAAGTTGTAAGTTTTCAGCAGCAGTTGACAGTATAATAATTCCAAATAGCAAATTCCAAAAAGATACGTTGGAAGTTGGGATTTGTTATTTAAGGTTTTAAAATTGGTTTTAATTTCTACTGTAAACCAATTCCACATCGCCAAAATTACCAAATTCAATAGTGGCTTTCAAGGTATTTCCGCTTAAATTGATTGTTGTGGTAGTGGTCACGGGATCTGGTTCATCCGTGGTCGTTGTAAGCTGGTTGCCGTTCAAGGTATAAGTTCCCGTGGTGGCGGTAGTGCCATTGCAGGTGTAGGTAGTCTGGCCGTTTACCACCACTTCTTCCAACGTGCTAAAAGTTTGGGAAAAAGTACCATTTCCCGTGAAGGCAACAGTACCCACAAAACACGGAACCTCGTTCATAAAATTACGGTCGGCTGTGCCATCGCCGTTCAGGTCCATAGGGATTTCAACATTGGCCTCCGTAAGTGTCCATGCGCCTACGATAGTGGCTTGGGGAGGGTCATTGTTATCGTCATCTGAGGAACAGGACGCGAACAAAATTGCGATAAGCAATACACTCATTAATCGTTTCATAATACTATCGTTTTACTTGTTAGGAATTCCAAATTAAAGACTTTCACCAATCAGGAACTACTATTTTATAAAAGGTTTAAGGGTTTTTACGAAGAATTTAAGGATCTTTTCTTTTAAGAGATTTTTAACTTTTGTGCTTTTTCTATAGTAGGAAATATGTATTTTGCACCCCGAAAACTGAGATAAACCCCTATCCGATTCTTATGAAAAAATTAATCACCCTTTTAGCCTTTCTCCTTTCAACGATCATTACACAAGCCCAAGACCCAAACATTCTTTGGCAGCGGACTATTGGGGGGAGTGGTTCTGAGTTTCTAACAAGTATTGAAAAAACCAACGATGGCGGAATGATAATAGGAGGTTATTCAGATTCAAATATCTCTGGCGAGAAATCTGAAGATTCAAGAGGAGGAGTTGATTATTGGATTATAAAGTTAAATAATGTCAATGAAATAGAATGGCAAAAAACCTATGGTGGCGATCAAGATGATAGATTAAATGAAATTAAACAAACTCCAGACGGCGGCTACATTGCGGTTGGCACGTCGGCTTCTGGAATTTCGGGTGATAAAACAGAGGCTTCACAAGGAGAAACAGATTATTGGATTCTCAAATTAAATACTATAGGCGATATTACTTGGCAAAATACTATTGGTGGCGATTCTTATGAAAGAGCACAAGGTGTTTCATTAACAAACGATGGCGGTTATATAATTGGCGGATCATCAAGCTCAGGATTTTCAGGAGATAGAACCGTTGGTCTTTCAGGCTTTCAGGATGGTTGGGTGGTCTTTCTTGATGCATCTGGCAATATTATTCACCAAAAAGCACATGGAGCTAATTTCACCGTAAATAAATTTACCAAAACGCTGGACGGTGGTTATATATTGGGAGGAACAATACCCACAAGCAATGGATATTGTTATCATGTAATCAAAGCAAATGAATTTGGTACTCAAACATTTCAAAGAAGTTATAGAGGAGATTCTTTTGACACTCTTACTAATGTAACTTCTACTTCAGACGGCGGTTATATTGTTAACGGCTTTTCAGATTCCAACGCTGCTAATGATAAAACAGAAGACTCTAATGGGGTGGATGATTATTGGATTTTGAAAATTCATTCTAATGGAAGTATTGAATGGCAAAATACTATTGGAGGTAATAATGGAGACGCATGTTATTCAGTAATTGAATCTGCTGAAGGTGGTTATTTTATAACTGGCTATTCAGATTCAGATATATCTGGAGATAAAAATGAACCTGCGTACGAGGCAGATTATTGGGTAATTAAATTAAATAGTGTAGGAATTATTGTATGGCAAAATACCATTGGCGGATCCTTTTCTGAAAGAATTCCTAAAGCATTTCAGGCAAATGATGGCAGCTATTTTATTGCGGGGCAATCAGAATCAGATATTTCATTAGATAAAACCGAAAATTCAAGAGGAGGTTATGACTATTGGATAGTGCAACACGCCCAAACCTTAGGAATAGAAGAAAACCCTTTCGCAACAGCAATAACCCTCTACCCCAACCCCGTAAAAAATAAATTACAAATCAACACTCAGGATAAAACCATAAACCAAGTGAATATTTACACCATAACGGGCAGCAAAGTATTGCAACTAAATGTTGACACCGTTTCCCCGACTGTGGATGTTTCCGGCTTAGCCTCAGGGGTTTATTTCGTGCAGCTCTATTCGGGGAAAAATGTGGCGTTGAAGAAGTTTGTGAAGGAATAATGTTTGGAAATCTAAACTGAAATCGAAGTTCAAGTTGAAAGGAAACGCTTTGCGCCTTCGCGGCTTTGCGTGAAACTTTTCTCTCGCCAAGCCGCAAAGACGCGAAGTTTTACGTTCTTCCCCAAAAGTCTTAAGTCTTTTAGCGAAGCGGTCTTAAGTCTTATGTCTAAAATTTTATTCCACCCCTTGCTTTTCAAATAAATAACACTACATTTGCACCCCTCTTAGACAAAATCCGTTTTGTTTAAAGGGTGAGAAACAATGATTTATTAACCTATTGACAAAAAACTAATGGATACATTAAGTTACAAAACAGTATCTGCTAACAAGAATACCGTTGTAAAAGAATGGTTGCTAGTAGATGCGGACGGCCAGGCATTGGGTCGTCTTGCCAGCGAAGTTGCTAAATTACTTCGTGGAAAGCACAAGCCAAGTTTCACCCCTCACGTAGATTGTGGTGATAACGTAATTATTATTAACGCCGGTAACGTAAAGCTTACAGGCAACAAATGGAATGACAAAACGTACATTCGCCACACAGGTTATCCCGGTGGGCAACGTAGCCTTACCGCTACCGAAATGTACAAAAAAGACCCTGCAAGGCTTGTTGAAAAAGCTGTGAAAGGTATGCTCCCTAAAAACAAATTGGGCGCAGAAATGTTCAGAAACCTAAAAGTGTATGCAGATGCAAACCACGGACAGGAAGCACAGAAACCTAGAACTATTAACCTTAACGACAACAAGTAATGGAGACAATTCACAAAATAGGCAGAAGAAAGACCGCTGTTGCACGTGTGTACCTTAAAGAAGGTAAAGGAAACATCACTATCAACAAGCGTGAGTTTGAAAACTACTTTCCTACTGGAACCCTTCAGTACAAAGTAAAACAACCTTTAACACTTACCGATAACGAAACAACTTTCGACATTTCTGTAAATGTATTTGGAGGTGGAATCACAGGACAGGCAGAGGCCATCCGTCTTGCAATTTCCCGCGCTATGTGCGAGCTTAACGATGAAAATCGCGGCATTCTTAAACCAGAAGGTTTGCTTACAAGAGACCCAAGAATGGTAGAGCGCAAGAAATTCGGACAGAAGAAAGCGCGTAAGAAATTCCAGTTCTCTAAGAGATAGTATTTTAAATTACTTGTCGTACCGCATTTATTGCGGTACCGCGACAAGCGCGGTACGACATTTTATAAGTTCATATTCATTATTAATTAAAAAAGCTGTTATCCCGAAAAATCCGGGAGTTAGTTTAGCATCTAAACCAAATCCAAAATTTAGGAACAGGTTGCTATCCTTTCACAGAACGTAAACTAAAACAAAATGGCAAAAAAAGTAGAAGTAAAAGACTTACTTGAAGCTGGTGTGCACTTTGGCCACCTAACCCGCAAATGGAACCCAAACATGGCGCCGTATATCTATATGGAGCGCAACGGGATCCACATTATCAACCTTTACAAGACCGCTGCAAAAATCGAGGAGGCTAATGCCGCCCTTAAGAAAATTGCAGCCAGTGGACGCAAAATCCTTTTTGTAGCTACCAAAAAACAAGCAAAGGACATTGTTGCTGAAAAAGCAAAGAACGCAAACATGCCCTACATCACTGAAAGATGGCCGGGCGGTATGCTTACCAACTTTGTAACTATCCGTAAAGCCGTTAAAAAAATGGCCTTTATTGATAGAATGAAGCAGGACGGAACTTTCAACACCCTTTCAAAGAAAGAGCGTTTGGCGGTAGATCGTCTTCGCGCTAAATTGGAAAAGAACCTTGGTTCCATTTCTGATATGAGCCGCCTTCCCGCGGCACTTTTTGTGGTGGACACGACCCGCGAACACATTGCAGTTGCAGAGGCGTTGAAATTGAACATTCCAATCTTCGCCATGGTAGATACCAACAGCGACCCGCGCGTTATTGACTACGTAATCCCATCAAACGACGATGCTTCAAAATCTATTGAAGCAATTATGAGTTTTGTTTCAGAAGCCGTTATTGAAGGGCTTTCCGAAAGAAAATCTGGGGGAGACGATAGCGACGATGAAGAGGGAATGGAGCAAAAGGCGAAAGCACCTAAGAAAGACAAGGATGCCAAGCCTGCAAAAAAAGCAAAGGTTGAAGTTCCTTCAACTGACGAAGATGACGTAGAAGTTATGAAAGAAGCAAAAAAGCCCGTACGTCAAAAATCGAAAAAAGAAGTTCTTAAAGAAGAAGAATAGAAGAGACGCACGGACGTGCGTCTCAAAAGGGAAGCACGGACGTGCGTCTCAATAAGGGAAGCACGGAGGTGCATCTCATACGAAAACCATAATAAAAAAAGTAAGTAAAGGCGCACGGCTCGTGCACCTCAACCATAAAAATTCATAAAAATGGCAAACATAACAGCCGCAGAAGTAAATAAACTAAGACAAACCACCGGCGCCGGAATGATGGACTGCAAAAACGCTTTGGTTGAAGCAGGTGGAAATATGGAAGAAGCAATTTCTATCCTTCGAAAAAAAGGACAAAAAATTGCTGAAAAAAGAGCAGATCGCGACTCCAGTGAAGGGGTTGCAACCGCAAAAGTGAACAGCGACCACACAAAAGGTGTTGCTATTTCATTGAACTGCGAAACCGATTTTGTTGCAAAAAACGACTCTTTCGTTGAAATGGCAAACAAAATGGCCGAGATTGCTCTGAACACTTCTTCAAAGGAAGAATTTTTGAATTCTAAATTTGATACCATTACCGTTGCCGAAAAATTGACCGAGCAAACTGGCGTTATCGGTGAGAAAATCGAGATTGGCGGATATGAAATTTTGGAAGCTCCGTTTGTAGGCTCTTACGTTCACGGGAACAAAATTGCTGCTTTAACGGGTCTTTCAAAGAAGGTTGACAATGCTGAGGAATTGGCGAAGGACGTTTCTATGCAAGTGGCTTCCATGGGTGCAACCACGCTATCTTACAAAGATTTTGATCCAGAGTTTGTGGCTTCTGAAACCGAGGCGAGAATCGCTGTTATCGAAAAAGAGAATATCGAGTTGGGCCGTTTGGGCAAAACGCTTAAAAACGTGCCTAAATACATTTCAAGAGCGCAATTGACTCCTGAGGTTTTGGCACAGGCCGAAGCGGATGCAAAAGCGGAACTGAAAGCGGAAGGCAAGCCAGAGCAAATCTGGGACAAGATCCTTCCCGGAAAATTGGAGCGTTTCATTAGCGACAACACCACGCTGGACCACGAAAAGGCACTGCTTGACCAAAACTTTATTAAAGACGACAAAAAGAGCGTTGCCGAGTACGTAAAAACGTATGGCGATGTTGAAGTTGTGGGCTTTAAGAGGGTTTCTTTGGCGTAAGCTTTTGAACATATTTTTAAAATAGGTAGGCGTGCGATGAATCGCGCGCCTACTTTTTTTATGCTTTTAAAATCTTAAAATGACTATTCCTTCACAATTTTCTTCACAACCCGTTTCCCTTCGGAAGAAATAACGGCCATATAAACGCCAGTTTTCAATTCGGAAAGGTTCAATTCCCCTTTTTCAGCTAAAGGGGAAACTTCCAAAACTTTTCTTCCCATAATATCAAAAACCCCAATCTTTTCAATTTGTGAATTTGCTTCAACAAATACCTTGTTTGAGGCAGGGTTCGGATAAAGTGCTATTTCGGTTTGTTGCAAATCCTGGATTCCCAAATTTGTTCGTACGCCAAAAATGGTTTGATAACTATTCCCGCCAAATTGGGCCGTAACGGTATAGACTCCTGTTGGCCAAGTGTTATCCACTGGAAAATTCCACTGCCCCCAGCCTACCACAGAATCTGGCCAGGTAGATACAAAATCATAATCGTAAAGGATGCTTCCATCGGGTTTGGTTACCGTTATATGTGTAGTGGAACCCGTTTGGATATCCCGATAGAATATTCTAAACCGTATCATTTCACCTGTATCGAAGTTCAGCTCTTGGTACGTATTCTCAACAACGGCACATTCCGAATCAAAATTATCTGAATTGTGGGTGGAAAGCGTCAATATTTCAGGAACAAAATAAGCAGGTTGGTCTATCCACCAAGTGTCAGGGTTCATACTGTTGCAAGGTCCGGAATACGGATCTATCCGGTTTGCGTTTGAATCATGCACTTCAAAATGAAGGTGGGGTATCGTGCTGCTCCCAGAGCTTCCTGCAGTGCCAAGGAACTCTCCGGCCTCCACTGAATCGCCTATCACTTTTGAAGTTAGAGAGCCCGATTTAAAATGCCAGTAATAAGTGCGTGAGCCATCGGGATGCTCTAAAATGATCCCATTCCAATTCGGATTTCCGTTATTCTCACAATTACGATCAAAGTTTCCATCGCGTTTGTCTATAATTATTCCTGGCGCGGCAGCAATTACCTCCATAACGTTTTCCTCCATCTTTTTCCACGGATACGGCCAGGGCACATAATCGGTTCCTGCGTGGTTGCCGTTTACCCAGTCATAAGTCCTTTCTCCGCAATTGTAATCCAGCAAATGGTTATTCGGGGTCAAGTCTTGGTCCACTTGGTTGAAAAGGGAATAATATCCATAATCTCCAAATCCCGCTTTTGGGCGGAAGGGCAATATAAATAGCGGATGTCCGCCGCGATGCTGAAAGGCATTCGGGTTCTTTTGAAGGATTATCTGTTTGTTGGCTTCAATTTCCTGCATAACTTCTTGTCTTTGCACATCTGTAATACATTCTGTTTTCGGCATCTCGACAGGATGGAAAGTAACCGAGGATGCAGGGGCGGTTAATGTCTTGTTTTGGGCGAACGTAAGGGCAGAAACGCCCAACAATAAATAAAATAGATGTGTTTTCATAATTTGAAATTTTTAAGGATTAGTTGTATTGCATTATTTATATATCGAATGATCGGGGAAATGTCATCATAAAAAATATTCTTTATGTTTTTCTTACCAGCTACTTCCCAAAAACTACTTTTTCAATTCCTTCCACCGCATCAATAATTTTCTTTATTTTTGCGCTGTAAAAATCTGCTATGCACTACAAAAGAATCCTTTTGAAACTTTCCGGCGAAGCCTTGATGGGCGATCAACATTACGGCATTGACCCTGTTCGATTGAAAGAATACGCCCACGAAATAAAACAGATTACCGAAAAAGGGGTAGAAGTAGCCATCGTTATTGGCGGCGGAAACATTTTTAGAGGCTTGGCTGGAGCGAGCAGCGGCATGGACCGCGTACAGGGCGACCATATGGGAATGCTTGCAACCGTAATCAACGGACTGGCATTGCAGAGCGCATTGGAGAATGAAGATGTGCCAACGCGTTTGCAGAGCGCCATCAACATCAATGAAGTTGCGGAGCCTTTCATCCGCAGAAAAGCAATCCGACATTTGGAAAAAGGGCGCGTTGTTATTTTTGGCGGGGGAACGGGAAATCCTTATTTTACAACAGACTCGGCAGCGGTTCTGAGGGCCATTGAAATTGGTGCGGATGTTATTTTAAAGGGAACCCGCGTAGATGGAATCTACACCAGCGATCCTGAAAAAGACAAGCTTGCAACCAAATTCGATTTTATCAGTTTTGAAGATGTGCTGCAGAAAGGTTTGAAAGTGATGGACACCACCGCTTTTACCTTGAGCCAGGAAAATGAATTGCCAATCATCGTTTTTGATATGAACACCAAGGGAAATCTGCTGAAAGTGGTTTCCGGAGAAAAAATTGGCACAAAAGTGAATTTGTAAAAAAATTGCCACGAATTCACGAATTTTATATAATTTATTCGTGAACCTGCCCGGCAGGCGGGTTCGTGGCGAAAAAACCTTGAATTTTGAATTTTAAATTTTGAATCTCGAATCCCATGGAAGACGAAATAGATTTTATAATTGACGGCACAAAAGAAGCAATGGGCAATGCCCTAAGGCATCTTGAAAAGGAATTGATAAACATTCGTGCCGGAAAGGCCTCACCCGCTATGGTTGGGAGCGTAATGGTAGATTATTATGGAAGCCAGACCCCATTGAGCCAAGTTGCGAACGTAAGTACGCCAGACGGGATGACCATTACCATCCAGCCATGGGAAAAGGCAATGATTCCTGAAATTGAACGGGGAATCCATCTTGCAAATATTGGCTTCAACCCAATGAACAATGGGGAAAGCGTGATCATCAACGTGCCGCCCTTAACCGAGGAACGCAGAAAGGAACTGGCAAAACAGGCCAAAGCAGCTGCCGAGGAAGCAAAGATTGGGGTTCGCAACGATCGAAAAAACGCCAATAACGATCTTAAAGGTTTGGATATTTCAGAAGATCTCAAAAAGAGCTTGGAAGATGACATCCAAAAAATGACCGACCAGCACATTAAAAAGATTGACGAGATTTTGGCGAAAAAGGAAAAGGAAATAATGACGGTATAATAGGCGTTTTCGTTAAACTAAATACAATAAAGCGGCAGCTGTGCCGCTTTCTTTTTACTTTTAGGTGAATTGAACCTTTCCCGTTAAACGCTATGCGCAAAATATTATATCTACTTTCACTGCTGATAGGACTTTCGGCATTTGCGCAACAAAACAATGAAACCAAAAATGATTCGGTTTCCGGAATAAAGAAAACCATTTCTGAATTTTCCGAGAAAAAGGGGCATCCCTTTACAACCGGCTACCTTCCCGTTGGTTTTTTTGATATTGATCTTAAATCGCTTTTTAAATATAATGTCCACGAAGGTTTGCGTTTGGGCATCGGCGGCGTGACCAATGAAAAACTTTTTGAAAACTACAAATTGGGCGGTTACATCGCTTACGGATTTAAGGACGAAACTTATAAGTATAGCCTGGGTGGGAGCGTGCTTTTGAACAAAGAAAAAAAGGCATGGGTGAGCTTGTATTACACGGACGACATCAAGGAGATCGGCACCTATGATTTTTTGACGGATGCCCGGTTCTATTCCCTTTTTGAGCCACGGTTGCTGAATATTACCCAGTTTTACAAATACACGCAATGGCAGGCCAACATACAGAGCGAACTTTCACCAAAAATACTAACGGAACTGCGGGTGCAGCATAGCGATGTTAGCAATTTTGAGGATTACTATTTTATAAAAGATGGCAAGGGATATCAAACGTATCAACTTGCGGAAGCTGTCCTTTCGTTTCGGATAAAGTTGCAGACAGACTCTATTGTGAATGATGATGGGAAGAAGGTGGCTACCGATGTTTTGCCGAAGGTAAGTGCCCAAATCACAAAAGGGTTTAAGGGAATTGCAGGAAGCGACTTTGATTATGCGAAATTTGGGCTGAAGTTTGATTATGAAATTGAACGGAAGAACCTATCCAACACGAGCTTTTTGTTGCAGGGAGTCCTGGCCACGGGCGATGTTCCGTTGACGCATTTGTATCACGCTTTCCCAAATCAGCCTACTAAGGAGAAACTTTCCAAACGCTTTTCGGTGGCCGGGGTACAGAGTTTTGAGACGATGTATTTTGGGGAATTTTATTCGGATAAATTGGCGATGCTACAGATAAAGCACACCTTTAGAAGGTTTAAGCTGGCCAAAAACTGGAAACCGGAAATGGTGGTAATTTCCCGCCACGCCATCGGCGATATGAGCGATCCGGCCCGCCATTTTGGGATTCCCTTTAATACCCTGGACCACCCTTATAATGAAGCCGGGTTAGAACTGAACAAGATTGCACTTGGCTTTGGGCTTAGTTTTGCTTATCGATACGGCTACTACAATTTGCCCAGCTTTGAGGACAATGTCTCCTTTAAGTTTACTTTTAATTTGAAGATTTAGGCGGTTGTCAGCTACCTTGAGCTGCTGTGCGTCTGACATTTACAAAACTGCGAGCAATAAACAACTTTGCTAGCACACGTTGCAAACGTGCGCTGGCAGGGTAAAATTTTTGAAGAAAAGAAAAGACTTGTTTTTTACCTCAGTTCTTTGTTGTGCTTTCGTTTTCTTTCTTTTTATAATCTTCTGGATTTACCTCAACCTTTTCAAATTCTCCAGAATCTATTAATATTTGATTTATTTTTTTGATATCCGTTTGATTCTCTTCCCCGAGAATGAAAATCATATCCCAAATGTCTTTGGTAATTGTCGTTTTACCATTAGAAGACCTTAAATGAATCCAAACTTCATCATTCATCCAGACATCTGTTATATCATCAAATGAAAATCCGTTCTTGGATAACAAGTCAAGTAACCTTTCAATAAATCTGTCCGCATCTCCGATTTTAACAAATTCAATAAGCAGTTCACTTGAATTATAAGCTGGTCTTAATTTGTAGCTATAATTCAATCTTTTTCGATTACCCTTCTCGTCTTGTAGTTCAAGTTTAAAATCGTCGGCTAAACATTCAAAAGTCTCATCTTTGAAGAAGAAAATATAGTGTCTTTTCCCTTCTTGTTCCTTATTCATTATTGTTACAGGCTCAGGGAATATTCTATCCAGTCCACTTTTTATTTCGTAGAATTCCCCCCAAGGTAATTCGTTTGGATTTGTCCGATATTGACCATAATAATATCCTTCATCATTACAGTGATTCAGGGAATAAATAGTACAGTTTTGAAATGTAATTTTTGCTTTATCTCCTTCTTCAAAATCGTCAAATACCAAATGATTGACAGATATTTCCATAGTCAAGCTATCTCCATTAATCTCTAATTGAATTTCTGGAGATACTGGGTGAGCATTCCAATCACTTGTAATTTGAAAATAGTCAACCTTCCTTTTAGATTGCTTTTTACTCCCGAATATGTCAGTTAACCATTTCAAATTTTAGTTTCTTTTAATGAATCACAACATGTTCATAAACAACACTTCGGCTGGTGCGCGTTTGCAATGCGTACCTTGCCTTTGGCAAAACTGCACATTCTAAGCAACTTTGCGGGCACACGTTGTAAACATGACTTAGCGAAGGTTGTGCAACTATTACCAGTGTAGTAAATCGTTATTCTTACGAAATCATAATTTGGGATGAACACGGACTGATTTTAGAATGTCAGCTTCGGAAGTATTGATATCTATTATTCTGTCAATTTGGATTCCGAATGAATCTAATTTAACTTTAATTTCTGATTGAACAGGGTTAGTTTCAATACAGGCATAACATTCCTTCGCAGCAATAATATCTGTACATTCAGAATTTAACCTTTCTATTAATATATCAAGATTCTTTAAATGTCCAATTCTATCATTTATATCTGGACTTGGAGCCAAATCTGAAGTTAATTTATTCACTTCAATATTCAATTGTTCCGAATCAAAATTCAATAATGCTATTCTAAAGTTAGCACAATCAATAAGCATTTGATTATCATTGTCATTGTCGCTTTTGCTACACGAAATTAGCAATATTATAAAAATTGAAGTAAAAATTATCTTTTTCATAATTAAGTTATTGCTTTGATTCCTATTTGTTTCATTTTTTTTGCTTTACAACACGCTTATATAGTTATTCCCGTAAATCTACAAAAATGTTTTTGCAACACTTTTACCCTTTCCAAAATACCCTGAAAAATAAACTCTTCCACTTATCGCAAATACGTACCTTTGTGGAGTTTTTAAAAAATTGCTTTGAACAAACTTTTCAGCATTGGGTTTTGGAGCTGGGTGGCCCGCTTTATCTTGCGGAACCGTACCTGGATTTTATTGGTTATCATAAGTGTTACGGTACTGCTGGCGCTGCAATGGAAGAATATGCGCTTTACCTATACCGAGGCGAATTTGCTGCCGGACGATCATCCCATCAATCTTGAGTATGATCAATTTCTTTCGCATTTTGGCGAAGAAGGCAACCTGATTGTTATGGGGGTAAAGGACACCTCCATCTTTACACCTGAAAAATTTAAGGCCTGGAACCAACTTTCAAAAGACATTGGCAAATTCAGCGAGGTGGAACTTACACTTTCCGTGGGCAACCTGAAAAAGCTGGAGAAGAAAACCGACACGACGGGCTTTGAGTTGGTGCCCTTTATAAAAGATTCGGTTTTTACGGATGCAAATCTTGCGGAATACAAAGACGAGCTTTTCAACAAACTTCCTTTTTATGACGGGCTTATTTACAGCCCGGACAAACAGAGCATCCGCTCGGCGATTTACATGAAAAAGGATATTGTAAACACTTCTGAACGGAAGGATTTTGTGATTCAGGATTTGATCCCCCTGATCAAAAAATTTGAGGCGGAAACTGGCGTAAAGGTTTATACTTCGGGGATGCCATACATACGCACGCTGAATTCGCAAAGTATCATTGACGAGATTGGATTGTTTATTGGGGCGGCGCTTTTTGTTACCTCGCTCATCTTTTTCTTCTTCTTCCGCTCTTGGCGCGCCACGTTTATTTCTATGTGTACCGTGATTATCGGGGTTATGTGGTCCTTCGGATTCTTGGGGCTGATGCATTATGAAATTACGGTACTAACGGCCTTGATTCCGCCTCTGATAATCGTCATCGGGATTCCGAACTGTATTTTTCTCATCAACAAATACCAACAGGAAATAAAACTGCACGGTAACCAAGCAAAATCGTTGCAGCGCGTAATCACGAAAGTAGGGAACGCGACCTTAATGACGAACCTGACGACCGCTTCGGGTTTTGCTACCTTTATTTTGGTAAAGAGTGAGCTGTTGAGTGAATTTGGTATCGTTGCCTCCATAAATATTGTAGCTATCTTTTTGTTGAGCTTGCTGATCATTCCCATTATTTACAGCTATATGCAGGTGCCGAAGGACAAGCACCTAAAACACTTAAACAAGAAGTGGATAAACAAGTTTATGCACTGGATTGAACGGATGGTCCGGGAGCGCCGCATTACCATCTATATTGTGGCACTACTGCTACTTTGCACAAGTATCGTGGGCATTTTCCAAATTAAGGTTTCAGGAAGCCTTCTGGAGGATATGCCCAAGAATACAGGGTTTTTTGACGATATCCGCTTTTTCGAAAAGGAATATGAAGGCATTATGCCGCTGGAAATAATGGTGGACACGAAAAAGAAAAAAGGGGTGATGAGCCTTTCCACTTTAAAACGAATTGACGAGCTGCAAGACCATATTAAGGAAATTCCGGAATTTGCGAAGCCTATTTCGGTGGTGGAATTGGTAAAGTATTCCAAACAGGCATACTACAACGGCAATCCTGAATATTACCAACTTCCGAACAACCAAGAGAAGAATTTTATACTCAGTTACGCCAAAAGCAGCAATACGAACACAAATTTGTTGAGCAGCTATGTGGACAGTACGGGGCAATTTGCGCGCATCACCACCTTTATGAAGGACACCAAGCCCGATAGGTTTAACCGGATTGAGGAAGATCTTCACAAAGAAATCAATAAAGTCTTTCCGCCGGAACGCTACAATGTTTCGGTAACAGGAAAGGCGTTGGTTTTTCAGAAAGGGACACACTACTTGGTAAACAATTTGATTTTATCACTCTCTTTGGCCATTTTATTAATAGCCCTATTTATGGCGTGGATGTTCCGAAGTTTTAAAATGATTATTATTTCACTTATCCCAAACTTGCTACCTCTGATTATAACCGCCGGAGTGATGGGCTTTGTAGGCGTTCCCATAAAACCATCCACTATTTTGGTCTTCAGCATTGCGTTCGGAATCTCGGTGGACGATACCATTCACTTCCTTGCAAAATACAGGCAGGAACTCATAGCCAATAACTGGAAGATCAAGAAGTCGGTTTTTGCCGCACTTCGCGAGAGTACCGTTAGTATGTTTTACACTTCCATCGTACTTTTCTTTGGGTTTTCAGTATTTACCATTTCCAGTTTTGGAGGTACGGTGGCCTTGGGGGCTTTGGTCTCGATAACCTTGCTTTTTGCAATGCTGTCCAATCTGCTATTGCTGCCCACGCTCCTACTTTCACTTGAAAGAAGTATCGCAAATAAGGAAACAATGAAAAAACCTGCGATTGAGATTTTGAGTGATGACGATGAAAATGAGTAATCAATTTTCTATGGCAATATTCAGTTAAATCTTTCCAAAATCCCTGCTTTGGGTTTTGAAATCGGTTTTCCAATTGCGATATGCCCATTTTGGAATTTGGCCCTTTTACTTTTTTTGAATTTTATTTAAAAGTATATTTGCTCCTCTTAAAAAACGACCATGCAAGACAAAACAATAGTCGAACTGTTGAAAAGCGAAAAAACCCACGTGGAAGTAATAATTCGTGGTTGGGTGCGCGCTTTTAGAAGCAACAGGTTCATCGCGTTAAATGACGGATCAACAATCAAAACCCTGCAATGTGTAGTGGATTTTGAAAATTTTGAAGAAGAACTCCTTAAAAAAGTAACCGTTGGCGCGGCCATAGAAGTTAAGGGCACACTTGTGGAAAGCCAAGGCCAAGGCCAAACCGTGGAAATACAAGTGACAAAATTGACCATTTTGGGCGAAGCAAACCCTGAAGACGTAAAGCTTACCATTCTTTCACCGAAAAGACACTCCCTTGAAACCTTGCGCGAGCAGGCACATTTGCGGGTCCGTACCAATACTTTTGGCGCGGTGATGCGTACACGTTCAAAGCTTGCTTTTGCAGTGCACGAATATTTCCAGCAAAACGGGTTCAATTATATGCACGCACCCATCATCACCGGAAGCGATGCCGAAGGCGCAGGCGAAATGTTCCGCGTTACAAATTTGGACGCCAAAAATCCACCGCTCGATGAAAACGGCAACGTAGATTTTAAGGAAGATTTCTTTGAAAAGGAAACCAATCTTACCGTTAGCGGGCAATTGGAAGCCGAAACCTATGCAATGGCGCTCGGAAAGGTTTATACCTTCGGCCCTACTTTTAGGGCTGAAAACTCAAACACCAGTCGCCACTTGGCCGAATTCTGGATGATCGAGCCAGAAGTTGCTTTCAATGATTTGGACGCGAACATGGATTTGGCGGAAGATTTCATCAAGTATGTAATCAATTATGCGTTGGAAAACTGTGCCGACGATCTTGAATTCCTTGAAAACCGTTTGCTGGAAGAGGAGAAGAACAAACCGCAGGACGAACGCAGCGAAATGAAACTACGGGAAAAGCTTCGTTTTATTTTGGAGAATAATTTCAAAAGGGTAAGCTACACCGAAGCGATTGATATTTTGAAGCGTTCGAAACCAAACCAGAAGAAAAAATTCAAATATATAATCGAGGAATGGGGCGCCGACCTACAGAGCGAGCACGAGCGTTTCTTGGTTGAAAAGCACTTTAAAAGCCCCGTTATCCTTTTCGATTATCCCGCAAAGATCAAGGCCTTCTATATGCGCTTGAATGACGATGGCAAGACCGTTCGCGCCATGGACGTACTATTTCCCGGTATCGGTGAAATCGTTGGCGGCTCACAGCGTGAGGAGCGTTATGACGTGCTAAAACAAAAAATGGAAGCGATGGACATTAGCACCGAGGAACTGTATTGGTATTTAGACCTGCGTAAATTTGGAACCGCGGTCCACAGTGGTTTTGGGCTCGGTTTTGAGCGTTTGGTACAGTTCACGACGGGAATGGGCAACATTCGCGATGTAATTCCTTACCCACGTACTCCGGGTAACGCAGAGTTTTAAAGCCAAGGGAAAGAAATATGCACTATAAATTTAGTCTGGTTTCCCCTTTGGGGGTTAGGGGGCTTTTACCTAACTTTATGAAGTAGTAATTAGACCTATGTTAAAGCAGCAATTAAATCTTAAACTTTCCCAGAAATTATCGCCTCAGCAGATCCAGTTGATGAAGATGATACAACTGCCCACGCAGGCTTTTGAGCAGCGGATTGCGCAGGAATTGGAAGAAAATCCCGCTTTGGAAGGCGGAAAAGAGGAAAGTGAAAACTTTGATGATGAATTTAGCAATGATGAATTTGACGATAGCTACGACGAAGGCAACGAAGTAATTGAAACGGATATAAACGTTGATGATTACTTGAGCGATGACGAAGTGCCGAGCTACAAGCTTTCCGCAAACAATTACAGCGCAGATGACGAGGAACGCCAAATGCCCTATGCGGCGGGTACTTCCTTTACCCAGCATTTAATGCAGCAATTGAGTACCTATCGCCTTGACGAAGAGGAAAAAGAAATAGCGGAGTTTTTGGTGGGCAGCGTGGACGAAAGCGGTTACATACGCCGTGAAATCCAGGATATTGTTGATGATTTGGCCTTTACCCAGAATGTTTACACCACCGAGGACAAAGTAGAAAAAGTATTAAAAGTGGTTCAGGAGCTGGATCCCGCCGGCGTTGCGGCCCGCGATCTTCAGGAATGTTTATTGCTTCAATTGGAACGAAGGGAACAAACGCCTTCCGTTGCGTTGGCTATTGACATATTGGATGATTCCTTCGATCATTTCAGCAAAAAGCATTATAAAAAACTCATTCAGAAATTTGATATTACCGAAGATCAGCTTCGCGATGCCATTCACGAAATTGAAGGTCTGAACCCAAAACCGGGCGGCACCTATTCCGGAAACAATAGGATCGTGGAGCACGTGGTACCCGATTTCGCGATAAAAATTGTGGATGGCGAATTGGATTTAACCCTGAACGGCAGAAACGCTCCCGAGCTTCACGTGAGCCACGATTACACCAACATGCTGAAGGGGTATAAGGAATCCAAAGACAAATCGAAAGCGCAGAAAGATGCTGTGATGTTCATCAAACAAAAGCTCGATGCCGCAAAATGGTTTATTGATGCCATAAAACAGCGACAGCAAACGCTTTTCGTTACCATGAACGCCATTATGCACCATCAGGAAGAGTATTTTTTGACCGGGGATGAGCGGAAATTGAAACCGATGATCTTGAAAGATATAGCCGACAAAATAAATATGGACGTTTCCACGGTTTCGCGTGTTGCAAACAGTAAATACGTTGACACGCCTTACGGAACAAAGTTGATAAAGGAATTTTTCAGCGAATCGATGAAAAACGATCAGGGCGAAGATGTTTCTACCAAGGAAATCAAGAAAATTCTTGAAATTACCATTTCCGAAGAAAACAAACGGAAACCGCTTACTGACGATAAACTCGCTAAAATTTTATTGGAAAAGGGCTATCCCATTGCCCGCAGGACCATTGCCAAATACCGGGAACAATTGGATTTGCCAGTGGCAAGACTCAGAAAAGAAATTTGATGAATTTATTTCTAAAAGCCGCCTCCTATCTATTTCACCCTTTGTTGATGCCTATTTTGGGCACCATTCTCTATTACAGTGTTACGCCCAGATATATAGACCCTCAATTGGTCCGGGTAGAACTTTTTGCAATTGCTATTATTACCATCCTAATTCCCATTGTAATATTCTTTCTTTTGAAAAATTTACGGGTTGTGGAAACCATCTATTTAAAAGAAGTCAAGGAACGTAAATTTCCATTGATGATACAGTGCATTCTGTTGTTGCTTATCATTAAAATGGTTTTTGATCCTTACGAAGACCCTGAACTGTATTATTTTTTTGTGGGAATTCTTTTTTCGGCCTTCAGCGCGCTGGTAATGGTTTTTTTTAAATTGAAAGTCAGCCTTCACCAAATGGGCGTTGCGGGTATTTTGATGTTTCTGGTGGGGCTGAGCGCACATTTCAAGATTAACCTGCTTGTTACTATCAGTTTCTTCCTTTTTGTAAATGGCTGGGTTGCTTCTTCCAGGCTTAACAACGATTCGCACACGTACCCCGAACTAGGCGTGGGATTGTTTTTGGGAGCACTGCCGCAATTGATTCTTTTCAATCTTTGGCTATAGAATATAAAACATTAACCCAAGCTTGAGCGTCCTAAAATCAACCGTTTCTCCCTCAATAGTCTTTGCATCTTTAAAGAAGGGATTAATACTATAGGAAGCAAATAAGTTGAAGGTGCTGTACCCAAAACTGAGGGTGGCAGACAGTCGAAGCGGGTCAAACTCTGGGATTTTTGTTTGGTTTATATTGTTTCCCGGTTGTTTGAAAGTTGCTTTGTACCAATATGCATATCCTACCCTAAACCCGGCATAGACTCTCCAAAACTTATAGGTTGAAGGTGTTGAGGTTCGCCATCTAAACTCCAGGGGAGCTTCAATGATAGCCATATTGAATCGGTTCCGGGTAAAATCTACATTCCCGTCCAGAACCCTGAAAATTGTTTCTTCATTTGAAGTTTCTCCTATAAAAAGGTTCTCCCCAAATTGGTCGATTGCGATTCCGGCGCCTATGGCAACCGCAATATTTCGTTGTTTGTTAATAGGCATATCCCTAACAAATCCAAATTGAACACCGCCTGAAAGACCCCGGGTATTCACCCCAAAAGGCATATTTAAAGGGGCGTTATACGTTAGACCGATATAAAATTGATCCTCTCTATAAAGTGAATCGACTGAAGCATGGCGAATGCTATCCTGCGCCAAGGCTGCAAGGGAAACAAATCCCATAAAAAATGTGAAGCAGCTTCTAAATACCTTTTGCATACCCATAAAGATAAATGTATTTTTCAGAATAAAAGAGACAAAAAAACGCCTTGATCCCAAAAACCTCAGGACAAGGCGTTTTCAAAACAGCGTTTAATAGCGCTATTGCG
This sequence comes from Aequorivita todarodis, assembly GCF_028561335.1. GTDB lineage: Bacteria > Bacteroidota > Bacteroidia > Flavobacteriales > Flavobacteriaceae > Aequorivita > Aequorivita todarodis. Next base: position 58,690 of record NZ_JAQQTG010000049.1, on the reverse strand, counting down.
TTATTTCATTTCCAGGAGTGGTAATGTAGATGATCTTTAACATGTTCAGATCGCGCAATTCCTGTTTAATGTCGGTAACCATTCCAGTATTTGTCTTTTCATCAACCTTGAGGGCCACCATCACTTTGTCCTGAAGTTCAGGAAGTAGTTTTTGACGGGCTTCGGTCAATGCAAACTTAATATTGGAAAGATCGGTGTACTTATCGCCTATTTGTATTTTAGGCTCGGTGCCGTATTTGTCCTGATATCTGGAACTTGGCTTTCCTGCGTAAATATATACAGATCGGTCTTTCTTTAGTTTCTCAACTTGATCGGCCTTCGGCAATTTGTTTTGAACAAGCAGATTGTCATCGCGCAGTACTGTTACAACCATAAAGAAGAACAGGAGCATAAATACAATATCCGGAAGGGATGCTGTAGAAATGGCTGGCAATCCGCCGTCTTTTTTCTTTTTAAATTTTGACATATTCTAAATATTATTGTCCGGATTTTTTAGGTTCTGCTTCGGAAAGTTTTTGAGGAAATAACTTTTGAATGGTTTCCAGTTTTTCCTGTAATGCTTCTTTTGCTGCTTCGCCTTTTATCTTTCCTTCATCAAGGTCTTTGGTCTTTTCGGTAAATTTCCAACCATAAAGTCTTTGCGATTCCCGATCTCTTAAAAAATTGTATGCCGCCACCAATTCATTCTGTACGGCGATGTACATTTTATAGGAAGTAAGCCTATCATTCTGAACGGAAATAACCGCTTTATCGGGATTATCGGAAGATTCTGGATCTCTTTTACCCTTGCAATAATCGCAATACTCTGCAGTTCCGGCCGGTGCTCCCCCGTTATCCAGAAAAGCAATTGCTGCTTGGCGCAGATCTTTAAGCTCCATCAGTTTTTCCTCTACAAGCAATTGATCGCTTCTGTTAACATTAACGATAAAGAGGTTTTTTTCCTTGATTTTTACTTGTTCGTCTGTAGGCGGCTCCTTGGGCGGCAACTGTCTCGCGATACCCTTGTCCTTCTCGATGGTCGTAGTTACCAAGAAAAAGATAAGCAAGAGGAAAGCGATGTCGGCCATCGACCCTGCGTTTACTTCGGGTGTTGCTCTTCTTGCCATTATTTTGTTACTTTTTTAATTCCGCTGAAAACCATAGAGCCGACCGCTAGTATAGCTAATATATAAAAAGCGTACAATCCTGTTCCGACCCATTTAGAGCCGCTAGCGGAAAGCATTTCACCTTCTTGCATTGGCATTGGGTTTCCATCTGCCAAAAGGTATGCAATTACTACAATAAGAAGGAATGCTCCAACAGAGATTAGTGTGTTTTTTAGATTTCCTGCAAATATTCCTTTTAATACAAAGAATAGAACAAAAACAATTGTAATAGCAAATGTAATATAAGCAACATACAAGAAACCATCAACGCCTTCGCCGGTTGCCGATACGGCCTCATCACCTTTGGCGATGATCATTGCGAGAAAAATAACTCCCACAACGCCTAGAAGCAACGCTACTATTTTTAAAATTTTATGTAATGCCATCTTGTGGTTTGTTTAGATTTTGTTTTTTTGTTTGTAGTCGAACAACATATCGATCAAAGTGATGGAAGCGTCTTCCATACTGTTAACGATACTATCGATCTTAGCGATAATATAGTTGTAGAAAATCTGAAGGATAATAGCCACGATCAAACCAAATACGGTCGTTAAAAGCGCCACTTTAATACCTCCCGCAACCAATGATGGGTTCATATCACCAGCAGCCTGAATTTTATCGAACGCGATAATCATCCCGATTACCGTACCCATGAAACCAAGCATCGGAGCCAGGGCGATGAAAAGGGAGATCCAGGAAACGTTCTTTTCAAGTTGGCCCATTTGTACACCACCATAGGCAACAACAGCTTTTTCAGCAATGTCAATACCTTCGTGGGCACGATCCAAACCTTGGTAATAAATGGAGGCAACAGGGCCTTTTGTGTTTCTGCAAACTTCTTTGGCAGCATCAATACCACCGCTGTTTAGGGCGTCTTCCACGTCTTGAGCCAATTTTTGTGTATTGGTAGTAGAAAGGTTAAGGAAGATAATTCTTTCAATAGCAATAGCCAATCCAAGAATTAAACAAAGTAATACGATCCCCATAAATCCGGGACCACCTTCCACAAAGCGTTCTTTCAATTCTTGATGGAATCCTTTTTCGGGTTCTGCGGCCGGAGCCGGCTCATCTTGAATAATAGTGAAAGTAGCTGCTGTAACTAGAGCTTGCGAACTGGTTGGCATGGTTTGCGCTGTTGCGGCGTTCGCGTTAAACGTGCCTACAAAAACGATTGCGGCAACTGCCAGAATAGAAAATAATTTTTTCATTGCTATCGACTTAAAGTTTGTTTTTAGTTAAAGGTTTAAAGATATAAAATAATTTAGTTAATCTGCAAGAATATTAATGGACACTCAAAATGAGCTTGTTAATATCCTAAAAGTTTGTTGCAGAGAGGAAGGGATTCGAACCCTCGATACGCTTGTGGCGTATACACACTTTCCAGGCGTGCGCCTTCGACCACTCGGCCACCTCTCTATTACTATCAGCCATTTTTTCGAATGGAGTGCCAAATATCAAAAAAAAAAACAACGCCATAAAATAATTTAAGCGGTTTATTTATTGCATTTCTCCCCGCAATGAGGTTTCAAATATGGTTTTGAAGCTGTTAGCCGAAATTTTTTGGCCCAATAAATACATTAATTTAGCCAAAGCAGCTTCCGTGGTACAATCTTTTCCGCTTATAACACCTATTTTTTTTAGATCGGTGCTGGTTTCATAAAGGCCCATATTCACACTTCCGCCGGAGCATTGGGTAACGTTGATGACGGGGATACCTCTTTTTATCACTTTTTTAAGTGAATTTATAAACCATTCTGCATTGGTAACGTTGCCCGATCCATACGTTTCCAGCACCAACCCCTTCATTTCGGGATAGTCAAAAAGATGATTAATGGTAGCCTCATCTATTCCCGGAAACATTTTCACCAACAGGATATTGCTTTCCAAACTTTTATGGACTTTCAATTTTTTTCTTCTGTTTGGCCGGTACAGCGCTTCGTTGTTCACGACCAAATGCACCCCGCTCTGCACGAGTTCAGGATAATTGAGCGAGGCAAATGCTTCAAAGTGCTCGGCATTAATTTTAGTGGTCCTATTGGCACGGTACAGTTTGTATTCAAAATAAAGGCAGACCTCAGCAATTTTTGAAACTCCTTTTTCCTGTAATGCCGCAATCTGGATGGAAGTAATTAAATTTTCCTTTGCATCGGTCCGCAGATCGCCGATGGGAAGCTGCGACCCAGTAAAAACAACCGGCTTGCCCAAGTTTTCCAACATAAAACTCAATGCCGAAGCGGTATAGCTCATGGTGTCGCTGCCGTGAAGCACCACAAATCCGTCCATCTTTTCATAATTGTTTTCAATAATGGTTGCAATGTCCACCCAGTACTTCGGGTTCATATTGGAACTATCGATTGGTTTTTGGAACGAGGTGGTTGTAATGTTGCAATCCAAAAGTTTCAGCTCCGGTATGTGGTTGAGCAATTCGTCAAAATTGAAATTGCGCAGGGCGCCGGTCTCAAAATCCTTGATCATCCCGATGGTGCCGCCGGTATATATAAGGAGGATGTTGGGGGTTTTTGTCATACTAATACTTACTTAATATTGAATAAAATTCCAAAAATTGAAATTCCAAATTTTGTACATTCCAAAGCCAAAATTATCCTTTTGGAATTTGTTGCTTGTTATTTTGACATTTATATTTCAAAAACCGCTTTCGAATTTTCCGTAGTAATCCTTGCAATCTCCGCTTCCGAAACGCCATAGATTTCGGAAAGTTTTTTACAGACCAATGCCAAATAGCTGCTCTCGTTCCGCTTTCCGCGAAAGGGTACCGGGGCAAGATAGGGCGAATCGGTCTCCAAAACGATGTGTTTCAGTGGAATTTGATTTAAGAAAGTATCGATCTTTCCATTCTTGAAGGTAACCACCCCGCCTATGCCGAGCTTCATATTATAGGAAATGGCACGTTGCGCCTGTTCAAAAGTTCCGGTAAAGCAGTGAAAAATTCCGAAGAGATCATCGCCTTTTTCGGTTTCCAATACTTCAAAAATTTCATCAAAGGCATCTCGGCAATGGATAACGATGGGCAGTTTGTGCTTTTTCGCCAATTGAATTTGCCATTTGAAAGCAGTTTTCTGTATTCCCAAAGTAGTTTTATCCCAATAAAGGTCTATCCCAATTTCGCCAACGGCAAAGAAATTCCGTTTTTTAAATTGTTCCGCTACGTGCGCCAACTCTTCCTCAAAATTTTCCTTTACCGAGGTTGGGTGCAGGCCCATCATCAAAAACACATTTTGGGGATATTCCTTTTCCAAGGCATACATTGCCTCCGTATGGCTACAATCTATGGCCGGGATAAAGAAGCGTTTTATGCCAACATCAAAAGCGCGCTGCATCATTTCGTTGCGGTCTTCGGCAAAAGCCTCGCTATATAGGTGGGTGTGTGTATCGGTCAACATAGTTGCAAAGCTACTTATTTTGTTTGCTATCTTTACACAAAAAAATTGATGCAGTTACGCAAAATTCTCGAAGGCCAAGGCTTTTATCGCATTCCCTTAAAAAAGCTCGCCACGGACCACTATCTTTTTTCGGCAAAAATAAACGGGGTCGCGGGCGATTTTATACTGGACACGGGCGCTTCCACAAGCTGTGTGGGCTTTACCGATAGCACACATTTTTTATTGATCAGCGAGGAAAGCATCATTAAGGCTGCGGGAGCTGGGGCCATAAATATGGAAACCATGCTTTCCCGCGGAAATAAATTCAGCATTAAAAACTGGAGCATCGGGAATATGGATTTTGTGCTTTTTGACCTATCACATGTAAACGAAGCCCTGTCGCAAGTGAATGAAGGGCCCGTGCATGGCATCATTGGCGCAGATTTTTTAAAGAAACACCGAGCCGTGATCGATTATGGCAGAAATTGCTTCTATGTAAAATAGAATGGCTTACGGATATGGTTTATTTACAATAATTTAAGTACTTTTATCTTCCTCTGAAATAATTCTCATTTGTGCTGAAAAAAATAGTAATCCTCATTTTTATTATTGCATTTTCCCCGGCTTCGGGGTATTGTCAGGATATTCCACATTATGAAAAAAAATTGGCCGCAGCCAAAAACAAAACGGAAAGATTAACCGCACTGGACAGCCTATTGTCCCGGACATTTTTTACCGACAGCGACGCTTTCATAAAATACAGCATCCAATATATAAATCTGGCACAGGAGATGGACAGTATTGAGGGGGCTGCCAGGAAGGCGATGAACCTTCAATATCCGCTTACCAACTACGCCAACGATCCGCTGAACGCAATAACCATAATAAATAGCGTACTTGCGCGCAAGTATAAAATAAAGGACAGCCTCTTGCTGGGCGGTCTTTATATTAAACGTGGGAAGGCCAATACCAAGGTAGATCTTAAAAAAGCCATTGAAGACTATAATATGGCACTCGAAAATTTCTCGAAAAACGATTCCCTGAACATTGCGGACACCTATCTTTTTAGAGGGCAGGCATATTCAAATTTGGGGAGGTTTGTTTTGGCGGGAGAGGATTTTACCCAAGCGTACACTATTTATGAAAACAAAAAGGAATATGACTACATGGTGTATGCGCAACAAGGCATCATAAGCATGTTCAGTATGAATGGTTTTTATGAAAAAGCCAAATTGGAACGCAATGCACTTATCAAAAAGATGAAGGCATTGGGATTGAATAGATTTTTGTCCAATGAATATTACAATCAAGCCCTGGACTACAAAAAAATGGGAGAGCGCGATCTGGAATACAAATCATTGCTCACCGCCGAAAAGGTTTTTGACAAAACCCAATCAGATCAATCCACCTTTATTGGGATCCATTCAAGATTAATTGAATACTACTGTGAGCACAACCAACTTATTGAGGCAAAAAAACATCTCGAACTCATAGAGAATTTAGAGTATGATCTCTCCGGAAATCCTTCAGCAGCACTAAACTTTTTGGGCGGAAAAGCTAAATATCTTCAAACAACGGGCAACTATGACGAAGCATTAAAACTTGCGCAAAATAAACTCGACATAGCCAAGAACTTAGGCCTTGAAGATGAAATTATGAGCTCCTACTCTTTTCTTTCCGAGCTCTATTTTGACATGGGAGATTATAAAAAAAGCGTAGAAAACAACCAAGCCTCCAATGCAATCAAAGACTCCATATACAACCGAAGTACCGCAAACGCACTTGCCTACTACCAAACCCTCTACGAAACCGAAAAAAAGGAAAAGGAACTGGTTGAAAAATCCTCCAACATCAGCCTTCTTGAAAAAGATAATGAAAGTTTTAAAAAAGCGATGCTCTTTGGAGGCATTGCCGTTCTTTTAAGTTTTGGGCTTATCTTGCTTTTCCGCAACCAAAGACATTTAAGAAGCAATAAAATCCTTCAGGAAAAATTTAGCCAGGAACTGCTCATTTCGCAAGAGGGCGAGCGCCGAAGAATATCAAAAGACCTTCATGACGGCATCGGGCAGCAATTGTTGGTCATCAAGAACAAGCTGATGGCAAGCGGGGATGATGATACAAAAAAAATGGTGGACCATACCATAGAAGAAGTTCGGTCAATTTCTAGAGACTTGCACCCCTTTCAGCTTCAGGAACTGGGCATTACCAAGGCCATTGAATATACCATAAACATGATAGATGAAAACACGACGCTTTTCATTTCAGCCGAAATAGATAATATTGATAACATTTTCTCAAAAGAAGACGAAGTAAATATCTATCGGATTATCCAAGAAAGCCTCAGCAATATATTGAAACACGCAAACGCCGAAGCGGGAAAGGTTTCCGTGAAAAAATTCACCAACAACATCCTTATCTCCATACGTGACAATGGCGTGGGCTTTGACTTTGCAGAAAAATACCAAGATGTAAAATCATTGGGATTGAAGACCCTTTTGGAACGGACCAAGTTTTTAAAAGGCCAAATGAAAGTAACCTCTAAAAAAGACACCGGCACTGTGCTGGAATTTCAATTTCCGTTATGAGCAAAACTACACCATCCATCATTATTGCAGACGATCATCCATTGCTATTAAAAGGGCTCAGCGACTTTTTGATAGAAAAAGGCTACAACCTGTTGGGAAGTGGCAAAGATGGGAGAGAGGCATATAACCTCATCACCAAAAAAAACCCAGACATCGCAATACTGGACATTCAGATGCCCTATATGTCTGGGCTCGAAATTGCACAACAATGCAAGGGTCTCGATTTAGACACCAAAATTGTTTTGATAACGCTTCACAAAGAAAAGGATCTCTATCAAAAAGCACAGGAGCTCAACATTTTTGGATACATCCTGAAAGAATTTGCCCTTGAAGAGATCGAGAACTGTATTAAAACCGTTACCGAGGGCGTTCCTTTTTTTAGTGATAAAATAAAAGAACTAATAGGTGTTGTTTTTGTGGATGATGGAGAACTGAACTCACTTACCCCTTCTGAAAAAAAGATCTTAAAATTAATTGCACAAGACAAGACCAACAAAGAAATCGCCTCACAACTTTTCATTTCATACAGAACAGTAGAAAAACACCGAAGCAACATCATTACCAAACTCAACATAGAGCCCAAAACAAACAGTCTCCTCATTTGGGCGAAAGAGCATCATGAAAAACTGTTATAGTTGCTTTTCAGAAATTTACGTGTTACCACGTATTTCATAATTCCACATAAATATGGATATTTACAATATGAAAGAAACAGTTTATATAGAAGAAAAAGAAAAGAATTACTCTGCTACTACAACTTCTACCAAATTAGGAGTTATAGTAATAACTGTTTCGGTTGTATTGGTTCTTTTACTAAATTTGATCAATACCTTATTTTTTAGCTGAGAAGATGTTTCCTAACTAACCAAAAAAATCCGGCTCACAGGCCGGATTTTTTATTTTCTAATTATCGGCTATAGCTCCAAAGCCTTTTTAACATCATTGTCCATTAAAAGTTCCTCAGGACTTTCCAAGGCTTCTTTTATCGCAACCAAAAAGCCAACAGATTCACGGCCGTCAATTATTCTGTGGTCGTACGAAAGTGCTACGTACATTACCGGGGCTACCACAATCCCGCCATCGCGAACAATGGCGCGCTCCACAATATTGTGCATTCCCAAAATTGCGGATTGGGGAGGGTTTATAATGGGCGTTGAAAGCATGCTGCCAAAAACGCCGCCGTTAGAGATTGTAAATGTGCCTCCAGTCATTTCATCTACGGTAATCTCACCATCGCGCGCTCTAATTGCAAGTCGCTTCACTTCGTTTTCCACACCTCTAAAACTTAGGTTTTCGGCGTTTCTAATTACGGGAACCATTAAACCTTTCGGTCCTGAAACGGCAATTGAAATATCCTTAAAGTCATAGGTTATCATATAATCGCCATCAATCATGGAGTTTACTTCTGGGTAAAGTTCCAGTGCACGGACTACCGCCAAGGTAAAAAACGACATAAACCCAAGCCCTACGCCGTGTTTTTCTTTGAACTGTTCTTTGTACTGGCTTCGCAGTTCAAAAATCGCAGACATATCCACTTCGTTAAAAGTAGTGAGCATGGCAGTTTCATTTTTTGCGGAAACCAAACGTTCCGCGACTCTTCGGCGAAGCATGGAGAGCCTTTTACGCTCGCTTCCGCGGCTGCCGCTTCCAGGAGTTCCCATGGAAGGGGTTGCGCTTACCGCATCTTCTTTTGTGATTCTTCCATCACGGCCAGTTCCTTTCACATCTTTTGAAGACATTCCCTTTTCATCAAGAATTTTCTTTGCCGCAGGGGAAGGCGAACCTGTGGCGTATGTTTTCTTATCCTGCTCTTGGTTGGGAGTTGACGATTTTGACGGCGTTTGTTTTTTAGCTTCCCCTTTATCGGTAGTGGCTTCTTTTGTAGCCTTTTCCTTCTTTTCCGTATCCTCGGATTCGGATTTTTTGGAAGTTTCCTTTTTGTCGGACGCATCATCACCGCCCGGTTTTTTGGCGTCGGTATCTATCAAGCAAACTACTTCGCCTACGCCTACCACATCGCCTTCCTCAGCTTTTAGGGTAATGATGCCGCTGGCTTCCGCCGGAAGTTCGAGCGTAGCTTTGTCGCTATCCACTTCGGCGATTGCTTGATCTTTTTCAACGTAATCACCATCCTTTACTAGCCAAGATGCTATTTCAACTTCGGTGATGGATTCTCCCGGGGAGGGAACTTTCATTTCTAATGCCATAATCTTATTGTTTATTGCAACCTGGAGGGTGCTATTCTTTATTCTTTATTCTTCAGATTTTTATAAATCTACTTATTTGTATTCTATTCACTTTCTTTCAGATTGCTCTTTATCGTTTTATCCCTTTTGTATCAAATACTTGAGGTTGCAATCTGTGGCCTCAAGTTTTCAAACTCATTTTTAGCAAATTCAAACATAAAATCCTTCGGAAACCATTCCATATTCCTGCGGACCGCTTGCTTTAAAACCCTTGTTTCCTCGCCATATATTCCGCAAGGTCAAAATCGAACATCAATCTTTAGCCGCGGACTTCTTAAATCTTATTCTGAATTTACTGCAATTTCACAGTATGAAAATAATAAAATAATCCATCATTTTCAGTTACATCACAACATTTCAAAAACACGTGGAAACGTACGGCCGTGCGTCCCTACTCCATATCTTTGTCAAACACGTTTTCAATTACCTTGGCGTGTCTTGCTTTTGACCTAACTGTACTGCCCGCTGCCGGTGCCGCGTACATTTTTCTGCTGCAAACCCTAAAGTTTCTCGCTTCTTCAAAGTGCATTAAGATATGCGAATAGGCGCCCATATTTCTTGGTTCTTCCTGTGCCCACACCACATCATCGGCGTTTTTATATTTCTTTAGAATCTTTTTCATTTCATCCGTTGGCAATGGAAACAACTGCTCTATACGCACCAATGCAACGTCATCCCTTTTCAATTCTTCCCTTTTTTCCAGCAAATCGTAATAGAATTTACCGGTAAGGAATACCAATGTTTTCACTTTTGCAACTTTTGCCTCGGCATCGTCAATCAACATTTGGAAACTTCCGTTAGCAAATTCTTCTTTAGTGGAAACCACTTTTGGGTGGCGCAGCAAACTCTTGGGCGTAAATACGATCAACGGTTTGCGATAATTTACCTTTAATTGTCTTCTGAAAAGGTGAAAAAGGTTGGCTGGCGTAGTCACATCCGCCACAAACATATTGTCTGTTGCACAAAGTTGCAGATAACGCTCCATTCTCGCCGATGAATGCTCCGCGCCCTGGCCTTCATAACCGTGGGGCAAAAGCATCACCAAACCATTCTGCAGCTTCCATTTGTCTTCGGCGGCCGAAATGTATTGATCTATCATAATTTGCGCCCCATTGCTGAAATCGCCAAACTGCGCTTCCCACAGGGTTAAACTTCGCGGGCTCGCCATAGCATACCCATAGTCAAAACCAACAACCCCATACTCTGAAAGCAATGAGTTGTATATATAGAAATCGCCTTGATCTCCCTTTAAATGATTTAAAAGCACCACTTCTTCTTCACTGTCCTCAACTTTAATAACGGCATGACGATGCGAAAACGTTCCGCGCTCCACGTCCTGCCCGCTCATACGCACGTCGTGGCCTTCCTTTAAAAGTGATCCGTAAGCAAGCAATTCGCCCATGGCCCAATCCAGTTTGTTGTCCTCAAAATACATAGTGTGTCTTGCTTCAACAAGCTTGGCAATTTTCTTAAGGAATTTTTTATCCTCAGGCAACTTGGTTATTACTTCGGCAATTTCATCCAACTTTTTCAAATCGAAAGTGGTATCAACCGCTTCCATCATTTTATCCTCCTCGGCATAATCGTAGCCTTCCCACTCGTCATGCATAAATGCGGTAATTGTGGTTTTGTCCTCTTTTCTGGAATCCTCAAGATTTTCTTCGAGCTTATCTTTGTATTCCTGTTCCAGTTTATCGGCATAGCCCTTATCAATAACTCCTTCCTCAATCAGTTTTTTGGCATAAATATCACGGGGATTGTCGTGTTTGGCTATAGCCTTATAAAGTTTGGGCTGCGTAAAACGCGGTTCGTCACCTTCATTGTGTCCATATTTTCTATAGCCCAACAAATCGATAAAAACATCACGGCCAAATTCCATTCTGAAATCCAACGCAAAATTCATTGCATGTACCACTGCCTCTACATCATCCGCATTTACGTGCAGGATGGGCGAAAGCGTTACCTTGCCAACATCGGTACAGTAAATTGAGGAGCGCGCATCCAAATAATTCGTAGTAAAACCTATTTGGTTGTTGACTACTATGTGAATCGTGCCTTCTGTTTTATATCCGTCCAGCTGTGCCATTTGCACAATTTCATACACAATGCCCTGTCCGGCAATGGCCGCGTCGCCGTGAACAATTATTGGCAAGACTTTATTTGGATTGTCCTTGTGATGGTCGTCCTGTTTGGCACGGGCTATTCCCTGTACCACGGCGCCCACGGTTTCCAAATGTGAAGGGTTGGGAGCTATATTAAGATTTATTTCTTTGCCAGATTCGGTTTTGCGCTTTGAAGTCCAGCCCAAGTGATATTTTACGTCGCCATCAAAAATATCCTGCGCATAATCCTTTCCGTCAAACTCGCTGAAAATGTCCTTGGCACTTTTTCCGAAGATATTTGTCAACGTGCTCAATCGGCCGCGGTGGGCCATTCCCATTACAAATTCCTCCACGCCTTTTTCGGCAGCATTTTCAATTAAGGTATCCAAGGCGGGAATCAAACTTTCGCCTCCTTCCAGTGAAAACCGTTTTTGACCTACGTATTTCGTATGAAGAAAACTCTCGAAAGCCACAGCCTCATTGAGTTTTTTAAGAATATGCTTTTTATGTTCGTTGGAGAAACTGGGCTGATTATCATTAACGTTCAACTTTTGTTGAATCCACTGGATTTCTTCCGGCCTGCGAATGTACATATATTCAATCCCGATGGAATCGCAATAAATGCTCTCAAGGTGTTTTATGATTTCTTCAAGGGTAGCCTCGCCAATACCAATAATTTCCCCGGCCTTAAAAGTAGCCTTAAGATCGTGCTGTGAAAGGCCAAAATTCTCGATTGCCAAGGTTGGTGTATATTTCCGGCGGTCCCGTACGGGATTGGTTTTGGTAAAAAGGTGCCCGCGCGTCCTGTAACCATCGATTAATTTTATAACCTGAAACTCCTTTATAACATCTGCGCAGATAGCGCCCACGTCGTAATCTTGGGTTTCCACAGGCTCGGCGGTGCCAAAGAATTCCTGTGCACTATTCTCCGAACCAAAGTCAAAACCTTGGAAAAAAGCACGCCAACTTGGCTCAACGCTATCGGGGTATTGTAAATATTTTTCGTAAAGTTCCGCGATTTGGGAGGGATGCATCGCGTTTAAGAAGGAAAATTTATCCATGATAAATGTACAAATGGGTCATTTTGATAAAACGGTACAAAAATACAACAATTACGCAAACTACTCCGCCTGATTCTATATATTTATAGGCGGAAAATCTTAAAGTATTCATAATGAAAAAGACTGAATTTAGGTGTGTTGGCAAATTATTTTTTATAGCACTGTTTCTTCTTGGCGTTACTAAATCGTTCAGTCAAGACAATAAAAATGAATTCTGGCAGCACGTGCGTTTTGGTGGAGGAATCGGCCTTAGTTTTGGCGATGGTTTTTTCAGCGGAACCCTTGCGCCCAGTGCCATTTATCAGTTTAACGACCAGTTTGCGGCCGGAGTGGCGCTAAACGGAACGTATGCAAGCCTAAAAAACGATACCAACGCGACCATTCTGGGCGGAAGTGTGCTGGCACTTTACAACGTGATACCGGAAATACAGCTTTCGGCAGAATTTGAGGAATTGCATGTAACCCGAAAGTATAAATACTTGGGAAGCCCCGACAAAACGCGGAACTATTGGTATCCGGCCTTATTTCTGGGCGTCGGTTTCCATAGCAATAATTTTACAATTGGCATCCGTTACGATGTGCTTTTTGATGCGGATGAAAGTATTTACGCAAGTGCCTTTGCCCCTTTCGTGCGGGTGTATTTTTAAACGTCGCGCTCCATCAAATCCTTCCCGAATTTGCGGAGCAGTTTCTTTTTCTCCTCAGAAATATCTATTTCATCCAAAAGCGAGTACGCCAAATGACTGAATTTTTCTATTTCTGCCTGCGTAGCTTCGGCTGCACCAGAGCTTGAAAATATTTCCTTAACCGTAGCAATCTTATCGGCAGGGTCTTTTGGATTTATGGTGAAAAGATGCTCCAGTTCCTCCGCTTGGGCCGAAGTGCCCTCGCCCACCGCCATTAAATACAGAAAGGTTTTTTTATTTGAAATAATATCGCCGCCCACCTGTTTTCCGAAGGTTTCGGGATTGCCGAAAACATCCAGATAATCGTCCTGCAATTGAAAGGCAATACCCAAATTTCTTCCGAATTGATAAATTTTGTCTTTATCGCTTTCGGAAACTTCGGCAACGATAGCGCCCATTTTCATCGCCGCTCCCAAAAGGACTGCGGTTTTGTGGTCTATCATTTTTATGTATTCCACAAGGGTTACATCATCCCGGGTTTCAAAATCCATGTCCAGTTGCTGCCCTTCGCAAACTTGCAGGGCCGTTTCGCTGAAAAGCTTCGCCAATTCGTGAAACATTTTGGGTTCGTAGTTTTCAAAGAAACGATATGCCAAAATAAGCATCGCATCACCCGAAAGAATTGCGGTGTTTACATCCCATTTCTCATGGACGGTCCTTTTGCCGCGGCGCAGTGGCGCATTATCCATAATATCGTCGTGGATGAGCGAAAAATTATGAAACAGCTCTACTGCCAGGGCAGCGCTCATTGCCTTTTTGAAATCGGTTCCGAAAAAATCGCAAACCATCAACGTCAATGCCGGCCGAATGCGCTTGCCCCCCAACGAAAGAATATATTTTATAGGGTCGTAGAGTTGGTGCGGCTCCTTTTGGGCAACGGCGTTTTCAAGATGCTGCTGCAATTCTGAATTGTATTTCTTTAAAACCTCCATCCTTCAAAAAATTTCGGCTAAAGTAAAACAAGCTAAGCAAAAGGCCACAATTAATGTGTCAAAATAGCATAGCTGTTAAGCTTCTGTTAAATAAAATAAAACTAAGGAAACTATTTTTGTTTTAAAAGTTTCCGCAACCTATCTTTGCCCCCTGTTATGAGAGAAAAGATTATCCAAAAAGCCACCGACCTCTTCTTAAAACTTGGTTTTAAGAGCGTTACCATGGACGATATCGCCAATGAAATGGCCATTTCAAAAAAAACCATTTATACGCATTTTAAAAATAAAACCGCTTTGGTAAAGGAATGCACCTTTTGTGTTATGGATAGCATTACCAGCGGCATAGACGAAATTTGCGCCTTGGACCAAAACCCCATTGAGGAATTATTTGAAATTAAGAAATTCATCCTGCGCAAACTTGAAAATGACCAATCCTCGCCACAGTACCAACTTCAGAAATATTATCCTGAAATAAGCCAGAAACTACATCAAAACCATTTTGAGAAAATGATGGAGTGTACCCGAAAAAACATGAAGAAAGGCATTGAGCAAGGGCTATACCGAAGCAATTTGGATCCAGATTTTGTTGCCCGCCTGTATTTTTTGGGCATCCACGGCATCAAGGACCAAAACCTGTTTCCCAAAGATAAGTTTCCTGCAAAATTCGTAACCGAGGAATATCTTGAATATCACCTGAGAGGAATTGTAACATCCGAAGGTTTTCTCACACTAAAAAAATTCATCAAAGAGCATCAAACCAATGACTAAAAAACTTTTAATCTTCAGTTTGCTATTGTGCGCTACTTTAGGTTTTTCGCAGCAGCAGAAAAATTATACGTTCAGTTTGGAAGAGGCCGTAACCTTTGCTTTGGACAGCAATTACACCTCCATAAACGCGCAACGCGATATTGCCAAAGCCATCAAGCAAAAGTGGGAAACCACCGCGCAGGGCCTTCCGCAGATAGATGGCAATATCAGTTACCAAAACAATCTAAAACAGCCCGTAACCCTTATTCCAGGCGAATTTAGTGGCGGCGAGCCCGGCACCTTTGTTCCCATAACCTTTGGAACCAAGCAAAATGCGAACGCCGTGGCTACCTTAAACCAGCTAATTTTTGATGGAAGCTATCTGGTAGGTTTAAAAGCCGCAAAGGCGTTTTTAAGATATTCTGAAAATGCCAACGAGAAAACACGTTTGGAAGTGCGGAAAGGTGTAATCAACGCCTACGGAAGTGTTTTGCTGGCGCAGGAACTGGTGGACATTTTTGAAAAAAACAAGACCAATCTTGAAGAAAACCTCAACGAAACCCGAAAAATCTATGAGAATGGTTTAACAGAGGAAGAAAGCGTTGAGCAACTGGAAATAACCCTTTTGGACATTGAAACCCAACTCAACAATGCCCGCAGAAGCCAAGCCATCGCCAAGCAAATGTTCAATCTTGCTTTGGGAATCGACGTGGAAGCCCCGGTAACCCTGACCGATGATTTGGACCAATTGGCCAATCAAAACATAAGTCTTTCGCTGTTGGATTCATCCCTAAAAATTGAAGAAAACGTAGATTATAAAATTGCCTTTAACCTTACGGAACAGCGCTATTTTGAAAACAGGCTTGAAAAAAGCAAGTTCCTCCCAAGACTTTCGGCTTTTGTGAATTATGGAACTTCAGCAAACAGTGATGATTTCAGTTTTTTTAACGGTGACCAAAAATGGTATCAGTCCTCTGTTTTGGGGGTCAGTCTGAATATTCCCATTTTCAGCAGTGGCATGCGAAGCGCCGCCAGCCAACGCACCAAAATAGCATTGGACCAAGCTAAGACAGAACTTGAGCAAACCAAACAACAAATAAAACTTGACTTGACAACTGCGCAAAGCAATTACCAATTCGCTATTGAGAATTATGAAAACTCAAAGAAAAACCTTGCGCTGGCCGAGCGTATTGAAGGTAAAAACCAAGTGAAATTCACGGAAGGCCTTTCAACCAGTTTTGACTTGCGCCAGGCCCAAACTCAATTATATATGGCACAGCAACAATATTTTCAATCCATGCTTACGCTAATCAATGAAAAAGCGAATCTTGAAACGGTTCTGAACATTCCGCAGTTACGGATGAATTATGAAGAAATTAAAGGGAAATACTGAAAAAAGTTTATGAGTTTAAAAGTTTATTGAACAGTGCTTACCCAAAGAAATTAGACTGTAAAAATTTATACATTAAAACAAAAATTATGAGAATATTTTCGTTTGAAAAATTAAATGTTTGGCAGAAAGCACGGCAGCTTTCCATAAAAATTTACAAAAGCACCAAAGATTTTCCTTCGGAAGAAAAATTTGGTATAACAAGTCAAATGAGACGCGCTGCAATTTCTATTTCCTCTAATATAGCTGAAGGAACTGGAAGACATTCTTTTAAGGATAAAGCTCGATTTACTGAAATAGCCCATAGTTCTGCCTTAGAACTTTTGAATCAATCCATTCTTGCAAATGATTTGGAACTTCTGTCTGACGAATTATATAGCGAGATTCGGGAAAATATTTCAGAAATAGCCGCAATGTTAAACGGACTATATAAAACCCAAATCAAGAATAAAGAAGTTTAAAAGATCAAGAGTTTATGAAATTGCACAAAAAAGATTCAAATTCATAGTATAAATCAAAGCAATAAACTTTTTCACACAATAACTTTTAAACATTTAAACTCATAAACACTTAAACTTATAAACTTTCAACTAATCGACTTTCTAAAAATAAATCAACAATGAAAAAATCATTTCTACTACTAATAACAATCATCACGCTCGCTTCCTGCGGAGGTGACAACAAATCTGTTGATGCGGTTATTGATTCGAAGGACATGGCGGCGGTAAAAGCCAAGCGTGCCGAACTGAACAAACAACAGCGCGAACTTAAGGCCGAAATAGATAAACTGAACGCCTACATAGACGAAAACGAAAAGAAAGAAAGACCAGCTTTAATTACCGCTGAGGTTATTAAAGACACCCTTTTTAAACATTATGTTGAAGTGCAGGGCAATGTGGAAACAGACCAAAACGTAGTTTTAAATGCGGAATATTCCGGTGTACTTACCAATGTGTATGTGAAGGAAGGGCAACGCGTTTCCAAAGGGCAGCGCCTTGCAAAAATAGACGATGGCGGCCTTTCCAGCCAGGTAGCGCAACAAGAAGCCCAAATGGCTTTGGCGCAGACCACTTTTGAGCGTCAGCAAAGGTTGTGGGAACAAAAAATTGGTTCCGAAATACAATATTTACAGGCCAAGACCAATTATGAATCTGCTAAAAACGTTACCAATCAATTGCGCGCCCAATTGGCCAAAACCGTTATCACCGCACCCTTTAGCGGCGTTGTGGATGAGATTATTTCAGACCCAGGCCAAGTGGTGGTTCCCGGACAAACCCCAATCATCCGTTTGGTGAATTTGAGCAATATGTACGTAAAGGCCTCCATTCCTGAAACCTATCTTAAAAACATTACCAAGGGTACACAGGTAAAGGTGAAATTAGCTTCCATCAATGAAGAATTCACCGGAAAGGTTCGCCAAGTGAGCAACTACATCAACCCGAACAACAGAAGTTTTGACATTCAGGTTGAAATTCCCAATAAAGATGGACTGGTAAAACCAAACCTTATCGCCACCGTAAAAGTGAACGATTACAGCGCGGAAGGAGCCATTACCGTTCCTGAAAATGTATTGCAGGAAAATGCCGCCGGCGAAACGATTGCCTATATCTACCACCCCGTAAACGATTCCGTTGGGATTGCCAAACGCGTGCTGCTTGAAACCGGGCTTTCCTACCAAAACCACACCGAGGTAAAATCTGGCCTCAAAAAAGGCGATACCATAATTAAGGAAGGCGCAAAAACCCTTCGTGACGGACAGAAAGTAACCATCAAAAACTAAGAAAACCTTTGCACCATGAGCAAAAACCCGTATAAAGAATTTAGTATTTCGTCTTGGGCCATTGACAATAAAATGACGGTCTATGTAATTATGGCCATCATCCTGTTTTTGGGTGCTTACTCATATTACAGTATGCCGCGCGAGGCTTTCCCAGAGATTATCGAGACCAAAATTTACGTGAGCTCCGTAAACCCCGGAAACTCTGCCGAGGATGTTGAGAAATTCATCACAGAACCACTCGAAGAGGAATTTAAGGACGTTGCCGGCGTAAAGGAAATCACTTCAACTACCCTTCAGGATTACTCCATTATTATTGTTGAATTTGAGGAAAATGTTGAAATACCCGTAGCAAAACAATCCGTAAAAGATAAGGTGGACCAGGTAAAGGCAGAAACCACTTGGCCCACGCTTACCAATGGCGCCAAGGTAGAGCCGAATGTTTTCGACCTGAATTTTTCCGAAGAAATGCCCATCCTCAACATCAACCTTACGGGCGATTACCCCGTACAGCAGTTGAAGGACTATGCCGAATACCTCCAAGATAAAATTGAATTGCTTCCCCAGATAAAGGAAGCCACCATTCGCGGGGCCGAGGAAAAAGAAGTTGAAATTGCGGTTGACATCTATAAAATGACCGCCTCGCAGGTTAGTTTTGACAATATCATCAACGCGGTAAAAGGGGAAAACAATACGATTTCCGGCGGAAACATTATTACCAACGGCGTTCAAAAAAACATCCGGATTACGGGTGAAATTGAAGACCCGAAAGAGTTGGAAAACGTTGTGGTTAAAAAAGATGACGGCATCATTTTCCTAAAAGACATTGCCGATATAAAGTTCCAGGAAAAAGACCCTACAACCTATGCGCGTGAATATGGCGACCCAGTGGTGATGCTGGACGTGAAAAAACGCGCCGGAAAAAACATGATCGAGGCCGTAGAGCAGATCAAAAAAATTGTTGCCGAAGAACAGGAAAGTTATCTTCCAAAAAGTCTGCACATCAGTCTCACGAACGACCAATCCATAAAGACCGAAAACCAGGTGAACGACTTGGTAAACAACATCATCTTCGGGGTAATTTTGGTTGTACTGGTCTTGATGTTTTTCCTCGGTTTCAGAAACGCGCTCTTCGTTGGTTTCGCCATTCCGCTTTCTATGCTCATGTCGCTATTTATCCTTTCGGCATTGGGTTTCACGCTGAACACCATGGTGCTTTTTGGGCTCGTGATGGGTCTTGGGATGCTGGTGGACAACGGGATTGTGGTGGTGGAGAACGTATATACCTTAATGAGCGAGGGCATGCCGCCGCGAAAAGCCGCCAAACAAGGTATGGGCGAGATTGCCTGGCCCATTATCGCTTCAACCGCAACCACCTTAGCGGCGTTTTTCCCACTTGGGCTGTGGCCGGGAACCATTGGTAAATTTATGATTTACTTCCCCATCACACTTTCCGTGGTGCTTTCATCCTCCCTATTTGTGGCGTTGATTATAAATTCCATGCTTACTTCAGAATTTATGAAAACCGAAGAAGAGCCGTTGGCAAAAAAGAAACTGATCCGTTGGAGTTTGATCCTTTTGGGCGTTGGGTTGCTGCTTTTGGTTGCAGGGTTTGCAATGGACGTGGCCGCTTTCCGAGGTTTTGGAAACTTGGCAATCCTCACTGCAATTATGCTTTGGGTTTATAAATATATCTTGGCCGGTGCCGTGGATTATTTTCAGTACAAATCGCTTAAAAAGCTGGAAAATTTCTATGAACGGATTCTGAAATACGCCTTGCGCGGAAGAAAAGCCTACGTATTCTTCTTCGGAACGATTGCACTTTTAATTTTCTCTTTCATTTTAGTGGGAATTGCACAGCCAAAAGTGCTTTTCTTCCCCGAAAATGAGCCCAACCAGATTATTACCTACATTGAATATCCGCAGGGAACCGATATTGAAAAGACCAACGAGCTTACAAAACAGGTTGAAAAACGTGTGTTTGACGCCATTGCGAAATATGATGACAACGGCTACAACTATATGGTAGAATCTGCCATTTCGCAGGTGGGCCAAGGTGCCGGAAACCCGCAGACTGACGGCGGCCAAAGCAACGAAATGCCGCAAAAAGGAAAGATTACCCTTTCCATGCGCGATTTCCAACTGCGCCGTGGCGTGAAAAGTAGCACCGTTCTTGAAGAAGTGCGCGATGCCGTAAAAGGCTTTCCGGGCGCTTCCATTATTGTTGAAAAGGATGCTGCCGGCCCGCCCGTGGGTTACCCAATAAACATTGAATTGATTGGTGAGGATTATGAGGAAATGCTTCGCCAAGCCGAAAATCTGCGTTCCTATATTGAAGGTTTGGGCATCAGCGGTATCGAGGAACTGAAGATAGACGTCAACAAAAGTAAACCCGAAATGGACGTAACCGTGGACCGTGAAAAAGCGGGGCAATTGGGCATTTCCACCGGACAGATTGGGCAAACCCTGCGCCGTGCCATTTTTGGGGAAGAAGCTTCCACCTATAAAGAAGGTGATGACGATTACGAAATAAACGTCCGCCTTTCCGAAAAATCACGTTATGATGAAAGCGCGCTTTTCAACCAGCCAATTACCTTTAGGAACAATCAAGGAAAAATTGTGCAAGTGCCTATTTCCGCAATGGTTACGAAGAAAAATACCGCTTCCTTCAGTTCTATTAAAAGGAAAGATCTGAAACGGACCATTACCGTTTACTCCAACGTGATTGGGGGCTACAACGCCACCGAAATTGTAAACGACCTAAAAACCGAGCTTCAGAATTACGATCTGCCAAAAGACATAACCCTTGCTTTTACGGGCGAACAGGAAGAACAGGCAGACAACATGGGCTTCCTTTTGTTGGCGCTGTTCTATGCTTTGGGTGGAATCTTGCTGATTTTGGTGGCGCAGTTCAACTCGCTTTCCAAACCGATGATTATTTTAACTTCGGTGGTGCTAAGTTTGGCTGGGGTATTCCTCGGGCTGGTGGTTTTCCAAATGGATTTCGTGATTATTATGACGATGATGGGTATCATTTCCCTTGCGGGAATCGTGGTCAACAACGCCATCGTATTGATAGACTACACTCAGATTCTCATTGACAGAAAAATGTACGATCTGCAAATGGATGAAGACCAAATGCTCACCAAACGCCAGTATTTTGAGTTGATAGTTGCGGGTGGAAAGTCGCGTTTGCGTCCTGTTTTGTTGACTGCCATCACAACTGTTTTAGGCCTAATTCCGTTGGCCATTGGGTTTAACATAGATTTCTTTGGGCTGTTCACGGATTACAACCCAAACATTTACATTGGCGGTGACAACGTGATTTTCTGGGGCCCGCTGGCGTGGACGGTAATCTTCGGATTGATCTTCGCCACTTTCTTGACCTTAATTGTGGTTCCGGTAATGTTCTATTTGGTAAATCGCGCCAAAATTAAATTCAGAAAAAGACGCCGGATGAAAGAGATTAAAAAGCTGAAGGCGAAACAAGCTATGAATAATGGCCGAATTGCATAATTTATAAGAATATTCGTATGAGTTTAACTGACCTGCAAGGTTTTCAACATCTTGCAGGTCTTTTCTTTTATAAACATTCGGAAATTCGTGGTGAATAGACCCGCCCCAATAATAATACCTTTAAAACCACAACTATTCATTAATTACTTATTAAATTTGCCGTCTCAATAAAATATAGGTTTAATTCAAAAGATTCCTGCCTTCGCGGGAAATAGTATGTACAGAACGCACAACAACGGCCAGCTTCGGGCGGCAGATATAAACAAGGAAGTAACCCTCGCGGGCTGGGTACAAAAAACCCGCGACAAGGGCTTTATGGTCTGGGTGGACCTTCGCGACCGCTACGGCATTACCCAACTTATTTTTGACGAGGAAAGAACTCCCAAGGAAGTAATGGAAAAAGCCACAAAACTGGGCCGTGAGTTCGTAATACAGGTGAAAGGAACCGTAATAGAGCGCGAGTCCAAAAACCCAAACATGCAAACCGGCGATGTGGAAATTTTGGTTTCTGAACTGACCATTCTGAATGAATCCCTTACTCCGCCCTTCACTATTGAAGACGAAACCGACGGCGGCGAGGATTTGCGTATGAAATATCGCTACCTCGACATCCGCAGAAAACCTGTGCGTGAGAATCTTATCTTCCGTCATAAAGTAGCAATTGCCGTTCGCAATTATTTATCAAACGAAGGTTTTGTGGAAGTAGAAACCCCGTATTTAATTAAGTCAACCCCCGAAGGCGCGCGCGATTTCGTCGTGCCTTCCCGAATGAACGAAGGGCAGTTTTATGCGCTTCCACAGTCACCCCAAACTTTTAAGCAATTGCTGATGGTTGGCGGTCTGGATAAATATTTCCAAATAGTAAAATGCTTTCGCGATGAGGATCTGCGTGCAGACCGCCAGCCGGAATTCACACAAATAGACTGCGAAATGGCTTTCGTGGAACAGGAAGATATTTTGAAGGCTTTTGAAGGGCTGACGAAACATCTTTTAAAAGAAATAAACGGCGTAGAAATTTCCGAATTCCCAAGAATGACCTATGATGAAGCGATGGCGAAGTACGGAAACGACAAACCGGATATTCGTTTTGGGATGGAGTTTTGCCCCCTAACCCCCGAAGGGGGAACTTTTGAGCCCAAAGGTTTTCCAATATTTGATAAAGCTGAATTGGTTGTGGCAATAAATGTGGAAGGCTGTGCGGAATATTCACGAAAGCAGATTGATGCCTTGGTAGATTTCGTAAAGCGACCCCAAATTGGAGCTACAGGTTTAATTTGGGTAAAATACAATGTCGATGGCACTTTGAAATCTTCCATTGATAAATTTTTTGATGAGGAAACTTTAAAAATCTGGGCCGAAAAATGTAATGCGAAACCTGGCGACTTAATGCTTATAATGGCCGGAGACAAATATAAAACGCGAACCCAGTTAAGCGCACTGCGCATGCATTTGGCAGAACAACTTGGTTTAAGAAAGAATGACGAATTCGCCCCGCTTTGGGTTGTGGATTTCCCGCTATTGGAATGGGACGAGGAAACGGAGCGTTACCACGCCATGCACCACCCCTTCACTTCCCCAAAACCGGGACAGTTGGAACTTTTGGCCACAAACCCTGGCGAGGTAAAGGCCAATGCCTACGATTTGGTTTTAAACGGAAACGAAATCGGCGGCGGTTCCATCCGTATCCACGATAAAAAAACGCAGGCGTTGATGTTCGATTATTTGGGCTTCACACCCGAAGAAGCAAAGGCACAGTTCGGCTTTTTGATGGATGCTTTTCAATACGGGGCACCACCGCACGGCGGAATTGCCTTCGGTTTGGATAGATTGGTTGCCATTTTGGGCGGGCAGGAAACCATCCGCGACTTTATTGCTTTCCCAAAAAACAACGCCGGCCGCGACGTGATGATTGATGCGCCTGCGCCAATTGACCAAAAACAGTTGGAGGAGCTTCATTTAAAGGTTACGCTAAAATCTTAAGAAAAAAATCCTGCATTTGCGGGATTTTTTGATAGTTTTAAAGATGCCAACACAAAAAAGAAATATACTGACCCGCTTCCTCATTTGGAGGATAAAGCATATCTCCCACAGACAATTTGTGCTGTTTCTGAGCATATTGGTTGGTCTTCTGGCAGGGATGGGCGCAGTAATTCTAAAAAACTTCACCCACTTAATCCAGCATCTTTTAGAAGGCAAACTTATTGCAGAATACCAGACGGCCTTCTATTTCATTTTTCCGCTTATCGGTCTTACTTTGGCATTTTTGGCGATGCGTTACTTAATTCGCCATAAAGTTAGCCACGGAATTCCCTCGACACTTTACGCAATTTCAAAACGTAAAGGTTTTATGCGGCCTTTTCAAATATTCGGCAGTTTGATAACCGCACCAATTACTGTTGGTTTTGGAGGTTCTGTGGGGCTTGAAGGTCCAACGGTTGCGACGGGGGCCGCAATAAGTTCCAATCTGTCGCGGCTTTTACATATGAACCAAGCTACCCGAACTTTGTTGATCGGCTGTGCCGGCGCCGGTGCCATGTCAGCAATTTTCAAGGCGCCCATAGCCGCCATTGTTTTTGCGGTAGAGGTTTTCAGTCTCGACCTCACTTTGGCTTCAATGGTACCTTTGTTGTTGGCGTCTATTTCTGCAATTACCACTTCCTATTTCTTTTTGGGAACAGACGTTTTACTTCCCTTCAAAATCACGGATAAATTTGAGATCAACGACATTCCTTTCTTTATTTTATTGGGATTGGTAGCGTCTATGGTTTCCATTTATTACACAAAGATGTATTCCTATATTCAGGATTTCTTTGAAAAAATTGGCAGTCCCATTAAACGCCTGTTGATTGGCGGAATTGGCCTTGGCGTCATCGTCTATTTCATTCCTCCCCTTTACGGCGAAGGTTTCGACGTAATCAACAATTTGGTGCAGGGCAATCCCAACGCCGCTTTGGAAAACAACTTTTTCAATTTAGACCTATCCAGTATCTGGGTTGTCATTCTGCTACTTGCGGGCTTGGTGGTCTTTAAAATTATAGCCAGTGCCCTCACTTTTGGCGCGGGCGGCGTGGGCGGTATTTTTGCCCCAACCCTTTTTATGGGAAGTATTATGGGGAACTGTTTTGCTAAAATTTTGAACAATATCGGGTTGCTCAACAACCCGGTTTCAGAGAGTAATTTCACCCTGGTTGGAATGACGGGCTTGATGGCCGGTGTGCTTCACGCCCCGTTGACCGCAATTTTCCTTATCGCGGAAGTAACGGGCGGGTACGAGCTTTTTATACCTTTGATGGTCACCGCGGCCATCTCCTATTCGCTAACCAAATATTTTATACCCCATTCGGTCTATACGATGGAATTGGGCCGAAAAGGCGACCTTATTACGCACAACAAAGATCACGCGGTACTCACTTTGATGGACATAACCTCGGTAATTGAACGCGATTTTATAGCTGTCCATCCGCAGATGAATTTAGGCGAAATCGTTCACGAGGCGGTAATAAAATCGAAAAGAAACCTGTTTCCCGTATTGAACAAAAAAACAAATGCCTTGGAAGGAATCATTCTTTTGGACGATCTGCGGCCCGTAATGTTCGATCAAAATTTATATGAAGAAGTAAAAGCCACAGAGCTCATGCACAGTCCGCCGGGAATCATTAACCTGAACCAGGACAAGATGACCGATGTTATGAAGAAATTTCAGGACACCGGTGCGTGGAACCTTCCGGTAATCAATAATGGGGAATATTACGGTTTCGTTTCAAAATCGAAATTGCTAACTGCATACCGAAGAAAATTGATTGATTTTTCGGGGAAATAGTTCAGTGGTCAGTAGTCAAAAACTAAAAAATGAAGTACGTTATTGCAATATTATTTATATCCGTAGCTATAAGTTTAGGTGTTGGTTTTTACATAAAATCCACAGATGAAGGCACTGGCAACTTGATTATCGGCCTTACCTTATTGGTCGGATTTTTTATTTTAATGCCCCTATTCATCTATCACCGCTGGAAAAACCGCAGTGTAAAGGACTATATGCTTACCAAGGAAAACATTCAGAAAATGCAGGATTACCAAAAAGATAAGAAGATTTGAGCAACGGGCAGCTATAAAAATTTTTGATTTCCTTAACTCATGAAATCATAATTATTATACATTTGTATCTAATTATTAATTTATTTTTTATTTACAATGGAAGGAACAGTAAAGTTTTTTAACGAATCAAAAGGTTTTGGTTTTATCACCAATGATGAAACCGGAAAGGACATTTTTGTACACGTAACCGGCTTAAATGGTGAAGCCATTAACGAAGGGGACAAAGTAGAATATGTTGAAGAGGAAGGAAGAAAAGGAATGGTTGCCGCCCAAGTGCGCGTAATCCATGACTAAAAGATATACGATTTGGAAACCAAGGGCCTTTCATTTTTGAAAGGCTTTTTTAATTTAGTTTAAGTTCCTTTTCTCGATAAAGAACCGTTTTAGCAGTTGTGATGCCTCATCGGCCATTACGCCGCCAGTAAGCACTGTTTTAGGATGAAGTTTCGCATTTAGGGCAATACACCCACGATGTTCATCTCTTGCGCCATAAACAACTTTTGAAATCTGGCTCCAAAACAAAGCCCCAGCGCACATTTGGCAGGGCTCAATGGTTACGTAAAGCGTACAATCAATCAAATATTTTCCTCCCAAAAAATTAGCGGCAGCAGTAATGGCCTGCATTTCGGCATGGGCCGTAACATCGTTTAGCGTTTCGGTAAGATTGTGTGCCCGGGCAATTATTTGGTTGTTTATGACTATAACGGCGCCAATGGGTATTTCGCCTTTATCATAGGCGGCTTCTGCCTCTTGGAGGGCGCGTTTCATAAAATAGGTATCGTCGTAGGGGTTAATCAAAACTTAAAGGTTATAAGGTTTAGCGAGATGAGCAAAGACAGAAAGTTCTCTTGATTTTTGCCAAACCTGTAATTTTTCAAAGCCAAATATTCTCATAGTGCCCTAATTTTAGACTAAACTTATAAACTTCTAAATCCCCTCAACCCAAATATACAATTTTGAAAACCTATCTTTGTCCTGTGTCAGAAAAATTATTAAATAGCATTCATTCCCCCGAAGACCTTCGGAAAATTCCGCAGGAAAAATTGCCGCAATTGGCACGGGAACTTCGTGAATTCATTATAAACATAGTTGCTGCAAAAGAAGGGCACTTGGGCGCCAGTCTGGGCGTGGTAGAACTTACCATTGCACTTCATTATGTGTTTAAAACGCCCGATGATATTTTGGTTTGGGACGTGGGCCACCAAGCCTACGGCCATAAAATTTTGACCGGAAGAAAAGAGATTTTTCACACAAACCGACAGTTGGGCGGTATCAGTGGTTTTCCAAAACGCGACGAAAGTGAATACGACACGTTTGGGGTTGGACATAGCAGTACCGCAATTTCCGCCGCCTTGGGAATGGCCATTGCCTCCAAATTGAAAGGCGAAATTGACAAACAGCATATAGCTGTAGTCGGCGATGCCTCCATCGCCAGTGGAATGGCTTTTGAAGCCTTAAACCATGCCGGCGTTACGGACACCAATCTCTTGATAATTTTAAACGATAACGCCATTGGCATAGACCCAAGCGTGGGTGCGTTAAAGGAATATTTCACCAAAGTGAAATCCAATGGCGCAAAGGACGCTGACAATATTTTTGAAGCTTTAAACTTCAACTATTCGGGGCCCATTGACGGCCATAATTTGAACTTGGTCATTTCAGAACTGGAAAGACTTAAAAATGTTCCGGGACCAAAAATACTCCACATAATTACAACCAAGGGCAAGGGGTTACGGCAAGCCGAAGAAAACCAAGTGATATATCACGCACCCGGCAAATTTGATGCACTTACAGGTAATCTGGCTCCAAAAAGCACTGAGGTGCAACCTCCTAAATTTCAAGATGTATTCGGAAAAACACTCGTTGAACTTGCTTCAAAAAATAAAAAAATTATAGGTATTACTCCCGCAATGCCCACTGGAAGCTCCTTAAAATTCATGATGGATGCATATCCTGAACGGGCCTTTGACGTTGGAATCGCCGAACAGCATTCCGTTACTTTTGCTGCGGGCATGGCAACACAGGGATTTTATGTGTTCTGTAATATTTATTCCACTTTTTTACAACGAGCTTACGATCAGGTAATTCACGATGTTTGTCTTCAGAAAATACCCGTTATTTTCTGTTTGGACCGCGCTGGCATTGTGGGTGAAGACGGCGCCACACACCACGGTATTTTTGATTTGGCCTATTTAAACTGTATCCCAAACCTCATCATTTTCGCGCCCCGTAATGAAATGGAGCTGCGCAATATCATGTTTACGGCCCAGCAGGGACTGGATTTGCCGATATTTATCCGCTATCCACGCGGTAGGGGAAAGATTTTGGAATGGCAAAATCCTTTTAGCAATATTGAAATCGGAAAAGCTGCTGTTTTGAAAGAAGGGAACGAAATAGCTGTCCTGACCCTTGGAACCATAGCCGAAAATGCGCTAAAAGCAATGAAAATGTTATCGCCTCCGCAACAGGAAAAAATTGGCTTGGTTGATATGCGTTTCCTAAAGCCTTTGGATGAGGCGCTTCTTCATCAAATTTTCAAGAAATACAAAACAATTATTACCGTTGAAGACGGAACGATTCTTGGCGGCCTGGGAACTTCGGTTGCTGCTTTCGCTGCTTCCAAAGGTTATACGAACAAAATTGTGGTTACGGGCATTCCCGATGTTTTTCCCCAACACGGAACCATTTCAGAATTACAGGAAATCGCAGGTATTTCTTCTGAAAAAATAAAACAAATCCTTCAAAAAAATCTATAAAAAAAAGAGGCTCTTTCGAGCCCCTTTTCAGTTTCAAAAATGATATCCAATCTTAGTTGATTATCAATTTAGTTGTCTGCGAACGGTCAGCACTGTCAATCTGCATCAAGTAGATACCTGAAGTAAGCGCAGATGCATTGATGGTCGCGCTTTGGTGAAGTTCAATTGTTTGGTTGAACACTTTTCTACCGTTCATATCAAAAATAGAGATTGTAGCTTCTCCAACATCTATTCGAGATTTGATGCTAAGTTCTCCATTTGAAGGATTTGGATATACTATGAAATTGATTTTGTTAGCGTCATTATCAGAAATACCTAACTCACATCCTACTGGAATATCAAAATTCTCTGTTCCATCGGATCTGCTGTTGGTACTTCCTTGGGAAGCATTTTCTCCAAGACCTCTCTTGGCAAAAGCACGCCAGATAAGACATCTGTTAGCCCCTGCATAAAGAAGTTGGTCTGCTTCCAGGATAGCATCACGCCCATCTACAAATCCCGGGCTGCAAGGCTGAAGTTTCATTCCGTCCATAATAAGTTGAAGCGCAATGTTATTACCGCCGGTTCCGTTTTTAATATCTGGGTCAAAACCGTATTGGTCAATCAAATCCCAAGTTAAATCCCAAAGCATGGTTGTCCAAACGGAGCCTACCCCGTGAGGAACTGCTTGGGTCTTAATGCTATTGTATGTAAAATTATTTACTGCGAAGTCTGTGTTGTAATATTTGGTTCTCAAGCCTCTTCCACCTATTCCTTCACCCAGGGCATAGGTACCTATACCTCGGTAGTCGTTTCTGGTGTCACCTGGCTTCATTGTAAGTATCAGTCCAAAATAATCGCTCCAACCTTCGCCCATCTGTTCTTCATTTTGAAGACAGCCAGTATTGTTTGGACCACCGGTTAAACGGTTGGAAACGCCATGGCCGTATTCGTGTGCGATAATCACATTGTCAAGATCGCCATCTCTTTGGAAAGGATCATTTCCTGAACCGTCATTTTTTAAAGTGGCGTTTATGGTATCTCCATTTAGAAGTGAGGTAATCAATGCCTCTCCGTCTGATTGATAGACCATAATAGCAGGTATTGTGATGCCGGAACCATTTCCTCCCATTGCAAGAGGGTCTCCGGGAACGTCATTCACAACTATTACAGCTACCGCACCCTCATTTTGTGCAGCGAGGGTTTTTATGTTGTAAGCGCAAGTTCCTCTTCTGATTACAACAATTTTACCGTTCAAATCAGCCCCGTTGGTTACATTGTTACAACCGTCGTTCGGATCGCCTCCGTCATCTTCAATCACCACTAAATCTGCAGTTATGGGAGAAACCGGTAATTCAGGTGCAAAATTGGAATCGGCTGCATAATAAACACCAGCCAACGGACCGTTATTCACGGTAAGAAAAGTTCCCAATACTTTGCCTGGGGCACTCCACAGATACATTTGCATTCTTGGTGCGCCACCATCAGGTGGGGTTCCAAAGTTTGCGTTGTTCAGGCCACTGCCATCCTGCGCATCGGCAACAACAAAGTCATTTCCATTGCCCGGGTTGCCATAGTTGTTTTTTTGGAAGTTTCCGCTTGCCTCATCAAAACCGTAATGGTAAAGAATGTCGTGCATCATGTTGTTCATATAAAACAAATTGGTAATCGCCCCATCCAAAAAGTTAACTGGAACCTGCGGAAGGTCAAAAGGAAAATCAAAGGTAAGTGTTGGGCCACCTTCAGCGGTATCACCATTACCATTGTTACCGTTTCGGTCTTCATTTGCCAGAACATTGTTACCCTTAGTTACCGTAAACTCTGGACCGGCTACTCCATCCCAATCATGCCATCCAAATGGGGAAGCGATAGGGTCGGAAGGGTCAGAAACTATCTGGTCGTCTCCATCGTTAGGAGCAATCAGCGGCAAAGGAAATACACGATACGAAGAACCATCGCCAAGCGTGCGGCTTGAATGGTTTACTTTAGTATTTGAGAAAAGCATACTGCCTGAATTGGTATGGGAGTGCGATCCTTCAAAATTACAGCTCACCACCCAATCGTTTGTATCCAATAATTCCCCAGTAAGGGCATCAACACGAACACTGTAATAATGTGAGGCATCCAGTAGGTAGATACTCAAATCCCAAGCAAGTTTTAATGCGCCCGTTTCATCCATTTTTTGATAAACAAGTTCTACGGGAATGTTTTCAAGAGAAATATTGCCATTGGAAAAAATGTAGCTGTTATCTGAAATTGTTTCCAATAAATTAAGATTTGAAGGATTTTCCAGACCAAGCCCGTTTGCAGCTTTTGATATTGCCATTACCGCGGAAATAGACGGGGAAGTGCTGTTTACTTTTGCAGCAGCATTTTCAGTAAAAGAAAGTTTCGCGCTTATTACAGCCCCATCTTTTATAACGAATGGGGAAACCGAATTGAATAATTTAATGCCTTGGTAGCGTTGTTCAACATAAACATTGTGGACTTTCATGCTTTTTGACAAACTCTGGGAAGCAATTGAAATATCCGAAATATCCTGCTGTTGTAGCGAATACTGCGCTCTGTTTTGTTGAAGGTACGATTTTATCACAGTGCTGTAATCCTGTGCAAAGGAAACATTTACAGCAAAAATGACAAGTAAGTAAAGAATTTTTTTCATAAGATAAAATTAAGTTTTTAGGTGATTACGATCAGAAATGATTGATCAAAAAAAATGTTGATATAAAATTTCCAAAAATAGAATTTATAAAAATATCATAAAATTGGCTATAAAACCTTCTTCAACTCATTTTTTAACATATTTAGACGTGTAATATTCCAATATTTTAATTTTGAGCCCTATTTCGACTCTTCAAAACTTAGGTGTCAAATGGTTAGTATTTCCTATAGAAAATAAAAAGAGGCCGCTATAAGGCCTCTCTTTACCTATAAAAATTACCCGTATTTAATTGATAATTAATTTAGAAGTTTGTGTGCTATTTTCACTTTCTATCTTTATCAAATAAACCCCTGCATTAAGCCCCCCTGCCTGAATGCTTGTGCTGTTATGGAGCTCTACTTGCTGGGTAAAGACTTTTCTGCCATTTATATCAAATATAGAAAGGGTTGCGTTGCCCACATCAACTCTAGACATAATGTTTATTTCGCCCTTGGACGGGTTTGGATAGATTATGAAATTCTTAATGCTACCATTATCGTTTGTTCCTAATTGGCAATCAACAGGTACATCAAAAGCTTCAGTGCCGTCAGACTTGCTGGATGAACTTCCTTGACTTGCACTTAACCCAAGGCCTCTTCTGGCAAAAGCATGCCAAATAATACATCTGTTTGCGCCACCGTTGGCCAATACATCTGCTTCAAGAATAGCATCTCTTCCATCCACAAATCCCGGGCTACAGGGCTGTAGTTTCAAACCATCGATTACCAGTTGCAATGCTACATTGTTACCGCCATTTCCATTGTAAATATCCGGATCAAAACCGTATTCATCTATTAAATCCCACGTCATTTCCCAAAGCATCGCTGCCCATACCGATCCCACTCCGTGTGGGGCAACTTCGGTTTTAATGTCGTCATAAGTATGTGGATTTACACCAAAATTTGTACTGTAAGGATGGGTCCTGATTCCATTGGGATCGCCAGAGGCGTAAGAGGCCATCGGCCTTACATCTGCTCCTTGGTCTCCATTATAGATTGTCATCACCAATGCGAAAAAATCGCTCCAGCCCTCTCCCATTTGTTCTTCGTTCTGCAGGCATCCTGTATTGTTAGGCCCGCCGGTAAGTCGGTTTGAGATTCCGTGGCCATATTCATGTACAACAACTTCAGTGTCAAGATCGCCGTCACGGCTTACCGGAACATCTGTCCCGTTTATTGTCCCGTTTACGGAACCACCACCGTCTAAAAGAGTTATTATAGGCTCTCCATCAACATTTGAAATGGCAAATGCCGGAATTGTAACTTGGCAGCCAAAGACGCCGCCACCCATAAGCGGTGGATTGCCGGCCACATTGTTTACAATAATAGCTGCAACGGCACCGTTGTTTTGCGCGGCCAAAACCTTAAATCCAAATTCACATTCCCCTCTTCTTATTACGGCAATTTTCCCATTTATGGACGGCCCGTTCGTAATATTGTCGCAACCGTCATTCGGGTCGGAAGAGGGACCAGCGTCATCATCCTCCACCAAAACTAAATCTTGGGTCAGATTTATAGGGATTCCTGCTCCAAAACCCGCGGCAACACCACTATAGGTTCCGGCAAGAGGGCCGCCATTAATTGTAAAAATATTTGCAACCGGTGCAGAACTTGCACCCCAAAGGTACATTTGCATTCTTGGGTTACCGCCATCCGGTGGGGTTGCAAAGTTTGCATTGTCGTTTCCGCCGGCATCCTGCCCTTCTGCGTTTACTGAATCGCTGCCATTACCGCCATTGCCATAATTGTTTTCCTGAAAGTTGCCGCTGGCTTCATCAAAACCATATTGGTACATTACATCGTGAATGGTATTATTCAAATAAAACAAATTCACGGCTGAAGCATCTCTAAAGTTAGCCGGAGCCTGAGGCAGGTTAAAAGGAAAATCAAAATTCAAAGTAGGCCCACCATCGGGTGAATCTCCCGAATCTGTATCGCACAAATCCAAATATGCATAAACATTGTTTCCTCGTGTAATTGTGTATTCGGCACCTGCAGCACCATTTGTGTCATGCCATTTAAACGGGGAGGCCGTTGCATCTTCAGGATTGATCACCAAGGTGTCTGGCCCATCGTCCGGGTTTCTCAATGGCAACGCAAAAACCCGATATTGGGCATCTACAAGTGTGTTTTTTTTGATTGAAGTATGGTTTCCCATCAAAATACTTTCGTTGTTTTTTGAGCCGTGCTTATGGGTCGCAGAAAAATCAGGCAGATGGCATTGCGAAACCCAATCCATAGTTTCCAGCAAGTCCCCGGTCGTCGCATCCATACGCACACTGTAATAATGGCTTGCATCGCGTAAATAGATACTTAAATCCCAAGCCAGTCTTAAAGAATTGCCATTCTCCATTTTTTGATAGACCAACTGTACGGGAATATTTTCCAATGAAATATTTCCATCGGAAAAAATATAGGTATTATCCATTCCCTGTTGAAGCAATTCTAAATTGGAAGGTGCATCCAGCCCAAGTGCGGCAGCCGCTTTTGCAATGGCTATATTTGCTGTTAATGCGGGATTTACTCCATTGACTTTTGAAGCAATGTTCTCGGTAAATGAAACTTTTGCGCTTACAACCGCCCCATCCTTTACCAAAAAAGGGGAAGTGGAATTAAACAATTTAATGCCTTGGTATCGTTGTTCTACATAAACAGTATAGGCCTGCATGCTCGTTGAGAAACTTTGTGATACCACTGAAATGTCTGAAATATCTTGCTGCTGTAACGAATACGCTGATCGGTTTTGCTCAAGATATGTTTTTATCACGCCACTGTAATCCTGTGCGAAGGAAAGATTGGCGGTAAAAATGATGAATAAGTAAAGAATTTTTTTCATAGGACCATAGATTAAGTTTTTAGCGAAGTTAATAAGCCATAACAAATTGAAACAATGTCAATTGGGTATGCTTTAGCTCTTTTAAAATTATTGTAAAATTTTCGAAATTTTACTAAAAAGCTGATATTTAACACAATTCCCTCTTACCCCAAAGAGGTCTTTCTATAAATTCCCTTTTACTTTCTGGAAAATTTGAAGCGCATTCCCATCCGTCAATCGTGAAATGTAACTGCAGCAGTCCATTACATATCCATAAACCGATTGGTTTTCGGAAATATTCCCTTCAAACATTCGCAACAAAAGTGTATCGTAATGGCGTGCGTTTCCGTTTTGATGGTTTTCAAAAGCCGTAGTAAAAGCATCGAGCAATGTGCTCAATATGGTGTAGCCAGCTATTTCCTTTTCCATCACTTCGGTGCTTTGGTACACTTTTTCAACACTTATCTTTATAATATCGGCAATCTGGGCTTTGTATTGGCTTCTGTCCAGCAAGGCTTCGGAAAAGGTTCCTTTTAAAATTTCCGTTTCGTTTTCAATAAAAATAGCCGCCGCCTCTGCAATCAGCGTATTTATGGCAAGCGCGCGTAAATAGGCCAATCGGTCCTGCGGTGTATTCAATCGGGAATAGACTTCCGTTTTTAGATTGTTTCGGACCAAATTGATCAAATATTCCAACGCGATGTCCTCTTCAATCAATCCGAGGTTGATTCCGTCCTCAAAATCGATTATCGTGTAGCAAATATCGTCCGCAGCTTCCACCAAAAAAGTAAGCGGATGGCGCGCAAAACCAGTATTGTTCCTGTTTAAAAGCCCGAGTTCGGAAACCACTTCATTAAAAAAATCCGTATCGCTTTGAAAAACGCCGAATTTTTTATCGGCAACGTGCGCTGTAGGTTTCTTCGGAAGCGATTGCTTGGGGTATTTCATAAAGGCTCCCAAGGTTGCAAAGGTCAGCCGCAGGCCGCCTTCAACCCCGTTTTTGGATTCCGTCAAGATTTTGAACCCATTGGCATTTCCTTCAAAAGCAACCAAATCCTGATATTCCTTTTCGGAAAGTTGATTTTTAAAACGTTTGCCATTTCCGTTCAGAAAGTAATCGCCAATGGCCTTTTCGCCACTGTGACCGAACGGAGGATTGCCAATATCGTGTGCCAAGGCAGCGGCAGCAACAATCGCCCCAAAATCGTTAAACTGATACCCGTGCACACCCTGCAATTGTGGATGTTTCTTGAGGATTTCCTTCCCCACGATTCTTCCCAATGAGCGCCCCACCACGGAAACTTCCAAACTATGCGTTAATCGGGTGTGAACAAACGAAGTCTTTGAAAGCGGGATAACTTGGGTTTTATCCTGCAAACTTCGGAAAGCGGAGGAAAAAATTACCCGGTCATAATCTACTTCAAACCCCAAACGGGTCTCGTTCTCCTCAATTCTCAGTCTTTTGTTTTTATCTCCGTGCTTCCGTAGTGAAAGCAACTGTTCCCATTGCATCATAATTTTAAAAATTTTGTAGGCAAGATACTATTTTCAAAAGGCAAACCAATCAATTTTTTTTGGTTTCGGCTTAACGTTTAGCTAACCCTAAAATGACGAACTGGTAACTTCAGTTTAACACAAACCTTACATAAGAGAACCATCTTTGCCCCAAGAAATTAATCTATAAAATTAAGATGAAACTAATGAAAAAATTCTTTTTACCTCTAATAGCGATTTTTGCTCTTGTGCTTAGCGTTAGCTGCAGCAGTAATGACGACGGACCAATTATTGATCCAGACCCAGATCCCGTAAACAATAAACTATCTGGTCAAATTACATCAGACATGACATTAACCAATGATGTTATTTGGGAACTTGATGGCCGTGTAACAGTTACCTCCGGCGCTACCTTAACCATTAATGAAGGAACAATAATAAAAGCCTATGCGGGTCAAGAAGCTAGTGCTGCTGTACTTATTATTGCTAGAGGTGCAAAAATTGAAGCTAATGGAACGGCAGATAAGCCAATTATATTTACTTCAATTGCAGATAATATAGCATTGGGACAAAAATTTGGCACTAATCTTACTGAAAATGACAGAGGCCTTTGGGGCGGTGTTATAATATTAGGTAAGGCAAAAGCCTCTTTGTCTGGTGATGCCCTTGAAAACCAAATTGAAGGTATTCCAGCCAGTGACACGAATGGTCTTTATGGAGGATCTGATAATGCAGATGATTCAGGTACTTTGAATTATGTTTCCATTCGCCACGGAGGTACTTCTATTGGGGATGGTAATGAAATTAACGGTCTTACACTTGGAGCCGTGGGAACAGGAACTTCTATTTCAAACATTGAAGTTGTAGCAAATGTGGATGATGGCATCGAGTGGTTCGGAGGATCTGTAAATGTTTCAAACGCAATAGTTTGGGCCTGCGGTGATGATGCCCTTGATATAGACGAGGCTTATTCCGGTACAATTTCAAATTCCGTTGCAATCTTAGGAAATGTTTCAGACCACGCTTTAGAAATTGACGGCCCAGCAGGATCGTTGGAAGGAAAATTCACACTGGACGGTATCACGTTAATCGGAAATACTACTACAGAAAATGGCGAATATGCAGATTTGCGCGACAGAGCAATGGGCACCCTAAAAAACATTTATGCAGTAGGTTTTAAAGCAGATTCTGATGTAGAGTTAGACAACAATGCAGTGGCACAAAACTTCCTCAATGGAAAGCTATCGTTTTCAAATTGGACTGTAAGCTTACCTAGTGGTGTTGCTAACGCTAATGACATTTTTGTTGAAAAAACTGGCGAAGGCGAAACACCGATAATCCTTAATCCATCATTTACTGAAAGAGCTGCTTCTTGGGCAAACTCTGGAAATTCAGGAGGAGCCAATCTTTCAAACTTTACTTGGACTTACACACAATCTAAAGGAGCTTTCTAAAAATTTGTATTCTCATTTAACTTGTTTTAAATCAATTAGCAATTTGCTCGTCTTTCTAAAAGAAGACGGGCAAATTTTATAAATATATTTTTATGAAAAATATTTTCCCATTGCTTATTGCAATGTTTTTATTTCAAATTTCCTTTTCACAAACAGGTGTTGTTACGGGGGTTATAAATGATGGTGAATATAATGACGTGCTTTCTTTTGCAAACGTTATTGTGAAAGGTTCACAAACGGGAACAACCTCTGATTTTGATGGCAAGTACAACCTAAAGTTAGATGCTGGAACTTACACACTTGTTTTCTCGTTCGTTGGATATCAAACTAAGGAAATTACAGAAGTAAAAATAAATCCAGGCCAAACCACAACTGTTGATGTTACGCTTAATGCTTCTGCTGGACAACTGGATGAAGTGGTTGTTACCACAACTGCCCGTAAAAATACAGAAGCTTCTGTTTTAAGCATTCAGAAAAACTCAGTTACCCTAATGGATGGCTTGTCTTTGGAATCCATTAAAAAAACTGGTGCAAGCGATGTGGCTTCAGCAGTTCAAAACGTTCCGGGCGTTTCGGTACAAGGAGGAAAATACGTGTATGTTAGGGGCTTAGGAGACCGATACACAAAATCCATACTAAATGGCATGGAAGTGCCCGGTTTGGACCCTGATAGAAATACACTGCAACTGGATATTTTTCCTTCACAAATTCTAGAAAATGTATTGATTACCAAATCTGCAACTGCAGACCAGCCAGCCGACTTTACCGGCGGTGTAATAAACATCGTAACCAAGGACATTCCTAGCAGGGCTGAATATAGTATTTCGCTTGGAGTGGGCTACAACGCTGATTTTCATTTCAAAAACAACTACTTAACAGGCGATAAAAGTGGTACAGACTTTTTAGGTTTTGATGACGGGCTAAGGGACAATCCTATTCCCCAATCGCAACAAGTGCCTTTACCGCAACAGGACGGAGAGCTTGTTCGAGATTTAACCCAACGGTTTAACCCACAAATGGCAGCAGAGCGGGAACAAAGTTTTATGAACTATAACTTTGCTATAACAGCGGGAGATCAATTTGATGTAGGCGAAAATAAATTAGGGTATTTGGCATCAGTGTCATACCGAAATGAAACAAAGTATTACGATGAATACATCAATGGCCAGCTATACAGAAAAGACGAATCAGACAGATCTAATTTTGAACTTTTAGCAGACCGCACACAAACTGGTGAGTTAGGAAACAACACCGTTTTAATTAGCGCCCTTGGTGGATTAACATTTAAAACCGAAAAATCAAAATATCAATTTAATGTACTTCACATCCAAAATGGAGAATCTGAAGCGGGCATTTTTAGGCTGGACAATTTTATAGTTAGCAGCAATACGATTAAAAAAGACAACCTAACCTACGTTCAGAGATCCATTACAAATGGACTATTAAAAGGCACACATACCCTTGGCAGTAATAATGACTGGAATTTGGAATGGAACCTATCGCCCTCCCTTGCCAAGGTGGACGATAAAGATTTTCGCACAACTCCATTTAGAGTATCAATAAATCCCAATACGGGCGAGGAAGTATTTACAATTGAGCCAAGTGAATCTGGCGATGCCTCCAGATTTTTTAGATCACTTGAAGAGTTAAATCTTGCCGGAAAAATTGGCCTTGAAAAGGATCACAATCTTTTTGGCTTTGAAGCAAAAGCTAAAATTGGCGGTGCCTTTACCCAAAAAGAAAGAGACTTTGAAGTAATAAAATACTCTTTGCCGTTGCTTAATTTTTCGTCGGCAACATTTGGAGGTAATCCAAACCAACTATTGATCCCAGAAAATATTTATGACCCAAATACAAATAGCGGAACCTATGTGCGCCAAGACTCCAACGATTCAGATTCTTACAATTCAAAAATACAAATCGCAGCAGGGTATATAGCTGAAGAATTTAAGGTAACAAATTGGATGAATGCAGCTTTAGGGGTGCGGTTTGAAAAATTCGACTTGATTTACACAGGTGAAAGACAGGACGGAACCAGACTGGAAGATACCAAAATTTTAGAAAAATCCGACTTTTTCCCATCGGCAAATCTAATTTTTGATTTGAATGAAGATGAAAACAAAAAAATACGTACTTCCTATTCAATAACTACGGCAAGACCTTCATTTAAAGAAGCCTCACTCGCCGAAATTTTTGACCCAATAAGCAGTACCACATTTATTGGCAATATAAACCTTCAGCCTACTTATGTAAATAATTTTGACATTAGATACGAACAATATGGAGAAGCAGGAGATTTCTTCGCAATAAGCGGATTCTATAAATCTTTTACTGATCCTATTGAGCTTTCATTTATCAGAAGGGCATATGGACAATACACGCCACTAAACTTAGGAGACGCAAAAGTTTTTGGGGGTGAGCTAGAAATAAGAAAAAATCTCGGGTTTATAAGCGGTTTACAGAATATAGATTTTAATTTAAATTTCTCACTTATAGAATCGCAACAGCAGTACAGTGAAGACGAAAGGGAAGGAAGGCTAGATAATTTACGTACCGGTGAAACTCTTGACGACAATAGACAATTGCAAGGCCAAAGCCCTTATTTAATAAACCTTGGCTTCAATTATAAATATGCGGAAACTGGACTCCAAGGAGGCCTTTTCTACAATACTCAGGGAAAAACCCTTCAAATTGTAGGCGCAGGAGATGTGGCAGATGTTTATACAATGC
This sequence comes from Aequorivita todarodis, assembly GCF_028561335.1. Lineage (GTDB taxonomy): Bacteria > Bacteroidota > Bacteroidia > Flavobacteriales > Flavobacteriaceae > Aequorivita > Aequorivita todarodis. Next base: position 19,100 of record NZ_JAQQTG010000049.1, on the reverse strand, counting down.
CCTTTCACAATGTGAAACTGAACATTTCAAAAAGCTTTGGATCAAACAGAAATTCAACAATATCCTTAAAGTTTGACAACTTATTAAATGACGATATTGAAAGCGTTTATCAATCGTTTGGAGCAGAAGATCAACTATTTTCCAAATGGAGTCCGGGACAAGAAATTAGTTTGGGCTACTCACTCAAATTTTAAAATGTATTACTTGAAAAATAAAAAACCCTAGCATTTGAGCTAGGGTTTTTTATGTATAATAGAATTAGAGTTTAATTAGAAACAATTTGAATATCGTCAGATTTCCAAGTTACAACCTTGGCAATACGGGCATCAGCATAAGAAACTTCTTTTATGTCTTCATTTGTAAAGAAATACCACGTGCCCACTTTTTCACCATTATTATATTGCGCAATGGCAGTCTTATTACCGTTAAAATCATAGCTCACCCATTCTCCAGTTAGCTTATTGTCTGCAGTATAGTAGCCAGTTTGTGCAACCGTTCCATTATCGTGATATATTGTTGCCTTAATCACATTGCCATCCAAATAATACGTGTTTTTATTAGCATTTTGTGCAAATGCCATTGAAACTGTTAATACGATTGCAAAAAGGGTGATTAAATTTTTCATTTTTCGAAGTTTTAGATTTTCAGAATAATCAAATTTACAAAATTAACGCTTACGAAACCATTTGGTAACGTTAACTTAACATTAAACCTTTAACCTGTTTATTTTCAGTGTTTTAAAAATAGTCCTTTGTTTCGAATCAATATCTTAATGATTTGGTAAAGCTATCTTCACACTAAGTTATGATCGATAGATTTTCTTTGTAATTGCCTATTATATTGGGCAATTTTTGAAATCGTTTAGTTTTTGTCGACTAGATTTTCAAATTGGGCTGTGCCTATTTGCACAGCCCTTTTCTTTGAATTTTAATGTTAATATTACCCTGTTAACTTAACATTAAAGAAACATTCAATTTGCCATAAAATCAGTCCTTTGTGGCGACAAAAACTAAAACTGATTTTCAATGCAGCGTAAGCACTTCCTTTTCAGTGCCTTGGTGTTTTCTTTTTTTACTACGTTTTCGCAGGAAACACCCGGCAATCCCTTTTCTTTTAAATGGGACAACGGATTTAAATTGGAAAGTCAGGACCAGCAATTTAAATTAAAATTCGGCGGTCGGATTATGGTGGACCACGCCTACCTCTTCCAAAATAGCGCCCTCAATGAAACCTATGGCCCCCTTGAAGCAAAAAGCGGGACCGAGATAAGACGGGCAAGGTTATTTTTCTCTGGAACTATTTATGAACATACTTTCTTCAAATTTCAAGTAGATTTTGCCGGTGATGAAACGGAGCTAAAGGATGTGTACATTGGAGTGGGCGATATTCCTGTTGTAGGCAACATTATGATTGGGCATTTTAAGGAACCTTTTCGGCTATCGGCCCTAAACAGCAGCAAATACACCACTTTTATGGAGCCGGGCCAAAATGATGCCTTCGCCCAAAGCCGCAACAACGGTATCCTTTTGCTGAACGATTTTTTAGCCCAGCGTCTATCTGCCCAGGTGGGGGCTTTTCGAAATGCAAACAACAGCAGCGACGATGCCTTTGCCGATGATGGCTATGTGATAACGGGAAGAATGACCGGTCTGGCAATACGAAATATAGAAAAAAGACAATTATTGCATTTGGGCGCAGCACACAGCTACAGAAAACCAGAGAGCAAAGCGTACCAAGTTGCTATAAGACCCGGCGCGTATTTGGCTCCCAAATATATTTCTACCGGAATTTTGGAAGATGTAGAAAGTATTGCCCTCACGAATTACGAGGCGGCGTACGTACACGGGCCGTTTTCTTTTCAGGGGGAATATTTAAACGCTACCGTAAAAACCATTGCCGATGACTTCGCTTTTTCCAATTTTTATGGCGAAGCGAGCTTTTTTATAACGGGTGAAAGCAAAAACTATAAAAGTTCATACGAAGGTTTTGACAGGGTAAAACCCAATCGAAATTTCGGCGGAAAAGCCAGCGGCGCCGGAGCTTGGGAGGTGGCTGTGCGTTATTCGGAAACAGATTTGACCGATAAATCAATCTTTGGCGGAAAACAGTCGGACCTTGCTTTGGGCTTGAATTGGTATTTGAATCCGGCAACCCGTTTAATGGTAAACTATATTTGGGCAGATATTAAAGACCAAGGAAACGCAACAATTTTACAGGGGCGCTTTCAAATAGATTTTTAAAATACAGATAACAATTTGGTAACAATCATTCCTGATTTAAATGGGAAATTTGCACCAATTTAATAAAAACCAGAATGGATAATATCTACTTATTAATGATCGTGGCGCTTGCCGCACTTGCTATTGCAGATTTGGTGGTTGGGGTAAGTAACGATGCCGTAAACTTTCTAAATTCCGCCATCGGTTCCAAGGCACTTTCCTTTAGGACCATTTTGATAATCGCCAGTTTGGGAATTTTCATTGGGGCCGTTTTCTCAAGCGGGATGATGGAAGTAGCGCGGAAAGGTATCTTTGTCCCCGGCGAGTTTTACTTTGATGAAATCATGATCATCTTTATGGCGGTAATGATAACCGATATCTTACTGCTCGATTTCTTTAACACTATTGGGTTGCCCACATCTACCACGGTCTCCATCGTTTTTGAACTTTTGGGAGCTGCCGTTATTATGGCATTGATAAAAATAGGCCATAACGATGCGGAGACCATTTCAGCCATCACAAAATACATCAACACCGAAAAAGCGGTAGAAATCATCACGGGAATCCTACTCTCCGTGGTAATTGCGTTTACCGTGGGTGCGGTCGTGCAGTACCTCTCAAGGCTCGTGTTTACATTTCATGTAGAACGGAAGATGAAATATTTCGGGGCTATTTTTGGTGGTTTGGCCCTTACCTGTATTAGTTATTTCATCCTCGTAAAAGGATTAAAGGGTACGCCATTTTACGGAAGTTTTAAAAACATTATTGAAAGCGACACTTGGTTGCTTATCGGCGGCAGCTTCATATTCTGGACGGTATTCTCACAGCTTTTTATGATGATTTTCAAAAAGAACATTCTCATAATCGTAATTGCTGTAGGTACTTTCAGTCTTGCCCTGGCGTTTGCGGGGAACGATTTGGTAAACTTTATAGGCGTACCGATGGCGGCCTACCATAGTTACATAGATTGGGCAGCTTCCGGGGTGGCGGCTTCAGATTACAATATGCACAGTCTGGCAGATCAGGTGCCCGCAGAACCCTTGCTTCTATTTATTGCGGGTGGTATTATGGTACTTACCCTTTGGTTTTCCAAAAAAGCACGTACCGTTTCTGATACCGAGATAGACCTTGCACGTCAAGGCGAAGGGCACGAAAAGTTCAGCCCGAATATGCTTTCGCGGTTTTTGGTAAAATCGAGCACCCAGATTGCGACCTATTTTGAGTTCATTCTCCCCAAATCGCTTCAAACAAAAATAGACAAGCGGTTTGAAAAACCCGTTGTTAACCTTCCGAAGCATAAAACCTATGAGTTGCCTGCTTTTGACATGATCCGTGCCTCCATAAACCTAATGGTTGCAGGTATATTGATTGCAACCGCAACTTCTATGAAATTGCCGCTCTCCACAACCTATGTAACCTTTATGGTGGCTATGGGTACATCCTTGGCCGACAGAGCATGGGGCCGTGAAAGCGCAGTTTACAGGGTTGCCGGCGTGCTCAACGTTATCGGCGGTTGGTTTTTTACGGCTTTTGTAGCTTTTGTTGCTGCAGGAACGCTCGCCTATTTAATTTATATAGGAAGGGGCGCAATGATTGCCGTATTGCTGTTATTGGCTATCCTTTTGTTGGTTCGGAATTATCTTTCGCACAAAAACAAAGTGAAACTAAAACTGGATAAAAGTGGCTTGAAGAAAACCGAAAGCAAAACCGTTCAGGGAATAATCCAGGAAAGTGCCGAAAACATCAGCAATGTGGTTTCACGTTCCAACAAAATTTACAGCGATATGCTTCGCGGCCTTGCCAAACAGGACACCAAAAAACTGAAAAAGAGCAAAAAAGGGGTAAATAAATTGAACGATGAAGTGGAAGAACTGCGCGACAACATTTTCTATTTCATTAAGAATCTTGACGAAACCAGCGTCCGGGGAAGTAATTTCTATATCGTGATTTTAGGGTATTTGACCGATGTTGTGCAGTCCTTGGAATTCATTTCGAAGGCGAGTTACAAGCATGTGAACAACAATCACAAAGCGCTTCGCTTCAACCAAATTAAAGATTTGCAGGAAATAGACCAACATTTGGAAGAACTCTTAAATGAAATTGAGGATATTTTCCACAAAAAAGAATTCCAGCGAATCGGGAATGTACTTTCTAAAAAAGAGGAAATCTTCGCAAGTCTTTCAAACAAGATTGAAAAGCAGATAGCCCGAACCCGCACCGAAGAATCGAGCCCGAAAAACACCACTTTGTATTTCAGCCTGTTGCTCGAAACCAAGGATTTGGTAAAAGCTTTGATGAATTTGATGGAAGAGTATTACACCAGCTATAAAAAAGCGTAGTAAATTCCAGAACATCTTTAGCGAAAAGGGAGCCGAATCGGGCTCCTTTTTCCTTTTAAAATTCGAAGTGGCGCTAAACTTTATAGGGCATATGCCGTATTTTGATGCCTTGGGGAACGATTTTCCAGAAAAAAAATGCTCCGTTTCAAATTAATGTTGGAATATTGTTTCAGCAACCAATAAATCTCAACATTATGAAACTAAAATTTTTATCAATTGTATTTATGATGGCCTGCGGTTTTGCCTTTGCGCAAGACAAGGTGAAATATACCGACGAAGAACGCGATATGCTTAAAGCGTATTATTTCAGTGAAGGTTTTGACCAACCGGCCACAAAAAAAGTATCAACCGTTATTATGAAAGATGGTTCCGAACACAAAGGGTATTGCAAAGGTGTTGTAACCAAAAAAGGCCAGATTGCCCAAATTGTTTTTAAGGACAGTGTAACGGGCAATAAGGAGACCTACGACGCACAGCAAATTGCCGAAGCTTATCTATATGCAAGCGGTTTTGAAAAATTTGGAAAAGTGTCCAAAAAATTCAGCAACTTCGGGATGGGCGGAAGAAACAGTGTAAAGAAAATTACGAGCAATGACCAGATTTATTTCGTAAACCAAAAGGTTTCCCTGAAAAACAAAAAAGACGAAAGGGAGTTTTTGATGCAGTTGATCAATCCAGACTTCAGCCAAATAATCTCTGTTTACCACGATCCTTTTGCCAAAGAATCCTCAGGGTTTAAAATGGGGCCTGGCCCTACTATTGGCGGCGGTGTCGTAAAATCATACTACGTGCAAAAAGGCGATAAAGTAATCTGGCTTCCTAAAAGTGATTTTGAGGAAAATTATGAATTCCTTTTTGGCGACAATGCCGAGTTTATGGCAAAATATCCTTACAAATCCATTAATTGGGACTGGCTGAGTGCCCTTGTTTTGGAATACACAACTATGTCTGCACCGAAAGAGTAGAAAATTTGATATATTTAAATACAACAAACCCCAAAGGTTCTTGAGACTTTTGGGGTTTTTGCTGTTTACTACACTAAAAAATTAGTCTATAAAATCAAACCCGCAATACGGAACCAAGACTTCCGGGATTTTTATTCCATCCTCGGTTTGGTAGTTTTCAAGAATGCCCGCCAGAACACGCGGCAATGCCAAAGCACTTCCATTCAATGTGTGCGCGAGTTTGTTTTTACCGTCTTTGTCCTTAAAACGAAGTTTCAATCTATTGGCTTGGAAGGTTTCAAAATTTGAACATGATGAAATTTCCAGCCAACGGTCCTGCGCGGTTGAAAATACTTCGAAATCATACGTCAATGCTGAAGTAAAGCCCAAATCGCCGCCGCATAGGCGAAGAATTCGGTATGGCAATTTCAATTCGCGAAGAATTTCCTTTACGTGCTCTACCATTCCGTCCAAAGCTTGGTAGGAATTATCAGGATGCTCGATGCGGACGATTTCCACCTTATCAAATTGGTGCAAACGGTTTAGACCGCGAACGTGCGCGCCGTAGCTTCCTGCTTCTCTTCTAAAACAAGGCGTATAGCCTGTGCAGGTAATTGGCAATTCGGAATGGTTCAGTAAATCGCCACGGAACATATTTGTTACGGGAACCTCAGCGGTAGGGATTAAATAAAGATCGTCAATGCCCACATGGTACATCTGCCCTTCCTTGTCCGGAAGTTGGCCGGTGCCATAGCCCGAAGCTTCGTTCACCAGATGCGGCACTTGATATTCGGTATAACCGGCTTTTGTGTTTTTATCCAAAAAGTAGGTAATCAACGCCCGTTGCAGACGCGCGCCCTTCCCTTTGTAAACAGGAAAACCTGCGCCCGTAATTTTTACGCCGAGTTCAAAATCAATCAAATCGTATTTTTTGGCAAGTTCCCAATGCGGTAGCGCGCCATCAACAAGTTTTGGAATTTCGCCTTCCTTGAAAACTTCTTCGTTGTCGTTTTCATCAGTTCCGGCAGGCACCAAATCATTCGGAATGTTTGGAAGCGTATAAAGTAATTGCTGCAATTTTTCGGCAGCGGCAAGCATTTGCTCGTTCAGTTGTTTTGAGGACTCCTTCAATTCAACTGTTTTCTCTTTTAGTTCGTTTGCTTTTTGGACTTCGCCACTTTGAAAAAGTTTCCCGATTTCCTTTGAATAGGAATTGCTCTGTGCCAAAACCTCATCCAGCTGCGCTTGTGAAGCTCGGCGTTCTTCATCCGCATTTAAAACTTCTTCCAAAACGGAAGCAGCATCTATGCCGCGTTTGGCAAGGGCTTTTATATATTTCTCTTTGTTTTCTCGGATGTCGGTTACTTGTAGCATTTTCCTAAAATATTTTGAAGCGCAAAGTTAGGAAAATCGCCTTATTCTTTTACTGGCTTTTCATTATAATCCTCCGGCGAGGGCAAAATCCATTCACTATGCTTAAAGGGATGCCATGGCTCGGCGGCCAAATCTACGGTTGGATCGGTAAAGGGGTGGTATTTACCGTGATTTACGCGAACGGAAGCTTCCATATACACAGCCACATCATTCCCTTTTTTAGCTTCCACTGCTTTTATTTTTTGGGCAAGTTGCCACATAACATCTGGCTTTGTAGCGACGGAGCCTTGTTGCTTGGGACCCAAAAGCTCACTATAATTGTACCGTCTCTTTTCACCATCAGGCTTATTTTTTACCCACACTGTAAGACTTCCGCTTTTGGAACGGAGCATCATCCGCCAGCTAAGCCTGTGGCCTTCTTCGGTCCAAAGCACATCGTCCTTAAAGAACCAATGCCGCAGCGGTAAACCTATTTGAAAGGCGAAATAAATCCCAAAAACCGCAAGCAACAGGTTTTTGTATTTCGGCACGATTACCGCATTGCCCGTATATAATTTTTTCTTCGGGAGAAATCGTTTTTTGAGTATTTCCGGAGAAAAGAAAAACAGTGCGAACGCAATGGACATATACGGAAAAATGCCAATCTGAAAGACGATTGAGTTGAAAAGATGAAAAAACACGGAAATTATAAAACCCAATAAGCGCGTACGTTTCCACAGCATTAACGGCACTATGAGCAAATCGAAAAAAATACCCGTATAAGCAATGGCCCAATGCACCCAGTTTTGCTGCAAAAATTCGCCAATGAGCCAATAATTTTTTTTCCCGGCCATCAACAGTGCCGGCATGGAGGCATCGAGCCAATCGGGGTATAGTTTTGCGATGGAGGCGTAGGTATAAACTATCCATACCTGCAAAATCAAAATCAACAGCACCCAGCGCGGCATGGACGGCGATTTAATTTCAGGATTTAGGTTTGCATCCACTGAAAACCATCGGTTGGCGGGAAGAAAGGCCATAATCCAGCACAGCAGCATCATTAGGTAATAATGGTTATTGTAGCTGCTTTTCTGCATTAAATATACGCAGGTCCACATTAGCGCATAGGCTATCATGCTGAACCTATACTTAAAACCAAGCATCACAAAAATCCCGAAAATACCCATTATCACGAAGTAATAATACATTCCGGGCCCTTGCAGTTGTTGCAAAAAGTCAAACCCAATAAAGTTGAAAGTGAAAGGCGGCTCTACCAGTGTACGCCGTACCCACCCTGTGGCAATTGCTCCAAAAGCCTCGATGGTAATCAAAAGACCAAAAACGGCCCTAAAAAGGACCAAACCAATATTGTCAATTTGTTTGAAAAGAAATTTATCCACGGTCCTTTAAAAATTGCTTTGCGAAGGTTTCGTCCTTTTCAATTTCTTGTTTTAGAATTTCCACCGAATCAAACGTTTCCTCGTCGCGGATGTATTTTAAAAACGCAATGGTTATTTCCTTTCCGTAAAGGTCTTTATTGAAATTGAGAAAATGTGTTTCGATGGTTTTTTCGGTTCCGCCAACGGTGGGATTGGTGCCGATGCTTGTTATTCCAAATTTTTTTTCGCCTTCAATTGTGGATTCTACAATATAAACGCCGTTTTTGGGAATGAGTTTGTAGTTTTCCTTCAATTTCAAATTCGCCGTAGGGTAATTTATAGTTCGGCCAATGGCTTTTCCCTTTACCACTTCACCCGAAATCATAAAGTTATACCCCAAATAATTGTTGGCCGTTTCAATATCGCCTTCGTTCAAGGATTTGCGGATTTTTGTGGAACTGATGGCCACATCGTCAATTTCCTTTGCTGAAATTTCCTCCACTTCAAAATTATAGGTTTTTCCGAATTCCTTTAAATCCTCAATATCGGCATTTCGGTTTCTTCCGAAGCGGTGGTCGTAACCGATGATGATTTTTTTCGCCTTTAAACTATTTACCAAAATATCGCGCACGTATTCCAAAGCGGTCAATCGTGAAAAAGCGTGGGTAAACGGATGGATAACCAAATGGTCCAGCCCTGTGTTTTCGAGCAGTTCGGTGCGCTCTTCGATGGTGTTTATCAATTTTATATCCACATTTTGCTGAAGCACCATCCGCGGATGTGGGAAAAAAGTAAGCACCACGGAATCCAGATTTTCCTTTTTTGCGGTTTCTACCAAACGCTTCAAAATGGCTTTGTGGCCAATATGCACGCCATCAAAAGTGCCGATTGTGACCACACTTTGGCGGGAATTTTTATATGCGGAAGCTGATGGATATTTCTTCAAAATTATTTGCCGTTATATGTGTTCATCGTAATATTCATCCCCGCGAGGGCAAAGGATTCTATAATCTTGCAGCTTAACTCCAGCCGCTCGGGCAGTTGTTTTTCCTCTTCGGCTTCCCATTCGCCCAAAACGTAATCTACCTGTCGTCCTTTCGAAAAAGCATCGCTTATCCCGAAACGGAAACGGTTGTAATTGGTGGTTTGCAGCGTATTCTGAATATCCTTCAATCCGTTGTGCCCGCCGTCGCTGCCTTTGGTTTTTACGCGAATGGTTCCAAAAGCCAAATTTAAATCGTCCGTAATCACCAGCATATTTTCCAACGGAACTTTTTCTTTTTCAAGCCAGTAATTTACGGCCTTTCCGCTTAAATTCATATACGTGCTCGGCTTCAGAAATATGAGCGTTCTTCCTTTTACTTTATGCGAAGTAACGTCGCCCAATTTTGCCGTTTCCCACGAAAGTGAATTCTTTTCGGCATAAAAATCGACCACTTTAAAACCGATGTTGTGGCGGGTGTTTGCGTATTTTGGGCCAATATTGCCAAGGCCCACAATAAGGAATTTCTTCATTGGATCTGTTTCTTCTGAAATAGTATCGACAGTTTTTGCCGAAAAAAGTTTTTTGAAAAATGAAAACATACTACTGTCAATCTTCGGTAAAAATAAAAAAAGCACCCCGAATTAACGGGATGCTTTTGGGTAATCTTCTTAAAAAGAAATTTATTCCTTTACTGCAGCAACATCATCGGTTTCTGTAGCTGGAACTTCTTCTCCTTCTGCACCTTCAGCAGTTTCATCTTCTTCTTCAACTTCGTCCACAATGGCGGTACGTGAAGTTCTAACCTGACAGATAACGGTGTTATCTGGGTGCATGATTTTGTAATTGTCAGTTTTAAGTGACTTTGTGTACATTTTGTTACCAATACGCATTTCGGTAATGTCTGCCTCAATAAAATCCGGTAGATTTTCTGGCAAAGCCTTCACACGAAGTTTACGTGTAACAATACGCAAAACCCCACCGTTACGAACACCGCGGGAGTTACCAACGGTACGCACCGGAATTTCCATAGTTACTTCCTTGTCATCAAAAATTTGGTAAAAATCGATGTGAAGAATACGGTCAGTCACTGGGTGAAATTGTATATCCTGAAGGATGGCGTTAATTTTTGTGCCTCCCAGGTTGATTACAACCGTGTGTACGTCTGGAGTGTAAACCAAGTCTTTAAATGCAATTTCTTCTGCTGAAAAGCTAATTGGCTCATCCCCTCCGTAAACTACGCAAGGAACCATTCCAGCATTACGTAGGGCTTTCGTTGCCTTTTTGCCCACGCTTTCTCTTTGTGATCCTTTAATTGTAATAGATTTCATTTTGTTTGAATTGTTTATTTATTAAAAAACTCCCTAAAAAGCTGTTTTTTAGGGAGTGCAAAGATAAATTTTATTTTGGATTATCGGTTTAGGAAATTTGATTTTTTCCGTGTGAAGAAATTTACATTAAAAACTTGCCGCTTATAGACTTGTTGGCATTTACGCTCAACATAACATCTGCAAACAATTTTGCGCAACTTATAACCCTAATTTTCTTGCTCGGTTTGGTAGGAATGGAATCTGAAACGATCAGTTCGAGCATTTGCGATTTTTCAATTCGCTCGTAAGCATTTCCAGAAAGCAATGGGTGCGTACAAACCGCGCGAACACTCAAAGCACCGCGCTCCATCATCAAATCGGCAGCGGTAGTGAGGGTGCCGGCTGTATCAACCATATCATCAACCAAAACGACGTTTTTCCCTTTTACATCACCAATCAGTTCCATGTGCGAGATTACATTTGCTTTTTCACGCTGCTTGTAGCAGATTACCACATCGCTTTCCAAAAATTTTGAATAGGCATAGGCACGTTTTGAACCGCCCATATCAGGAGAAGCTATTGTAAGATTGTCAAGTTTAAAACTTCTTAAATAAGGAAGAAATATGGTTGAGGCAAAAAGATGGTCCACTGGTTTTTCAAAGAAACCTTGAATCTGGTCTGCATGCAAATCCATTGTAATGATACGTGTTGCTCCTGCGGTTTCAAGCATTTTTGCGACCAACTTTGCGGCAATCGGCACACGCGGCTTATCTTTTCGATCTTGACGCGCCCAACCAAAGTAAGGCAATACGGCTGTAATATGTCTTGCCGAAGCTCGCTTTGCGGCGTCTATCATCAGCAAAAGCTCCATTAAATGGTCGCTGTTCGGAAAGGTGGAACCAATTAAAAAGACGCGACTTCCGCGAACGGATTCTTCAAAGGAAGGCTGAAATTCACCATCGCTATAATGAGATGTTATTACCTTTCCCAAAGGTATTCCGAAGGCATCTGCAATGTCCTGCGCGAGCTCTTCACTTTGTTTACAGGCAAAAATCTTTGGTTCCGGAACAGCGGTTGACATAATTTGTGGTTTTGGGTTATTTAGGCAACAAAGGTAAAAATTAATAGTTAGTGATTTTTAAAAAAATAGCTGGATAAATTTTTAAGTAAATTATAAATAATTGTTTATTTTTGCCTCCCGTTTGCTCGAGTGGCGGAATTGGTAGACGCGCTGGATTCAAAATCCAGTTCTTTCGGGAGTGTGGGTTCGATTCCCACCTTGAGTACAAAATCCCCTAACAGAAATTGTTGGGGGGTTTTTTAATTATACCAGTCCCATTGAAGCCTTGGAACCGGCTCAAAATACAGAACCTCAATAGAAATGTTGTTTTTTCTGTGAGCCAATCAAATATTTCCAAATCTTGTTTTTCTCTCTAAGAAATAAAACAATATTCTTATTTACATTTAAACTGAATTACTTTTTCCTTCCTAAATTTTAACAAAATCTTTTTCATAAAAGTTTTTTTGTGTTCTTACCTTTAATCTTTCAATCCCAAAAAATGCCTAAAAAACTAAACCAACTGGAAGCCACCGCTATCTGTGGCAACGACATTAGTTCTTCATGTTTATATGTTTCGGCACTTGCCATTTTTTATGCAGGCCAATACGCGTGGATCTCGCTTTTGATGGTTGCCGGCGTTTTGTTTCTTTTCCGAAAAATCTACGGCGAGGTAGTTGGCGCCCTGCCTTTAAACGGGGGAGCCTACAATGCGCTTTTAAACACCACCAAAAAATCCACAGCCTCGGTTGCGGCGGCCTTGACCGTCCTGTCCTATATGGCCACGGCAGTGCTTTCCGCAAGCGAGGCCGTTAAATATGCCCACAGTGTTTGGGGAGCAATCCCCGTGTTTCCGGTTACTATAGGCCTTTTGCTGTTGTTTATGGGCTTGGTTATATTGGGTATAGGCGAATCCTCAAAAGTGGCCGTTGCTATTTTTCTGTTCCATCTTCTTTCCCTTACGCTTTTGTGTGGATTTTGCCTCTACTTTTTCTTCAGCAACGGTTTTGAAACCTTGATTGCAAATTTTAAAATGCCCGTTGGCGGAAGCATTACCATGGCGCTCTTTTTTGGCTTTTCAGCAGCCATGCTGGGCATTAGTGGCTTTGAAAGTTCGGCAAATTACGTGGAGGAGCAACAGCCCGGAGTATTCCCTAAAACGCTGCGCAATATGTGGATCGTAGTGAGCATTTTTAATCCGCTTATCGCTTTTTTGGCCTTGGGGCTGCTTCCCCAGGAAATAGTAAACAACAATCAGGACGCGCTGCTCTCCTTTCTTGGGGAAACTTCGGGCGGCCATTGGCTCTCCTTTTTAATAGGAATTGACGCCGCCCTGGTTTTGAGCGGTGCCGTCCTAACCTCCTATGTGGGCGTGGGTGGCTTGATGGAACGCATGGCACTGGATCGGGTGCTTCCCAGTTTTTTACTGAAAAGGAACAAAAAGAAAAGCCCCTATTTAATTTTCATTCTATTCTTCGCGCTATGCACTTCCATTCTCGTGGTGACGCATGGCGATTTGCCTTCATTGGCGGGGGTCTATACCATTGCTTTTCTATCGGTGATGGTACTTTTTGGGATTGGTAACTTGTTGTTGAAAGTAAATCGAAAAAACCTTCCGCGGCCTGAGCGCGCTTCCTATTTGGCAGTAATTCTTGCCATTGCCTCGGTTATTGCCGCACTGTTGGGCAATATTATTTTGAACCCGGGTTTTCTAATAACCTTTTTTGAATACTTGGTCCCTACCTTGCTGGTTGTGTTTTTTATGCTTTACCATCATTATATACTGAAGGCGGCTCTCAGGTTCATAGAATATATCGCTCCCGATGACAACAAGTTTTTTAAAAAATGGAACCAAATCACGAAAAACAAGTTGCAGCGACTCACCAACAAACAGTTTGTGTTTTTTACCAATAACGATAACGTGGAAACCCTGAATAAGGTAATGCAGTACATAAAACACAACGAGCCTACCAAGAGATTGAAAATTGTTGCCGTACTCGATGAAGGGATGAAAGTGGCGAACAATCTAAAAAATGACATTGAGGTCCTGAACCGCATGTATCCCGACATCAAAATCCAATTTGTGGAGGAGCCGGGCATTTTTGGTCCCGAAAAAATAAAGGAATTGTCAAAGCGGTGGAAGATCCCGATCAACTTTATGTTTATAGGCGCTCCGGGCGAACTGTTTCCGTATCGGGTTCAGCAGTTGGGCGAAGTGCGGGTGATTATTTGAATTTTTAAAAGTGTGTTTTTCAAGCTAAGAATATTGATTACAATCACTATATTTGGGCAAATCTTGAAAAACATCATCCCCAATGTCTGATTTTTGGTTGTATTTTAATCTTGGCCTCCACCACGTGCTGGATTGGAAGGCCTACGACCACATTCTCTTTTTGATCGTGCTTTGTGCTGCCTATACTTTTTCCTCTTGGAAAAGATTGTTGCTCCTTGTTACCCTATTTACGCTGGGGCATACGGTTTCATTGCTTTTGGCCAGTTATAACGTAATTAGTGTTTCGGGCAGGGTCATCGAATTTTTAATTCCGGTTACTATTTTAGTCACGGCTCTTTTCAACCTTTTTACAGCAGGAAAAGAAAAGAAAGTTGAAAAAATGGGCCTTTTTTATATGGTAACTCTTTTCTTCGGATTGATTCACGGATTGGGGTTTGCCTCGTTCTTTACTGCATTGGACAGTGGCGGAGGCTTTCTGCCATTGCTCGAATTCGCCCTTGGCATTGAAGCCGCACAGATTATAGTGGTCATTATTATTTTGATTATCGCCTTTATCTTTCAAACCATCTTCCGTTTCAACAAAAGAGATTGGGTACTGGTGGTTTCTTCATTAGTTATAGGAATGGTTATACCGATGCTCATAAACAATTGGATTTTTTGAGAAGAGATTCGCGAAACAGGGTAAAAGGGAGCCCGGGCGGCTTCATAAATAAAATTAGAGTTCCCCACTTTTCCCCTAAACTTTTTAAACTCATAGGCCCCTCAACTTCTTTGGCAATAACTTAACAACATTTTTTTTGGCAGTGGCGTAACTTCCCAGTAATTTCGCTACCTATATAAAAGTATGAAGGACAGCAAACAACGCAAATACGATATTGCCTATCTGCGGATGGCCCAAGAGTGGAGCAAACTTTCCTATTGCAAGCGCAGACAGGTTGGCGCGCTTATTGTAAAGGACAAAATGATTATCAGCGATGGTTATAACGGCACGCCTACCGGGTTTGAAAATATTTGTGAGGACGACGAAGGCTACACAAAATGGTATGTGCTGCATGCCGAAGCAAATGCAATTTTAAAAGTGGCGTCGTCAACCCAGGCCTGTCAGGGCGCAACGCTTTACATAACCATGTCGCCCTGCAAGGAATGTAGCAAATTGATACACCAAGCAGGTATAAAAAGATTGGTTTATTACAACGAATATAAAGACAACTCGGGCATTACCTTTCTTGAGAAAGCCGGAGTAAGCATACAACACATTACAGATTTGGATATAGAATAATGGGAAATCAAAAAAAATACTTGCCTCTATGGATCGGGTTGGCACTTGCCGCGGGTGTTTTTATTGGGTCCAAACTCAATTTTCACGATAATACCGAAAAAATCTTTGCCACTAGCTCAAAAAAAGACAAGCTCAATAGGCTTATAGATTATATAGATTACGAATATGTGGACAATGTAAATACGGACAGCATCGTGGATGTTACGGTAAACGGAATTCTTGAAAACCTCGATCCACATTCGGTGTATATTCCCAAAAGCGAATACCAGCACAATGCAGACGATATGCGTGGCGCCTTCACGGGCATTGGCGTTAGCTTTTATGTTTATAAAGATACCATTGCCGTAATCCGCGCCATTGAAGGCGGTCCCGCAGAAAAGGCAGGGATAAAAGGAGGCGACAGAATCCTTTATGCCGACGGAAAAAAACTTTTTGGTGAATTGGTCCAGCGCGACAGCATCTCAAATTATCTGAAAGGCGAAATAAACAGCAAAGTTGCGCTGGACGTTTATCGCCCCAGTGAAAACAAGACCTTGGAAATAAAGGTGCGGAGAAAACAAGTGCCGCTGGTAAGCGTGGACGCTTCCTATAAATTGGCCGACGATTTGGGATATATAAAACTGAACCGCTTTTCTGAAACCACTTATAAAGAATTTGAAAGCGCCCT
The DNA here is from genome assembly GCF_028561335.1 of Aequorivita todarodis. Lineage (GTDB taxonomy): Bacteria > Bacteroidota > Bacteroidia > Flavobacteriales > Flavobacteriaceae > Aequorivita > Aequorivita todarodis. The sequence goes on along the minus strand of NZ_JAQQTG010000049.1, from coordinate 3,338 downwards.
CGAAAAGCTGAAAGACCAAGGCATCACAAAACTTGTTTTGGACCTCCGCGGCAACCCGGGAGGCTATATTTCAACTGCCGAAAGGGTAGTTGATGAGTTTTTGGAAAACGACAAACTCGTTCTTATCACAAAAAATAAAAGTGGCGAAATCAATAAAACATACGCGACCCGCCGTGGCGATTTTGAACACGGAAAACTCTATGTGCTAATAAACGAAAACTCGGCTTCTGCCAGCGAAATTGTGGCTGGTGCGCTTCAAGACAATGACAAAGGAACCATCATCGGTCGCCGCTCTTTCGGAAAAGGATTGGTGCAGCGCGAAATGTCACTCGGCGATGGCAGCGCGGTGCGTTTGACCATTGCCCGCTATTATACCCCGACGGGCCGTTCCATTCAACGGCCATACGGGAAAGGAAATGACACCTATTACAGCGATTATGAAAAACGGTACCGCAACGGCGAATTGATACACGCAGATAGTATCAAGGTTGCCGATTCCCTGAAATATGTTACCCCTAAAGGAAAAGTGGTGTATGGTGGCGGTGGAATTATTCCAGATGTTTTTGTGCCGAAAGATACGAGCGTGGAAAATGAAACCCTGCAATATGTTGCTCGCAGCGGGTTTATGAGTTACTTCATCTTTGAATATCTCGAAAAGAACAGAACCTTTTTTAAGGGAATTAAATTCGATGATTTTAGGAAGAATTTTAAAGTGGACGACGCCCTTTCAAAGGAATTTATTGAATACGCTAAATTCAACGAAGCCCAGATAGATCTTTCAAATTATACCGAAGAGCTTAAAAGAACGCTGAAAGCGAACATCGCCCAACAGCTTTTCGGCCCGAATGAGTACGAAATAATTCTCAACGAAACAGACCCCATGCTCTTAAAGGTCTTGGAACTGGAGGCAAAAAATCATTTGGACAAAAAGTAAAAGACTATTTTTTTACTTTGGAAGCAATTTTTTTAGAAATAAGCAAAATACCAAGTGCCAGTAAAGCACACAATCCAGCCAAAATACCTACTGCCGCAACAGAGCTATCGCCTTCAAGCAAATGGTCAAAATTTAGTTTTGTACTGTTGAAAACAACAAGTCCTGCAGCACAAGCCATTAAAATGTAGATGAAAATTTTCATTGTATGGTTCTTTTTATGTGAATGGGGCAAGAAAAAAAATTCGCCCTCTTTGTTCCACAACTTTTAAATTAATTAAAAAGTTCTTGAATATTTGAGGTGAAAAGCTTCACCGCAATGGCCAGCAAAATTACACCAAATATTTTTTGGATTACCGCAATTCCGTTCTTTCCCAAAAAGCGTTGCAACCGGGCAGAAGTTTTCAAAACGGCATAAATAATTACAATATTCACAAGTATTGCCACAATAATATTTTCGATGGCATACTCGGCCCGCAGTGAAAGTAGGGTCGTTAAACTTCCCGGCCCGGCAAGCAACGGAAATGCCAACGGAAAGATAGAAGCCAAATCGGGCGTGGTATCTCCTTCCTTAAAAAGGGTTACCCCAAGAATCATTTCCAAGGCAATAAAGAAAAGTATCAAAGAACCCGCCACTGCAAATTCATTGACGTTTACACCTATAAGATGCAGAATACTTTCGCCTAAAAAAAGAAATACAATCATTACAATTGCGGCAATTATTGAAGCCTTCCCAGAGTTAATATGCCCGGCTTTTTCGCGCAGACCGATAATGATGGGGATACTCCCTATTATATCGATTACGGCAAAAAGCACCATTGTGGCCGTAGCTATTTCCTTAAAGTTGAAATTCATCCTTTTCTTTTTGAGCCCGCAAAATTAGACAATAATTCCCGTTGGCGTAAAATAAAACATGGTTAATAAAAGCACAATTTCTTCGGAATGGAATGCCGAAACAATTTATCTTTGCCGCATGTTTCAACTTGGCAAGACAATAGTCTCCGAAGATTTAATCGAAAAGGATTTCGTGTGCAACCTCAACGCCTGCAAAGGTGCATGCTGCATTGAAGGTGAAGCGGGAGCTCCTGTTACTGAAGCGGAGGTAAAAATTCTTAGGGATATTTACCCAAAAGTGAAGCCTTTCCTTCGCCCCGAAGGTATTGCTGCCATTGAAAAACAGGGCACTCACATTAAAACCGAGCTCGGCGAACTGGAAACTCCACTCGTGGAAGGAAAGGAATGTGCTTACGTAACTTTTACGGACAAAGGCATTGCAAGCTGTGGCATTGAAGATGCCTTCAATGCTGGCGCCATCGACCCGATAGCTGTCGGGTTCAGAAAACCTATTTCTTGTCATCTATATCCTGTTCGGGTACAAGAATACAGTGAATTTGCAGCGGTAAACTACCACCGCTGGCCCATTTGTGATGATGCCTGTACTTTGGGAAAAGAGCTGCAAGTGCCCGTTTATAAATTTGTGAAAACTGCCCTTATCCGCAAATTCGGCGAAAACTGGTATGCCGAACTGGAAAAGATAGCTTCCGAAATGTAATGCTTCACGATAACTTTTTCACATGCTATCGATATTTTATTGATATTGATTATATTAGTGTTTGAAATTCAACAAAATTAATCATTAATTAAAACCTTCAATTATGAAAAAGTATCTATTGGCTCTTTTTGTTTTTTCGGCTTTTGTAAGCTGTAAAGACAATCCCGTGAGCAAAAAAATAAAAGAAACCAAAGAGGCGGTTTCAAATACCTCCAATGCGGTGGAAGAAATGACCAAAATGCAGGACGACATCAAAGAACTGCAAGAAGCAACCCCGCTCACCAACGAGGAATTAAAAGCTTGGCTGCCCGATGAGGTAAATGGAATGAAACGCATCAGCTATAAAGCCGGCCAAGCCGGGATGATGGGCATTGCCTCTATTGAAGCAGCTTATGCCAATGAAGACAAATCGAAAAAATTCACCATCAGCATCATTGACGGCGCTGGCCAAGTGGGCGCGGCGGCCACGGCAGGCATTCGGATGGTAATGAGCCAAGATTTTGAGGAAGAAAGTGAAAACGGCTCCCGAAGGACCGTAACCAAGAATGGCACAAAAGCTATTGAGGAATATCGTTCAGGAAACAACAACAGTACTATTCAATTGATGGAAGGCAACCGTTTCTATCTGGAAGCCAAAGGAAACAACATGGATATTGATGAAACTTGGGACGCAATTGACGAAATAGATTTGGATAAATTGGGTTAAATATTACAATTAACCGCTTTTTAAAAGAAGCCGTCTCAAAACCTGGGGCGGCTTTTTCTATTAAAAAGCTTGCTTAAAAATTGGTTATTTTTTATCTTTAAGTACTGACAATCAAAGATATGAATACCAATTTTCAATCCTACAACCAA
>NZ_JAQQTG010000048.1 GCF_028561335.1 Aequorivita todarodis | reverse complement strand
CTTCATCGTAGGATCTTCAATAATATTGCGACCATACTCCATAAAGAGCCCGACTCTCAAAAAAAATCTCGGGATTCTCACTTAGTTTAGTTTTCTAATGTCTGCCCGCGAACCGTAAACGGAACGCAGACATACGCTGTCAATTTCAATATCTCAATGAACTTTTATTTCTTATTTTGCGCGCTTTCAAATCGTGTTTTGTAGTCACTCATTGTTTTAGCGGGTGCAAATGTACAACTCTTTTTTAAACCTGCAATACTTTTTTAAAAAATATTTCAAAAAAAAATTAAGAGCGTTATTTTTGCTTTGCAGAACGTTACTATTTGTTCTTTTAAGCGGGTGCAAATATAGATTGCTTTTTCATTCCCGCAAATTTAATATGCATTTATTTTGAAATATTTTTTCAGCGGTTAACTAAGCGTTTGAAACGCCATAACTTAGCCCCGAAAATATTTTTGGGCCCTCACTATACCTTAATATATATACTATTTTCGGAATTAGCCCTGCGTTAAGGATTGAACGGCATGTTTGAGCTCTCCCAATGCGCCATTTTAGCGCATTGGGAAGCGAGTAGTGAAAGCCTGCCCCATAACCGCAAAAACGGTTATGGGGAACGCCCAAAAAATAATCATAATCAATAAAGTGGTTATTGCACACCGCCGAAACTAATAGTATCTTTGCACCCTAAAATTTTTCAGTATATGATAGCCATTACCTTACCAGACGGAAGTGTAAAGCATTTTGATGCAGGGGTTACGCCTATGGACGTGGCCAAAAGTATTAGCGAGGGACTTGCGCGCAACGTGATCTCGGCGTCCTTTAACGGCAAAACCATTGAAACGGCCACGCCATTAGTTGAAGACGGAAGCTTGGTGCTTTATACCTGGAATAATGACGAGGGGAAAAAGGCGTTTTGGCATTCGTCTGCGCACATACTTGCACAGGCACTGGAGGAATTGTACCCAGGCATAAAATTGACCATTGGCCCGGCCATTGAGAACGGATTTTATTACGATGTGGATTTTGGCGACAGGACCATTTCGGAAAAAGACCTTAAAGAAATTGAGGACAGGATGCTGGAAATTGCTCGCGGAAAACACGAGTTCTCCATGCGTGAGTCCACAAAAGCGGAGGCATTGGATTTTTATAAAAAACAGGACAACGAATATAAGGTTGAACTGATCGAAAACCTGGAAGACGGAACGATTACCTTCTGCGACCACGATACCTTTACCGATTTGTGCCGCGGAGGCCATATTCCAAATACCGGAATTGTAAAGGCCGTTAAGCTGATGAGCATTGCCGGTGCCTACTGGCGCGGCGATGAAAAGAACAAACAGCTTACGCGCATCTACGGCATCAGCTTTCCGAAGCAAAAGGATCTGACCGAGTACCTTGAACTACTGGAGCAGGCCAAGCAGCGCGACCACCGAAAACTGGGAAAGGAACTTGAGCTTTTTACGTTTTCGCAAAAGGTGGGGCAAGGGCTTCCGTTGTGGTTGCCAAAAGGGGCGGCGCTTCGCGAGCGACTTGAGAACTTCTTAAAGAAAGCCCAGAAAAAAGCCGGTTATGAAATGGTGGTCACGCCCCATATTGGCCAAAAGGAACTATATGTTACCTCTGGCCACTACGCAAAGTATGGTGCCGACAGTTTTCAGCCAATCCACACTCCAGCTGAGGGCGAAGAGTTTCTATTGAAGCCGATGAACTGTCCGCACCACTGCGAAATTTACAATAGCAAACCATGGTCCTATAAAGACTTGCCGAAGCGTTTTGCGGAATTCGGCACAGTATATCGATATGAACAAAGTGGCGAACTCCACGGTTTGACGCGCGTTCGTGGATTTACACAGGATGATGCACATATTTTCTGTACGCCGGACCAATTGGATGCCGAGTTTAAAAAAGTAATCGATCTGGTGCTGTATGTTTTTGGATCGTTGGGGTTTGAGAGTTTTACGACGCAGGTATCGTTAAGAGACCCCAACAAACCGGAAAAATATATTGGAAGCCCAGATTTATGGGAAAAGGCAGAACAGGCAATAATAAGCGCCGTAAAGGATAAAGGGCTCGACTTTGTAATTGAAGAAGGAGAAGCGGCATTTTATGGCCCCAAGCTGGATTTTATGGTGAAGGATGCCCTGGGAAGAAGCTGGCAACTGGGAACAATTCAGGTTGATTACACCCTCCCCGAGCGATTTGAACTGGAATATAAAGGCAGTGATAACGAGATGCACAGACCCGTTATGATTCACCGTGCGCCCTTTGGAAGTATGGAGCGTTTTGTTGCAATTCTATTGGAGCATACCGGTGGAAACTTTCCGCTTTGGTTGATGCCTGAACAGGTAAGTATTTTGTCATTAAGTGAAAAATATGAAAAATACTCCCAAAAAGTTTTAAATTTGCTTGAAAATGACGAAATTCGCGCCCTTGTTGACAATAGGAACGAAACCATTGGCAAGAAAATCAGGGAGGCTGAAATGAACAAAATCCCGTATATGTTGATTGTGGGCGAACAGGAAGAGAAAGATGGAACGGTTTCTGTACGTAAACACGGCGAAGGCGATTTGGGCACAATGACGCCAAAAGCCTTTTCAGAATTGATTCAACAAGCAGTAAAGGAAGAATCGAAAGAATTTAATGTTTAACTAAAATTAGTAAGCCATAGCAATACGAAGAAAAAGAAGTAGAGGACCTGCAAGGGTAATTAAGGAAGATCAACACAGAATCAATGGAAAGATTCGTGCGGAAGAAGTTCGCCTTGTAGGAGACAATGTTGAAATAGGAGTTTATCCTTTAAAAAAAGCACGTGAGATTGCCGAAGAGCAAGAGCTTGATCTTGTGGAAATTTCACCAAATGCAAACCCTCCCGTTTGTAAAGTAATAGACTATAAAAAGTTTGTTTACGAACAGAAAAAACGTGAAAAGGCGCTAAAGGCCAAAGCGAGCAAGGTTACCATTAAGGAAATCAGGTTTGGGCCAAATACCGACGATCACGACTACGAGTTCAAAAAGAAACACGGCGAAAAGTTTTTGCAGGAAGGTTCAAAATTGAAGGCATACGTTTTCTTCAAGGGACGTTCCATTATATACAAAGACCAAGGTGAGATTTTGCTTTTGCGACTTGCACGGGATCTGGAGGAATACGGAAAAGTAGAGCAAATGCCAAAACTGGAAGGCAAGCGAATGATTATGTTCATTGCCCCTAAGAAAAAATAGAAACGCATAGAGACGCACGGCCGTGCGTCTATAACGAAATTTAAAATAAAGCGAAATAATAATTAATAATAGGAAACATGCCGAAACAAAAAACAAAATCCAGTGCCAAAAAGCGTTTTAAGCTTACGGGTACAGGTAAGATCAAAAGAAAGCATGCGTTTAAAAGCCACATCTTGACAAAGAAGAGCAAAAAACGCAAACTTGCATTGACCCATGACGGGTTGGTGGACAAGGCCGACGAAAGCAATGTTAAGCAAATGCTTCGATTGAAGTAATACCGCTTAACCGGTTAAAACAATTATTTAAACCCTGGAGTAGTGCCTTAAAAGAGTTATGAGTTATGAGTTATGAGTTCAGAAAGTAAAATTTTGAATCTTTAACCTTGAACTTTAACCGCCTGCTACAAAAAAAATTAAAATTATGCCAAGATCAGTAAATTCAGTTGCGAAGAGAGCCCGCAGAAAAAAGGTTCTTAAACAGGCCAAAGGTTACTTTGGAAGACGTAAAAACGTATGGACGGTTGCCAAAAACGCTGTGGACAAAGCAATGCTTTATTCATACCGTGACCGTCGTGCAAAAAAGAGAAATTTCAGATCCCTTTGGATCACCCGTATCAACGCGGGCGCAAGACAGCATGGAATGTCTTATTCACAGTTTATGGGAAGTTTAAAAAACAGCGGAATCGAGCTTAACCGTAAGGTTTTGGCCGATTTGGCGATGAACCACCCAGAGGCTTTTGCCGCAATCGTAAAACAAGTAAAATAAGACATTAACTATATTATTTCGCCAAAGGACCGCTTCAGCAATGAGGCGGTTTTTTTATGTGAAAAATTCAACTAAGGAAGTTTGACTATCTTCGTTAAAAATAGACGAATGGTCCGTTCCGTACTTCTTCTCTTTATAATGCTGTTTGTTTCGGAAGGGTTTCTTTTCGCCCAAAAAGCTACGGGTAAACGTTATCGGATTGATAGGTACGAATCCATCTATCTTCCCTTGGGGAAAATTTCCTTTGCCGATAAACTTGTTGAATACAATGTGGGATCGCCTGCACCGATTCACAAATATAGAGACAGCGTGCAATGTCTTCACGAACCAAATTACAAAAATTACCAAACCCCAAATTTCGTTTCCTTGGGTTGCGGCGGTAGTTTGACCGTGGAATTTACGACAATGGTTTTATGAACCTGCCCGGCGACGACCTCTATCTTTTTGAAGTTGGGCCTTCACAGGAACCTGCAAAAGTGGAGATTTCCCAAAACGGTACAGATTGGGTATATGCGGGAAAAATTGCGGGCGGAAAATCGGCAATAGATTTAAGCAAGGTTGGAATTGATGATGAAACCGTTTTCTATTTTCTTCGAATAACCGATTTAAAAGATCTCTGTAGAAGCAAAAGTGCGGGAGCAGATTTAGATGCCATTGGCGCCATAAACAGTGTTATAAAACTCACGATAAATGCCGATGTCCTGTTTGACGTTGCCAAATACGATTTGAAGGAAACCGCCAAACAAAGTCTCGATTCCTTATCAAAAACCATTCAAAAAGTGGATAAGGCAACCATTCTGATTGAAGGACATACCGATAGTGATGGCGAGGAAAATTCAAATAGGGTACTTTCTGAAAACAGGTGCATTTCAGTAAAAAATAGACTTATCGAAATTTTTGGGGAAGACGCATTATACGAATTCGAAATAAAACCGTATGGCGAAAGCAAACCGCGTGTTCCAAATGATTCCGAAGAAAACAAACAGCAAAACAGAAGGGTGGAAATTACCGTCTTACCGCCGAGGGATTATTACGAAAGTCTTTCCACGGAATAGGTTTGAGGTGTGAGGTATGAGGACTTTGTAAGATTTAGGTTTTCTGTTTCTTCTTCTTGGCAGCAGGAAACAACACATTGTTCAAAATAAGCCGGTAGCCCGGCGAATTGGGATGGAGCGCCAATTCAGTCTTGGCATCCCCTACCCTATGTTGATAGTCTTCCGGATCGTGGCCGCCGTAGAACGTAAAAAAACCTTTTCCTTTTATTCCGTGAATATATCGGGCCTCGCCATTGGTTTTGTTTTCGCCCATCACCAGGACATTCGCTTTAATTTCGTTGGGATCAAAAGAGGTGGTCTGCCCCATAAAACCTTTTACCAAAGCTGTGTGGTTTTGGCAAAGCATCGTAGGGATCGGGTCCCACTTTGCGGAATAATCCATTAATGTGAAGTAATCACTTTCCTTGGCAATCCTACGTTTTTCGGTCATATCAATACTGGAAAATTCATAAACCATTGGATTTCGCTCCAAAATAAAATCGGTAAAGGCAAAGGTTTTGCTGTAATCAATTTTGCTTTGATAATTTGGTTCGCTCGGGTCGCCGTCAAACATGGGTTCGCAAATATCAACGCCTTCCGCGGAAAGGGCTATGTCAAAACTATCGGTGGCACTGCACATGGCGAACATAAAGCCACCCCCAATTACATAATCGCGGATTTTTTTGGCAACGGCCAATTTTTCTTCGGAAACCTTATTGTATCCCAATTTTGCGGCAAGCGCTTCGGCCTTGGCCTTCTCCTCAATATACCAAGGCGCGGAACGATAGGCGCGATAAAATTTTCCGTACTGCCCGGTGAAATCCTCGTGGTGCAGGTGAAGCCAATCGTAAAGAATCAATTGGTCGCCCAGTACTTCTTCATCGTAAATAACGGTATAGGGAATTTCAGCATAGGTCAAAACCATCGTTACGGCATCGTCCCACGGAAGATTTCCTTTTGGCGAATAAACTGCAATTTTCGGAGCTTTTTCCAAAACCACGGCGTCCATATTCTTGGAAGGACTGCTTATTTCGGTAAGAATCTGTTCGGTTTTACTATCGGAAATCACTTCAAAGGAGACCCCACGGATCTGGCATTCCTTCTGGATTTCGGGGGAATCGGGCATTAAAAAAGAACCGCCGCGATAGTTTAGCAACCATTTCACTTTTTGCTGTTTTTCCAAAACCCAATACGTAATTCCGTAGGCCTTTAAATGTTCCTTTTGGCTTTCGGAATCCATTGGAATAAGGATGTAGGAAGCAGAAGCTTTTAGGGAAAAGAGTATTAAGAATATGACTGAAAAGTATTTTATCATAATGGATTTTTAGAAAGAAACCAAGAGATTCCCGCCTTCACGGGAATAAAGATAACGACAATTTTTAAGCCATGTTTTAGATGTGAACAAATATAATTCGAAACACGCCCCTTTCGACTGGGCTCAAGGTGACAAATTACTTAAAACGGCACATCATTATCCTCCTCAATGGAAAAATCATCGTTCATCGAACTTCCGAAGGCTTCGTTTGGAGAAGGCAGGTTCTTTGTCTTGAAGGTATCATCGTTCGCGGCATCGTTCATGCGGGAGTGGATTTCCGTCGGCATTTCATAATCGGCCAAACTTTCAAACTTACCGAGATGGCCGATAAATTTCAAACGGATTTCATCCAAACCGCCGTTACGGTGCTTTGCGACAATAAATTCTGCCTGTCCCGCCGTTGGGGTGTGTTCTTCATCATCCCATTCGTCAATTTTGTAATATTCGGGACGATAAATGAAGGAAACGATATCGGCATCCTGTTCAATGGCCCCAGATTCCCGAAGGTCGGAAAGCAGGGGGCGTTTGCTGCCGCCACGGGTTTCCACCGCACGGGAAAGCTGCGACAGCGCGATTACCGGAATGTTCAATTCTTTTGCCAATGCCTTTAGGTTTCGAGAAATGGTAGAGATTTCCTGCTCGCGGTTCCCTCCTTTTTGGCTACCGCCGGCGGTCATCAATTGCAAATAATCCACAACAATAAGTTTAATGCCGTGCTGTGATGAAAGTCTTCTCGCTTTGGCGCGTAAATCAAAAATTGAAAGTGAAGGGGTATCATCTATAAAAAGCGGTGCTTTTTCGAGGCCTTTCACTTTTACGTTCAACTGTTCCCACTCGTGCTTTTCAAGGTTCCCGGTTCGCAGTTTTTCGGAACTCAAATGAGTTTCGGATGAAATCAAACGGGTTATAAGCTGTACAGAGGACATTTCCAAAGAGAAAAACGCCACGGGAATGTTGTGCTCCACCGCAATATTCCGCGCCATGGAAAGCGTCAGGGCCGTTTTCCCCATACCCGGACGGGCAGCGATTATTATCAAATCGCTGGGCTGCCAGCCCGAAGTGAGCTTATCGACCTTTGCAAAGCCCGAGGGAACGCCCGAAAGGCCTTCTTTATTGGCTATTTCCTCAATACGTTTCTTTGCTTGTATTACAAGATTCTGCGCCGTTTCGGAAGAACGCTTTATGTTTCCCTGGGTAACTTCATATAATTTTGCTTCGGCGTTGTCCAAAAGATCAAAAACGTCCGTGCTTTCATTATAGGAATCCTCAATTATTTCGTTTGAAATTTTAATGAGGCTTCGCTGGATATATTTCTGAAGAATGATGCGCGCGTGGAACTCAATATGTGCCGAAGAGGACACTTTTTGGGTCAATTGAATCAAATAAAACTCGCCTCCCACAAGCTCCAGTTTTCCTTGTTGCTTGAGTTTCGTGGAAACGGTTAATAAGTCCACTGGTTGGCTGTCTTCAAACAAATTGTGTATGGCTTCAAAAATGTGTTGGTGGGCTTGTTTATAGAAAACTTCAGGATGTAGGATATCTATTACCTCATCGACCCCTTTTTTGTCGATCATCAAAGCGCCGAGCACAACTTCTTCTAAATCAATAGCTTGTGGCGGTATTTTGCCTTTTTCAAGCGATATGACCTGTGCAGAACGGGGTGAAAAGCTGGTATGAGGTTTGATTTTTTCCATTATGCGAAAGTAAATAAAATGTTAAGAGGAAGGAATGATTTTTGTCAGTACGATATTAACCATCCTTCAACAATTGAACTGTTGAAAACTCTAAAATATTGTTGATAACCCGTAAAAAAATCCGAGGCTTCCACCTCGGATTTCCGTAATGTAAAGCTATAGTACAATCTAACTTTTGAACTCACCCATTTCCAAATATTTTTCCATTCTATTTTTTACCAAATCGGTTGGGGATAACATTTTTAATGCTTTATATTGTTTTTCAATTACCCCTGCAACTGTCCTAAAGGTTTTCTCCCGGTCGCTATGTGCGCCCCCTAAAGGTTCCTTTACAATTTCATCGATAAGTTTGAGTTTTTTCATGTCAATTGCCGTCAGTTTCAGGGCTTCCGCGGCCTGTTCTTTAAATTCCCAGCTTCGCCATAATATAGAAGAACAGCTTTCCGGGGAGATTACAGAGTACCAAGTGTTTTCGAGCATCAATACTTTATCGCCAACGCCAATTCCCAAAGCACCGCCACTGGCTCCCTCTCCAATTATTACAACAATAATAGGCACCTTTAAGCGGGTCATCTCCAAAATATTTCGGGCAATGGCCTCACCCTGCCCTCTTTCCTCGGCCTCCAATCCTGGAAACGCGCCCGGGGTATCTACGAAACATACTACGGGCAGGTTGAATTTTTCCGCAGATTTCATCAACCGCAACGCCTTTCTGTAGCCTTCTGGGTTTGCCATCCCAAAATTTCTGAATTGGCGGGTCTTTGTGTTGTACCCTTTCTGTTGGCCCACGAACATATAACTTTGGTCGCCTATTTTTCCAAGGCCACCAACCATGGCTTTATCGTCCTTAAAACCTCGGTCTCCGTGGAGTTCCAAAAAGGAATCGCCACAAATAGCTTTTATATAATCCATCGTATAGGGACGGTCCGGATGGCGCGAAAGCTGCACGCGTTGCCATGGCGTAAGGTTTTTGTAAATTTCCTTTTTGGTATCGTTCAGTTTCTTTTCAATCTGTTTGCAGGTGTTGGACACGTCCACATCGCTTTCCTCGCCGATCAGGCAAGCTTTTTCGTATTGTTCCTGCAATTCTTTTATAGGGAGTTCAAAATCAAGATATTCCATAATTTTTTCCTTCGTTTTATAAAGGTTGGTTTACAAAGATAAAATTTTGTTTTAGGTGTTATGCAATCTTCTTCGTTTTCTTTCTTGGGTTATTTTTATAATTCCATTCGCAATAACGGTAAGTAGTATTATAAGGGCGCCATAGTAAAACTGTGGGCTCATATTTTCCGAATCGCCCAAGACGATGAGCGCCAAAATGATACCATACACAGGTTCCATATTTATAGTGAGCATAACGGTATAGGGGCTTATCCATTTCATCACGTGAATGGAGGCGATAAAGGCATAAGCGGTACAGGCCGAAGCCAATATTATCAAATAAATCCAGTCGTGGGCCGAAACGGTGAAAAACGCTGTGTTGAATTTTCCAGCGAAAGCGAGATAGATAGTGATTCCGATAACGCCAAAAAGCAATTCATAAAAGGAAATGGTCGATGCTTTGTGCTCCAAGACGTACTTTCCGTTGATTACGGAAAATAGCGCACTTAAAAATGCTGAAATAAGTGCCAAAATAATTCCCAGAGTATAGGAAGCTTCCACGTCGAAAATTATGTAAAGTCCAACGACCACGATAAGTCCGAACAGCACTTCGTATAAAATAATTTTTCTGCCGTAAAGCAAAGGTTCCAAAAGCGAGGCGAAAAAAGCTCCGGTGGAGAGCACCGCAAGCGTCACCGAAACGTTTGAAGCTTTGATTGCCCCAAAAAAAGTAAGCCAGTGCAGGGCAATCAGAATTCCCGCAAAGCAAAATTTGCCCAATGTTCTAAGTGAAAACCTTAAATTTTCCTTTTTGAAGATCAAAAAAAGAAAAACAAAACCCGCCGCCAATAACATCCGGTACCAAACCAGCGGAATGGCTTCCAAAGAGATCAAAGCGCCCAGTACGGCGGTAAACCCCCAAATGAAAACTATAAAATGTAGATGTAGATAATTGAGGAGCTTATCGTTTCGCATTTCTTAAAAGATAGATTGCCAATATACCAAATACAAAATTTGGGAACCAAGTTGCTATAAGCGGAGAAAATGAACTTTGTTCTGCCATGGTTCCGAAAATTTTATCGAAAAAAATAAAAACCATTCCTATGCTTATACCAATGGCAAGGTTCACCCCCATTCCACCACGCCTTTTTACAGATGAAACCGCAACGGCAATAATAGTTAAAATATAAGCCGAAACAGGCAAGCTCCACCGTTTGTAGCGCACCACTTCGTACCGATTGATGTATGAGGAACCGCGCGCCTTTTCCTTTTTGATGAAGTCGTTCAGCTCAGTAAAATTAAGTGTTTCCGCAATGTAGGTTACCGGGGTTAAATCTTCCATGGAAAACGCAAAAACGGTATCCAATTTATGCTTGCTTTCCAGAATATCTCCCCTTTCGCCAATTTTCCGTTTGTGGTACCCAAAAAGTGTATAAGTGCTGTCCGTATCGTTAAATTTTATCCGGGTCGCGCTGATTTTATAGGTCATTTTGTTGCCTTCAAAATGTTCTAAAGTGAAATTGCTTCCTATCTTTTCTTTCACATTAAAATAGCTCACATAGATATAATCGTTGTCATTTATCTGGGTGTAAACATTGCTTTGGTCCCTATCCTGCTTTCCTTTCTTTAGATATTCATATGAAAATTCATTAAACCCCTTACTGGCTTTTGGCGCCAAATACATGCTGAAAACAAGTGCCGCAATACACACGATGGTAGCTCCAATAATATAAGGACGAAGAAAACGGTAATACGAAACCCCGCTACTTAAAAAAGCAATTACTTCGGTATTGTTGGCCAGTTTTGAAGTGAACCAAATAACCGAAAGAAACAAAAACAGCGGAAAGAGTAGATTCGCAAAGTAAATGGTGAAATTGTACAGGTAAATGAGAACCTCCGTCAACGGCACTTCGTTATCGAGGATTTTATCAATCTTTTCCGCAAGGTGCACAGTAATACCTATTGGTATGAATAGCAGCAAAAGGAGCGAAAAAGTGCCCAAATATTTACGGAGTATGTATCTGTCCAGTATGCTGAGCATCCTTATAATCTTTGATCCAGTTTCTTTATCATGCCGTTTTTCCATTGGGCAAAATCACCCGCTAAGATATGTTTTCTCGCTTCACGAACCAACCATAAATAAAACCCAAGATTGTGGATGGTGGCAATCTGCCTTCCCAACATTTCGTTTACGGTAAACAAGTGGCGAAGATACGCTTTGTTATATTCGGTATCTACCCAAGTAATTCCCATCGGGTCAATTACCGAAAGATCTGCTTCCCACTTTTTGTTTTTGATATTGATAATCCCTTCGGAAGTGAAAAGCATGCCGTTCCTTCCATTGCGGGTAGGCATTACGCAGTCAAACATATCAATACCCAACGCAATGTTTTCCAAAATATTCACTGGGGTACCCACGCCCATTAAATAACGCGGTTTTTCCTTCGGAAGAATTTCAGTCACAACCGCAGTCATTTCGTACATTTCTTCAGCAGGTTCGCCAACCGAAAGGCCGCCGATGGCATTGCCCGCTGCCCCAACGGAAGCGATATATTCTGCGGATTGTCTTCTCAAATCTTTATACGTACTTCCTTGAACAATCGGGAAAAAAGTTTGGCCGTAATCGTATTTTAAAGGCGTTTTTTCCAAATGCTTTATGCAGCGGTCCAGCCAACGATGGGTCATGTGCATCGAGCGTTTTGCGTAATTGTATTCGCACGGGTATGGGGTACATTCGTCAAAAGCCATGATGATGTCGGCACCAATGGTGCGTTGTATCTCCATCACATTTTCAGGAGTGAAAACGTGATAACTCCCGTCAATATGGCTTTTGAATTTTACCCCTTCCTCTTTAATTTTCCGATTTGCCGAAAGCGAATACACTTGGTAGCCGCCACTGTCGGTCAAAATATTTCGATCCCAGTTCATAAATTTATGGAGCCCGCCCGCTTTTTCGAGAATTGGTATCTGTGGCCGCAAGTATAAATGATAGGTATTCCCGAGAATGATGTCTGGGTTGATGTCTTCCTTCAACTCCCGCTGATGCACGCCCTTTACGGTGCCCACGGTGCCAACCGGCATAAAGATTGGGGTTTCAATAACTCCGTGATCGGTAGTTATTGTCGCGGCGCGGGCTTGGCTTTGTAAATCTGTGGCTTCTAATTTAAAGTGCATGCAGCAGTTTTTATTGAGGGGGCAAAGATAACGGTTATTAAATTCCAAAACGCAACTTCCAAATGACAAAATTTTTCAGTTGGGTGCTGGGTGACGGATGAGCGATGACCGAAGTGCGATTTGTTATATTCTTCTATCTTCGAACATCCGTCTTCCAGCAATTCTGTTAACAAAACCCGCAAATCGTTAATAAAAGCATACGTTTCAACTTTGAACCGCTTGCTGAATGCCTTACTTTTGACACTGAAAATTAAAACACATTATGGCAGATTACAAAGCACTCGAAGATTTGGTGGTTCAAGTCCGACGGGATATTCTACGACAGGTACACAAAGTAAATTCCGGACACCCCGGGGGTTCTCTTGGCTGTACCGAATTTTTCGTTGCACTATACAATGAACTGATGGAACGAAACGAAAACTTCACCATGGACGGTATTGGTGAAGATTTATTTTTTCTTTCAAACGGACATATTTCACCGGTTTTTTACAGTGTTTTGGCACGGGCGGGATATTTCCCCGTGGAAGAGTTGAACACCTTCCGCCTTTTGAATTCAAGATTGCAGGGACATCCCACTACCCATGAAGGTTTGCCGGGCGTACGTGTAGCTTCGGGTTCTTTGGGACAGGGCATTTCGGTATCTATTGGGGCGGCACTTACCAAAAAATTAAACAAAGACAAACACTTAGTTTACACTCTTTGCGGCGATGGCGAATTGCAGGAAGGCCAAAACTGGGAAGCGATAATGTATGCCGCCGGAAATAATGTGGACAACCTGATAGTAACCGTAGATTTAAACGGGCAGCAGATTGATGGTGCTACTAAAAACGTCCTTCCTTTGGGAAATTTGAAAGCAAAATTTGAAGCTTTCGGCTGGGATGTGATGGATATTGAGAAAGGAAACGACCTGAAAGCCATTATTGCCGGAATGAAAAAGGCGAAAGAAAAAACAGGTAACGGAAAACCCGTTTGTGTTTTGTTGCATACAGTAATGGGCAACGGCGTTGATTTTATGATGCACACCCACGATTGGCACGGAAAAGCGCCAAACGACCAGCAGTTGGAAACAGCGCTTTCACAGAATCCTGTAACCTTGGGAGATTATTAAAATTGAAAATAGTTCAGATGAAAAAATATACAGATACAGGTAAAAAAGATACGCGTTCAGGTTTTGGGGACGGACTCACGGAACTTGGAAAGAAAAACAAAGATGTGGTTGCACTTTGTGCAGACCTTACGGGTTCGCTTAAAATGGACGAGTTTAAGGATAACCATCCGGAGCGCTTCTTTCAAGTGGGTATAGCCGAAGCAAATATGATAGGCATTGCTGCGGGAATGACCATTGGCGGGAAGATTCCCTTCACCGGAACTTTCGCGAATTTTTCTACGGGAAGAGTTTACGACCAAATCCGCCAAAGTGTTGCTTACAGCGGAAAAAACGTAAAAATCTGCGCCTCGCACGCTGGAATTACTTTAGGGGAAGATGGCGCCACGCACCAAATTTTGGAAGACATCGGCTTGATGAAGATGCTTCCGGGGATGACGGTTATCAATACCTGCGATTACAACCAAACCAAAGCTGCAACGATTGCAATTGCGGATTTTGAAGGCCCCGTTTACCTACGCTTTGGAAGACCGAAAGTTGCAAACTTCACTCCTGCTGACCAAAATTTTCAAATAGGAAAAGCAGTTCAATTACAGGAAGGGAATGACGTTACTATAATTGCAACCGGCCATTTGGTTTGGGAAGCCCTGCAAGCTGCGGAAACTTTAAATGCACACGGAATTACTGCCGATGTAATTAACATTCACACCATAAAACCGCTGGACGACGAGGCAATTTTGAAAAGCATTAAAAAAACAGGCTGCGTTGTAACTGCCGAAGAACACAATTTTCTTGGCGGTTTGGGTGAAAGTGTAGCGCGTGTGTTAGCTACGCATCATCCTGCTCCGCAAGAATTTATTGCCACGCAAGACACATTTGGAGAATCCGGAACTCCAGAGCAATTAATGGATAAGTATGGGTTGAACGCCTCGGCCATTGTAAGTGCTGTTCAAAAAGTCATTGCCCGAAAGTAAAAACGAAATTCCAAATCTTTTATAAATTGAAATGCCCCACCTTAATTGCGCGGGGCTTTCTATATTATAAAAATCGTATTCGTTATATGGATGGGTCCAAATAATCCGGAATACCGTTTCCATTTCTATCTGGAAAGGTAACAACTCCGTTAATAATTTCAATTTCGTATTCTGTGAGTCTTCCATCACCGTCATCATCGGTATCCAAATAATTGGCAATGCCGTCACCGTCAGTATCATCATCATATACAGAGCCATTGCCATTAAGATCTTCCAGATAGGAGTCTATGCCATCATTATCGTGATCCATAACTTCAAAATCAAATAACTCAAAAGAAAAGATTACTTGTTCGTATGCCTTGAGTCCGCCGGTAGGAGGTGGATATTGAAAATAAGCCAATCCAGAGGGGATGAATACCGCTCCAATACCATAATTTTCAAAAGAAAGTGTACCATCTGGGTTAATAATAGGATCCCCTTCAGCTCCTTTAAATTCAATAATTATTTGTTGCAATCCTCGAATTATTCCTGAGGTGGGAGGGTTATCCACAAGCTCAAACTTAACGGGTATCACGGAACTATCAAATAAATCGAGATTCATCAACCTTCCATCATAGGTGTTGGTGGTTCTATCACAGAAATGGGGATGTTCATCTCCGCCCCCTTCGCGAACCTTAAGATAGTATAGTTTATAAACAACGGTATTGTCCACCAAATCTTTTACTTCCTTGGAGGTCACCTGCTGCATCAATGGAATTTTTGAGGCGTTGTCGCCCGCAATGGTATCAAATTTCAGTTTAAAGTTTTCAGGATCGGCCTGAAATTCTTCGTAATTATAAAAATGGGTTTCCAAAAATTCCTCAATCTCTGCCTGTGCGCGAACGGCTTCCTCACCCCGGTCTCTTGGCGGTGGCGGTGGCGGGATAGGATCGTCATCCTTCTTACAGGAAACGGTAATGGTAAGCGTAAGGATAAGAAAAGCAACTCCGAATTTAATTTTTGTCATCATCAATTTTTTGTGGGCGCAAGATACAATTTTCCGTTATTTTTGCATACCACATTAACGTTGTTTTTGGGATAATAATATGAGGATTGACAAATACTTATGGTGCGTTCGGTATCTAAAAACCAGAAATATGGCAACCCAAGCCTGTAAAAAAGGTTCGGTACGCGTAAATGGTGATATTGTGAAACCTTCGCGTGATGTTTATCCGGGTGATGTAATTACGCTGCGGAAGGAGCAAATAAACTACCAACTTGAAGTTCTGGATCTGCCCGCAAGCCGTGTTGGCGCCAAGCTTGTGGATCTTTACAGAAAAGACACCACGCCAAAAGAGGCCTTTGAAACCAATGAAATGCTTCAATATGCCAAAACCTATTACCGTAAAAAAGGCGTGGGCAGACCCACCAAAAAAGACCGCAGGGATTTGGACGATTTTACGGAATCTCCCGAAGATGGAAATGAAACGTAATAACTATATTTGAAAAAAATAGCAAATGCAGGAAATAAACACAGTTATCCTCGATAAAAAACAGATTGCCCACAAAATAAAAAGGATTGCCTATCAAATCTACGAGACCAATGTGGACGAAAAGGAAGTTGTCATCGCCGGTATTATGGCCAATGGGTTTCTGCTCGCAAAAAAGATAAAGGTGGAATTGGAGAAAATTTCACCCATACAAGTTTTGCTCTGCGAAGTGGTGATTGATAAAAAGCACCCCATTAACGAAATAAAAACCTCCCTGAAGCCAGAAGAATACAAAAACAAATCGCTGTTGTTGGTTGATGATGTACTGCACTCTGGAACCACCTTGATTTACGGTGTAAAGCATTTTTTGGAAGTGCCGCTAAAACAGTTTAAAACTGCGGTACTCGTGGACAGAAATCACAAAAAATACCCCATAAAGGCAGATTTCAAGGGAATTTCCCTGTCAACTTCCCTGAATGAAAATGTCTCGGTGATTTTTGAAAAAAACAACGACCGGGCGATTTTAGAATAATTTCAGGATTATTTTTTCCACTATTCTTTCAATGCTTTCATTTTCAGTTTCAATTGTTAAAGCTGCCTGGTTGTAATAATAAGATCGTTCAAAAAGATGTTTTCTTATGAAATCATTTAGTTCGTTCCCACTTTCTAAATGCGCTATTAAAGGACGTTTTGCTTTTTCTGAAAAAAGTCTTTCGCATAAAATAGCAAGAGAGGTTTTTAAATATATGGTCACTACATTTTCCATTTCAGACATAAAAACCAATGAATCTGCGTAACACGGGGTTCCTCCTCCTGTTGCCAGCACAAGATTGCCCTCTTCTGAAATTATTTTTTTAAGAACTTCGTTTTCAATTTTTCTAAAATAGATTTCCCCTTTTTTTGAAAAAATTTCTGAAACAGCACTACCAACTTGCTCTTCGATTTCAGAATCAAGATCTTTAAAAGGGAAGCCCAGCACTTCCGATAATTTTTCACCTATAGAAGACTTTCCGCTTCCCATATAACCAATCAATACTATTTTCATAAGGATCAAAGTACCGTTTTTTAATTTGAAGAATCAAATAGCACGAAGAAAATTAAAGAATTCACACGCCAAAACTAATTTTAAAATAAAAAATTCATTTGTTAGCCCTTGTTTCTCAACTGTTTTAAACTTTTCTCAAATTTAATTGATTTTCGTTTTGAAAAATAAATTTAATGATAGTATATTTGCACCCGCAATAAGGAAGACCTGGTAGCTCAGTTGGTAGAGCACCTCCCTTTTAAGGAGGTGGTCCTGGGTTCGAGCCCCAGCCAGGTCACAAAAAAACTTGACAATTATGTTGGGCGAGAAGTTTATCCCGATTGGAGCGATAGCCGAATATCGGGAAGCCCCAGCCAGGTCACAAAAAGTTAAGCCTTCGGTTTAACTTTTTTTGTTTTAGTTCTTTTATACTTTTACAACTAAGTATCCACCCGGGTGCTGGAATTGGTAGACAGGCATGGTTGAGGGCCATGTGTCCTTTGGGCGTGTGGGTTCAAGTCCCATCCCGGGTACAAATTAAGCATATAGCTATAAATCGATTCCGGGGGACCTACCTATATTTCGGGATTACTGTTGGTCGGGGAACCTATAATTGGGTGTGAAATTAAAATATTTACTAATACTTCCTCAAATATTCTACGATTTCCCTCGCCTCTTCTTCCGTAAGGTGTAGATTATCCATCCTGACTTCATAAACCGCTTTCAAAGCTTTAATCTGCGGATCGTTTTCAATCATACCATCAGGATCCAAAATCATGTTCATAACAAATTGCGGAGAGCGTTTCTCCAAAACACCCCCCAATGCTGGCCCTCTATTACTGTCGTGAATTTCATGACATACGGAACATTTTTTGTTAAATAGCTTTTCGCCCTTGGCGGCCATTTCCGCATCAATTTGATCACCCAGCACCACCGGATCCTTAATCGGCCCTACGCCCGCTTTGGAATTGGACGCGGCTTCAATAATTTTAACATCGGAAGTGTCTTCACTTTTTCCAGTAGATCCATTTTCGGATCCTTCATGACCCCAGTTGCAAGCCAATACCAAAAAAAACATTGGCAAGAGAACGACTATCTTTTTACTGATTTTCATAACATTATTTTTAGCAATTTATGCGTGTACCACACTTTTTCTCTACTAAATTTACGAAAAATCCATCCACGGTTTTAAACCTTAACGTTTGTTTAAAGGATTGAAATACGGGGGAGCATACTTGGTTGAATGGATGGAAACCTGCAATATTGAAAAGGCTTATCACTAAATTCCCATTAGAATGTAGCTTCTTTTTTAAGTGGGTGATTTTTCAATGTGTTTAAAGAATTTTAGCGTTTTATAAACAGTATTCACTTCTTTTTAGTACTTTAACTCCTTATATATAAAAACCCTTTCCCAGTGGTCAAAACACAGTTTGGAATCAAGGATCTTGAAAACCTATCAAACGTTAAAGCCCATACCATCAGGATATGGGAAAAACGCTACAATCTTCTTGCGCCAGATCGAACGGATACCAACATCCGAAAATACGACCTCGAAAACCTGAAAAAATTATTGAATGTCGCCTATCTCTACAATGCCGGACATAAAATTTCGAAAATTGCCAGCTTAGATTCAAATCAAATCCAGGCCCTGATTAAAAAAAATATCAACGGGGTCGATCCCGAATATTTGGGCAATGTATTTAAATCGGCAATGTTTGAATTTGACGGTGAATTGTTCGATGCAACCCTTGCTAAACTGTTGGAAAAAAAATCCTTCCGCGAAGCCTTTTCAGAAGTATTTGTGCCCCTGCTCAATGAAATGGGCATTCTTTGGCACTCGGGAACCATCGACCCATCTCACGAACATTTTATTTCAGAAAAAATCAAACATTCCATAATTGAGCATACGGCCAAACATAAAAAAATTGCTTCCGAAAATGACTCCCAGCTATTTACACTTTACCTTCCCTACAAGGAAATTCACGAAATTGGTCTGCTGTATGCCAATTATGAACTTGTGTCGGCCGGTTTCAGGACCGTATTTTTAGGCCCAAACATTCCATTGGAAAGCTTGACACACGTTCTTAAAATGAAAACGAAAGTGATCTTCGTAACATATTTCACAGTGCTTCCAGAAAACGAAAACCTCGAAAATTACCTCAAGGATTTTCAGGATGAGGTATATGCCAAGAGCGCCTGCGAACTATGGGTTTTGGGGCGCAAAGCTGAGAAAAAGCCCAAAAGCTCTAAAAACATTAAGCTTTTCAAAGACCTCAAACAATTTACGGACCACATTGAAAGTCTTTCAAATATATAGGTTTCGGTATCTTTCAAAAAAAATTTTAGCGTCCAACCGTCTCTCGATTATTAAATAAAAGCCAAAATTAAAATTCAATTTCTTTTTTGTTTAATTAAATCGTAAATTTGTTAAACAATATGGTAAAAATCGTAGTTATTGGTTCTGGCTTTTCGTCGCTCGCGGCCGGGTGCTATCTGGCACAAGCGGGCTATAACGTAACCATATACGAAAAAAATAAAACCATTGGGGGACGAGCCCGACAGTTTAAAAAAGACGGCTTTACCTTTGATATGGGGCCAACTTGGTACTGGATGCCGGATGTTTTTGAGCGTTTTTTCGCAGATTTTGGAAAAGCTCCTTCAGATTTTTACGAATTGGAAAAACTGAATCCCGCATATCGCGTGTTTTTTGGAGCCGATGATTATATAACTATTGAAGATACGCTGGAAAAAATTAGCCAAGCATTTGAGAAAGAGGAACCGGGAAGTTCAATAAAACTTCGGAAATTTATGGACCAGGCCATGGACAATTACAATATTGCCATAAAAGACTTGGTATATCGGCCAGGAGCTTCGCCTATGGAATTGGTCACTTTTGCGACGATGCGCAAAATTGGACAGTTTTTCAGCACCGTTAGTAAAGAGGTACGCAATGAGTTCAAAAACCCAAAACTCGTTTCAATTTTGGAATTTCCAGTTTTGTTTTTGGGCGCAAAACCTTCCAAAACACCTGCTTTTTACAGTTTTATGAACTATGCAGATTTTGGGCTTGGAACCTTTCACCCAAAAAACGGAATGTATTCCGTAATTGAAGGAATTAAAAATCTTGCCGAAGAACTTGGCGTAATAATAAAAACTGATCAAAACGTAGAAAACATACTTGTTGAAAAAGGGAAAGCCTCAGCAATAGTTGTGAATGGCGAGAAAGTTATGGCAGACATAATTTTGAGCGGTGCAGATTACCACTACACTGAAATGCTGTTGGAGGAAAAATTCCGCCAGTATTCTGAAAAATATTGGGAAAAGAAAACCTTTGCCCCTTCCGCCCTGTTATTTTATGTAGGGTTCGATAAAAAAATTGAAAACGTAGATCACCACACCCTGTTTTTTGATGTTGATTTTGAGAAGCATTCCCAAGAAATATACGATGCGCCACAGTGGCCAAAAGAGCCTCTTTTTTATGCCAGTTTTCCATCAAAAACCGATGAAAATGTTTCTCCAAATGGAAAAGAAGCTGGAATTTTTCTTATTCCCCTTGCTCCCGACCTGGATGATATGCCGGAAATACGGGAGGAATATTTTGAAAAAATAATGGCCCGTTTTGAAAAAGTAACCAACCAAGAGGTCAGAAATTACGTTATATTTAAAAAGTCATTTTGTATAAACGATTTCGTTTCCGACTATAACAGTTACAAAGGAAACGCTTACGGATTGGCAAATACGCTGCTACAAACGGCTTTTTTAAGACCAAAACTGAAAAGCGGAAAAGTAAAAAACCTTTTTTTTACCGGACAACTGACCGTGCCCGGCCCAGGAGTGCCCCCAGCCCTGATTTCGGGAAAATTGGCCGCGGGTTTAATTGAAAAAGAACAAAAAAATTGAAAGAGCTTTTTGACATAGTATCCGAAGCGTGCAGCAAAAAAGTGACTGAAACTTACAGCACCTCCTTTTCATTGGCCACCCGTATGTTAGGGCCTTCCATCAGACAGGATATTTACAATATTTATGGCTTCGTGCGTTTTGCGGACGAAATTGTGGATTCGTTTCACGAATATGAAAAGGAAATTCTTTTCAACCGTTTTGAGAACGCTTTAGAGGAAGCACTGCAAGACCGCATAAGTCTGAACCCTATTTTGAACTCGTTTCAAAAAACGGTTTACAAATACAATATCGACAAAGAGTTGATCGATACCTTTATGGCCAGCATGCGGTTGGATCTTACAAAAAGCACCTATTCCACTGCGGAAGAATTCAATGAATATATCTACGGTTCCGCGGATGTTGTGGGGCTGATGTGCCTAAAAGTTTTCGTGAAGGGCGATGTCGAGAAATATGACTCCCTAAAAGAAGCTGCGATGAACCTGGGTTCCGCATTTCAAAAAGTGAATTTTTTGCGCGATTTGAAGGAAGACCATGAAATCCTTTGCCGAACATACTTTCCAAATACCAATTTAGATTCCTTGGACGAAATTTCGAAACAGCGGATCGTTGAGGAAATTATGGACAACTTCAACAAAGGGTATGAGGGAATCCTCCTTTTGCCACACGAAGCGAAACTGGGTGTTTTCATTGCATACAGATACTACAAAAGGTTATTGAAAAAGCTTCAACAAACTCCTGCAGTTGAAATAAAAAATACCCGAATCCGAGTGCCAAACATTGAAAAAATTGGGCTTTTAACGAGGAGCTATGTGAAATATCAATTAAATTTGGTAAAATGATGAGTACGGGGTGCTGACAAATCCCATCCCGATAGCTATCGGGACCCAAATCCCGAAATAACAAATCCCGAAATAACAAATTAACAAACAACAATGACAATCCTTCTTTGGATATTAATATTCATAACCACTTTTTGCATTATGGAATTTATGGCGTGGTTTACCCATAAATACATTATGCACGGTTTTTTGTGGAAACTGCACAAAGACCACCACCATAAAGACCACGGCAGTTGGTGGGAACGAAACGATTATTTTTTCCTTTTTTATGCAATGGTGAGCATCAGTTGTTTTGTGGGCTGGAGCTATTTTGGCTTTTGGGCAGGGTTGCCCATCGGTTTGGGGATTTTCGCTTATGGAGTTACCTATTTTTTGGTTCACGATATTTTTATACACCAGCGTTTCAAGATGTTCAGAAATGCTGACAATTGGTATGCCCGTGGCATTAGAAGAGCCCACAAAATACATCATAAGCATTTGGGAAAAGATAAGGGCGAGTGCTTCGGGATGCTTCTTCCACCATTGAAATACTTCAAAAAATAACTATGTGGCATCTGTATCTTTTATTGGACATAGCTTCTTTGAGTATTCCATTTCTTTTCAGCTTTCACCCGAAGCTGAAATTTTATAAACTTTGGAAATATTTCATCCCCGCCACGTTCATAATGATGGCTTTTTTTATTCCGTGGGACATCCTTTTTACACAGCACGGATTTTGGGGCTTCAACGAAAAATATCTCTCGGGAATACATTTTGGAAACCTGCCTATTGAAGAGTGGCTCTTCTTTATCTGCATTCCCTATGCCTGTATTTTCACCATATATGCCTTCAAAAATTTATTGCCGAAGTTTTCCTTTTCAAGCAAAGTAACGGGAATTGTATATTTTTCATTGCAGACCATTTTAATCGTATGCCTGCTCTATTTTTACGATCGTTGGTACACTGCGGTAAATTTTGGTTATGCCATTGTTTTGCTGGCCCTAATTTTTAATTACAAACGTGAAGCCCTACAGGTCTTCTTCCCCGTGTTCCTCATTCTCTTGGTTCCATTTTTTATTGTGAATGGATTTCTCACCGGCAGTTGGATCCACGAGCAGGTGGTTTGGTACAACGATACCGAAAACCTGGGAATCAGAATTGGAACCGTACCGGTTGAGGACAGCGTTTATGCCCTGAGCATGCTTTTGACTGTTTATGTTTTGATGGAAAGGTTCAAAGAAAAATATCCTCCGAAAACAGTACCGCAGTAATTTACTTTTTCTGAAAAAATCGGCAAATTAACAGCTATAAAATTTCATATACAATAGATTTAAGCATGTAAATTGATTAGGAATTTGCATTACATTTAATCCTAAAAAAATTATTGTTTATGATACATCCCAAAACTGAACTGAAATTTATAAGCAACCAAATTGGCTATGGCGTGGTTGCTACGGAATTCATTCCCGCCGGGACAATAACCTGGGCCTTGGACGATCTGGACCGGGAATTCACGCCAGCCAAACTCAAGAAAATGAACCCGCTTTACCAAAATATTTTAGAAACCTATTGCTACAGAAACAACAAAGGAAACTTCGTGCTTTGCTGGGATTATGGCCGATATGTAAACCACAGTTTTAAAAGCAATTGCATCTCCACGGCCTATGACTTTGAAATTGCCATCCGCGATATCCAGCCCGGGGAAGAACTGACGGACGATTATGGCTACTTAAATGTTTCCGAACCTTTTAAAGGGATAGATGAAGGTACGCGCCGCAAGACCGTATATCCCGATGATCTTCTAAACCATCATCACATCTGGGATAAACAACTCCTTAAAAATTTCCCGAATATCCTCAAAGTAGAACAACCTTTAAAATCGTTGATAACTCCAAAATTGTGGAATGAAATTACCGCCATCGCGGAAGGAAAAAAAGAAATGAAGTCTATTAAGGAAAATTATTTTCCGGGTTAATTATTTACTGAGCAGTTGCTCCAGCAACGCCCGCGTTTTTTTGCTGTTCCAGTCTGCCGCACCTTCTTCATCAATAACTATTTCGCCCGTTTTTGAAATAACATAAGTGGTGGGCAGCGCATTGGATTGCAACTGTTTTGGCGCTTCATAGTTCTGTAGAAAAACGGGCAGGGAATAACCGTTTTTTGCCATAAAGCCCACTACCTTTTCAGGTTTTTCTGAAGTCACAAAATAGAAATCTACTTTATCGCCGTACGTATCGTATAATTTTTGGAAGGATGGCATTTCCGCAACGCACGGCGGACACCACGTAGCCCAAAAATTCACAATAGCAACCTTTCCTTTTGATCGCGAAAAATTTACATCCCCAGCATGTAATTCCTTTAAATTCCAACTGTAATCCTCTAAGGTTACCCTTTTTGTTTCAGCAGTTTCCGAAGGCGAAAAGGAAATAAGCCGCTGCACAAAAACCTGGATCGGCATTCGCGTTTGCGGAATAATCAGCAATGCCAAGAATGCAAAAAACAAGATATTGCTCCAGTGTTTTTTTAAGAAAATTTTCACTTAAAAAGAAATTAAAATCCAGCACGTTCCTCCCCCATTTTTCAAGGGGAGGTGCCGATAAGCGGAGGGGTTAAGCGTTCTGCTTTTTTATCAAATTCAAGGCTGAACCTTCGCGATACCACTTTATTTGGGCATCGTTATAGGTATGGTTCGCTTTAATTGTGTCCTTGCTGCCGTCTTTATGGACGATTTCAATGGTCAGAGGTTTGTTTTCAGAAAAATCAGCGATATCCACAAAGTTGAACGTATCGTCTTCCTGGATCAAATCGTAATCTGCTTCGTTGGCAAACGTCAATCCCAACATTCCCTGTTTCTTCAAGTTTGTTTCGTGGATACGTGCAAAAGATTTTACCAAAACCGCTGCAACTCCCAGAAATCTTGGCTGCATAGCCGCGTGTTCGCGGGAGGAGCCTTCGCCATAGTTATGGTCTCCCACAACGATGGTTTTAATTCCTTTTGCTTTATACTCGCGTTGCACATTTGGCACACCGCCGTATTCGCCAGTGAGCTGGTTTTTTACAAAATTTGTCTTTTTGTTGAAAGCATTCACGGCACCAATCAAGGTATTATTGGCGATATTGTCCAAATGACCGCGATATCGCAACCACGGACCTGCCATAGAAATATGGTCGGTAGTACATTTTCCGAAAGCTTTTATCAATAATTTTACGCCCCGCAATTCCGAATCCTTAATAGGAAGGAAAGGCTCCAATAACTGAAGACGCTCGCTGTTTTTCGCAACTTTAACTTCCACTGAGCTTCCGTCCTCTGTTGGGGCTAAATAACCATTGTCATCTACTTCAAAGCCCTTTGGCGGAAGTTCCAAACCAACTGGCACGTCCAATTTTACCTCTTGTCCATTTTCATTTAGAAGCGTATCATTCATCGGGTCAAAATCCAAACGGCCCGAAATTGCTATTGCGGCAACCATTTCCGGAGAGCCTACAAAAGCGTGTGTGTTGGGGTTTCCATCGGCGCGTTTTGAAAAGTTTCGGTTAAAGGAGTGCACGATGGTATTTTTTTCATCGCCTTTTCTATCGCTTCTGTCCCATTGGCCAATACAGGGGCCACAGGCATTCGTGAATATCGTTGCTCCAAGATTTTCAAATACCTCCAAAAGTCCGTCGCGCTCCGCCGTAAAACGAATTTGTTCCGAACCGGGGTTTATTCCGAAATCACTTTTCGGTTTTAACTTTTTATCGACAGCCTGCTGTGCAATGGAAGCTGCTCGGGATAAATCTTCATAAGAAGAGTTGGTACACGAACCTATCAAGCCCCAATCCACTTTTATGGGCCAATCGTTTTTCTTTGCTTTTTCACCCAACTGGCCAACCGGCGTTGCCAAATCTGGAGTAAAGGGCCCATTTAAATGTGGACGCAAGGCGGAAAGATCTATCTCAATAACTTGGTCGAAGTATTTTTCCGGGTTTGCATACACTTCATCATCACCGGTTAAATATTCTCTAATCTTATTTGCTTCGTCAGCAATTTCTGCACGGTCCGTTGCACGAAGGAAACGTTCCATGGCATCGTCATAACCAAAGGTGGAAGTGGTTGCGCCAATCTCAGCGCCCATATTACAAATGGTCCCTTTTCCGGTACAGGAAAGGTTTTTCGCTCCCGGGCCAAAATATTCTACAATAGCGCCCGTACCGCCTTTTACGGTTAGAATGCCCGCAACTTTCAAGATAACATCTTTTGAAGCGGTCCAGCCGTTAAGTTCTCCGGTCAATTTAACGCCTATTAGTTTTGGAAATTTCAATTCCCAAGGCATTCCGGCCATAACGTCAACTGCATCGGCACCACCAACACCAATGGCAACCATTCCCAAGCCTCCAGCGTTAACGGTGTGGCTATCGGTACCTATCATCATTCCGCCGGGGAAAGCATAATTCTCCAAAACCACTTGGTGGATAATTCCTGCTCCCGGTCTCCAAAACCCGATTCCATATTTATTTGAAACGGATTCCAGGAAATCAAAAACTTCGTTGCTTGTTTCGTTGGCACGCTTTAAATCGAGCGCCGCACCCTGCTTGGCCTGTATTAAGTGATCACAATGAACGGTGGTTGGCACTGCCACGGTTTTTTTTCCGGCCTGCATAAATTGCAAAAGTGCCATCTGGGCGGTTGCATCTTGGCAAGCTATTCTATCTGGGGCAAAATCCACATAATCCTTTCCACGCTGGAAAGCCTTGTTTGGATTACCGTCCCAAAGGTGGGAGTATAAAATCTTTTCGGAAAGTGTAAGCGGTTTTCCCGTGATTTCACGTGCCTTATCCACACGTGCTGCCATCTGGGCATAAACCTTTTTGATCATATCAATATCAAAAGCCATAATTGTATTTTTAGTTGTTTGCGAAAATACAAAAATTTGGAATATTTAAAAAATATTTAATGAAAATGCTTATTTAATGAACATAATTCAGTAAATACCAAATATTATTGAATATAATTGTCGATATGATAAGGTTAACTGTGAAAAATTAAGAAATTCAGAATATTATAAAAGAATGTTTTATAATTTCAAAAGAAGGGAATATTCGATTTAATATAAGCTCTTGATTATTTCCTCGATACTTAACCCTTCGGCTTTATAGTTTTTTATAAGCCTGTGGCGAAGTATTCCGATTGCAGCTTTTTGGACATCTTCAATATCGGGCGAGAATTTACCGTGAAGCGCGGCGTGCGATTTTGCAGCCAAAATTAAATTCTGTGAAGCTCTTGGACCAGCGCCCCAATCGATATAGTTTTTTACGGTTTCGGTCGCAGCGGAACTATTGGGACGGGTTTTTCCGACCAAAGTAACGGCGTATTCCACAACATTGTCCGCTACCGGGATTCTTCGGATCAACTGTTGAAAATCTATAATCTCCTGCGCTGTAAATAGTGGATTTACCCTTTGGATCTCGCCCGCCGTGGTTTGTTTTACCACTTCAACTTCTTCAGAAAATGAAGGATATTCCAGATTTATGGCAAACATAAAACGGTCCAACTGCGCTTCTGGCAATGGGTAGGTTCCCTCCTGCTCTATTGGGTTTTGGGTGGCAAGCACAAAATAAGGCAAATCCAATTTATAGTGATGGCCGGCAACCGTAACGGCACGTTCCTGCATTGCCTCCAAAAGCGCGGCTTGGGTTTTTGGGGGAGTCCTGTTTATCTCGTCTGCGAGAATGATGTTGGCAAAGATCGGTCCTTTTATGAATTTGAACTCACGGTTTTGATCGAGAATTTCAGAGCCTAAAATATCGCTGGGCATCAAATCTGGCGTAAACTGGATTCTTTTGAATTTCAAGCCCAGCGCTTCCGCAACGGTGTTTACCAACAGGGTTTTTGCAAGCCCCGGAACACCAATAAGCAAGGCATGGCCGCCCGAAAAGATGGCGAGCAACACTTGCTCCACCACTTCATCTTGACCTACTATTACTTTTTTTATTTCCTGCCTTAGGGCGTTGTATTTTGAAACCAGTTGCGTTACCGCTGCTACGTCTGACATAATTTTTTGCTATTATTTTTTCATCCAATTACTAGCAAAATCACAATCTTGGTAGTCTTGGTTGATGCTAATATAGGTATCTTTTATTTTCTCGTTCTGCCACTTGTTGATGACCTTGATCTGTTTTTCGCGAAGCGCCAACTGTTTGATGCGTTCGTAATCCTTGGAATAATCGGCTTTGTGCTCTGGGTATTTTTTGGTAACGGTAAGTATTTTCAAGCTACTTTTTCCGGTGCGGTCGCGATCGGTAAAAACTTTTGATACTTCGCCTTCTTTCAAATTATAGACCTGCGCACTAAGGGTTGGGTCCATTTTTGTAAGATCGAACTTTGTGTCAAAGGTTATTGGGTTGATCAATTGGCCGCCATTGTTTCGAGTATCCTTATCGTCAGAGTATTTTCGGGCGGCTTCCGCAAATGTGATTTCGCCTGATTCAA
Source organism: Aequorivita todarodis (assembly GCF_028561335.1). Classification (GTDB taxonomy): domain Bacteria; phylum Bacteroidota; class Bacteroidia; order Flavobacteriales; family Flavobacteriaceae; genus Aequorivita; species Aequorivita todarodis. The sequence goes on along the minus strand of NZ_JAQQTG010000048.1, from coordinate 46,166 downwards.
TTTGGGATTTTATATCTTCTATTTTTTTCTGTGCCGCATCGATTGACTGTTGCGAAACTTCGGGAAACATCAAAATGTGCCGTACATCAACTTCCTGTCCACGGATTTTTTCGACATACAGAATATGATATCCAAATTCAGTTTCAAAAGGTTCGCTTATTTCGCCTTCCAAAAGTGAAAATGCTTGGTCCTTAAACTCCTTTGCCCATGGCGAATCTCTTTTAACACCGGTATAAAGCCCTCCCTTGGAAGCCGAACCGGGATCCTTGGAATACAAAACTGCCTTGGTGGAAAAACTGGCGCCATTGTCAATAATATCTGCGCGTATTGCATTTAGTTTCGCTATGACCTCGTCTTTTGCTTGTTGGGTTATTTCAGGATCGACCACAATTTGGGCAATCTCTATTTCAGCACTAAAAACTGGGCGCTCGTCCTCGGGGATTGAAAAGAAAAATGTTCTTACCTCTTCTGGGGTAACTTCTACTTTTTCAATCACTTTATCCTGCATCATACGGGCAAGCTTTATGCTTTTGTTGGCCTCAAAAAGTTCACTTCTAAGCTCCGCTATATTGTCTTTTCTATAATAGGCAGCCACTTTTTCCTCGCTGCCGAGTTCACTTATCATATATTGCAGCTGTTGGTCTATCATGCCGTTGATTTCGGCATCGGGAACCAATATACTGTCCTGCTTTGCCTGATGTGCATAGAGCTTGTCCTCCATCAACTTACCCATTAATTGGCAACGGGTTATGTCTTCTATTGAAATTCCCTGCGATTGCATTTCAACGTAAGCCTTGTCTATATCGCTATCCAAAATAACGTATTCACCAACTACAGCGCTCACGCCTTCTGCCTTATAACGTTTGAATGGCTTCAGCGTGTCGCGCTGCTTTAACTGTTGAACCACTAATGAGTCATTGCTTTTCACGACCCCTGTACTGTCTGGCTCCAATACAACCTGGGCTTGCAGTACGGCAGTGGAGCACAACAATACCAATAAAAATTTATTCATTTTTATAGATTTCAAAATTATTTGTTTCAATAGCATCTTTTGTAATATCTGTTTCTAATTTTTTTATGAGCTCAAGCTTTCTTTTGTTCAAAATGATTTGTCTCAAAGTTGGCTTAATATAGGAAAAGGGTGCTGTATCATTGGGATTGAGCACGTTTTCAATTTTCACCAAATATACTCCTAATGAATCTTGCAACTGTGCAAAATTGGATTTTTTTAACACTTGCTCGTTAGCTCCCTTTAAAACAGGCAAAGCATTGAGCAAAACGTCCTTTTTGATCCAAACGGAGTCATTGAAATTTGACGATATAAATTGGAAATCCTGGCTGTTTAGCGATTTCTTGTCTTTTTCGTTATAACGGCCCAGTTTTTCCCTTACAGACGCGAGCCCATCATAATTTAAGGGAAGCTGAACGTAACGAAGCATTACCAGCATATCCCGTTGTTTGAAGTTTTCCTTATTTTCATTGTAGTATTCCTGATATTCCCGGTCCGAAATCACGCTGTCCAGCTGCTTGTCAACGATTACGTTTTTATAGGCTTCCGTAAGCAGATCGGTTTTATATTCCTGAACCAATTTGTCAAATTGCTCCAGCTTTTCCACCGGAAGGTTTATTTTCGCCTGACCAATAAGCAATTGCTGGGTTGCCCAACGGTTTATATAGTTGTTCACAATGAGCGTACTATCTTCTGGCGAAGTATTTTCAGAAATCAATTTTGCAATGTCTTCCTTATATAAATAACTGTCGTTTACACGGGCAATTACGTGCTGCTCTGCATCCTGTTTAAAATAATCGCAGGAAACAAAAAAAACACAGCACGGTATTATATAAAGAAATTGCTTTATCACTTCAGTTCTTTCTTAACGTGTTTCAACGTTTTCTTGTTTACTTCTACCTTATATTTTGCATGTAGGCTCTTCATCCAAGAAGCTTCCAGATCGTTTTGGTAATTGCTCAATACTTTCCCTTTTACGTCCTCCAACGATTTTGGCCCGGGAGCAATTATTTCCTTAATGTTCACAACGACGAAGGAGTCATGGCTTGGGTAAACTTCAGAAACCCCTTTCTTGATTTCGAGGTTATTTGGAAGTTCGCGCTGGTCAATTTCAAAAATGCCCGGGGTAAAAATAACATTTACTTTATCCTCGGTATTCAGGGCGGTTTTGATTTCTTCTGCGGTTTTCCCTTCATCCAACATTTTTTTCACCTGTTGCGCAAGCACTTCCGAAGTGGCTGCATAAATATCGGCATCTACGCGTTGTTTCCACTGGTAATTCTGTTTTGTTTTATTGTAGTATTCCTGAATGCCTATGGAATCATTTTTGCCTTTCTGCCAGATATTTTTGTCCATCACATCAAAAATCAAAAGACCGTCACGGTATTCATTGAGAATGGCAGCATAGTCTTCATTTTCGTCCTCAAGTTTTTCCTTGAAATAATCTTTCAGTTGCTTGGTTTCAAATTCATCGTAAAAATCTACCAATAGCGTTTCCTTCAACTTATAGGGTCTTGTGGTCCTTTGGCGTTCTTCTATATATTTTGCAAAATCTGAATATGTAGCTTTTTTATCGCCAATAACGAAAAGTGTTTTATCCTGATCTGCAGGTATTGGGGTCATGACCCACTTTCTTTTCAAAATATCGTCGCCAAGATAGGTGTCAAAATAAGGCAAGTAGCTTGCTTCTTTTTTAAAGCCGTATTTCTCCTTTATTTTTTTATTTGTTGCGCTGATAACGATTTTAGAACGGTCGCCTTCATTTACTTTTTTCTCAAGTTCGGGCATTTGCTCCTCAAAGGTTTCCATGGGAAATTTTTCCTCCAAACGGATAATGTGCCATCCAAAGTCAGTTTTTATGGGTTTGCTCAAATCGCCCGGGTTTTTAAGGGCATAGGCCACATCCTCAAATTCCGGCGCGCGAAGATCACCTTTTGTGAACGGCTTCAGCTTACCGCCCATGATAGCAGAGTTTTTATCGTCAGAGAATTGCTTGGCAAGGCTTTCAAAACTCTCTCCTTGCTTAAGCATGCTGTAGATTTCATTGATGCGCTCTTCTGGATTGAAGTCGCGCGCGCCCTTTTTGTCGGAAATCATAATATGCGACACCGAAATTTTTGGCATACGCGCTCTTTTGTCGTTAACCTTTATGATATGGTATCCAAAACTGGTACGAACAATGTCTGAAATTCCACCAACCTTGGTGTTATAGGCAGCGGTCTCAAAAGGGTAAACCATATTGAATACCGTAAAATAGCCCAAATTGCCTCCAGATTCCTTTGCCCCGGGTTCCTCGGAATAGGTTTTTGCAAGTTTTGTAAAATCCTCGCCTTTCAACGCTCTTTCGCGAATACCCTTTAGCTTGTTGTACGCCGCCAAAGTATCCTGCGGCAAAGCCTCGTAATCAACCCGGATCAAAATATGGGACGCATTTATTTCTTCTTTGCCGCGCTCGTAAGCCTCTTTGGCAAGCTCTTCGGTCATCTTGTCCTCAAAAAGATAATTTCTGGAAAGCTGGTCCCTGTACTTTGAAAATTCCTTTAAATAGTCTTCTTCTTTGTCCAGACCCTGTGCCTGGGCTTCGGCGATTTTCAGTTTATAATCAATAAAAAGCTGGAGATAACCGTCTATATCTTTTTGCGATTCGTCCTGTACAAGATCCAGGTTTTTCTTGTAAACTCGTTCAAATTCGCTCGCATAAACGGGCTTGCCGTCTATGGTCATCAATACTTCTTTTTTATTTTGCGAAAAAACGGTTGTGGCGCTCAAAAAGGCCAAAATGCATACGGTAAGAAAATTTTTCATCTCTGTTGAATTGAATATTTATTTTTAATGAAGCGACGCACCTTCGCTTACGCTTTGGTGGACAAAGGTGCAAAAATAGCAAAAAGCTACGGGAACTTACACCCGAAAAGCAAACGAATTTAATATAAATATAGTGTTTGCTTTTTTAAAAATATTCTTAAAACCCGTACCTTGCAGAGGCCAATAAAAAGGCTACCTAAGTATTTTTTAAGGCGAAGCCATTACCTTCAAAACGTCTATTAATGACTGAAAGAGTAAAACTTATATGGGACTTCCGGGGCCCGAATGCAAAACATATTGCCGAACACCACGCCAAGCATCTTGCCGAATTTGCGGAAGCGGAAAAATTAAATAACGCTTTTACAGGCCATGAAGAAATGACGCCAATGCACCATATTGCGTTTTTTGTGGTTGAAAAAAATATGATGGATACCCTACGGGAAACCCTGAAACCTACCCGCGGACAAATATATGACGAACCATGAAAGCATTTTTTCAAGATACTTTTGAATATACCCACCGCTGCAATCAACAGCTTATTGAGGTATTGATCAATAATCCTGAAACTTATTCAGAAAAAATAAGCCTTTTGGCCAGCCATACCCTAAACGCCCACCATATATGGAACCACCGTATTTTTGGCGTTATTCCCGCACTTTCGGTTTGGCAACATTTGGATAGTAACGATCTGCAACACATCAACAACGAAAATTTTGAGCACAGCAAAGAGATTCTTCAGAAAAAAGAATTAAACAAACTTATAAACTATACCAATAGCAAAGGCCAAAATTTTACCAATGCGGTTAGTGAGATCCTTTTTCACATCGTCAATCACAGCACCTATCATCGCGGACAACTCATGAGCCTATTGAAAGCCAAGGGAGTGGAACCCATTGTTACGGATTATATTTTTTACAAACGCTGAAAGCAACTGGCTGCCTATTTGCAATTTTTATAGTAATATTGCGCTCTGAATATTTAAAAACAAACAAAATGAAATTTCTTAAAATCGTTATTTTCCTTATCGGTCTTTCCACCTTTGCACAAAGCAAAGTGGGGGCTGTTGACGTAGAGTACATTCTTTCCAAAATGCCCGAACTCACCTCGGTCCAAAACGAATTGACAACCTACGGAAAACAACTGGACATAGACCTCAACAAAAAAGTGGATGCGTACAAAAAACTTGTGGAAGAATACAAAAAGGGCGAACCTACCTTTACGGAAGAGCAGAAAAAAGAAAAACAGACCGCAATTATAAATTTGGACAAAGACATCCAAAAATTCCAAGAGAACGGTGCCAAACTGATGGACATTAAACAAACGGAAGCCCTGAAACCACTCTATAAAAAAATAGGTGAAGCCTTGGACAAAGTGGCAAAAGCACAGAACTACACCCAAGTAATGCAGACCACCCAGGATTTGGTTTATTTAGATCCGGCTTATGATCTTACGGTGCCAATTCTACAAGAACTCGGCATTACCATAACAGCCGAGGAAGAAGGAAAATAATTAAATTTTTCTTGTAACAATAAAAAACGTGGAGCTATTGGCTCCACGTTTTTTATTTCAATTTTTTTAAGCAATTTATCTGCTGTAGTTAGGCGCTTCCTTAGTTATAGTAACATCATGCGGATGGCTCTCATTGATGCCCGAGGCGGTAATTTTAATAAACTGCCCGGTTTCCTTTAAAGTCTCAATGTCCTTGGAACCACAATACCCCATTCCTGCGCGAAGTCCTCCAATGAATTGGGTCATACTCTCAACGAGTTCCCCTTTGTACGGAACACGGCCCACGATTCCTTCCGGAACCAGCTTTTTAATATCGTCCTCAACGTCTTGAAAATATCGGTCCTTGGAGCCTTGTTTCATGGCTTCCACAGAACCCATGCCACGGTACGATTTAAATTTTCTTCCTTCATAAATAATGGTCTCACCGGGAGATTCCTTTGTTCCCGCCAACAACGAACCGAGCATCACGCAATCGGCGCCGGCAGCAATGGCCTTTGGAATATCGCCCGTATAGCGAATTCCACCGTCTGCAATAACTGGAACACCGCTACCCTTAATGGCCGCGGCGACTTCCAACACTGCCGAAAATTGTGGAAAACCCACTCCTGCAACCACACGGGTAGTGCAAATGGAGCCTGGCCCAATTCCAACTTTAACGGCATCGGCGCCGGCGGCTACCAAATATTTAGCGGCATCGGCTGTGGCGATATTTCCCACCACAACATCCAACTCCGGAAATTTCTGTTTTACTTGTTTCAAAACCTCAACCACTCCTTTGGTGTGACCGTGGGCCGTGTCAATAATTACGGCATCAATTTGTGCGTTCACCAAAGCTTCTGCTCTTTCCACCGCATCTGCGGTTACGCCCAATGCAGCGGCAACGCGAAGCCTTCCGTATTTGTCTTTATTGGCGATGGGTTTTTGGGTGAGTTTTGTAATATCCCTAAAGGTAATAAGGCCCAGAAGTTTTCCTTCCTCACTTACAACGGGCAGTTTTTCAATTTTGTTTTGTTGCAGAATTATCTCGGCTTCCTTTAAAGATGTGCCCTGTGCCACGGTAACCAGATTTTCGGATGTCATTACTTCATATAGCGGGCGTTTCAAATCTTTTTCAAAACGCAGATCGCGATTGGTAACAATCCCAATAAGTTTTCCCGCATCGTCGGTAATGGGGATTCCGCCAATGCTGTATTCGCGCATGGTTTTTTGGGCATCGCCCACAGTGTTTGCTTTCTTTAAAGTTACCGGATCTATAATCATCCCGCTTTCGGCACGTTTCACTTTGCGTACCTCGGCAGCCTGCTGCTCAATGCTCATGTTTTTGTGAAGTACGCCAATGCCGCCTTCGCGAGCCATTGCGATAGCCATTGCACTTTCGGTAACGGTATCCATTGCAGCGGAAACAATAGGTACGTTCAATGTAATATTGCGTGAAAATTTGGTGGCGATGGAAACTTCGCGGGGTAAAACTTCAGAATAGGCGGGCACTAAAAGTACGTCGTCGTACGTAAGGCCTTCTCCAAGAATTTTGTTATCGTGTGCGGTCATTGCAATTAATTTAACTTCCGAAAGGGCGAAAGTGGTTATGGATTAATTGCGTGCAAATGTACGTTAAATTAAGTAATTAATTGAGGTTTCTTTTTGTAAATCCATGGGGAATATACAGCGGGCCTTCATCATAAAAACTTATGTATAATAAAACGGGTTCTTTTAGGCCTTCATAAGTAACTTCATAAACGTCCACTAGAGCACTACCCATCATAGCGTTTTCACTTTCATACGGACAACAACTTCCACGACGGTGAAATGTAAGTTCTTCCCCGTTGGGCCCTGCCAATGATGAAATATATCTACGTTGGTTTAAAACGCTTTTTTCACCAACCATTACAGGATATTCACCCGTTAGGGCATATTTTTTATTGGGCGCCATTTCAGTGATATCCAAAAATGGTTCATGTGCAGTGGCTTTTTCCGTTGGGTTTGTTGATGAGCTTAAAATTGCGGGTTGTTTTGCACCACAAGATGCTAAAAACATAGTGAGAAATAGGGTTGATAGGAAATACTTCATCTGAAAGTTTTTTTCGAAATTACGATTATTCCCGAAAAATAAAATTAAATGTTTCAAGCTTAATCTCTTATCTGCGGCAGCACACACCCACCACCACCGGATTGGCAGCTATGACTCATTTCCGTTCTTGAACAAATAATTGCAACAGTACCGCTCCAGCCGCTACCAAATAGACTACGGTCATCAACGTACCGGAAACGATTACTATCCACTTCATCCAGAGCATTCCTTTCCACATAAAATAAATACCTCCGAAAGTAAAGAGGATAGATACGAAAGGCTCAATCATTAAAAAAGCTTTCAGTTTTGGCGGAAGTGAGGTAATAGCCACCAAGCCGCCGAGCAAAAAGAAAATCATTGAAATGGAAAGAATATGCGTATGCAGTATGGTAAGCATCTCGCGGTCACCTTTTTTAAATTTCATTACCGCAACATCTTCGGCCGCCTCATTGCCAAGATAATTTTCTACCAGGCCATTAGGCGAAACCGATTCTGTTTGTCGGACAAAAGAAAGGCCAGAGAAATATCCTACACTCAATACAATAACAAAAGCACCAATAAATTGCTTTACATATCTTGGAAGTGCGTGAATAAGACCCTGAAGTTGCATTTATAAAATATTTGATTTTTGAAGGATCGCTATGCTTTTTAACAGAGCATTCATTTCCGTAGTCATGGACCTTACTGAAATTGTAGCCCCACTGATAGGGATGATATTTTTATTGTAAACAAACTCTTGGGAAGCAGAAGATTTACCTTCAAATTGTTGCAACCATCGTTTGCTTCCTATTTCACCGCCATATTCTTCGCGATATATCAGCACTTTGCTTTTGGTAATTACAAAATTCCTGTCAAACAACACCAAGTAATCAAAAGTTGCGGTTTTGCTAGGCGCATTCCCTATATAGCCGTATCCAAGAAATTTACCCCCTGAGCTAATTTTAAAGAAATTCTCTTTTCCGAATTCTGAAAGAGTCTTGTCGTTTAAATCTTTCGGGACTGAAATTATTTCTTTTGAAAAATTTTCAGTCCCGTAAAATTTTGCAATCTCTTTATCTGCTTTTCTTATTACGTTTCCCTGATCGGCAAAAGCCACCAAGAACAATGCTACAAAAAAAAGAGAGAAGCTAATTTTCATAAAGTAAAGATATTTAAATGAAAATAAAAGATATATGCATTTGGCAGGATTTTGTTAGAACCAAACCCCGATTCCAAAGTTCAACTGGTTCGAGACTTCAGATCCTGCCAAGGCATTGTCCTTAATTTGATAATCACCTTTTACCACTACTCCATTTGTGATATGGTATGAAAGACCTAAGGTTACATCTTGACGGTTAAAAGCGTCATTTCTAACCAAACTGCCTTCGGTGCTGGCATGCGTGTCATATTGTTCATAACGGGCAAAAGCGAATAATTTTTGCTTGGCCGTAAGTGGAAGCAGATTATAAGCTCCTTCAATATAATAGCCCATCAAGGCACTGCCCAGATCTTTTCCGGTAAGGGCATTGTATTGTTCAGTGTCGGTAAGGGATGCGTAAACAACTTCGCCACGGGCAGTAAATTTACGGAAAGCATAACGAACGTCGAAACCAACCATGGAGATGCCAATATTTGCGCCATCCAAATCTTCTATATCGTCATCGGCCTGCGTTTTTCCAAAATACCCCGCCAACCCGAAACGCAGGCCTGGAATTCCGTAATAATCCAATTTTGCGGAAAAAGTTGGACTATCCACGGTAGATTCTATTCCTTTTTGACGGCCTCCACGCAAACCGTCCTTGCCCTTTAAATATCCCTTTATTCCTCCCTCCCCATCAGAAGTAGTAGATTTGAAACCATTAAAAACATAGGCTTGGTAGCCTAAAGAAAGATCAGGAAAACGTCCGGTTACCCCTACTCCAAGTTCGCGCCAAGTGGTTGGCACAATATCGTGATCTACTGCGGGCCGCGAAGTTCCATTAAAAGTAGTTGGCTCGTGGTATTCGTTTATGATGCCCATTGGAACCAGCATGAGTCCCCCGCGTAAACTTACGTTGTTGCTAATGGAATAATTAACGAATGCCTGTTCCACATATATTTCCTCTACGTGTTCAATTTCAATTTCGGAAACAAACTGTATTTTTTCATCAAATTTATAGCCCACAAGTAGAACCAATCTGTGGACATCAAGGGTGCCGTTATCTCCTTCTGGCTGGTTATAGACCATTTCGCCATAGCCTCCAAGGGTTACGGCTTTTCCAAAATTACCGGAAAGAATGCGTTGGGCACTGTTTTGTTGAACATGGGGGTTCAATGGAATTGAATCAGGGACTGTTTGTGAAATAGCGATTGTACTTAAAAACAGCGCACTTAAACGAATAAAATTTTTCATTAAATATTATTTAGACTGAATTAAAATAGATTGATTTTTCAGCGGCAAAAATAATAGCGAAAATGAAACCTCACAAGTTTATTTAGAATAAATTTAAATTAAATCGGAAATTAATTATTCGGTCGAAGAAACCTCCATTTGGTGCTTGTACTGAAGCCGTGCCACTCCCGCCCATTGCAGCAGCAGCTTTTTATCTGCCTCGGGAAGACCGCCGTGGAGAAGGGCGTATGATTGCAGCGGCATTTCATTATTTTCCACCTTTTCAACTAATTCTTCCAGCTTGTGCTCCTTCTTTTTAATGGAATACGTGCTCCAGGCCGAAACGTTGAAATGTTTCTTTCCGTCCTCTATATGGCCATCCAACCACAATGAAAATGGCGCAATTTCCGCATACCAAGGATATTGCGTCTGGTCGCTATGGCAGTCGTAGCAATTTTCCTTCAAAATTGACGCTACTCTTGCAGAGGGTTTGGTTTCGGACTCAAAAGCAGCGACACTTTTGTATCCATCAGCGTTTTTTTCGGGACGTATAAACTGAATGGCTACTAATGCAATAAGTGCTAAAACAAGAAGAAATTTTATGACCTTTTTAAACATTGCTATTTTTTCAGCGAATTTAAATAGAAAATTATTGCTTTCCGAATATCGGCCGCTGTTTCGGTTTCGTTTGGAGTGTAAATCTTTACAACGTCTTTGTTTTCAGAGGTTAAAAACGGGATGTCCAGCCCTTTCAATAAAAAGTCACTGAATGCAACGGTATAGGTTTGATTGTCGCGAATTGTTTTGTTATCTATTTGCCATTCTCCATTTTCATTTTCCGAAAAATTGTAGCGTTGCAGATAGGCCCCCTCGCCTTTTTGTTGTTTTCCGTACCGCAAGACTTCCTTTAATAAATTTCCTTTTAAATCTACTTTAAGGACACTCCCCCCAAAGGGAAGCACCCTGAAAATATCGGTACTCGTTATATCGCCCACCAGCCTGTCGTCTATTCTTATTGAACCGCCATTTACCAGGGCACCCGCTACTTTATCGTTATAGGCAAAGGCCATAGCGCGTGCTATGAGCTCGCCCAAGTTGGTCTGTTTGCTTCTGTTGGAAGTGTCCGTTCCATCTAACGGCGATGCGGCATAATAAATTACTTCTTCGGGATTTTCGACCACTTCTTTGAGTTTCTCGTTCACAAGATCGGTCCATTTGCTTACCACTCGCTCCACTTTGGCAGAGGATGCTATCTTATCTGTTACCATCATCAATTCAGAATTTATGTGGAGGTATTTTGTGCGTAAATTATAAATAAGCGTATGGACATATATACTTTTTGCGTTGGCATCTGCTTTAGCGATAATAGTTCTGCCTTCTTTCTCCAGCATATTATAATGTTCGTGCCCGCCCATAATTAAAGGTAAAGCTCTCAAACGTCTGGCTATTTTTTTGTCTTCGTCTATGGAAACGTGGGTAAGGCCTACGACAAAATCGGACTTCTGGATTGCCAAATCATAGGCTCTCACTGCATTTTCATAAATATCGCCATAGGAAACGTAATCTTTTGGGTTTGAGGGAAGCGTTACGCCAAATACGCCAAATTTCATTTTATTGCCATCTGCATCAATGGCGCTAAATGTTGAAAAATCTGAAGTGGGTACCGTAGAATATTCCCATTTGGTCGTAAAGGGCACAATACCTTTTTCCGTAACGTGCCGTACGTTTGCGGTAGTCCAATTGAAATTTGATTCATTCAATCTTTTTTGCAGATCCTTTTCACTGAGGTCGAACTCGTGGTTTCCGAAGGTTACCAAATCGATATCCATGGCGTTGAGCACGTCTATCATCTGTTTGCCATTTACGCGTTCGCCATCAACTTTTAGGGTCCCTATTAAAGATGGATTTAAAAAATCGCCCGCCAAAAACAGAAAGGTATTCGGAAATCTTTCCTTGATAGAATCGCGAATATGGGCTACACGTGCCAAACCTCCGTATTCGCCACCATTCAAAGGAGCAATTTCATAAACATCGTTCATCTGAACAAATTTTAGGGTAATAGCGCCCGCGCCTTTTATGGGATCCTCGGGATATACTTGTTGAAGAATTTCACAGCTCGAAAAAAAACAGCCCACAACTGCCAAAAGTAAAAAGTTTCTCATTTAATGGTATTTAGTAAAAATTTTAGTTGCTTCATTGTGCGCGCTTTCAAACGACATCGGGTTAATATTGCACGAAATTTTTTCAGCAGTAAAATAACTGAGCATTTTTTCGGTGGGCATATTTCCCGTCAATTCGTCTTTTGCCATTGGGCAGCCTCCAAAACCTTGTATGGCACCATCAAATCTTCTGCAACCTGCTTTATAGGCTGCATCTACTTTTTCGTGCCAAGCGTTTGGAGTGGTGTGCAAATGCGCACCAAATTCTATGTGGGGATATTTGGCTATCAAGTTACTAAATAAATATGAAATAATTGCAGGCGTCGATGAACCAACCGTATCGCTAAGGGAAAGAATCTTTACCCCCATTGAAGAAAGCCGCTCCGTCCACTCGCCTACAATCCCAACGTTCCAAGGGTCCCCATACGGATTTCCGAAACCCATGGAAAGATAGGCCACTACTTCTTTATTATTTCTATGGGCAAGATTTAAAATATCCTGAAGCAGCACCAACGATTCTGCAATGGTCTTGTGCGTGTTCCGCATTTGGAAGTTTTCCGAGATAGAAAAAGGATAACCCAAATAATCAATTTCAGGGTGTTTTACGGCATCTTCCGCCCCGCGCAGGTTAGCTACAATGGCAAGCAATTTACTTTTGGTCGTGGAAAGATCCAGTCTTGAAAGCACTTCTGCCGTGTCCTGCATTTGCGGGATTGCCTTTGGCGAAACGAAACTTCCGAAGTCAATCGTATCAAAACCGCAGCGCAAAAGCGACTGAATGTACTTTACCTTTTCCTCCGTGGGAATCCAGGTTTTGATGCCTTGCATGGCATCGCGCGGACATTCTATTATTTTTACTTGCTGCATTGCCCCAAAGATATGAATTCCTGCGTAGGCAGGAATCTTTCGGTTTTAAAAAATGACAGATTTAGGGGATTAATATAAAGGCCGCAATCCCCACAAAAACCAAAACCTGCAACCATTTTAAAACCATTCCCATGCTTTTCCAATTTAAAAGCAATTTTGAGATGCTGCCCGCCGCCAGTGCGATGCTGCTGAAGGTTATAAAAGAAATTACCATAAAAGTAATTCCCAAAATGTAAAATTGCAGCACAGTGTTTCCGTCTTCATTCCAAAGAAATCCCGGGAAAAACGCCAAAAAGAAAATCATCACTTTCGGGTTTACCAAATTCATAATTACCCCTATTTTGAAAAGTTGGCTGTATGATTTTTTTGGGGCATCTGTTGATAGTGAAATATGTTCATCACTTTTATAGACTCTGTACGCCAAATACAGCAAATAGCACGCGCCCAAAACTTTTATTCCGTAGAAAATTTCCTCGGAAGCGGTTATAATCGCAGAAATGCCAAACGCCAAAAGGGTAGTGTGCACTATGCAACCACTTATCAACCCAGCGGTGGTTGCGATGCCGCTTTTGGCGCCGTTGGCCAAGGATTGCGTAAGCACATAAATATTGTCTGGCCCCGGAGAGATGGCGAGCGCTAAAGTGGCGATTGAAAAAGAAATTAATGTTTCGAGCATAAATGACGTTTTGAAACAGGACGGTTTGAAACAGGACGGTTTGAAAAAAACTGGATCAATCTCCTCCCCTTTGGGGAGGTCGGGAGGGGACCGTCCTACGTCCTTTTTAGTATCGCTTTGTTTATTTGCTTAACCAACCCCGGACCTTCGTAAATAAAACCCGTATAAAGCTGCACCAAGCTTGCGCCCGCATTTAGTTTTTCCAAAGCATCTTCGGTCGATTGGATTCCGCCCACGCCTATAATCGGGAATGCACGGTTACTTTTTTCGGAAAGAAAACGGATTACATCCGTAGCTCTTTTATTTAAAGGCTTTCCACTTAAACCGCCCATTTGGTTTTTGTTTTCCGAAGCAAGTCCCTCTCGGGAAATGGTGGTGTTGGTTGCAATAACACCGTCGATTTTGGTAGTTTCAACAATCTCGATAATATCCAAAAGCTGCTCATCGGTCAAATCTGGCGCTATTTTCAGAAGAATGGGCTTTGGGATTTGATGTTTGGAATTTGTTTTTTTCAAAACTTGCAGCAGTTTTGTCAACGGTTCCTTTTCCTGCAGTGCGCGCAGGTTTGGCGTATTGGGCGAACTTACGTTTACCACAAAATAATCCACATAATCAAAAAGTGCCTCAAAACAGAGTATGTAATCGTTTACGGCTTCTTCATTGGGCGTAACTTTATTCTTCCCAATATTTCCGCCTATTAAAACCCTTCGATGGAGCCTGTCCTGAGCGGAGTCGGAGGGCTCAGGGTAACAATTTGCCTTCAATCTTTCAACCGCTTCTTCCACCCCGCCGTTGTTAAAACCCATTCGGTTTATAATTGCGGAATCTTCCTTCAATCGAAATAATCGCGGCTTTTCATTGCCGGGCTGGGGTTTTGGGGTTACGGTCCCAATTTCAATAAAACCGAAACCGAAATTTGAAAGTTCCTTATAAAGCTTGGCATCTTTGTCAAAACCCGCGGCAAGCCCCACTGGGTTTGGAAATTTCAATCCAAAAAGTTCGCGCTCCAGTTTTGGGTCTTCAATTTTATAAATGCTTCTGAAAATACTTCCGAAGCCAATTTTATGGAAAAACCGAATCAGGGAAAAGGTGAAATGGTGGATTTTTTCAGGATCGAAACTGAAAAAAATGGGACGGATGATGGTTTTGTACATGGTTGAGAAATGTGCTGCAAAAATACCATAAATGGCATAACTTTTTTCTAAATACAATCAAATTTTATACGAGATAAATATGAAAGGAAGCGCCCAAATATGCACCCACTTTGAAATCAATTTAGAGCCTATGCGCCCTGCTTTCAGATTAATTCTTGAACATTTTCCAAAATAAAATCAATCATTTATTAAAACCCAATATTATTACCAATTTGGTAATTTTGTTTTATATTTGGCCAAATATTCATTTTGAGAGTTATTGCAAAAAGAACGTTACGGGAATATTGGGAGCGAAACCCCGATTGCGAACAACAACTTTTGGCTTGGTATCGAGAAGTTTCAAAAGCTGAATGGAAAGACCCTAACCAAATAAAAGAACAATATACCACGGCAAGTATTCTCAAAAATAATCGTGTGGTATTCAACATTTGCGGAAACAAATACCGCTTGATTGTTGAGATAAATTATCCTCGAAAATGGGTTTTTATCCTTTTTATTGGCACACACAAAGAATACGACACCATTGATGCAAATACTATTTAATATGGAAATTAAAGCAATAAAAACGGAAAAAGATTACCGAAAGGCATTGGATAGACTAAAAACCATATTCCATGCCGATGAGGACACGCCCAATGGCGACGAGGCAGAGGTGCTATCAATATTAATAGAAAAATACGAAGACGAAAATTTCCCCATAGGAATGCCAGACCCCATTGAAGCTATAAAATTCCGTATGGAGCAAATGGGGATGAACCAAAAGGACCTAGCAGAAGTTGTAGGTTTTACAAGTAGGGTAAGTGAAATTCTTAACCGAAAACGCAAACTTACATTGAATATGATTCGGAAGTTAAGTGACGCTTTGCAGATTCCCACCGAGGTGTTGGTCCAGGAATATTAGCAGCCGGCTTAAAATAATCATTGACGATTTACATACCGTCCATTTACCAAAATTGCACAGAGAAACAGAAAAATTATCACAAACATGATTGAAAAACAACACCTTATTGACCGCTTTAAAAGCTACGTAACCATAGATACCGAAAGCGACCCAAACAGCGACACCACGCCCAGCACCAAAAAACAATGGGACCTCGCCAATAAACTTGCGGAAGAGCTGAAACAAATAGGAATGGAAGACGTAACCATTGACGAAAACGCCTATATAATGGCTACTTTGCCTGCCAATGTTTCGCATCCCGTTCCAGTGATAGGATTCGTTTCACATTTTGATACTTCGCCAGATTTTACCGGAGCCAACGTAAAACCCCAGATTGTTGAGAATTACAACGGAAAGGACATTATTCTGAATAAGGAAAAGGACATCGTGCTTTCACCCGATTATTTTGAGGATTTGTTGCTTTACAAAGGCCAGACCCTTATCACAACAGACGGTACCACGCTTTTGGGCGCTGATGATAAAGCGGGAATTACCGAAATAGTTACGGCCATGGAATATCTTATAAACCATCCCGAGATTAAGCACGGAAAAATCCGCGTTGGGTTTACTCCCGATGAGGAAATAGGCCGTGGTGCGCATAAGTTTGATGTGAAAAAATTCGGTGCCGATTGGGCCTACACCATGGACGGCAGCCAAGTGGGCGAACTGGAATATGAAAACTTCAACGCAGCCGGTGCCACGGTTACCGTAAAGGGAAAAATTGTGCATCCCGGTTATGCCAAGGGAAAAATGGTGAACAGTATGTACATCGCTACGGACTATATCAATTCGCTCCCAAGGCTGGAAACCCCTGAGCATACCGAAGGGCGGGAGGGCTTTTTTCATCTGCACGGCATTAAAGGAACGGTTGATGAAACTAAAATCCAATACATAATCCGCGACCATGACCGTAAGCATTTTGAGGCCCGAAAGGATATGATGCAAAAACTTGCTGACGATCTGAACGAGCAGCACGAAATGGAAGTGGTAACTGTTGAAATAAAAGACCAATATTTCAATATGCGCGAAAAGATCGAGCCGGTTATGCACATTGTGAAAATTGCGAAACAGGCCATGGAGCAAGCTGGAATAGAACCTATTATCAAACCCATTCGCGGCGGAACGGACGGTTCGCAGCTGAGCTTTATGGGGCTTCCGTGCCCGAACATTTTTGCGGGAGGGCACAACTTTCACGGCAGGTATGAATATGTACCTGTGGAAAGTATGCAAAAGGCCGTGGAGGTAATTGTGAATATTGCCCAAATAACGGCGCAGGATCTTTCAAAATTTAAGAAAGAGGAAGAATAATTTGGAAATTGCAAAAATAAAAAAGCACCTAATTCCAAATGGATAATTGGAATTTGGTGCTTTTAATTTATAATTTTTATTGCTATTTCTTTTCCTTTACGGGAGCGTTTAGTTTTGCTGTTCTTTCCATAGAAATGGCAGATCTTTCAAACTTTATTTTTCCGGCGCCGCATTCAATAATGCAGGTTCCATCGTCATAAAGCTCTAGCACTTTACCGTGTATTCCGCCAGTGGTTATCACTTTATCGCCTTTCTTAAGTTGGGCGGCAAACTGTTTTTCCTGTTTGGCCTTTTTCATTTGGGGACGTATCAAAAAGAGATACATCACCAAAAACAATAATATTATCGGTAAAAAACTTTGTATTTGTTCCATAGCAATTTTTTATTCCTAAAAGTTGAAATTAGGAAGTTGGGGTTTTAATTGGGGCTTTTGCAGCACCAGCTTTAGGGTTTACAAAAGCTTTTATTGTCAAAGTTTCTGTTCCCGCTTTTGTGTTTGTAGTAAGGGTAACTGTTTTGCTAACTTGGTTCTGGCCACTTCCGTTGAATTTTACCAACAACTGACCTTCCTCGCCTGGAGCAACTGGATCTTTTGTGTATTCTGGAACGGTACAGCCGCAGCTACTTTTTGCATTTACGATCATCAAAGGTGCTTCCCCCGTGTTTTTAAATTTAAAAACGTGCTCAACCGGAGTACCTTGGTCAATGGTTCCAAAATCGAACTGGCTTTCTTCAAAAGTAATTACTGGAAATTTTCCAGATTCTGCGTCACGCGCTTCTGCTGTGGCAACGTTTTCTTCGTTTACTTTGTCTGCTGCATTGTCTTTACAAGAAGAGAAAGCAAAAACAGATAGTATTGCTACTATTAAAACTGATTTTTTCATGATAATTTAGATTTTTTTATGTTTTTAGCACGCCAAAAGTAGGCATTTTTTTGCTTTTATTGAAGGCCCCGACCAATTTTATTCAGTTTGCCGTTTTTCTCAAATTCCTTCACTATTTTGTCCAAAATACCGTTGACGAAAATGCTACTTTTGGGGGTTGAATATTCTTTGGAAACTTCCAAATATTCGTTGATTGTGGCCCTAACGGGAATGGACGGAAAGAATAAAAATTCCGCAATTCCCATTTTCAGAATTATCAAATCTACATCGGCAATTCGCTCTTGGTCCCAGTTGGGGGTTTTCCCTTCAATTTGTGCATTTAGCTTGTCCTCGTTCAAAATTACTTTTCTGAAAAGCTGCAAAGCGTATTCACGGTCTTCTTCGTTTTTATATAGGTTGGGGACCAAAAGGGAAGATGCGTTTTTTTCTGAAAGCTTGCCCAGCATTTTAACGATGGCCGTATTAACTATCGGGAAATCGTCCACCCAAGTCAATCGCTTGTCTTCCAAATAATCATAAAGTTTATCGTTGGGCGCGATCACTTCCTTAAATAGCTTGGCCACAAAATCTTGGTCTTCTTTATAGGTGGTTTCCTTTTTGGAAAGATAAGTTTCGTACCATTCCAGTTGGCGCAATTCTTTTAAAATGATATTCACATACTCGCCATCCAGCGACCAATAATCGAGCTTTTTCTTTTTAATCACGTCGGAAAAAGTGGAGTTATTGGCTATAAGTTGAATCAATTTGTTATCGACAAAGGTTCGGCTCGGATTTTTTTCTGAAACGGTGGCAAGATGTTTTTTCTGTGAGATTACAAGATAATTATCTGCTTGTTCCTGAAGTGCAACCAACAACTGCAAAAGCAGTAAATAAAGATCCAACATTTGATCTATACTGTACAGCAAAAATTTTTCCTGCGAATCTATATTCGGGTTTGCACGCTGGTTATATGCGTAAACGGACTGCAAAACTTTTACTCGGATATGTCTTCTTGTAAGCATATTTTTTTGAAAGAACTGGTTTAAAGAAACAACGCACAAGAAAATTCCTGTGCGCTGCAAAGATAGTGTTTTAAAAAAATGGAAACCTATTTTTCGTTTTTTCTTGCATCAATTCTGGCCTGTGCCACATTGAATGCCGCTTGATGCGTTGTAATATTATCCGCATCGGCTTTTTTCAAGATTTCAAGCGTGGTGTTGTATATATTTTCGGTCTTGCGCATTATTTCCTTTCGGTCATAATTTTCAAGTTCTGCGTAAACGTTTATTATTCCACCCGCATTAATCAAAAAGTCAGGGGCGTAAACTATTCCCTTTTCGCGTAGCATTTTTCCGTGCTTTTGCTCTTCGGCAAGCTGGTTGTTTGCGGCACCTGCGATAATCTTTGTGTTCAACTGGTTAATGGTGAAATCGTTAATGGTAGCACCCAAGGCACAAGGCGCATAGATGTCCATTTCCTCCGTATAAATGTTGTCGCCCCCGTAAATATTCACGCTGTATTTATCGCGCACTTCTTCCAAGCGTTCTTGGTTAATGTCTGAAACATATACTTTCGCGCCTTCATTGCTCAGGTTTTCCACCAAGGCTTCCCCCACGTTTCCGATTCCCTGCACGTAAATAACCTTATCTTCCAGGATATCGCTTCCAAATTTATACTTTGCGGCAGCCTTCATTCCCATAAAAACACCATACGCGGTTATCGGAGAAGGATTGCCGGCGCCTCCTTTGGATTCTGAAATTCCGGTAACGTATGGCGTAACCGTGCGCACCAAGTCCATATCTGAAGTTGCCATTCCCACATCTTCGGCAGTAATATATTTTCCGCCAAGGGAGTGAACAAACTCGCCGAACTTCAGCATC
This sequence comes from Aequorivita todarodis, assembly GCF_028561335.1. Taxonomy (GTDB): domain Bacteria; phylum Bacteroidota; class Bacteroidia; order Flavobacteriales; family Flavobacteriaceae; genus Aequorivita; species Aequorivita todarodis. The sequence goes on along the minus strand of NZ_JAQQTG010000048.1, from coordinate 26,578 downwards.
AATTCCGGGGTTTTCTGTGTTTTCGCATCGCCTATCAAGACAGCCTTTCCACCGCCCAGATTTAGGCCCGTGATTGCACTCTTATAGGTCATCCCGCGCGACAGGCGAAGAACATCGTTCAGTGCTTCCCACTCGCTGGTATAGTTCCACATTCTGGTGCCGCCCAAGGCAGGTCCCAAAACCGTATTGTGGATACCAATTATTGCTTTTAAACCAGTATCTTTGTCGTTGCAAAAAACGATTTGCTCGTGATTGTCAAAGGACATTTGCCCGAAAACGGGGTCAACTTTATGAAGTTCGCTTGTTTTAATTACTTCAGTTACCATAGCTTTTAAATTATTTTAACCATCCTATAAAATGGCGGTGCAAAAGTAACTTATTGTTGTCAATTCCACAAAGCAATGGTCGTTAAATTAAGAATTTTTGAATGGTTAATACGTGACAAAGTTATTGGGTTATTTAAACTTGAACACATGAACAGCCCAGTAACCCAATAACCCAAAAGAGTACATGAAAGAATTAAAATATCTAAATAAATATTTTCTGAAATATAAAGGACGCCTGCTCTTGGGCGTTTTTATAACTATCATCGCTACCGTTTTTAAATTGGTCGTCCCTATGAAAGTGGGCGATTCCGTAACGGCGGTAAAGCAGTATATGAATGGTGAAATTACCGACATTGCCGTTGTAAAGCACGAACTGCTCATAAACATCCTCCTACTTCTGGGCGCTGCCCTGCTCTCGGCATTTTTCACATTTATGATGCGGCAGACCTTTATTGTGGTTTCCCGCTACGTGGAATATGACCTTAAGAATGAAATTTTTAAACATTACGAAAAACTTTCCCTCGGCTTTTACAAACAGAACCGCACGGGCGATTTGATGAACCGCATCAGCGAGGACGTTTCCAAAGTGCGAATGTACGTGGGCCCGGCACTTATGTACAGCATCACTACCGTAACGCTTTTCGTGGTGGTAATTAGCTATATGTTCTATCAAGCACCCACCCTTACCTTATACGCCATTGCGCCGTTGCCCATCCTTTCAATTGCCATATACCGGCTGAGCGTGCTTATTAACCAACGCACCACCATCGTGCAGCAATATCTTTCAAAACTCACCACCTTCACACAAGAAAGTTTTAGCGGGATTGCGGTAATAAAGGCCTACGGAATAGAGCCACGTACCAACGCCAATTTTGAGGAACTCGCTGAGGGCAGCAAAGTGAAGAACATAGACCTCGCAAAGGTGCAGGCCCTATTTTTTCCTTTGATGATTTTGCTCATCGGCATTAGCAATATACTCGTAATCTATATAGGCGGAACACGCTACATAAACGGCCAGATTGCCGAATTTGGAACCATTGTTGAATTTTTGATTTATGTGAATATGCTTACTTGGCCCGTTGCCGTGGTTGGCTGGGTTACTTCCATGGTGCAACAGGCAGAGGCTTCACAAAAACGAATCAACGAATTTTTGGAGACCGAACCTTCCATCGAGAATTTAGTGGCAGAAAATACTCCGATTGGGGGAAATATTGAATTCGACCATTTATCATTTACCTATCCAGACACAGGGATTACGGCGCTAAAGGATGTTTCCTTTACGGTAAAACCCGGTGAAACTTTGGCGATTGTTGGAAACACAGGGTCGGGAAAATCGACGATTTTGGAATTGATAGGAAGGCTTTACGATGTAGAGGAAGGGATGCTGAAAATAGACAATACGCCCATCCGCCAGTTAAATTTGGAGGATTTGCGAAATAGCATTGGCTACGTGCCCCAAGATGCTTTTCTTTTCAGTGATACGCTTCGCAACAACATTCGCTTTGGGAAAGAGGACGCTTCGGAAGAAGAGGTGATTGAAGCTGCCAAAAACGCCGCCGTGCATAAAAATATCATCGGCTTTGCCAAAGGGTACGACACCGTGTTGGGCGAGCGCGGCATTACCTTGAGCGGCGGCCAAAAACAACGCGTTTCCATTGCCCGCGCCATTATTAAAGACCCACAGATACTTCTTTTTGACGATTGCCTTTCAGCGGTTGATACGGAAACTGAAGAAGAAATACTACAAAACCTCCATAAAATTTCAGAAAACAAAACCACGATTATAGTGAGCCACCGTATATCATCGGTAAAAAATGCCGATAAAATAATTGTGCTGGAAGACGGAAAAATCATACAGCAGGGCACGCACAATAAATTGGTAAACAGCGAAGGCTACTACAAGGAACTTTACGCAAAACAACTTTTGGAAAAAGAAATGTAAATTTTACTTTGGCTGGTTTGGATTTTTTTTGGATTTTTGGCAAAACGTTAGCAAAAAACAGAAATTATGAGTGACCACTATACGATGGAGCAAGAAGAGATTTTTTCAAAAGTAATGCGCGCGGGAAGACGCACCTATTTTTTTGACGTAAGGTCCACAAAGGCAGGCGATTTCTACCTTACCATTACCGAAAGCAAAAAATTTACAAATGATGATGGTTCCTACCATTACAAAAAGCACAAAATCTATCTTTACAAAGAGGATTTCAGCGAGTTTAAGGACAACCTTGAGGAAATGATAAATTACGTAATCGAAGAAAAAGGTGAAGAGGTTATAAGCGAGCGTCACCAAAAAGATTATAAAAAAGAAACCGATGACGTTGCGGCCACTGCTGAAAAGGCTTCAGAAAACGGGCAACCGGACACCAGCAACTTTACCGATATTGAATTTGACGATATATAATTTTCAAGTTTTAAAAAATATAAACCGGCACGGTCAAAAACCGCTGCCGGTTTTTTATTTCAGAAGCTCAAATACTTTGCTTATTTTTCAGAAATAAAACTTTTTCCCAACAACTTTCATGGTAAACAAACTGTACCAACCCTACAAACCAAATCTGGATTTTTCGGGGTTGGACCATATTGTAATTGGCAGTGGAATGGGCGGACTCACCGTTGCCACTTGGCTTGCAAAGGCCGGAAAAAAAGCGGCAATTTTTGAACGTCATTACGTCCCCGGCGGTTTCACACACAGCTTTAAACGCAAGGATGGATTTCAGTGGGATGTTGGCGTGCATTACGTGGGCAATATGGCAGAAGGGTCTTCATTGCGCGGTTTTTTCGACTTTTTGACGGATGGAAATTTGCGGTGGGAAACGATGGGCGAAGTGTACGATGTAGCAAACATCGATGGCACGGAATATCTTTTTAAAGCCGGAAAGGAAAATTTCAGAAAACAATTTCTCGCCTATTTTCCCAAAGAGGAAATGGCAATTGACAGCTATCTTTCCCTGATTGAAAAAACAAACAAGCGCGGCAGTGCCTTCTTCTTTGAAAAAATTTTTGAGCCTTGGTTCAGTAAATCCGTGGGTTGGATTTTCAGAAAACGATATGCCAGATTTTCCCAAAAAACCACTTGGGAGGTTTTAAGTGAACTCACCAAAAACGAGCGGTTGATTGCCGTGCTCTGCGCCCAATGTGGCAATTACGGCCTGTCGCCAAAAAATAGCAGTTTTGCCGCACACGCGATGGTGATTGGCCATTTTTTGGAAGGCGGCTACTACCCCATTGGCGGCGCCGACCAAATTTGTGAAAAAACTTTGGAAGTCTTTACAGCGCATGGCGGCAAAATTTTTATAAACGCCGATGTCACCAAAATCGTTACCGAAAACCATAAGGTGAAAGGAATCGAGCTTGGGGAAAAATTCATTGCCTGCAAAAGCGTGATAAGCAATGTGGGCGTAAACAACACCTTCAATCATTTGCTTTCTGAAACTGATAGAAAGGTTTGCAAATTCAATCTAAAAAATGTGCAGCCTGCCAGTGCGCATATCTGTTTATATCTTGGGCTGAACAAATCAAGTGAAGCCCTCAACCTTCCGAAACACAATCTTTGGTATTACAAACACGAGGGCATTGACGCAATTTTTGACAAAGCTACTTTGGAAAACGCGCCGGAAAATTTTGCATACATCTCCTTCCCTTCCGCAAAAGACCCCAATTGGGAAACCCAAAATCCCGGTACGGCGACAATCCAAGCAATTTCCGTGGGTAATATGGATTGGTTTAAAGATTATAAAGATTCGAACTGGATGAAACGCGGCGAGGAATACCTTCAACTAAAAAAGAATTTTGAAACCGAAATGCTAAAGGTGCTCTACAAATTTTTTCCGCAGATTGAAGGAACCATTGTGGCTTCTGAAGTTTCAACCCCGCTTTCCACAGAAAATTTCACCAATTATAAAAGTGGCGAAATTTACGGTTTGGCACATTCGCCCGAACGATTTGCGCTTCCATTTTTAAGACCGAAAACTAAAATAAAAGGCCTTTTCTTAGCAGGCCAGGATATCACCTTAGTTGGTGTGGCAGGCGCGATGCTTTCCGGTTTGTTGTGCGCAACCGCCATTTTGAAGTTTGGTTCGTGGAAAATTTTTCGGGAAATTAAAAGCAGGCAATAATCAATTAGTTTTTAATTACTTTAGCCCAAAATTTCAGCCTATGGAACGCTTAAAAATTGGTCTGGCAATTCTGGCAATTGCTTTCTCCGCATCTTTTGGTTTTTCCCAAGAAGACACTACCTCGGTAAAAGCGGATTCCCTGAATATCGTGCTATTGGAAAACTATAACAAACGCTTGGCTGAGATAGAACGCCAGCGAGTAGCCGATTCCATCAAAAAAAGTGAACTGGAAGCCGAACTAAGCGCCCTAAAAACCACTGACAACCTTAAAAAAGAAGAGCTGCAGGCACAGCTTATTGCCCTGAACGAAAAGGAAATAAGACGGCTTGAAGACAAAAAAACAAAAATTGACTCTTTAAAAAAGGTTACCAAGGGCTTTCCGGTTTTTGGCTTTTTTAACGACACCCTTTTTGTGCTCTACTCAAAATTGGGCAGTTTTTCACCCAAGGACCGGGCAGAAGCCATAAACATGCGTATAGACAAGCTTACCGATAATTTCAATTTTGATGAAACGTCCCTTGAAATCCATAAATCTGAAAACGAGTTGGATATCATTTTTGGCGACCAAACCATAATGACCGTTATTGAGAACGATGCCCTGTGGAACGATACCACAAAAGAGGCCTTGGCCAAAGAATACAAGGATAAAATAAGTGCGGCCGTTTTAAAATATAAGGATGAAACCAACTTTTTCAACCTTGCTAAAAAAATAGGGCTGGCAATTTTGGTTTTGTTGATTATTGCCGCTCTGGTCAAGTATATTTCAAAGTTCTTTGCTTGGACTGCCATAAAAATTGAACTGCAGGAAGACAAAAGAATCAAAGGAGTGCAAATAAAAAATTACACCCTGTTTGATGCCAAAAGACAGATAAACGCTCTCTTAATACTGAACCGAATTCTGAAATGGATTGTCATAATTACGGCTATATACATTGCGCTTCCCATTCTATTTGGCATATTTCCCTGGACCGAGCATTTTGCCGGCACCCTTATCGGTTACATTCTCAATCCGGTAAAAGGCATATTGACGTCGTTTTGGAATTACCTGCCCAACCTTATTACGATAATCGTAATTGTCTTGGTTTTCCGATACATTCAACGGGGAATACGTTTCTTAAAGGACGAAATAGCCCGCGGCAATCTTCAAATCAACGGTTTTTATCCCGATTGGGCAGAACCTACCTATCAAATAGTACGCATTCTGCTAATTGCCTTTATGTTCGTGGTTTTATTTCCTTATTTACCCGGAAGTGATTCTCCCGTATTTCAAGGGGTTTCCGTGTTTTTGGGTTTTCTGTTTACCTTCGGCTCGGCAGGTTCATTATCAAACATTATCGCTGGCTTGATTTTGACCTATATGCGTCTTTTTACAATTGGCGACAGGGTGAAAATTGGCGATGTATCGGGCGACGTGATTGAGAAATCAGTTCTGGTAACTCGTATTAGAACTCCTTTCAACGAAATTATCTCCATTCCAAATTCCACTGTTATGAACAGCCATACCATAAACTACAGCAGTGACGCACAGGAAAAAGGGTTGATAATACATAGCACCGTTACCATAGGATACGACGTTCCGTGGCAGGATGTACATACCGCTTTAATAGATGCTGCCCTACGGACCGAGCTTGTTTTAAAGGAACCCTCCCCTTTCGTTTTTCAGACCAGTCTGGATGATTTTTATGTAGCCTATGAAATTCACGCCCACGTGCGCGAAGCAAATAGGCAGGGCCTTATTTATTCGGTACTCCATCAAAATATTCAGGACGTTTTTAACGAGCGTGGCATTGAGATAATGTCTCCTCATTATCGTGCCGCACGCGATGGCAATGAGACTACCATTCCCTCAGGCTATAGACCGAAGGATTATAAAGCGCCCAGTTTTAATGTGAAGACAAAAAAAACAGACGGAGTGTAACAACTTTCTTCCACTGAACAATAGAAAGGCTCGTCTATTTTGAAAACCGTATATTTGCCGCCTTTAAAAAAAACCAAATGCTTGCAAAATACCTTTTATCCTTCACACAAAACCCAAAAAACGATATCCTTTCCGGCCTTACCGTAGCCTTGGCTTTGGTGCCCGAGGCTGTTGCCTTTGCCTTTGTTGCGGGCATTGACCCCTTAGTAGGGCTTTACGGCGCCTTTATTATGGGAATAGTAACCGCCCTCTTCGGGGGGCGTCCGGGAATGATTTCCGGAGCAACGGGCGCAATGGCGGTGGTAATGGTCCATTTAATCCAAAAAGGAAACGAAGTAGGCCTAAACTTGGCTGAACCCGTAGAATACTTAGGCTTGCAGTGGCTTTTTATCACGCTTCTTTTTGTGGGCGCCATTCAAATTATGGCCGGGGTTTTTAGATTGGGAAAATTTGTTCGGCTCATTCCACATCCTGTAATGATGGGGTTTGTAAACGGATTGGCAATTGTAATTTTTCTTTCGCAATTAGGGCTATTTAAAGAAAGCCGTGGCACCGTGCCACAATGGCTTACAGGACCGGATTTGTGGGTGATGCTGGCATTGGTCGGGCTAACAATGGGCATTATGTTCGGCTTGCCGAAACTTACCAAAAAACTTCCGGCCGCCTTAATCGCCATTATTGTCGTGGCGTGTATAACCATCTTCGGAAATCTTGACGTGAGCACAGTTGGCTCCTTTATTCGCGACGGCGGCGGAAGCGGTTTAAAAGGTTCGCTGCCCGTTTTTCAGACACAGATTTTTACGTTTATCGATACCCTTACCGGTCATTGGGACCTGATACTTTCCACAGCATTTTTATTGGCAGCGGTAGGTTTGATTGAATCGTTGATGACGCTGAATTTAATTGATGAAATGACCGAAACCCGTGGCAGCGGCAACCGCGAGTGTGTGGCCCAAGGCGGGGCGAACATACTAAACGGACTTTTCGGGGGGATGGGCGGCTGCGCCATGATTGGGCAATCCATTATCAACGTGAGCTCTGGCGGTCGCGGAAGGCTTTCGGGAGCAACGGCGGCCATTGCCCTGTTGTGTTTCGTGCTTTTTGGAGCTCCATTAATTGAGCAAATCCCAATCGCTGCTTTGGTGGGCGTCATGTTTATGGTAGTTATCGGCACCTTTGCTTGGAGCAGTTTTCGGATTTTACATAAAATTCCCCTTTCCGATGCCATCGTTTTGATTACCGTTTCTGCAGTAACCGTTTGGCAGGACTTGGCAATAGCCGTATTTGTGGGCGTAATTATGAGCGCACTGGTTTTTGCTTGGAAAAGCGCCACAAGAATTCGCGCCCGAAAGCGGATTAAAGAAGACGGCACAAAGGTGTACGAAATCTGGGGCCCTTTATTCTTTGGCTCCACTACAGCTTTCAATAGTAAATTTGACGTATCCAGCGACCCCGATTCCATTGAAGTTGACTTTATAGAATCCAAAATCTCGGACCATTCGGGAGTAGAGGCTGTCCGCAATATTGCCAATAAATATCTCGATAGCGGAAAGCAAATTAAGTTGACGCATCTCAGTCCAGATTGCAAGGCCTTACTATTAAAGTGGAATCCTGAATTTGATACCATCATTGAAGACTCTGTTGAAGACCCGCGTTATTATGTGGTGACGGATACTTTGGATGCTGAAGTATAATTTGCGTTTGGTTCCTGCATTTTAGCATAAATTTATAAATGCCTTTTTAAGGTTCTTTATAAATTTATAAGAAAATACGATGCTGAAATTTCTACGTTTCGGGATTTTACTGCTGTGTGTCTTTTTCTTTGGCGCCTGCAATTTCCCTAAAGACCCAAAAAATTCCTACGAAAACGCAAAAAAATCTTCCTTGCGCGTTGGCGTGGTTTCAAAAACAGATTCCACCCAAACGTCCTTTGAAAAGAAGCTTATACAAAATTTTGCCGAACGGGAAAATATGCAGACCCAATTCATAACAGACAATGAAACGGAACTCATAAAAAAACTCGAAAAATATCAATTAGATGTCGTTTTGGGCGGTTTCAAAAAAAAATCGAATTGGAAAAGCAAGGTCGGAATGACAAAACCCTACGATTCTACCCATGTTTTTTTCGTTCCCCGTGGTGAAAATCGGCTGTTATTTCATCTTGAAAATTTCATCCACAAACATCAAAAGCCATGAGAGTAGAACCCTTTGAACTTCCCGAAAATTTAAAGGAAAAGCTGACAAAAGCCAAAAAAATGGAGTGGATTACCATACTATATTTGGTAACGGTGGTGATACTCATGTATTTGGTAATGGGCTCTTCGCAAGCCATGAAAACCGCGTGGCTGGAGGATGCCCTTAGTATGGTTCCGGCAATTTCCTTTTTGATAGCTTCCCGCATTTACAATAAAAAGCCCACACAAAAATTTCAATACGGTTTTCACCGTGTATTTAGCATTGCTTTTTTAACGGGAAGTATTGCCCTTTTTGGAATGGGGCTTTTTCTTTTGGTAGATTCAGCTATTACCTTGATAAAAGCCGAACATCCCACTATCGGAACCATCGTCTTATTCGGCCATCAAATTTGGATGGGTTGGATTATGATTGCCGCATTGGTATATAGCTCGCTGCCCGCAATGTATTTGGGATACAAAAAGTTGCCCTTGGCAAAGAAGCTCCACAACAAAATTCTATTTACCGATGCCAATGCACAAAAAGCCGATTATATGACTGGCTTTGCGGCAATGGCCGGTATTCTTGGCATTGGGATGGGTTGGTGGTGGGCAGATGCCAGCGCGGCGCTGTTTATTTCCTTCTCTGTTTTAAAGGATGGCTATACCAATTTAAAGGATGCCGTAGAAGATTTGATGGACCGAAAACCGTTGCATATTAAAGACGACGAGCCCGATGAATTGGTAGATAAGGTAGAAAACTTCATAAAATCGTGGGATTGGGTTGAAGATGCCAAAGTGCGTTTCCGCGAGGAAGGGCAAGTGTATTTTGGCGATGTACAACTTATTGTAAAACCCGGAACCAACGTTTCCAAAGCCATTGAGGAAGGGTTGGAAAAACTATATGAGTTCCATTGGAAAATTTATGATGTAACCCTGATGCCCGTGGAGCAAATTAAGGACTATTCAGAAAAAGATTCCTGAGAGCCGACGAAATATTGAATTCCTCTTGTGAAATTTTTACTGTCTCGAAAAATGAAAGTCCGTCTTTTTCGGCTGACCGTTCACAGTGCCTTCAATCCAAGCGTGGAGGGAATCTTTCGCAGGATTTGTATAAACTATTCTTTCGGGAAAATCGTGGTTCTTATTTTCAAAAATAACCTGTCCGTTTTCTTGGGAAATCATTTTAAAACTAACCGGCTTCGCGCCATTTTCCGATACTGAGGCTACAGTCAATATCACGTCCTCCCCTTTTTTCTCAAGCGCCATGGTTTCGGCAAAAACTATTTCCTTTTTATTCATCTCCACAAAACTATAGGCCGTAAAGGTGCTGTCGTTTTCCTGCGACCAGGTTTCTTGGGAATATTCCTTTCCGTTCTGGTTTACCCAAGTCCCCAAAAGCCACTGCAATTGTTCAATTTGCTCAAACTTACCGGAAGTAATTTCAGTTTTGGATTTTTCTTCAGAATTGTTTTTACAGGAATTTAAAAATAATGGAAGGGCTAAAAATAAAAGGAGTTTCTTCATAATTGACAGCTTTGTTTTGGCGAAGGTATCACAAAAAACAATTAATCATAGAATTCTTAGACCATTCCGTACTTCTTTTCCGGGCTGCAAGAGCGTTACATCTTTACCCTCCACAGCGCCCAAAACGAGGCATTCGCTCATAAAGTTGGCTATCTGTTTCTTCGGAAAATTTACAACTGCAACCACCTGCTTTCCAATCAATTCCTCTTTTTTGTAAAGTGAAGTAAGCTGGGCAGAAGTTTTCCGCTGGCCTATTTCACTTCCAAAATCTATTAAAAGTTGGTAGGAAGGGTTTCGGGCCTCGGGAAAATCATGGGCTTCAATCACGGTTCCCACGCGCATTTCAACCTTTTCAAAATCAGACCAAGACAAATTATTCGTCATGATGCAACTTTAACTTCTGAATCATTTCTGGTGAAACTTCACCTTGGTCAGCGCCATAGGCATCAACCAATAAGCCTTTAATGCCATCGTTTGTTTCTATTAAGTAAAGAATGGTGTTGTCGCCGGGATTGGTCATTCCTTCAAAACGGTAGAACTTTACCACATCCAGTTCGCCGGCCTTCCACTTCTTTTTAAGGTTTTTCGATTCTATGCCCTCGCCCACAAGGTTAAAGTCTTCGGTATAGCCGTGTTTTTGCAAATCTGAGATTGCCACGGAGAGCGATGAATATGAGTTTTTCATAATTTTTGGTTTAGATTTTAAAGTTAAAGGAGATAATTTGCAACCGCAAAGTTTTATATTTTCTTTAGGAAAATCAGAACGCAGTAAGTCAGTAGGCTCGCGATTTATCGCGTGCCAATATTGTTATTCAAAATAAAGAAACTTTGCGCCTTTGCGCCTTTGCGAGAGAATTCACAAAATCGTAACTTTAAAAATATTTTCACACCACTACAGAAAAGAAAAAATGGCCAGAACAGAATCCAAAATGCTTCCATTGGGAACCCAAGCCCCCGATTTTACATTGATTGACGCAGTAACGAACAAACCTGTTTCACTAAAAAATGTGCGTGGCGAAAAAGGCACTGTGGTTATGTTTATCTGCAACCACTGCCCGTTTGTGAAACATGTAAATGACGAACTGGTGCGTATTTGCAACGATTACCGGGTAACCGGTTTTGGATTTGTGGGAATAAACAGCAACGATATTATCAAATATCCCGAGGATTCCCCTGCCGAAATGTGGCGAACTGCACGCAGGCACAGTTACCCTTTTCCATATTTATATGATGAAACACAAGAGATAGCAAAGGCTTACGATGCTGCCTGCACGCCCGATTTCTATCTTTTTGATGATGAACTGAAACTGGTTTACAGAGGCCAATTGGACAACAGCCGTCCCGGAAACGGCATTCCCGTAAACGGTAGAGACCTCCGGGAAGCGCTGGATAATATCCTAAACAACAACCCCCAACGGAAGGATCAAAAACCGAGTATTGGGTGCAATATTAAGTGGAAGGAAGCCCCCTAGCCCCCAAAGGGGGAATTCCACTGTTGTGAAAAAAAATATCTATGGACTTGATTATTAAGATTCCATAAATGTACCTTTCGGGTCGTCCGGTGGCGGAGCAGAAGCCGCCTATGTACGAGTTCCCCCTTTGGGGGCTAGGGGGCCTACTTCACGTCCATCAATTCCACATCAAAAATTAAGGTAGCACTTGGAGGAATAACCCCGCCAGCGCCGCGCTCGCCATAGGCAAGATGCGAAGGAATTACAAAACGGGCCTTATCGCCTACTTGCAATAATTGGATGCCTTCATCCCACCCAGCTATTACTTGCCCAACCCCCAGTTGAAAGTCGATGGGTTGCTTTCTTTTGTATGATGAATCAAACTCGGTTCCATCAGTTAAAGCGCCTTTGTAATGCACGGAAACCGTTTTTCCCTTTTCAGCTTTTTTACCGTTTCCTTTTTGGATTATTTTGTAAAGAAGTCCGCTATCGGTTCTATCAAAACCTTCTGAAACTTTCTTAAGCTCTGCTTCCTCTTTTGCTTTTTTTGCGGCAATTCGCTGTTCCCTTTCGCCCGTAAATTTTCTGAAAGCTTCCACAGCGTTCCAGTTTTTGGCTTCCTCGCCCACGCGGATTATTTCTACTTTTTGCATCGTATCGCCCTGCGCAATGCTATCCACAACATCCTGCCCTTCCACTACATTTCCAAAAACGGTGTGCTTGTTGTCCAACCACGGCGTGGCAACGTGCGTTATAAAAAACTGGCTGCCGTTGCTCGCTGGCCCGGCGTTTGCCATAGAAAGCACGCCCGGAGTATCGTGGCGAAGGTCTTGATGGAATTCATCCTCAAAAGCGTAACCCGGTCCGCCGGAACCCGTACCCTTTGGGTCGCCGCCCTGAATCATAAAATCTGGGATTACACGGTGAAATTTTAAGCCGTCGTAATAAGGCGTTCCCTGTGGTTTTGCTGAATTTTCCAAGTTTCCTTCAGCCAAGGCCACAAAGTTTCCAACCGTTCCCGGGGTTTTATCGTGCGTAAGTTTTATAAGGATTTCTCCTTTTTCGGTCGTTATTTTTGCGTAGATTCCGTCTTTCATTGCTTTGTTTTTTAAATGAAATGCAAAAGTAGTGAAATAGTGTGATTTTTCGGGATTCGGGATTAGGGATTAGGGATTAGGGAAGTATGTTGAAGGATTTTGGAAAGGGTAAATTTGTATATTTGGAATTAGAGAAATAATTGGAAATAAATGCAATAAGTGTATTCAATAAGAATATTCAAGCTAATGCACAGCGCCTATAATGGACGAAATGGAGAAATATGTTGAAAAATACCTGCCAGAAATCCTGGGAGAAATTTTATCAACTTTTCGAAAGAATGAAATTCCCGAATTATCCAATGCCGAGAAAGCACTAATCTATAAATATTCCGATGATGAATATGAGTTTGTGAATCAGTATCTTCGAATTAACAACGGGAGATTGAATGATTTCGGCAAGCTACTTGACATTAGTTTAGATAAATTGCCTAATTATAGAAAATTATGTTTTCGTGCAGTACACTTAAAACCAAATGAACTGAAAAAATATATCGACGCATTTGAATCTTCAAATAAGATAATTGAACATTCTTTCTTATCTTGTAGCTCCTCTCGGTTAATCGCTATGCAGTTTAATCATAATGTATTGTTCAGAATTCAATCAAAAAAAGGAAAAGACATTCAAAAGATTGCTAAATTTGGAATTGAAAGTGGGCAAAACGAAAAGGAAATCTTATTTAAGGCAAACACTGTGTTCTATGTTTTAGATGTAAGAAAAGAGAATGCCAAAACGTTAATAACATTACAAGAGGTGTAACGATGACTGCAATAGATAAATACATAGAGAAGACAAAAATTGAAGATGAAAATTTACATCAAGTTATTTTTTCAATTTTTAATTTTACTAATATCAAAAAAGACTACAAAAAAATTTCAACGGTTGACAAAAAGGAAGAAATGGTTGATGAAATCATTTCATTGTTAGAGAAATATTTAGAATTGGACATTGTAAAAGACAAATCCCAGAAACTTGAAATTATTGATGTTCTTGACAAATTGCGTTTTAGAAAGGAAGTTTTAGAAGTTATAAAATCCAAAATAAAATTCAACGACATCGAGAAGGCTGGAAATCGATTGGGTAAAAAATCGCAGTCCGCATTTTAGGGACTATCCCGTAAAGAGCCAAATGCTGACATAATCTTCGGTAAAACCTTCCAGCACATCCACTCACTCCGCGAATCCCAAATCACAAATTTGTAACAATTCCCCAACCCATTCGTCATACAAACAACCACCCATAACTATCGGGACCAAAAACAATTCCGTGGAAAACATTCTCACCATAAACAACCTCACCAAAAAATTTGGCGCGTTAACTGCCGTGGATAATCTTTCCTTTTCCATTGAAAAAGGCAACGTTTACGGCATTCTCGGCCCAAACGGTAGCGGTAAAAGTACTACGTTGGGCATTGTGCTTAATGTGGTAAACAAAACCGCTGGCGACTTTAAATGGTTTGATGGCAACATCGATACGCACAATGCCTTAAAAAAAGTGGGCGCCATCATTGAGCGCCCCAACTTTTACCCGTATATGACCGCCGTGCAAAACCTGCAACTGGTGTGTAAAATAAAGGAAGTTTCGGAAGAAAAGATTTCTGAAAAACTAAAGCTCGTAGGACTTTTGGATAGAAAGGACAGCAAGTTCAGCACCTTTTCCTTAGGGATGAAACAACGTTTGGCAATCGCTTCGGCACTGCTGAACGACCCCGAAATATTGATTCTCGACGAACCCACAAACGGCTTGGACCCGCAGGGAATCCACCAAATTCGGGAAATTATAAAAGTAATCGCCTCCCAGGGAACAACTATTTTATTGGCTTCGCATTTATTGGACGAGGTTGAAAAGGTTTGTACGCACGTGGTAATTCTTCGGAAAGGGGTAAGTCTCTATTCTGGCAGCGTGGACGGGATGAACGCCAGTCACGGTTTTTTAACAATGCAGAGCAACGATATGGAAAAGTTGCAAAAAGCTTTGGAAGGAAACACGGCCTTTGGCACCGTAAAACACGAGGGCGAGTTTATCATCGCTTACCTCATCAATCCAATGGACGCTTCGGAAGTGAACAAACTGCTTTTTGAAAAAGGCATCACCCTGAGCCACCTTGTGAAACGCAAGGAAAGCCTTGAAGAACAATTCCTTGAACTTACCAAACAAAATTGACCACCCGATGCTACGATTATTAAATATAGAACTCCAAAAACTGCGCTATAACCGTTCGGCAAAGGTTATTTCCATTATTTATTTTGTGCTTATCACTTTCATCGCCTTGATTGCTTCCATCGAATTCAATTTTGGTGACTTTCACTTTCGGGTGGCGGACCAAGGAATTTTCAATTTTCCGTATATCTGGCATTTCAACACGTATGTGGCGGCAATTTTAAAACTGTTTTTGGCTATTGTAATTGTCTCTATGATGAGCAACGAGTACAGTTACCGCACCCTAAAACAGAATTTAATTGATGGGTTGAGCAAGAAAGAGTTTGTGCTTTCAAAGTTTTTAACGGTATTGCTTTTTGCCGTAATTTCCACCGTTTTTATTTTTTTGGTATCCCTTATCCTCGGGCTGGCTTTTTCGGATTACACTGAAATAGGCATCATGTTTAGCGATATGGAATACATTGCGGCCTATTTTATAAAACTCGTAGCCTTCTTCTCCTTCTGTCTTTTTCTCGGCGTTTTGGTGAAACGTTCTGCCTTTGCGCTCGGGTTCTTAATTGTATGGCAGGTTATTGAATGGCTGCTGTACGGCTTGATGAAATGGCAATTTTTTAAGGACACCGAAATAGCCGATACTATTTCGCTATTCTTTCCGCTGAACGCCATGGCAAACCTCATCAAGGAACCGCTGAGCCGTTTGGGCGCGATACAATCTGCCGCAAACCAATTGGGTGAAAATTTCACGAAAGACTATCACGTTACTTGGCTCAACGTATTGATTGTCTTAATTTGGACCTCACTTTTTATTTATTGGTCTTATGCAATTTTAAAGAAAAGAGACTTATAAAAACATAACTTCTAGTTACTTAATATTTAGAAAATATTTTGTTATTTTTTTCTTTGTGCAACTCTGTGGCTCTTTGCGGTCCTCTGTGGAATAGTTATACCACAAAGTTTCACAAAGAAAACGCAAAGGAGCACAAAGAGTTTTGGATACTAAATACCTACCTTTAAAAAACAATATAGCGTCATTTTTTTCCTATATTTAGCAAACAATCAACCTGGGTTTTTCTTTTGAAACGTTATTTTTTCATACCTTTTCTTTTGCTTTCCGTTGTGGTTTTTTCACAGGATATTTCATTGTACAAACAGTTTAATGGGCACTACGATTATACCGCTTTCGGAAATACCTTAAACGTTGAGGAGAACGGCCAAGGCGGACAGTGCTTCATCCTCACAAGCAGCAGTGCCGATTTTCAACTACAGCCAAACCAGGAAGTGGTGGCAGCTTATCTGTATTGGGCCGGTTCGGGACCGGGCGATTTCAATGTTACTTTTAACCAAGTTCCCATCACCGCGGAACGTACATTCAATGTTACCTACAATACGGGTGGACAGGACTATATCTATTTTTCAGCCTTTGCCGATGTTACCGAACAGATCCAGACTACGGGCAATGGCAACTATACGCTTTCCGATTTGGACCTTACTCTTATAATTCCAGCATATTGCAGTCCGCCGGGCTCGGGTACCAACTTTGGGGGCTGGGCGGTTACGATTGTTTATGAGGACCCTACCCTTCCCAACAACCAAGTAAATGTTTTTGATGGTTTGGAAAGCGTTTCCCGAAACAACCAAACACTCGATATAACGTTAAACAATTTGATGGTTTTGGACACCCAAGGCGCAAAGATTGGCTTCCTGGCTTGGGAAGGCGATCGGGGCATTGCCGTAAACGAAACCCTTCGCATCAATGGAAATATTCTTAGCAATCCGCCGCTAAACCCCGCGGACAACGCCTTTAACGGTACCAACAGTTTTACCGGTAGCGATGTGCTTTACAATATGGATATTGACGTGTATCCTATTTCAAATTTTATAAACCCGGGCGATACTTCGGCCAACATCCAACTTACCAGCGGCCAGGATTTTGTGATGGTAAACAATATTATTACCGTTTTAAACACGGAGTTGCCCGATGCCACCATTTCCATAGACAATATTATCGGCGGTACCGAATGCGGCAATCGCGAACTAACGCTGGATTACACGGTTTACAACCTCAACAGCACCGATGTGCTTCCGGCAGGAACGCCCATCGCTTTTTATGCAGATGAAACGCTGGTGGCCCAAAGTGCAACCGTGGCCGTAATTCCCATTGACGGACAGGAAAACGGAAGCATTACGTTCACGGTTCCCAACAATATTGAAGCAGATTTTATTCTGAAAGCGGTAGTGGACGATACCGGCAACGGTACGGGGATTGTCAATGAAACCAACGAAGACAATAATGAAGACGAAGCGCCTATTCATTTATTGTTAAACCCTGTAATCACGGGGCTGCGCAATCTGGAAACCTGCGATGTTTTTGGCGAAGAGTATTTCGATTTAACCGAAGCCACTTCACAAATAGACCCTATTTATGAATTGAGTTTTCACCTTTCGGAAGCGGATGCCGAAAATAATGTGAGCCCAATCGTCAATCCCGAAAATTTTCAGAATACCGAAAACCCGCAGACCATTTACATCCGGGTTTCCAATCCAGACTGTTTTTTGGTTGATAGTTTTACGGTGGAAGTGCTCCCCTGCCCACTGCCCGACGCTACTATTGCCATTCCGGAAGTGTCCGCTTGCCGCGATAGGGCATTATTGCTTCCATTTACCGTTTATAATTTAGAAGCCACGGGGCCTTTGCCGGCCAATACTTCGGTGGCTTTTTATGCGGAAGGTGTGTTGCTCGCACTTTCCCAAACACAGCAGGAAATCCCCATTGATGGCAGCGAAAATGGCGAAGTGGAAATGCTGCTTCCCGATAATTTACCCAACACATTTTCAATCACCGCCGTGGTGGACGATGACGGCAACGGCAATGGTGCAGTGGAAGAACTTAGGGAAGACAATAACAGTTTTACGCAAACCATTTCTTTTGAAAGTATCCCGCCCATCCCCAGTTTGCCGGATTTATTGGAGTGCGACACAGGTTTTGACACGGCGATTTTCGACTTGACCCAACAGGATGAATTGATTAGAACAGGGCCCGATGATGTGGTTCAGTATTTCACAACTCCTGAAGATGCTTTGCAAAACACAAACCCTATTGGCAATCCTTCCGAATATCAAAACAGTACAGATCCGCAAACTATTTATGTGCGTTTGGAAAACGAAATATGCTTTGCCACTGCTTCCTTCTTATTGACTACGGAAAATTGCGCGCCTTTTATCCCCCAAGGCTTTTCGCCCAATGGCGATGGCATTAATGATACATTTGAAATCAGCAACCTCCTCAACATTTACGAAAATTTTGAGTTGAATATTTACTCCCGCGAAGGAAACCTAATCCATACCGCCCACAACGCCGATGGTTTTTGGGATGGGGTGGCTACAAAAGGGTTACTCTTTACCGGAAGCCCCGTTCCCGTGGGTACATATTATTATGTTTTGGTTTTAAACGACCCCAAATATCCCGAGGCTGTTATTGGCTGGGTTTATGTGAATTATTAAAAAAGAAAGAGCGCTCGCGCGCCCTTTCCATCAAAAAACCAAACCACCTCACAAAACTGTAGTTTAGAATTATTTACTGCTTTTCACCAAGCGGATAAACTCGGCGCGGTAGCCGTCCTTATCGGTTCCCTTGCCTGCTTCGGCCAAAGCAATTACGTCTGCCTTCTTTTTGGTGTTAATAAACTCCGAATTGCGAAGCTGCATCCCGAAGAGTGCCACCGCAGCTGAAAACTTTAAATCTTCCGAAGCACTTTCTATAGCGCTGTTTTCATCTTTCACAGTTTTTACAATCAGTTTGCTTACATCGCCATCAGGTTCTTTGTAGCGGAATTTTACGGTAAGCATTTCATCTGTGTAATTTCCCGTAATCTGTTTTGTATATTTCAGATTATCGATGTCTTTCAGATACTTGCTTTTTACTCCCACGGGGATTATTTCATATAAAGCAGTCACGGTGTGGCCGCTTCCCAATTCGCCTGCATCTTTGGTGTCGTCTTTAAAATCCTCATCGTTCAGCAGACGGTTTTCGTAGCCAATCAACCGGTAAGCCTGTACTTTTGCAGGGTTGAATTCTACTTGAATTTTCACATCTTTTGCAATTGTGTAAAGCGTTCCGAAAAACTCTGTACCCAGCACTTTCTGCGCTTCTTGCATCGTATCAATATAAGCGTGATTTCCATTGCCTTTATCGGCTAAGGTTTCCAGTTTGCTGTCTTTGTAATTCCCCATTCCGAAACCTAAACAGGTTAGGAATACGCCGCTTTTGCGCTTTTCTTCAATTAAGTTTTCCATGGAACGGTCGCTGGAATTGCCAACATTAAAATCGCCATCTGTTGCAAGAATTACGCGATTATTACCTCCTTTGCTGAAATTTTCTGTTGCAATTTTATAGGCAAGTTCAATCCCCGCTCCGCCAGCCGTAGAACCGCCCGCACTCAGATTGTCAATAGCTTGGCGAATAATAGCCTTCTCTGCTCCCGAAGTTGGTGGCAGCACCAGTCCCGCTGCGCCGGCATAGACCACGATGGCCACTTTGTCCTTTTCGCGCAATTTGTCCACCAAAACATTCAGTGCCGATTTTAGCAAAGGCAATTTGTTTGGCGAATCCATCGAGCCGGAAACATCCAATAGGAACACCAAGTTTGATGGCGGCACCTTTTCCAAAGAAATATCTTTTCCTTTTAAACCGATTCGGACCAACTTGGCATCGGCATTCCATGGGGAATTTACCACATCTGCGGTTATGGAAAAAGGGTCATCGCCTTTGGGTTGTGGATAGTCATAGGCAAAATAGTTTACCATTTCCTCAATCTTTACAGCGTCTTCCGGCACTTTCTGCCCATTGTTGAGCATTCGGCGAATGTTGCTGTAACCCGCTTTATCAACATCTATTGAAAATGTGGAAAGCGGTGCGGTGGTAACGCTCTTAAAGATGTTTTCCTCGATTCGGCCGTAAGATTCGTTTTCGGAAACAAGGTTATTATTGGTATAACCTCGGGATCCAGGTAATGAAGAGGTTCCGCGAATAACCAATTTAGCCTCCCTATTCTTATTTTGGGGTGTATAAGTATTTCTTCGAACCCCATAACCCATCGCTTTGCGAATAGCATCATTTTCACCGGAATAACCAGTAACCACAACTTCTTCCAAAACCGCAGCGGCACTAAGGGATACGTTAATTTCCCCAGCCTTTTTAATCTTTACTTCCTTGGTGTCGAAACCCACATACGAATAAGTCAGAATCTGCCCAATCTGGGCCTCAATAGTATAGCGGCCATCAAAATCCGTCTGGGTGCCGGTGCTTGTTCCCTTAATTATTACGTTCGCTCCCGGCAACGGAAGCTGTGTGTCATCGGTTACCGTACCGCTGATGGTAACGGTCTGTGCGTTCAGTTGGAGGCCCAACAACGCTATTGCTAAAAGTGTGAAAAGTGTCTTCATAATATATGGTTTTAGTGTTAAACTTAAAGTAAAACTACCGCACATAACAGAACTGCAAAATAAGGAATGAGGGAATGGAGGGTTTGGATGAGGGAAAGAGGGGAACCGTATTTTTTGAATGGTTTGGATCTTGGAACCTGCCTGCCAGAGGTACGACAGGCAGGTTTGGATTTCTTGGAATTTGGAATTTAAAAAAAGCAGTAGCCGCGCAAGCCCGTAAACGACAAAAAGGCAGCCAAACAAGGTACGCCAACGGCTTCATCGGCGAGAATTAGTTATACAATGGTGTCATACCGAGAGGCATGGTTTTCAAAAAGGAAGTAAAAAAGGGTGATGTGTCTTTGAATCTGTGAATTTTCAGTTTTATATTACTTTCTTTTTTTGACAATGAGGATTTCGTCATCTGAAAATTTCATCCAGGCCAAATCATAAATATAGTGGAACATTTTGTTTTGGGAGTTGATGTGGAAATGGGTATGATACATAAAACGGAATTTCTTTTTTTCGAGTACGTTTCTATATACCTTGATTTGCATTTTATTATTTCCCAACAATTCGGATAAGATGGAATAGTTGCGCTTTAGGTAACCATTTATTTCAATGGCCGCCTTTTTTGCGGCATACCGAAGGTGTTTGTGGTATTGGTTTTTGCAGTAGGTGGAACAGAAAATTTTATCTGAACGCCCTTTTAATGGTTTTTCGCATATTTTGCATTTCCTGTCCATTGGTTTTAAGCTATACCTACAAATATACACTATTCGTTCCTAACGGATAAACACTTTTATTGCAATATCAGGTCCTCTTTTGGGTCAATATTTTGATTAATTTTGGGAATAGCTCAAAACGTTTCAGCAATGAACACCACGGAAAACCTCTCGATAATTCTCTATTGGCCGCGCAACAATGCGGGACGCATAAAGGTTAAAATTCCTTATATGCTGAAGGCCGAACGGGAAGCCTTTAAAAAACTGGACAGCACCTTTTACCATTATCACCAAAAGCTGTGGAGCATAGTAAATACCGAAGAAAACATAAAAATATTGCAGCGGCTCTTTGGAAAAAAGCTGATTGTGGAAAATGAGGCAACCCCTGCAAAAATGCCGGAGATTATCCCTTCCAAAAAAATACAGGAAGCCCTGGACAGCTGCAACCAGAAAATGATTTTAAAAGGGTATAGCAACAGCACCATCCGAAGCTATCAAAGCTGTTTGCTGCAGTTTTTTAAATATTTTGAAACCGCAGATTTAAGAACCATCACCAAAGAACAAATTGAGGGTTATGTTTTTCACCTTATCACCAAATATAAAATAAGCGATCGGCAACAGAATATGGTCATCAATGCTATTAAGTGCTATTATGAGCACACACTGGGCATGCCGAGGGAATACTACAACATTACCCGCCCCAAAAAGAGCAAGGACCTCCCCAACGTCCTGAGCGTGGAAGAGGTGCGGCTGATCATAAACCATCCCAGCAACATAAAACACAAGGCCATCCTGCACGTAATTTACGGGGGAGGGTTGCGGATTGGCGAAGTAATAAGGCTCCGCGTTAAAGACATTAGGAGCGAGGACGGCTACATATTCATAAAAGACAGCAAAGGCAAACGAGACCGGCATACCGTTTTGAGTCCGCTGCTTTTGGAACTCTTGCGAACCTATTATAAACAGCACAAGCCCAGTTATTGGCTCTTTGAGGGACAAGATGGCGGCCAATATAGCGCCACGAGCATTCAGCAAATATTTAGAACCGCGGTAAAGGCCACCAATTGCAACCCTTGGAGTACGCCACATACGCTACGCCACAGTTTCGCGACCCATTTGATGGAGCGGGGTGTTAACATTCGGTATATACAAAGCGCGCTGGGCCATGCCAGTACCAAAACCACGGAGGTTTACACACGCGTTTTGGGCATAAACAACAAAACATTAAAGAGTCCTTTGGATACGTTGTACGAATCGGTTACATTTGATAAAAACAAACTGAAATAGCATGGTGTACATGTGCGGTATAAACGCAATTGCCATGTTGTTTATAAACATGTTAGCCACAAGCTGGGAAAAACAACAACATTAGAGCTAAATATGGCACTTAGAGAATTGAAAAAGGAATTAAATCAAATGAACAAAACTGAAATCATTAAACTGATTTTAGAGATGTATAAAAAAATTCCTGATGCAAAAAACTACTTGAACATATTCACCACAGGTGATATTGAACAGCTAACTGAAAAATATAAAAAAGAAATCGAAAGATATATTTATCCAAATGGGAGAAATATGGATTTACGTGAGACTGAGGCTCGAAAAATAATTCGCACAGTTCGCAAAATGAATATCACAGAACTCAATATTGAATTGGAATTACATTATGTAAGCTGTTGCCTAGAAATTATTGAGGATTTTGGATATTGGGATGAGAATTATTATATAGCATTAGAAAAAATGTTTGACAATGCAATAAATGGAATTTCTGAACTTGGAATGGAAGATAAATATAACGAGAAAGTAATATCTTTATCTTCAAAAGCCAGTGAATATGGAATTGAATTAGAGTATTAACGAAAAAAAAAGCCAGTGGCTAACACCGTATAAAAAAAATTGCTAGTTTTAGCTAAACCAAAGTTAATTGCTCGTTTGCTAGCTTCTGATTTTCCTTCGGAAAATCCTCGCACACAAACACGCAACTTTCCTTATACAAACACGTTGGGCACCATTTATAAGTTAAATATGATTGAAAAACTTGGAAAAAAACTAACGCATCTATTTTTAAAATATATGCCAAATGCATTTGTTTTTGCAATACTCTTAACTCTTATAACCGCTCTTGGAGCTTTTCTTTGGATAGACACCACACCAATAAAAATCATAACCTCATGGTATGATGGATTTTTTGATTTATTAGGGTTTGCGATGCAAATTATTTTAATTATTATTACTGGATTCAGCATCGCGTTGTCTCCTATAATTAAAAGTGGAATAGATTCCATTGCTCGACATATTAATTCTCCAAAACAGGTATACTTTTTAGTTGTTTTAATCGGTTTATTATTAACCCTTGTAAGTTTTGGATGGATCGTTATTACCTGTGTTTTAGCAAGAGAATTGGCATTACGAGTTAAAGGGATTAACTATCCTTTTTTGATTGCGTGTGTTTATATTTCAAGTGGCAGTTGGGTTTCAGGGTTATCAAGTTCGATTCCTTTACTTTTAAATACAGAAAATAATTTTTTGATTAAATCTGATGTATTGACTGAAGTTATTCCAACCTCTTATACCTTGGGGTCAATCTTAAATATTACAATGATCATTACACTGCTTATTGCAACACCATTGATTTTACTTTTTCTACGACCTAGGGACACACATAATAAAGAAATAACAGATTTAATGATCGTTAAAGAATCTTCAAGTACTCAAACTATAAAAGAAGAGGCTTTAAGTTCAAAATTGCCATTTAAATCATATTCTGACAAGTTGAATAATAGCGTAATCCTTCAGATGATCATTGTTTTAATGGGCTTTGTTTATATCTTTTATCATTTTATAACAAAAGGATTTGATTTGAATTTTAATATCATGATTTTCATATTCCTTATTCTTGGTTTACTTCTGCATAAAACACCGATGCGCTATGTTATTTCAATGAAGCAAGCAAGTAGTAATATTTCTGGAATATTATTTCAGTACCCTTTTTATGCTGGCATTATGGGTATTATGTTATATACAGGGTTAGGTGAAAAACTTGGACAAATATTAGGATCACAAGCGAGTGTGAATTCTTATCCTTTTTTCGCGTATTTAACCGGAGGCATCGCCAATTTTGCAATTCCATCGGCTGGAGGTGAATTTGCCGTGGTAGGCCCAAGTATAATTAATGCCGTAAAAGAAATAGGTGTTGGATTACCTGCAGAAGAAATTACTGCAATGATTGCAAGAGCCTCTTTATCTGTAGCGTATGGAGAAAGCTTAAGTAATTTATTACAACCTTTTTACTTGTTACTTGTATTACCAATAATGGCGACGGGTATTAAAATACAAGCACGTGATATTATGGGCTATTTAGTTTTACCTTTTATCATCCTATTTATTATTCAATCTATTTTAGTTTCTTTCTGTCCGCTATAATTTAATCCTTTTAAAAAAAGATAATAGTATTTTTACAATAACAAAAAACGATTGCCCAACACCGTGTATAATTAATTGCTTTGGCTAGTGCGTACTTGGAAAATTCCTGCGGAATTTTTTCGGGTTCGTATTTGTTTACTAAATTAGTCGCTAGCCACGCACCTAATCATACACCAAACGTTAGCCACAAGTTGAAGAAACAGATGAACTACGAAATACCTAATTCATATAATTGGTTTGCAAAACTGAATTTAACCCAATTCATTCCTTGGAATTTTGAAACGGAAATTAATCCTAATTCATCAATCAACGAAAGATTTAAAATTGAATGCGAGCAGAATCGAGAAGTTCTGACTTTCGGACGCAGGCAAGATATGGACACCTTTGTTGGATTTGAAATTGTAAACGGAAAAGTAAAAGAAAATATAATAGTCTTTCATCCTTCATTCGGGACAAATGTGAAAGGTTGGGATATTATCGAATCTGAACATTTGGATTTTTTTGAATTTATGCAAAAAAGAGTTTTGCCAGAAATGAAAGAATGGATTCCTGAAGATGACGTGAACGATTATATTGAATAAAAAAGCAGCTTAAAAAGGAAAATGAAATTCCTGACTAATAAACCACATCTGATTTTTTTACTCGCTATTCCAATTATAATGCTAATTGGAATTTTGAGCGGTGATGCAGTATTGGACATAAATGTTCACGACACATATTATGTGATTGCTTATTTACATTTAACAACGCTGATATCAATATTGTTTGGAATAATTGGAATTGGATATTGGATTATGATAAAAGCGGATAGAAAACTATCAAAATGGCTAAATTGGACTCACATTGGACTGACTTTTGGCGGAACTTTAATTGTCTGGATTTTAACCAAATTTTATCGGACTGAAATTATGGAATATGAATTCAATAATAATCTGACTTTAGTTATCACTCTGATTATCTTGCTTATAATTGTCGGACAGCTTATTTTTCCGATTAATATTATTTACGTATTAATAAAAAAGAAAAATAAAACCAGTGGCTAACACCGTGTATAGCTCATTGCGGCTGAATTCCTAATCGGAATTCATTACAATTTGCTATCTTTCGGTTACGGCGTAAAAGTCCGTTGGACATTTTACGCAACGAGCCATACACAATTACGTTGCCACACATTTGAGAAAACATATGGAATTAGACCAATTTATTACCACAACCTTGAAATCGATTATTAAGTCTGTTAATGATACAAAGGAATTTGCCGAATCGAATGGAGCAATAATAAATCCAGTCATAATGGAACGAATAGAAGACCACGACCAAACAACTTCTATTTGGAGAAAGGATGGTAAAGATGGCAGAAGACATTTAACAACTGTGGATTTTGACGTTGCTGTAACTGCTTCTAATGAAGAAAACAGCAAAATAGGTGGCGGACTTAAAATTCAAGTTCTGAATTTGGGCGCTTCAACTTCTGAAAATTTGACTAACGAAACAACGTCCCGAATAAAGTTCAGTTTAAAAGTGGCTCTTCCACATCAAGGGGATAAATAGTTTTGACAAATAAACTTTAAGAGAGCTATAGGCAAAAACTATTGTATTGATATTTTTCATATCTTTGTTCTATATAAAATAGAAAGGCTATGAATATAACAATTGAGGATTTTGACGAGAAATTAAAACCTATTAAAAAAGAGCTATTTGAAGGCGAGTTTTTAAAAACACCAAGTATATACAGTTTGGAACGAGCTGGAAATACTCTTTTGGATTTAGTAAAACAGATTAGACAACAAAATAATGAATTCGACCCTTGGCTACATTCAATTAAAATGGACTTGGATATTTATCTGGCGGATTTAGGTGGTGAATTACAGCACGATTATGATAAAGGTAATAAAAGATATAATGGGAAATGGACGACTGAAAAAAGAAAGGTTGTTGGTTTTATCTCAAGGTTTAGAGAAAAAATACTGGAAAAACAAACAACGGAATAAAAAACGTGTGGCAACAACGTGTATAGCTCATTGCGGCTGAATTCCTAATCGGAATTCATTGCAATTTGCTATCTTTCGGTTTCGGCGGAAAATCATAGCTGATTTTCCGCAACGAGCCATACACAAGACCGTTGTGGGCCAGTTGGGCAAGAGAGCATATCCCAAAAAAAGTCCGGGAATGTCCGCAAAGGTGAAAACACGGTTTTTGGGCTGTGGGACCGCAAAACCCCCACTTGGGGCGGTGCCTGTTTG
>NZ_JAQQTG010000047.1 GCF_028561335.1 Aequorivita todarodis | reverse complement strand
TAAGGGTCGCGTTGTTCACTTGTCCACTACCGGCGGCATCATCATCAAAGATCGCCGCGTTTGTAGCGAACGCTGGGCCGCCCGGCATAACGCCAGATCCGAATGTCCAATCCTGTGAACCTGCAGCGATGTCTGTTGACCATCCGGCAGGAATGGAAGCACCTTCAAAATCTTCTGTTTCCGTAGTCGTCGTATTGGCAGGGCCACAAGTGATCACGGGAGAAATGTTATCGATAACATTCACAACTGCCATACAGGTAGCAGAGTTTCCACTGTCGTCCGTAACTGTTACTTCTATGATGTTCTCACCAAGTTCTGCACAGGTAAAATCTAGACCAGAGCCTCCGCCCGTAGTGTAGTGGATATTACCGTTAAATACACGTGGCTCAAATCCACCAGTAAATGGATAGCTCATACCACGACCTTCGTAGAACTCTAGATTTGCATCAGAGGCAAAAAGGTTCCCCGTAGTGGTTCCGTTGGTATAGTTCATACCACCGTTTATGGTAGTTACGTAAAACGCTACTCGTTCGCCGGGTGCCACTACCACTCCCAAGTTAAGGTTCAGTGGGGTGGGCATGCCATCACCAACAGAGGTTACGTTAGTGGTTGCCAATAAAGTCCAGGCGCTTGGATCGGTATGGAAGCCTACCCAGGTACCTGTCTTGAAATAAACTTCTATATCATCGGTAATACCTGTATCAAGGTTTACGTCAAAAGAGTCTATAGTAAGATCATTGACCGCAACCACGTCAAACATAGCGCCATCAAGACCGTTTCCACCGGCAAAGGTAGTGGTAAGCGTTTCCATTGTTCCTCCGCCGGTACCGCCAGCGGTAATTGTATATCCACAAGCTTCGTTGACACCTGAAACAAGGTCGTTGGGATCTACGCTTGCCATTCCGTTTGCATCAAGGTAAACGTCAAGGCCTCCGCCTGAGGCAGCCTCATAGCTCAACAGGAAGTTGTCAACGCCAGCGCCCCAGTTCCAGCCGCCATCTTCGTCATCATAGGTAAAACGAACCTGGAATGCAGCATTTGCATAAGCCGAAACATCTATGTCTCCAGTATTTACTGGATCCACATCTACATCGTCAATAATAAATACTTGTTGCCAAGCACTACCATCCCACACATCAGCGTAAAGCACACCAGAGCCTGCAAAATCCTGAAGGGCATAGTCAAATGAAAGTTGTACGTTGCTGGCACTTGTAAGATCATAAACAGGAGATAGAAGTCTTGCCATGTTTGCAGGGCCAGATCCAGCCGCGTCATCGTCAAAAATTGCAGCGTTGGTCGGGAAATCTCCACCCGTTGGCATGTCTCCGCTTCCGAAGGTCCAGTCCTGGGAACCAGATTCAATTACGGTTGTCCATCCAGATGGAATGGAAGAGCCCTCAAAGTCCTCAGACTCGGTGAAGACCCCAAAACCGCCCACACAGAATACCTCGGGAGCGGTAACGTCCTGAACGGTAACGGTAGAAGTACAGGTTGATGAATTGCCAGCGTTATCGGTAACGGTAAGTGTAACCGTGTTTGCACCGGTCATAGAACAATCAAACGAGGAAATATCCAAGCTCAAGGAAGCGATGCCACAGTTGTCCGTAGAACCATTGTCCACATCAGCGCCCGTAATTGTTGCCATTCCCGTTACCGGGTCAAGATCCACGGTAAGGTCTTGGCAGACTGCCACAGGGGCTTCGTTGTCAACCACGGTAACCATAAACGAGCAGGTTACGGTGTTGCCATCGCTATCGGTTACGGAAAGCTCAACCGTAGTATCACCCACTGGGAAAGTGCTTCCGCTTGGAGGGGTAGCCACGATAGAAGAGGAAATGTCGCCGTCCTCAACGTCAAAGGCCACGCCGGCAAAGTTTGCTACCCCACCACAGGTGCCAGCGGTATTGTTTATAACAATATCTGCCGGACAGACAATGGTTGGAGGATTGCCTACTACAACTGTTGCTTCAGTAAAGTTTATGCAATAGTTGTATAATGTACCGGTATCACCTCCACTATCGTCGCAGATACGAAGTGTCCAATCTCCATTAATAGGTTGACCTGCAAGTAAGGTGTTTAACAAGCCGCCTTCTGCGAGATAATCTCCAGCGGGGGTGCCGCCCGTCCAGCCAGTGATGGCATTTACGGAATCATCATCAAAAACCAAAATTGATCTGGTGTCCAGTCCAGTACTACCTCCATTATCTGTAGAAAGTTCTACGGTAACGGCTCCACCGGGGGAAACCAAATAGATGTCAAGATCGCTTGCCCAAGTATGTTCCAAATCGATCTCAATAAAATCCAAGATATACTCTCCAGAACCAGTCCCAATAGTGCCAGTTGCGGCAACAGTTGCTGGTGAAAGAGTTGGGGAAGCACAACCAGGGCCTCCACTTCCTGAGGCCGGAATCAGTTGTGGGTTGCCAGTGCCGCATTCAGCTACTGGACCTCCTCCCAAAGCGGAGCCATAAATTTGAAATGGCATTCCCTGTGGTTCATTGGTACCTGGGGGGGTGTCAAGTGCAGGATTATATGGGCCGCCTGCTATTGATTGTAGCGCATTGCCAGTGTTGGCCTGTCCCAAGATTGCAATAGGGGGTGCCCAAGGGCCAGAACCTAAAGAACCGCTGTAATTCCAATCTAACCAATAGGTGCCAGCGGTTAAGGTTAGGCCTACCGGCGCTACGGTAACCTCCATAATAGGTCTGTTAGTGGCGGTAGTACTTGTTTCGGTATCTCTATATACATTGCTCCAAGTTGTGGAAGCAAGTACATTTGTAGTAGCATCGCCCCAAATAATGTTGCTTCCTGCAACACCTGGAACACCGTCCCAAATTCGCAGAGTGATTCCAGTAATAGTTGATGTGGTAGTGGAACCAGTTTGATAGCAATAAAACCGAAGTTCAGTGATGTCATAATCATCTGTTAACGTAACATCATCGGCCATTCTGTTGTTGTTGACTGTTTGTGCGCCAAAACCCAAAATGTTCATTCCCAAAGTTACGCTCTCCAACCTGCTTCTATCAGGTGGCACATTAATTATTGGGCCATTGTCATAAATTAATCCAGGGGCAAGTGAGCTGGGCGTGTAGTAGGTTCCCGTGTTCGGAACCACCCTTCCAAAGTTCATAAAGGGTTGTGTGGTAGCTACAGTGCCATTGACCGTTTCGGATGCTTGCCCAAAGACGCCAATGGTAAGAACTAAGCAGAACAAAAATGTAATGCTAAAAGTAATTCTTTTCATAATTTAATATATTTAAAGTTAGAACAATAAATATATGTTAAAAACTTCACATTTGGATTATAATCTTTAAATTTTATGTTAAAAAAACAAGCATGGTTCTTTTTGTTGTGAAACTTGGTGAAGATGCCATAAAAAAAGCCATTCCGTGATGATGGAATGGCTTTTTGCACATTAGGATTTAGAGAAAAAGTTACTTAATCATCTCATAACTACGCTTTATAAACGCTGTAAGCTCTTCTCCTTTGAGTAAATTTTTGCTCAATCTTGCCAAATCGAGCGCCTGATTTACCAATCTTTCTTTCTTCTTATCGGTCTTGGTATTTAAGATCTCGCTTACCAATTCGTGATTGGTGTTCACGATCAAATTGTACATTTCAGGGAAGCCTCCCATCCCGAACATACCGCCACCGCCGGTTTTCTGCATATCTTTCATTCTGCGCATAAACTCGGGCTCGGTAATGATGAACGGGTTTGCATTGCTGTCCAAAGCCTCCAATTGTACGCTGAATTTTTCCTTCGGAATAACGCCGTCCAAAAAGGTTTTCAGCGTTTCCTTTTCTTCGTCGGAAAGTTTTGAGATCTGCGCATCGTCCTTTTTGATGAGGTTTTCAATATGGTCGCTATCTACACGTACAAAAGAAATTTTCTCTTCCTTGCTTTCCACTTTTTGAAGCAAATGCGTAACAATTGGCGAATCCAAAAGCAATACCTCATAGCCTTTCTCTTTCGCGGCTTCAATGTAACTGTGCTGTTCTTCTTTATCTGAGGCGTACAGAATAACCAGTTTGTCATCCTTATCGGTCTGCACGTCTTTTATTTTTTCCTTGAATTCCGAAAAGGTGAAATAGTTGCCGTCAACCGTTGGGTACAGCGCAAAATCCTGCGCTTTTTCGAAGAACTTATCTTCGGTCAGCATTCCGTATTCAATAACGATTTTAATGTCGTTCCATTTCTTTTCAAAGCCTTCACGGTCGTTGTTGAAAAGACTTTTCAACTTATCCGCAACTTTTCGGGTGATGTAGCTCGAAATCTTCTTTACCGCGCCATCGGCCTGCAAATAGCTTCGCGAAACGTTCAGCGGTATGTCCGGACTGTCAATTACCCCGCGGAGCATCGTCAAAAATTCGGGCACGATTCCTTCCACATTATCGGTTACGAAAACCTGGTTTTGATAGAGCTGGATTTTATCTTTTTGAATGCTCATATCGTTCGTCATCTTCGGGAAATAGAGAATTCCGGTAAGATTGAACGGGTAGTCAACGTTCAGGTGAATGTGGAAAAGTGGCTCCTCAAACTGCATTGGGTACAATTCCCTGTAAAAAGATTTATAATCCTTGTCCTCTAATTCTGTGGGTTGCTTTGTCCACGCCGGGTTTGGATTGTTGATGATGTTGTCAACTTCCTTTGTTGGCGCTTTGTCGTCTTCTTTTGCGCCTTCGGGTTTTGGAAGGGTTTCGGTGCGCGTTCCGAATTTAATCGGAATTGGCATAAACTTGTTGTATTTCACCAGCAATTCGCGGATGCGGCTTTCTTCCAAAAATTCGGTAGAATCATCGGCAATGTGAAGGATAATCTCAGTCCCTCTTTCCTTTTTGTCGGCTTTTTCAATGGTGAATTCAGGCGAACCCTCGCAGGTCCAGTGCACCGCTGGCTCGTCTTTGTAGCTTTTGGTGATGATTTCCACCTTTTTGGCAACCATAAATGCGGAATAAAACCCAAGTCCGAAATGCCCAATAATGCCAGCATCCTTTCCGTTTTTGTCCTTGTATTTTTCAATGAATTCCTCGGCGCCTGAAAAAGCGATTTCGTTGATGTATTTTTCAACTTCCTCTTTGGTCATCCCGATTCCTTGGTCTATTATGCGAAGTTCCTTTTTCTTCTTATCGAGCTTCACTTCAATAATTGGGTTGCCGTATTCCACGCCTTTAGCTTCGCCAATGTTGGCCAAATGCTTCATTTTTAAGGTGGCATCCGTTGCGTTTGAAATCAATTCACGAAGAAAAATCTCGTGGTCGCTGTATAAAAACTTTTTTATCAGCGGAAAAATATTGTCCACCGATACATTAATAGTTCCTTTGCTCATTTCAATATTGTTTATTGTTATTGTTTATTCCCGTAAGGATGGGAATCTTTTGTTTTTAACTAATTCAGTTGTGCTTTAGTCAAAAAAAATACCAAGTCCCAAAATGCTGACACCTTGTCATTGTAAATATTGGACTTGGGAATGAAGAAACTTTAACAAAACTTTGTTCAATCCTTTAACAAGTTCACTAAACAAAGAGTTGTATCTTTACCCGAGAGTAATCGAATATTGAATTGCTATGAAAAAGTAAAAATATTCTATTATTTAATTGGTTAGGTTGTTTAAGAAGGGCGCATCTTTTGCGCCCTTTCTTTGTTTAATCATTATTTCTGTAGAGGAAAATGTTTTATCACAAAGGGCACAAAGATTCACGCAAAGTACTCAAAGAAAAATCTCGGTGCTCTCTGCTCTTTGCTTAGTGTACTTTGTGGTCAATAAAGCATTAAGAGTATTTAAAATGATGAAATTTCTATTTTTTATTCTTTACATATTTGTCGAGCCACTCGTTCTGTTCCCATAGCACGTGCAGAATGCTCTCCTTTGCACTGTAGCCGTGGCTTTCCTTGGGCAGCATTACCAATCTTGCCGTTGCTCCCAAACCTTTTAAAGCATTGAAATAACGCTCGCTTTGCAGTGGATAAGTGCCCGAGTTGTTGTCTGCTTCGCCGTGAATAAGAAGTAAAGGGGTTTTCATTTTGTCAGCGTGCATAAAAGGCGACATTGTATTATAAGTTTCGGGAGAATCCCAATAGCTGCGCTCTTCACTTTGGAAACCAAAAGGCGTAAGGGTTCTATTGTATGCGCCACTTCGGGCTATTCCCGCAGCAAAGAGATCGGAGTGGCTCAACAAATTTGCAACCATAAACGCGCCGTAGGAATGGCCGCCTACGCCCACACGATTTCTGTCGATATAGCCCATTTTGTCAACGGCATCAATGGCGGCTTTGGCGTTGCCAACCAATTGGGTTCTAAAAGTATCATTGGGCTCTTCATCACCTTCGCCCACAATGGGAAAGGCGGCATCGTCCAAGACCACATAGCCCTGGGTTACCCAATAAATGGGCGAGCCGTAATATGGGTAAATAAATTCATTCGGGTTGGTCGTGTTTTGAGAAGCACTGTTTTTGTCCTTAAATTCGCGTGGATAGGCCCAAAGAATCATCGGCATTTTTTCCTTCTTTTCTTTGTCGTACCCAATTGGCAAGTACAAAGTGCCCTCAAGCTCCAAGCCGTCGTCACGTTTGTACGTAATTACTTCCTTTTGTACGTCTTGGATGCTCTTAAAAGGATTTTCAAATGATGTAACCGGCGTTAAATCATTCTTCTTTTTAATATTTCTGAAATAATAATTGGGGTATTCGTTCTGCGATTCTATCCGCACTAAAATCTTCCCTTTTTTCATATCGATTGCGGAATTCAGATTTTCCAGCTTATCGGTATATTCGGACTGGTAAATGCGTTTCGTTTTTTGTGTTTTTAAGTTGAATTCATCCACAAAGGGAAACTGGCCCTTGTCCGAAAAACCATCACCCATCAGAAAGGCGTTGCCATCAACCATTTCGAGAACCCTTTCGTCAAAATCGTTTCGGGCAGTTACAAAATTGCCGGGATCGTTATAACGGTCCTGATAATTCCTATCAAAAATAATCTTTGGCGTTTCCGAAGCATTTGAAGGATTGAACAGATACGATTTTGTATTTCGGTCGTTCCACCAATAGTCGGATGCAATTGCAAGATTATCATTCCCCCAAGTAATTCCTGAATAGCGGTTTATCGTTTTCAAAAGCAGTTTTTCCTTTCCGTTGAATGGAGCTTCCAATTGGTAAACGGCATCGCGATAATCCACTTTTACTTCCGGATCGCCTTTATCCAATGCCTCGGCCCAATAAATGGTTGCGGGTTTATCGGCGCGCCAATCCATGCTGCGTTTGCCCATTCGGGTTGCCATAAAACCTTTTGGTTCTACTTCATTCAGCGGTACATCGTTTACTTTCTGAATGAGTTTCCCCTGGCTGCTATAAATAGTAGTTTCAAAAGGAAAACGGTTGTACGGCACAATATAGGAGAACGGTCTTTTGAGGGTATTTACCATTACATAATTGCCATCGGGCGAAAAATCAATATCGTCATACATGGCCGTGGGAAGAAAATCGGCAACTTTTCCGTCCAAGGAAATCTTTTTTATTTCCGAAAGCGCCAATTGCTCAAAGTTAAATTCGTCGTTTGGGCTACTGAGCAAATCCTGATAAGTTCTGTTTTGCGCCTTTTCACCATCGCTCACCGTAACGGTCGGGCCATCGGGAACTGCTTCGTCTGTGTTTATCAATTCTTTTCTATCCTTCGGAATTACATTTACCAACAACGCGCTGCCGTCCTCAAACCAATTGATCGGGTCGCCCATATTAGCATTTACCTTTAAAGTGCTCAGTTGTTTGGCGGTGCCGTTTTCAATATCTGCCAGCCAGAGTTGTACGCCATCTTCCACCGTATTCAAAAAGGCAACCATTTTTTGGTCGGGGGAAATGGTAAAGTTTGAAAGCCGTGGATTGTTGGGAATTCCCGCTACTTGCCGGGCATCTTTTTCGGAAGCCTTTTTCACTTTTATATTGTTGTAAAACCGGGTTCGGCTACCGATGTTGGTTTTTGGATTTATCCGAAGCCCGCCCAACCGCAATTCAGCTTCGGAAAGCTCAGCGATAGATTTGTAGGCATCGCGATAATAAAGGACTACGTTTTCCCCTTTGCTGTCAATCCACACGGAAGGTGCCAAGGGCGCTTCCACAAGTTCCAGAATTTCCTTTGGCGGTTTTTGATAGGTGAGTTTTTCCTGTGCAGTAAAATTTCCTGAGAATAGGAGAAGAATGACGATCGCGAAGAATTTTTTCATAACAAAAATTTTTAAGGGCTAAAGATATTCAAATTTAGGAGAACGTATTTGCTATGCACGCATACTATATAAACTGAGTTTTCTTTCCGTTAAAAGCGGTATATGGTTATCTTTCGGAACTATTTTAAATTGAATTAAATGTACACTTCAAAAATTACAGGTTTGGGCTATTATGTGCCCGAAAATGTTGTAACCAACGACGATCTTTCAAAACTAATGGACACCAACGACGCTTGGATTCAAGAGCGCACGGGAATTAAGGAAAGGCGGCATATAAAAAAGGGCGACGGCAATTCTACTTCGGTAATGGGGGTAAAGGCTTCAAAAATTGCTTTGGAGCGCGCCAAACTTCAGCCAAACGATATAGATATGATTGTTTTTGCAACCTTGAGTCCCGATATGTATTTTCCGGGCGGTGGGGTAGAAGTGCAGGAAATGATGGGCATGCGAACCATTCCGGCCTTGGACGTTCGCAACCAATGCAGTGGGTTTGTGTATGCGCTTTCCGTAGCAGATCAATTTGTGAAAACGGGAATGTATAAAAATATTTTGGTGATTGGCAGCGAAAACCACAGCGGCGGACTGGATATGACCACGCGCGGCAGAAATGTTTCGGTTATTTTTGGCGACGGCGCCGGGGCGGCGGTTGTTTCCAGAAATGAAACCGGAAAAGGCGGTATTCTCTCCACACACCTACATAGCGAAGGGCAACATAAAAACGAGCTCTCGCTTAAAGGGCCGAGCACCGAACATTGGGTGCCGGAAATAATTGCCGAAAACCCACAGGAAGACATCCCGTATTATCCGGTGATGAACGGACAGTTTGTGTTTAAGCACGCCATTGTGCGCTTTGCTGAGGTTATTCAGGAAGGGTTGGAGGCCAATAATTTGAAGGTTGAAGATATTGATATGTTGATTCCGCATCAGGCCAATCTTCGCATTTCGCAGTTCATTCAACAAAAAATGAAATTGACCGACGAGCAGGTTTTTAACAACATCCAAAAATATGGAAATACCACGGCAGCATCCATTCCAATCGCACTGACAGAAGCGTGGGAAGAGGGAAAAATCAAAGAAGGCGATCTTGTGGTTTTGGCGGCCTTCGGGAGTGGTTTCACTTGGGGAAGTGCTATTATTAGATGGTAAAATGTATTGGAAGAAATATAAAAAAGCCTCTCAGTTTTCCTGAAAGGCTTTTGTTTTACCTAAAAAAGGTATAATTCGTTAAAAGGCTAACCTGCCTGCCGGCAGGCAGGTTCAAATAAATTATAAAAATAAAATTTTAGGTATTTAGTATATAGACGAAGAAAAGCCAGCTATAGTTTCACGAAATTTGCTTATTTAACAGAACAATAACATTAACCCCTTAAAACAAACAAACCCGAAGCGAGTGCCCCGGGTTTGAATCTTTACTGCAATTATTAACACTAACCATCAACGTAAAAATTGCTGCAGTAAAGAATAAATTCTTATTACTATATAGACGTTGAAATCTTCGGAATGTTTCAAGCCCCGCTTCATTTTAACGAACATTTATGAAATCTTGCTCAAGAGTATTGTATTTTCATAAAAAAACTATCAAAATGAAGAAAACATTAGTACTCGGCGCGAGCCTGAATCCGGGAAGATATTCCAATCTTGCCATCAATCGTTTGGTAAAACATGGGCATCCCGTGGAGGCCGTGGGTCTTAAGAAAGGGGTTGTAGCCGGCGTAACCATTGCCACGGAAAAGGAACACTTTGAAAATATTGACACGGTAACCCTCTATCTAAATCCGAAACGCCAAGTGGAATATTACGATTATATTGTTTCGTTGAAGCCGAAACGCGTCGTTTTCAATCCAGGCACGGAAAATCCTGAATTTTACGAAATTCTCAAAAAGAACCATATTGAATTTGAAGTGGCCTGCACCTTAGTGCTTTTGGGTACGAATCAATATTAAACCGAAGAAGGTAAGCGCACCATTCAGGATAAGTATAAAAAATCCGAATTCGAAATTTAGGTATGCCGCGCTGAGGGCGCTTATTGCATATCCCAAAAACGGAGTCAATATGGCCACCACGGGCACCAATTTATCTTTTACGTTCCATTTCGTAAAAAGTCCGTACGCGTAAAGCCCCAAAAGTGGGCCGTAGGTATATCCCGCAAAAACAAAAAGTTTCGCAATTACCGAAGCATCAGCGATTACATATTTAAAAATAATGATAACCGCAATCAGCACCAACGAGACCAAGATATGAATCAGTTTGCGAACGCGTACCTGTTTTGCTTCATCATACTTTTTCTCAATTCCCAAAATATCAATACTGAAAGAGGTGGTCAACGCGGTTAAAGCGCTATCGGCACTGCTGTAAGCTGCGGCAATCAATCCTAAAATGAAAAGAATTGCAACCCCAAATCCAAATTCGTTTTGCATTGCCAGCGTTGGGTACAATTGGTCTTTATGGGCGTCAATCCCATTCTGTGCTGCGTAAACCGTAAGCAGTAAACCTAAAACCAAAAACACAAAATTTACGAGGGTCAAAACTATGGTAAACCAAAACATATTTTTTTGGGCATCCTTCAGATTGCGGCAGGTCAGGTTTTTCTGCATCATGTCTTGGTCCAGTCCCGTCATTACTATGGCGATAAATGCACCGCTAATAAATTGTTTTACAAAATGGTCGCCCGATTTCCAATCATCAAAAAAGAAAATCTGGCTCATATCGCTATCAGCAATAAAATTGAAAAGATTGCTTCCCGAAAGACCTAAATCTGTGGAAACATAATACACCGAAACGCCAACGGCTATTAACATAAACAGCGTTTGCAGCGTATCGGTCCACACGATTGTCTTTATTCCGCTTTTGAAGGTATAAAGCCAAATAAGTAAAATTGTGATAGTAACCGTCACCCAAAACGGAATGTTCATTTCGTCAAAAATCAGGCTTTGCAGCACCACCGCCACTAAATACAGCCGAAAACTTGCCCCCACAACTCTTGACAGCAGAAAAAACGATGCCCCTGTTTTATAGGAAGCATTCCCGAATCGTCCTTCCAAATAGGTATAAATTGAAGTCAAATTTAAACGGTAATACAGCGGAAGCAGCACCGTGCCGATAACCGCATAGCCCACAATATAGCCCAGTACAACCTGAAAATAACTAAACTTTGAAGCCTCTACCCATCCGGGAACCGATATAAAGGTAACGCCACTCAGCGAGGCGCCAATCATTCCAAAGGCAACCAAATACCATGGCGACTGTTTTCCTGCCTTAAAGAAATCGGCATTGCTTCCGCCTCTATTGGTCAAAAAGGAAACTAAAATCAAAACCAAAAAATAACCAACAATTAAAAGCAGAATATGTAAGGGTTGCATAAGATATGAGACTACAGAAGTTTAGAGATACTTTTTCGGTAAAAATACAAAGTTTGGTTTCTCTACCATTTTTATTTTTGATACATTTGAAAACTTTGATAAATATATTATGTAACTTCCTTAAAATTAAAAAGATGCGTTTCAAACTACTTCTACTTATTGCGTTATTTTTTGGTTCTTTTGCCGGTCAGGCACAGGAATACCTTCAAATGATAGATGCCGGCACCTATAAAGTGCAGGATATTATTGACAATGCCGAAGCTTACTTCGCCAATAAAGACAAGGGCCGCGGCAGTGGCTACAAACAATTTAAAAGATGGGAATACAACGCCCTTAGAATGGTTAAGGAAGATGGATATCTTCCAACAACCGAAGAGCGCTTGAATGAACTTCAACGTTGGAACGCATACTTAAACAGTACGGCCCAAAACCGCGCAGTACTTCCTGATAACTGGCAAGAACTCGGCCCAAAATCATGGAATGCTACTTCGGGATGGAACCCGGGCGTTGGCAGAATTACAGGCCTTGCCATCGATGAAGGAAACAGCAACCATATGATTATTGGTGCCAATACAGGCGGAGTTTGGCGAACCACGGACGGGGCGCAAACCTGGACTCCACTGAATGATTATTTTTCAAACCTTTCGGTGTATTCAGTAGCTATTGACCCTACAGATTCTAATACTTACTTTTTTGGTTCTACCGGTGGAAGAATTTTTAAATCGACCGATGCCGGCGCAACTTGGAATTTGCATGGCCAAACGGGGAGCAGTCTTGTAAATAAAATTCTTATAAACCCGTCTAACACGAATATGATGTTTGCAACTGCCGAAAATGTTGGTATATACAGATCAACAGATGGCGGAGCCAACTGGGTAAAAATTATTTCTGGAGACAACAGAGGCTATGATGTAGAATTTAAACCGGGAGATCTTTCGGTAGTGTATGCCTCAGGAAGTGGTTTTCATAAATCTATTGACGGTGGCGCAACATTTACCACAATTGGTGGCTTTTCTAACGGGCCCAAAATGATTGGAGTATCTCCTGCCGATGCAAGCGTGGTTTATGTTTTAGAGGCATCAAATGGTAGATTTGGAGCTTTTTATACTTCAAGTAATAGTGGCGACAGTTTTACGAAACTGAATCACGGAGGGCTTAACTTTTTTGGATATAGCACCAGCGGAAACGATAACAGCGGGCAAGCTCCGCGCGATATGGCTATAGCGGTAAACCCAACCGATATAAATGAAGTGCACATTGCAGGAATTCTTACCTGGAAATCTACAAATGGAGGCACCAATTTTACCTGTACCTCAGATTGGATTCCCGGAAATGCTGCTTCAGCAAATATTGGATATTGCCATGCCGATGTGGATGATCTTATGTTTTACGGAACCACGCTCTTCGCGATAACCGATGGCGGTATATTTAAAGCTGCAAACACCGGAACAGTCAATGCGAACTATTATGAAGACCTTACGGATGGTTTGGGAATACGTCAATTCTATAAAATTGGAGTGTCCCAGACAACAGATTCAATTGTTTCAGGAGGCGCACAAGACAACGGAACTTCTTTTTACTCTACGACAACCGGCTGGAAAGATTGGTTAGGTGCCGATGGAATGGAATCATTTATTGATAAAACGAACAGCAGTATATTCTACGGAACGAGCCAAGGTGGGCAACTGTATAGAACCAACAACGGCGGTAACAGTTACGTAGGCCTTAATGAGCCAGGTAGCGGTTCTGGAAACTGGGTTACACCATTTGAACAAGACCCTGTGCTGCCAAATACAATATATGTTGGGTATAATATCATATATAAATCCGGTAATTTTGGCACCTCTTGGTCAGCTATTTCACAAAACTTTGGCGGCAATTTGGACAATATGAAAATTTCCCCTTCCAACAATCAGGTAATGTACGCTTCAAAAGGCCCTATATTATACAGAACGGCAGACGCAGGGGCTACAAATTGGGCTCAAATGACAACCCCGGGGGGCCTTATCAACTCTATAGCTATTCACCCAACAAATCCTGATAAAATAGCCGTAGCAACAACAAGTGCGAATCGTGTATTTATTTCCAATGACGGGGGAACCGCCTGGACAGACTATAAATTGAACCTTCCAAACTTCAGCGCGTTGGCGGTTATCTGGGATGATAACGGGAAAGACGGCCTCTATTTGGGGATGGATTACGGAATCTATTATATAGACAACACTTTTACAGATTGGCAACCATACAGCAACCTATTGCCAAACGTAATAATAAACGAATTGGATATCAACAAAACAACCAACACACTTTTCGCGGGAACCTACGGAAGAGGCCTTTGGGCTTCCCCATTGGTTGACAATACTGTAGGTATTGAAGATGTAATTTCCGAAAGCAGCATGGACCTTTATCCAAACCCGGCAACTTCCGAATTTACGATCGCATTGCCAAAATCAATCAAGGCAGAAGTACGGGTTTTTGATATCACCGGAAAACTTCTTATTTATGAAGCTGAAGCATTAATTGCGAACAGACATACTGTTGCTGTCTCTTCACTTTCTTCGGGAACCTATTTTGTTCGCCTGAATACTGAGGAAGGAACCGCAACCAAAAAGCTTCTTATAAATTAATCGGACCCCAAACTACTAAAGGAGAGAAAGCGCATCTGCTTTTTATTCCCTTTAGGACTGGGGACAAAACAAAATAGAATGCTTCGGGAAAAGCCACTTTTTCTGAAGCATTTTTTTTATCTTGACGGCAGGAAAAACACTATGGAATTTTCTTCAAAACTTCTTGAAAACGCGGTAAACGAAATGTCCCAACTCCCCGGAATTGGGAAACGGACCGCTTTGCGTTTGGTGCTCCATTTATTGAAACAGCCCAAGGAGCAATCGCAAAAATTGGCGGCAACTTTGGTAAAAATGCGCAACGAAATAAATTTTTGCACAAACTGCCATAATATTAGTGATTCCAAACTATGCGAAATATGCGCCAACCCGCGACGCGACGAACAATTAATATGTGTTGTTGAAGACATTCGCGATGTGATGGCAATTGAAAACACCAGCCAATATCGCGGCCATTACCATGTTTTGGGCGGAAAAATATCTCCAATGGACGGCATTGGCCCCGGCGATTTGACCATTCCTTCCTTAGTTGAAAAAGTAAAAACGGGAAACGTACGTGAACTTATTTTTGCGCTCAGCTCAACGATGGAGGGAGACACCACAAACTTCTATATCTATAAACAAATAGAACCCTACAATATAACCACCACCACCATTGCCCGTGGTATTTCCGTGGGCGATGAACTTGAATATGCAGATGAGGTTACTTTGGGACGAAGCATTCTGCACCGTATCCCTTTTGAATCTTCATTAAAAAGTACATAAATTTTGAAACTGTCAGTTGTTATACTTAATTATAATGTGCGTTATTTTTTGGAACAATGCATTCGTTCCGTCCAAAAAGCAATTGAGAACTGGGAAGCTGAAATTATTGTAATCGATAACGACTCCGAGGACGACAGTTGCCAAATGGTCAAAACCCTCTTTCCAAATGTGGTTTTGATTGAAAACAGGGAAAACGTTGGTTTCAGCAAAGCAAACAATCAAGCGGTTGCGGTTGCAAAGGGAGAATACGTCTGTATTTTGAACCCGGACACCGCAGTTTCGGAAGATACTTTTAGGCAAGCCATTGAATATGCTGAAAGCGTTGAGAATATCGGGGCTCTGGGCGTTTATTTGATGGACGGCACGGGTAATTTTCTTCCCGAAAGCAAACGCAATCTTCCCACGCCAAGGGTTTCGTTAATGAAGCTTTCCGGCTTTACAAAAAAGTATTATGCCAGGCATATTTCCGAAACCTCCAACGGAGAGGTCGATGTATTGGTAGGGGCCTTTATGCTTTTGAAAAGGAGTATTTACAACGAAGTCGGCGGTTTTGACGAGGATTATTTTATGTACGGCGAAGACATCGATCTTTCCTATAAAATAACCCAAGCTGGTTATAAAAACCAGTATTTGGGAAGTACCACGGTGCTTCACTATAAAGGCGAAAGCACCAAAAAGGACGATGCCTATTTTGAACGTTTTTACGGCGCGATGCAGATTTTCTACAGAAAACATTTCAACAAAAATTTTCTATTGGAAAGTTCCGTTTCCGCAGGGGTTGCCTTGGCCAAAAAAGCGCGGAAAATTTCTTCGGAAACGAAAGTTAAACCGCCCCCAAAACTTGAACGGAATTATTTCTTCACGGAAAATATTGAGCTGCTCGAAAAACTCTCTGCAACTACAGCGACAGTTTTTCAAATGGTTTCAAAAAATGTGCATTCGCAGATCGTGCTCAAAAACAGTATTCTCGTCTTTGACGCCGAGTATATTTCCTATAAGGAAATCTTCCATTTGATGAAACAGTTAAAAGGCCACAACAATCTTTTCCGCATTCGTCCGCCCGGCTGCAATTTCATAATAGGAAGCGATCAAAGCGACGAAAAGGGCGGTGTAGTCGTTTTTTAAGAAATTTGAAACCCAAAACGAACAAATTTTAACTAATTTTGCAAACTTAACTTGTCGCCCTGAGCATTCCCGATAGGTATCGGGACGAAGGGTTGAATTTTAAATCTTGAACTTTAAATCCAATGGCAAAATTTGAATTGAAACTACCCAAGATGGGCGAAAGCGTTGCGGAGGCAACCTTAACTAACTGGCTAAAGGAAGTGGGAGACACCATTGAGGCCGATGAAGCTGTGCTGGAAATTGCTACCGATAAGGTGGACAGCGAAGTGCCCAGCGAGGTAGATGGGGTTTTGGTTGAAAAGCTTTTTAACGTTGACGATGTGGTGCAAGTAGGCCAGACCATCGCTATAATTGAAACTGCCGGAAGCAACGGAACGGAAAAAGCTGTTGCCGAAAGCGCTGCTTCACCTGAAGTTGTTCCCGATGCTGCAAAAACTGCAGAGACTGCAGTTAAAGAAGTTGAAAAGCAAGTTGAAACAGCCAAACAGACCACCCAAACGCCCATTGAAAATACGGGCGACCGTTTCTATTCGCCATTGGTTAAGAATATTGCCGCTGCTGAAGGTATCTCGCAAACGGAACTTGACGGAATTTCCGGTACTGGAAAGGAGGGTCGTGTAACCAAAAATGATATTTTGGCGTATGTGGAAAACCGGTCTTCCGCGAAAACGCAACCGCAGCAGCCGCAGCCACAAACCGTTGTTGAAACTAAAAAAGAAGAAGCTGCAAAGCCAAAGGCTTCAGTTTCGGTAAACGGGGAGGACGAAATTGTGGAAATGACCCGAATGGGCAAGCTAATAGCCCACCACATGATTGAAAGCACGCAGACTTCCGCGCACGTGCAGTCGTTTGTGGAGTGCGATGTTACCAATGTTTGGAACTGGAGGAATAAAGTAAAAAATGGTTTCGCCCAACGCGAGGGGGAAAACTTAACTTTCACCCCAATATTTATGGAAGCCGTAGCGAAAGCATTGAAAGACTTCCCGATGATGAATATTGCGGTTGATGGCGACAAAATAATAAAACGGAAAAATATAAACTTGGGAATGGCGGCAGCCCTTCCGGACGGAAACTTGATAGTTCCAGTTATAAAAAATGCAGACCGACTGAATTTGGTGGGAATGAGCAAAGCGGTGAACGACCTTGCAACCCGTGCCCGCGAAAACAAACTGAAACCGGATGACATACAAGGCGGAACCTATACAGTTACCAATGTAGGGACATTTGGAAGCATTATGGGAACGCCAATAATCAACCAGCCGCAAGTGGGCATTTTAGCTTTGGGAGCGATCCGAAAAGTGCCGGCGGTTATTGAGACTCCCGAGGGAGATTTCATCGGTATTCGTTATAAAATGTTCCTTTCGCATAGCTACGACCACAGAGTGGTAAACGGGGCTTTGGGCGGCCAATTCGTAAAGCGGGTGGCTGATTACTTGGAGGCTTGGGATGTTAACAGAGAAATTTAATCTATAAGTATAATAGCGGAAAAGGGGATTTTGGTTTTAAAATCCCCTTTTCTTTTTTATTGCGCCTTCAAAACTTCAATAAAAAGTATCTTTGCACCACAAAACAAAACCATGGAACTCAACTTAAAAAAACCGATCTGTTTCTTCGACCTTGAAACCACAGGAATCAATGTGGCAACTGATAGAATTGTTGAAATAGCAATCTTAAAAGTATTCCCAAACGGAAACAAGGAAAGCCATACTTGGCGCGTAAATCCTGAGATGCCAATCCCGGAAGGGGCATCGGCCATCCATGGAATTACCGATGAAATGGTTGCCAACGAACCAACGTTTAAGGAATTGGCACCCAAAATATATGCCTTAATAAAGGATAGCGATCTGGGCGGGTTCAACTCCAACCGTTTTGATATTCCGTTGCTTGCGGAAGAATTGCTTCGCGCCGAAGTGGATTTTGATATGAAAAAAGCCCTTTCCGTAGATGTGCAGACTATTTTTCACAAAATGGAAAAGCGCACCCTGGAAGCAGCCTATAAATTTTATTGCAATAAGGATTTAACCGATGCCCATAGCGCCGCTGCCGATACCAATGCAACCTATGAGGTTTTAAAGGCGCAGTTGGACAGATACCCTGAACTTGAAAACGATATAAACTTTTTGTCAGATTTTAGTTCGCACAGGGATCATGCAGATTTTGCTGGCTTCATAAGCTATAACGAAGATGGGGTAGAGGTTTTCTCTTTCGGAAAATACAAAGGAAGCCTGGTTACGGAAATTATGGAAAAGGATTCCGGCTATTT
The DNA here is from genome assembly GCF_028561335.1 of Aequorivita todarodis. Classification (GTDB taxonomy): domain Bacteria; phylum Bacteroidota; class Bacteroidia; order Flavobacteriales; family Flavobacteriaceae; genus Aequorivita; species Aequorivita todarodis. Next base: position 52,281 of record NZ_JAQQTG010000047.1, on the reverse strand, counting down.
TGGATGGTTGCTGAATGCCGATTTCCCACTTTATACCAAAAAAGTATTGACGCGCATTCGGCTTCAAAAGTTGAATACAAAACTTTAATTGCAAGATGAAAATAATTTGTATTGGCCGCAATTATGCAGCCCATATTAATGAGCTTAAGAACGCAACTCCTACCGAGCCAGTTATTTTTTTAAAGCCGGACACGGCAATATTGCTGAAGAAACAACCTTTTTTTATTCCAGATTTTTCAAAGGATGTGCACCACGAGGTAGAACTGTTGGTCCGCATCAACCGAATTGGGAAGCATATCGACCAAAAATTTGCCCATAAATATTATGACGAAATTGGACTGGGAATAGACTTCACTGCCAGGGATTTACAAACGGAATTGAAGGAAAAAGGGCTGCCCTGGGAAAAGGCAAAAGCATTTGACGGTGCTGCGGTCGTGGGAAATTTCTTAAAAAAAGAAGAATTTGAAGATATAAATAATGTAGAATTTAGTTTGAAACGCAACGGAAATATAGTCCAAAAAGGCAATTCTATGCTGATGATATGGAAAATTGATGCTTTAATCGAATATATTTCAAAATATTTTACACTAAAAATTGGGGACATTATCTTTACAGGAACTCCCGCGGGTGTTGGCAGCATTAAAGCCGATGATGTATTGACGGGATTTATTGGCGAAACAGAAATGTTTTCCATAAAAGTAAAGTAGAAATGATAAAGTATTACGCAAAGGAAAATCTTGCCGAGATCGCCGATGGCGACCAAGATTTTTTAAAGATATTGGCCCAAACTTTTTTGGAGGAGATACCGCCAGATTTACTTTCCATGAAAGAGGCCATCGAAAATGAAAACCGGGAATTGGCATACCAATTTGCCCATAAAATGAAACCGAATATTGAAATGTTCGGCATTGATGCCCTTAAAGACATAACAAGTATTGAGGCTTGGTCCAAAACATCCAAAAATAAGGCTACTGTCCTTCCACATCTTGAAAACGTTCTTACTACATTAAACCACGTATTTGATGAGCTAAGGGGAGACTTCCGATTATAACATGCTTGCAGAAATAATTACCATAGGCGATGAGATTCTCATAGGCCAGATTGTTGATACCAATTCAGCTTATATTTCGAAAGAACTGAATAAAGTAGGGGTAAAGGTCTATCAAATTACTTCGGTACAGGATGAGCGTGCCCATATTCTTCAAGCCTTTGAAGATGCAAAAAAGCATGCCGACCTCGTTATAATTACCGGTGGCTTAGGGCCCACAAAAGACGATATTACAAAACAGACATTATGTGATTTTTTCGGCGATACGCTAATTGAGGATCAAAGCGTTGTTGAGAACGTTAAGCAGCTTTTCAAAAAATACCAGCTAAGCAAACCACTGCCTGCCAATTTTCAGCAAGCGATGGTTCCTTCCGAAGCAACTATTTTAATGAATCACTATGGGACCGCTCCCGGAATGTGGATGGAAAAAGATGAGGTTGTTTTTGTTTCCTTGCCCGGGGTGCCCTATGAAATGAAACACCTGCTGCAGCAAGAGGTTTTGCCCAGGGTTGTAAAACGATTCAACCGTCCGCATATTTACCATAAAACCCTTTTAACCTATGGCCTTGGCGAAAGTGCCATTGCCGAAAGAATTGCTGATTGGGAAAACAGTTTGCCAGAAAATATAAAACTGGCCTACTTGCCCTCTTTGGGAAAAGTGCGGCTAAGATTGTCCTCAACCGGCAATGATGAAAATGCTTTAAGGGAGAGCATTGATTCGCGGATGGAAATTTTAAGTGAAATGCTCTCGGATATTGCCATTGGTTATGAGGACGAAACAAGTATTGTGGGTAGGATTGCGCATATTCTCAACCAAAAAAAGCAAACTTTAAGTCTTGCTGAAAGTTGCACCGGAGGGGCGATCGTTGAGCAGATTACCGCCCAGGCAGGCGCCTCCTCCTTTTTTACGGGAAGCATTATTCCATACAAAACCGAGCTGAAAACCACAATCTTGGGCGTTCCCGCTTCCTTAATAGCAGAGTTTTCCGTGGTAAGTATCCCGGTTGCCGAAAGTATGGCACTTAATTGTTGCAAGCTTTTCAATACGGATTATGCCATTTCAACCACGGGAATTGCAGGCCCCACAAAAGGCGATGCCGTTGACGAGGTAGGCACGGTATGTATTGCTATTGCTTCGCCAAGAGGTGTTGTTTCAGAAAAGTTCAACTTTGGAAATGACCGTTTCCGCGTGATTGAAAAGACCATAAACAAAGCATTTGAAATGTTTCTAAAAGAAATTTCAAAAAACTGATTTCTCTTTGTTGTACATCACAAAAGAATTATTTACATTTGCACCCTGTTTTAAAATAACTTAAAAAGGTTAAGGAATGTCAAGAGTTTGTGAACTTACCGGAAAGAAAGCGATGGTTGGAAATAACGTGTCGCACGCGATGAACAAAACCAAACGTAAGTTTGATGTAAATTTGCTTAAGAAGCGTTTTTATATTCCAGAAGAGGACAAGTGGGTAACCCTTCGTGTTTCCGCTTCTGCGATAAAGGACATCAATAAAAAAGGTATTTCTGCGGTTATGAAAGAAGCTCGCGAAAAAGGCTTTTTAACTAAATAATTGCAATAATCAATAAAGTCTGTTACAATGGCTAAAAAAGGAAATAGAGTACAAGTGATTTTGGAGTGCACAGAGCACAAGGAGTCTGGACAACCAGGAACTTCACGTTACATCACGACCAAAAATAAAAAGAACACCCCGGACAGAATGGAGTTGAAAAAATTCAACCCAATCTTGAAGAAAATGACCGTTCATAAAGAGATTAAATAATATAAGTCATGGCAAAGAAATCAGTAGCATCGTTACAAACAGGTTCAAAGCGTTTAACCAAAGCAATAAAAATGGTTAAATCGCCAAAAACAGGAGCTTATACATTTTCTGAGTCTATCATGGCTCCAGAATTTGTAAACGACTGGTTGAACAAAAAATAACCAGCTTAAAATATTGAGGAAAAGCCACTTTTTTGCGAAGGTGGCTTTTCGTATTTTTACCTTTTTACAAAAATAATTTTTACAAGGTTTCATCTTTACGGCACCTTCCCCTTTTTCAGGGGAAGGTGGATTTTAAATCGCCCAAAAAGGCGATTTAAAAGACGGAAGGGGTCAATTTCAAACTTTGCAAAAAACAGGACAACTGACAACCATTAACAGACAACTGAAAAATGAGTTTTTTTAAAAATATATTTTCAAAAGAAAAAAAGGAAACCCTCGATAAAGGTCTTGAAAAAACCAAGACTTCCTTTTTTGATAAGCTGAGCAAAGCCGTTGCGGGAAAAAGCAAGGTTGACGATGACGTTTTGGACAATTTGGAAGAAGTGCTCGTTTCCAGCGATGTTGGGGTAAATACCACCTTAAAAATAATCGATAGGATTGAGGATCGGGTTGCAAAGGATAAATACTTGGGCACCGATGAATTGAACAAAATTCTCCGTGAGGAAATAGCAGGGCTTTTAAGCGAAATAGATTCCGGCAACGCCACCGAGTTTGAGGTGCCCGAGAACAAAAAACCCTACGTGATTATGGTGGTTGGTGTAAATGGGGTTGGAAAAACTACGACCATCGGGAAGCTTGCATATCAGTTTAAAAAAGCTGGAAAGAAAGTAGTTTTGGGCGCAGCGGACACTTTCCGTGCTGCGGCAATTGACCAACTGCAAATTTGGGCCGATAGAACCGATGTTTCCATCGTAAAACAAAGTATGGGCAGCGACCCTGCCAGCGTAGCTTTTGATACGCTACAAAGCGCCGTAACACAAAATGCCGACGTAGTTATCATTGATACCGCAGGACGCCTTCACAATAAGGTAAACTTGATGAACGAGCTTACAAAAGTGAAGCGCGTGATGCAAAAGGTTGTGCCCGATGCGCCGCACGATGTACTTTTGGTATTGGATGGTTCTACAGGTCAGAATGCTTTTGAACAGGCCAAACAGTTTACCGCCGCAACAGAAGTAACTTCACTTGCAGTCACAAAACTCGACGGAACTGCCAAAGGCGGCGTGGTTATCGGCATCAGCGATCAGTTTAAAATTCCCGTGAAATATATTGGCGTGGGCGAGGGAATGGAAGATCTTCAGGTTTTCAATAAGTTTGAATTTGTGGATTCTTTTTTCAAATAAATGGAAGAAAAAGTGACTACAAAACCCAGTAAGCCGTTCATTTATATGTTATGGATATTGGTAGGCTATATTGGCATGCTTACAGGGTATCATTCTTTTAAAATTATTGAATATTTTATAAAACCTGTTCCAAACCCGTTGATGCCTTTGGATTTGTATAAATACATAGCCTTTCCTTATTTGTCTTTTATACCTTTTCTTTTGGCATTGCTTTTTTTAGGAATTTATTTTGTTAGAAAGGAATATTTCGCAAAAGGTTACGTGATTTTTTATGCCATATTAATTCTGTTTTTTCATCTTTCGCAAAGCAGTCTTCTTGCTTTTTTCGATAGTTTCAATCCTTACGGAGGATAAAATCGTAGAATTATAGACATAAAAAAACCTACAAGATTTTGGAAACCTTGCAGGTTATTAAATAATTCGTGGTTGCATTTTTTCGACTACCGACTACCGACTACCGACTACCGACTACCGACTGTTTAAAGCGTTTCCTTTAACCAATCAAAAAACTCCCGTTGCCAAACAAGTGCATTCTGCGGCTGCAATACCCAATGGTTTTCTTCGGGAAAATATAGCAATTTGCTTTTTATTCCCTTTAGCTGCGCCGCTTGGAAAGCACCCAATCCCTGCTCAATCGGTACGCGGTAATCTTTTCCGCCCTGCACGATCATAATGGGCGTGTCCCATTTGTCAACATAGGTTATTGGGTTGAATTCGTTAAAAGATTTTTGTGCAGTGGCATTATCCTTTTCCCAATAAGCCCCGCCCATATCGTGGTTTACGAAGAAGAGTTCCTCGGTGGTTCCGTACATAGCGCGGGTGTCAAATACGCCGTCGTGGGCAATAAAGGTTTTGAAACGTCCATCGTGATTTCCGGCAAGCCAAAACACGGAATAACCCCCAAAACTAGCGCCTACGGCACCCAGACGGTCTTTGTCAACATACGGTTCTTTGGCAATAGCGTCAATGGCATCAAGGTAATCCTGCATCGCGCCACCGCCCCAATCGCCGCTTATTTCGGCATTCCATTCCACGCCGTGGCCGGGCATTCCCCGACGGTTGGGTGCTACAATTATATATCCCTCTGAAGCCATTAACTGGAAATTCCAGCGAAAGGAATAAAATTGCGACAAGGCCGATTGCGGCCCGCCCTGCGCATAAAGCAAGGTTGGATACTTTTTGTTTTTATCGAAGTTTGGTGGAAGAATTACCCAAACCAACATCTGTTTGCCGTCTTTTGTGGTAACCATTCGCTTTTCAACGGTCGGCAAATCAAGTTTTCCGTAGAATTCATTGTTTACCTGCGTAAGCTGTTTAAAGGTTTTGCTCTTCAAATCAAAAGAGAAAATTTCCGAAGCATGGTTCATATCGGTTCTCGTAACAATCAATTGCCCGTTTATTTCGGCAACAATGCCCGTAACGTCAAACTGTCCTTTTGAAAGTTGCTCAACCACTGCCATTTTTCGGGTTTTTCCAGGATAGTCAACTTTGAAGATTTGTTGCGTTCCATCAACGGGAGCGGTAAAATAAATATCCTTAGCATTGTTTGCCCAAAGAAATCCGTTTACCGTTCCATCCCATTGTGAAGTAAGATTTTGCTTTACGCCATCTTGAAGCACTATAATATCATTTTTATCAGCTTCATAGCCGGGGGTTTTCATCTGTAAATAGGCCAAAGCCCCAGCTTTTGAAAATGCCGGCTGGGTGTCGTACCCTTTGTTTTCCTCGGTTATATTTTCAGTTTTTCTATCGGCCAAATTAAATTTGTAAATATCCGTATTGGTGCTAACGGCATATTCAGTACCTGCCAGCTTCTTGCTTACGTAATAGATGTTTTCCCCTTTCGGGCCCCAGATATAATCCTCATCGCCGCCAAAAGGAGCCTGTGGTGTATAATAGGGTTGTTTTGGCATAATGTCAGTTTCAACGCCAGTGTTCACATCTTTATAGAAAACGTGGTTGTAGCTGCCGTCATTCCACGTGTCCCAATGACGGTAGTCCAAAGAAGTATAAACGTAGGCATCGCTTTTCGGCAAATCTTTGTAAATGTCTTTTCCGGTTACATCCTTTACGTGAACGGGTTTGTTCAGCAAAAGATACTGCCCGTTTGGGGAAAGGTTTTTATCGGCAACCTTGGCTTCTTCTTTAGTAACCTCGGCAAAATTACCTCCCGAAACGCGCATGGCGTAATACTTAGAGTCGAAGCTGTTTTCTTCCATATTTGGGGTGGTAACTTTGTAAAAAAGCACTTCGCCGTTGTCGGAAATTCCAATCGGACTAACTTTTTTCACCTGCCATAAAAGCTCGGGTGTCATTGTTTTTTGTGCGAACAGGAAGCCGGCACAGAGAAAGGCCAGCAGAAAGGATATTTTTTTCATCTTGAAATATTTATTGAAATTTTAGGAAATGTAAAGTTACTTAAAAAGTCGCAGTGTTCAGTCGCAGTTGGCAGTAATTGGAATCTGGCATGGGTTTATCTTATTTAGTCGTATCTTTGCACGCTTTTAAAAATTCAAAATTCAAAATTCAAAATTCAAAACTCAAAATTCAAAATTCAAAATTCGTAAATCGTAATTCGTAAATTCAAAATTCAACAATGCGCACCAAAACCCTAAAGAAAAACAAAATTAACGTAGTAACCTTAGGCTGCTCCAAGAATGTCTATGACAGCGAAGTGCTGATGGGCCAGTTGCGCGCCAGCAATAAAGAGGTAGTGCACGAAGAGGAAGGGAATATTGTGGTAATAAACACCTGCGGGTTTATAAACAATGCAAAAGAGGAAAGTATAAATACCATTCTCGAATTTGTGCAGAAAAAAGAAGAGGGTTTGGTGGACAAGGTTTTTGTTACGGGCTGTCTTTCGGAAAGGTACAAGCCAGATCTGCAAAAGGAAATCCCGAATGTGGATGAATATTTTGGCACTACCGAACTTCCCGGACTTTTAAAAGCGCTTGGCGCCGATTACAAACACGAGTTGATTGGCGAACGAATTACAACTACCCCAAAAAATTATGCCTATTTCAAAATAGCCGAAGGCTGCGATCGGCCTTGTTCATTTTGCGCAATCCCCATTATGCGCGGAAAGCACCGAAGCACCCCAATGGAGGATTTGGTAACGGAAGCCGAAAAACTTGCCGCAAAAGGGGTGAAAGAATTGATTTTGATTGCACAGGATTTAACGTATTACGGATTGGATTTATATAAGGAGCGTGCATTGGCGAGGCTGCTTCGCAAGCTCGCAGGGGTTGAAGGGATTGAATGGATCCGTTTGCACTACGCCTTCCCAACGGGTTTCCCGATGGATGTATTGGAAGTGATGCGCACCGAGCCCAAGATTTGTAATTATCTGGATATTCCGCTGCAGCACATTTCAGATTCTATTTTGAAATCGATGCGCCGAGGAACTACCAAAGCGAAGACTACCAAATTGTTGGAAGAATTTAGAGCGGCAGTTCCAGAAATGGCAATCAGAACCACGTTAATCGTCGGCTATCCGGGGGAGACTGACGAAGATTTCCAAACCCTAAATCAATGGGTAAAAGAGATGCGCTTTGAGCGTTTGGGTTGTTTTACCTATTCCCACGAAGAAAATACGCACGCCTACAATCTTGAGGATGACGTGCCGGAAGAGGTTAAAATGGATCGCGCCAACCAGATTATGGAAATACAGTCGCAAATTTCTTGGGAATTGAACCAACAGAAAATAGGAAAGGAATTCAAAGTAGTGATAGACCGTAAGGAAGGCGGCTATTTTGTGGGAAGAACCGAATTTGACAGTCCCGACGTGGACAACGAAGTATTGATCAATGCCGAAGAAGGCTATCTGCGAACCGGCGAATTCTGTACTGTGAAAATTACGGCCGCCGAAGATTTTGATCTTTACGCGGAGGTGGTTTAATTGCCACTCCATGTAGATAGTATTGAGCGAATTTGAAGAGATGCGGAATTGATTTTTATTTGGAGGGTTTAAAATGGATTCACCACTCTTTCCCCAAACCGGACAGTAGGTAGCTGAATTTTTGTTAAAGAGGTTGATTAATTTATTATCTTAGTTCATAAATAAATTGCAAATGAACCTGGAAGCAGAAAAAATAGAGCTAATACAATTATTATTGGATTCAGATAACGAAGAAGTCTTAAAGGAAATAAGACAATTACTACAACGCGAGCAGAATGCAGAACTTCCCGACTCACAAATAGCTGAACTTGACCGCCGCTTAAAAAAGAATGCCGAAGGACAAATGAAGTTCTATTCCTTGGAAGAATTTGAAAATCGTTTATACGAACCTCGATAATGTATATTATTGTAATATCTGAAGAGGCAACTTTAGATGTTGCAGAAGCTTTGGAGTGGTATAAAAAGCGAAGCAGTAAACTTTCCGAAAGATTAAAAACAGAAATTAATCTCGGTTTTGAATATATCAGAAAAACACCTTTTTCTTTTCAATTAAAATTTAAAGATGTCCGAGTTTATTATTGCAATTCCTACCCCTATGGAATCCATTTTATAATTGAAAATGAAACCATAAAAGTGATTTCTATATTTCACACCAGTCGTGATCCCCAGAACTGGCAAAAACGAAATTCTTAATTGTTGTCCTTAATACTTCTGCCGCCTAGGACTTTGGTTGGTATGCAAAAAGGTTTTTCCTAATTATTTAAAGCGAAGCATGGTTTCCAGAATCTCATTTATCTGTATTCGCTTCTGTCTGGATACGGGTATTTCAATATTATCGCTCATAATTAAACTACCGCCATCCTGTTTTAAAATTCCTTTTACAAACTTGGGGTTTATAAGATGTGATTGATGCACTCTTATAAACTTGTGCTCTGAAAGTATATCATCTATTTCTTTCAGGGTGCGGCTAATCAAAATTTTTGTACCGTCCTGTAAGAAAAAGTTGGTGTAGTTATTATCAGACTGGCAGCGCATTATGTTTTTTATCTCTACAATATTAAAGCCTATTCCCGTGGGGAGTGCAATTTTAGTACATTCCTTATTCGATTTTTCAAAGCTGCTTTGAAGCAATCGCCACTGTTCAGTACTGATTTTCTTTCTTCTCTTTTCCCAATTGGCGAGTGCCGCCACTATATTTCGCTCCGAAATGGGTTTTAAGAGATAGTTGATGGCGCTATAATTAAAAGCACGAATGGCATATCGGTCATAAGCCGTTGTGAATATAATGTCAAAATCTATGGGCAAAAGTTTGTCCAGCAACGCAAAACCGTTTAAGTTGGGCATTTCAATATCTAGGAAAAGCAAGTCTGGCGGGTTGTTCTGAATATATAGCAGTCCCTCGATCGGGTTGGTGAAAATGCCCAATATTTCATAATCTGAATGTACCTTTTTGATGAGATTGGCAAGGACCTCCGTACAATGTGCCTCGTCGTCAATAATGATTACTTTAGTCATTTTATGAATAAAAATAGGTTAATACAACTTTTGTCCCCAAGGGTTTATTTTCACTTTCCAGATCTATTATTTCAAGCTTTATGGATGTTTCATTTGAATGGTTGAACAACGCCAACCGTTCTCTGGTAATCTCCATTCCCATGGATTTATGCATCTTATTTTCAGAGCTGCTCGCTTTTCTGCCTATGCCGTTATCTTCAATTATTATTTTTAAAATATCGCTGGTGTCAAAGGTAATCTTCAGCAACTTTTGGCCGCTCTGGCTCGGCCTTAACCCGTGCCAAATGGCGTTCTCAACAAAAGGTTGGAGTAAAAGGGGCGGTATGTTGAACTGCGAGAGTTCTTCGATTGAGGATACATCGATCGTATAGTTGAAGGTATCGCCCATTCTATTTTTTTCCAAAGAAAGATAAAGTTTTATTATTTCAAGTTCTTCTTCCACCGAAATAATTTCACGGTTGCTGTTGTAGAGGATGCTGCGTAGTAAGGTTGAAAAATCATCTAAATATGAAATGGCATCCTCATTGCGCGAGGTCATAATTAAATGTTTTATGGAATTGAGACTATTGAAAAGAAAATGCGGATTCATCTGCGATCGAAGGGCAAGCATTTCCATTTCCTGCAACTTTTGGGTAAAAGAGTTTTTAAGCTGTTCTTCTTTTTGTTTTTCAATTTTTGAATAGAGTTGGATCAACTCCTCGGTCTTTTGGTTTATCTTTCTGTCCAGTTCCACGCGCATATTCTCTTGAAGCTGTTGGTTTTTTTGTAATTGTGTAATTAGGTTTTGGCTGGTGGTTTCCTTTTCTTTTTGAAGCAGGAAAATATTTTCTCCCAAAGCAAATGCAAAACAGAAAACTTCGGCAAGTAAGCCTGCCTGAAAAATTATAGTGGGAGCATAGGGAAAATTAAAAATGCTCTCTGGGTGGTGATTGCTTTTGGTTATCATAACATAAGAAGCCAGAACCGCACCAATAAAAAAGAAACTGTGGCCCACTACAAAGTACTTCAATAAAGGATGCTTTACTTTATAAATGATCCAAATGAGCATTACCAAATTCAATGGCAATACTATAAACCGTACGGTGGTGGTTATGTCACTAGAAATGGCAGCATCTTTCCAGAATATTAAGTAAATAAAAATAGTTAATCCGTAGAGCAAACAGAACCATCCAAAATAGTTGAGGGCCTTAGTGAGGGATTGGTTATACTTTTTAATTTCCAGTAGATTGATGATAAAAAAGATGTAAAAGCCAATAAATAGAAACTGGGAAGCCTCTGGTAACGTACCGGAACGATAAGATAAATGGAGAAAGAAATTGCCAACGCTAACGGTTGTTCCTCTCAAGGCAGCAAATGCAAAGACCAATTGAAAGAATATGTAGGCCAAATAATAGGCATAGAGGTTATGGCGCGTCCGCAACCAAAAAACCACTCCAAATAGAAAAATGGTGAATAGGGAAAGTATATAAAAAACCATAAACGCTACCGAATGCTTTTCGGATTCGATATAGTTATTGGCAAATTCTAAATAATATGCTTTTGTAAAAAGCGCGACATTTCCATTTTTTATTTTTCTAGTACTGTTGACCCTTATGAAAACTTGCGATTTTTGGGAAGGTGGCAGCACGAGTTCAGTGATGTAAAATTCTCTCTTATTGCTGCGTTTATAGAGGGGGACTAAATTACCATTCTTAAAAGTTTTAAAATCCGTACCTACTTGTTGATACACGTAGGCATAATCGTGTGCGGTAAAGCAATAAATGGGCAGCGTATCATTTGATCGGTTCTCGAGTTCAAATTTTAACCAAATGGCGGTTTCGGGTTCATTTTCGTAATTCGCATCATAAGGTTTCCAGTCGGGCGTATTTTGTACTTCTTCAAATGTTGCTTGAAGAGAAGTACGCTGTGCTTTTACTTCAGAATTATTAAGTAGCTTCAATTCTCCCACGATAGAATCGGCTGCTATCTGTGCAGAAAGTTGCCATAGGTTTGCTAAGACAATGAAGACTATAAAAAAGGATTTTTTCATCAATTAGCTAAAATACCATTCTATTTGCTAAGGTTTTTTGAAATTTTAGTATTTGGTGGTTTTTATTGAGTATTTGGTATTGCTAATAGCATTTTTCCAAATTCTAACCCACAACCGTCATATGCTAAGTGGCTGTTTTTTTCTGTACGGGTGATGAGTAGGTTTGTGCAAAGAATATTGAAAACCTTTAAATATTAAAACACTTAATTATGAAAAAACTACTGAAAAATGCTTCCGAAAAGCTAAGTCTTTTAGTGTTGTGTTCACTTGCCTTGATAGCGGCTTCCTGCTCCAGCGACGATCCTGTTGAACCGCCCGTAAACGTAGATCCTATCCAGTTGGACTGTGATTATTTTCTCGAGAACAGAACTTTGGTAGACAATCCAAACGCTCCAATAGATTATATCGTGAGCTGTGTTTCACAGGTTCGAGCCAATTTAATTGTAGAGCCGGGTGTTGTTATTGCCTTCACGCCAGATTCCGGACTTATTTTGAGAGAAAATGTATCTTCAATCCAAGCAGTGGGTACTGCCAATAAGCCTATCGTATTTACTGGAACCCAGCCAACCCGTGGTTCATGGCGTGGGATTTTTGTGGAAAGTGAAAATTCATCAAATATTATGGAATTTGTCACCGTTAGTTATGGTGGCGGTCAAGCTTTTAATAGCAATGGCGACCGCGGTAATGTTATTGTATATGCCGATGGAGCTCTAACGTTAAAAAACTGTACTGTAATTAACAGTCAAACCTCTGGCTTAAATGCGGTATATAGAAATACACGTCTCACGCTGCAAAACAACGTCTTCAATGGCAATGCAAATCCATTGCTTATAAATACCGTTTATGCCACCCAAACTTCGGCAACCGATAATTATTCGGGTAACGATCTGGACAGGGTCTTGCTTTACAATTATTCGGCTGAATTTGAGAACTCAAGCGTTTGGAAGAAAGTAAATGTACCCTACCGGGTGCTCAATACCGGTATTAGTGGCGTAAATGCAAGAGGCGAGTTGACCATTGAACCGGGAGTAACCATAGAAATGTCGCCCGGCACCGAGATAAACATCCGTGATACAGGGGGATTGAAAATGGTAGGAAATGCAGCGAATCCCATAACCATTAAAGGGGTGTCCAATACCCCCGGCTCTTGGGTGGGCATTAAGATTGACGGCACCAACCCGATGAATGAAATCGCATTTGCTACCATAAGCAATGCAGGGGAGGACCCAAGTACCAACAAAGGTGCAATTGATCTTTGGTACAATGCCAAACTGAGCGTACACGATACCCAATTTAAGGATCTTGCATCCTGCGGTGTGTACGGCAGATTGCTTGGCGGCCAAACTTCAAACCCCAATTATTCCTCCTACAATCTTACCTTTACCAACACCCCGTGTTCTGAATTTTTTGAATAATAGCCCATATAAGTTGCAACAATAGGTTTCACTATCCTTTGTTAAGAGCCTTTCGGAAGACTTACTTCTCCGAAAGGCTTTTGTTTTTTGGCGATACTTAGGTTTAATAATTATCTTTGGATAAAACCTTGCGCTATGACCAATTCTCAACGCTTCAAATTTCCAAAAACAGTCCTTTTCGGAATAACAGCACTATATATCGTATTGATGGTGGCCACTTATTTTCTTTACTACAAAGAACCCGTAATTGTCTGTGCCCAGCGTATGTTGTCTGCCCAGGCAATTGCACTGTTATTTCAAGTGGCGCTCAATTATATAAATTACCACTCAAAAAATAAAATCGTAATATTGGCCACGCTTTTTGTAAGTGCAATGCTTTTTCTCGGAGCACTTACGGCTTTCTTCAATCTCGGAATGATGTGTGAGCTTTACGGATTTTGACCAACCGATAGATTTTTTTATTCCGAAACCTGTAATTCGAAACCAAAAACTTGAAACAACTTTTAATTATCGGCCACACCTTTCCCGAGCCCAGCACCACTGCTGCGGGTAGTAGGATGATGCAGTTGATCGAATTATTCAATGAAGAAAAGTACCAAATCACCTTTGCCAGTACAGCTGCGGTTTCCGAAAAGACCGCAGATCTTCAAAGGCAGCATATTTCAATACAAAATATTAAGTTGAACGATGTTTCCTTTGATGAATTTATAAAAAAATTGAACCCCGAAATCGTCGTTTTTGACCGTTATATTACCGAGGAACAATTCGGGTGGCGGGTTTCCGAAAACTGCCCCAACGCATTAAAAATTCTCGACACCGAAGATCTTCACTTTTTGCGGAAAGCGAGGGAAGAGGCAATTAAGAACGGCAAGCCCGTTTCCGAAGCGAACCTTTTCTCAGAAACCGCTAAACGCGAACTGGCCAGCATCCTGAGATGTGATCTGTCGCTTATCATTTCAGAATATGAAATGGAACTGTTACAAAACAGGTTTAAGATTGCTTCAGAAATACTTTATTATTTGCCGTTTTTGGTAGCAGCAGTTTCAGAAAGCACTCCCGCTTTTGAGGAGCGACAAAATTTTCTCGCCATCGGCAACTTGCTGCATGCGCCCAATGTAGATTCGGTGCTGCAACTGAAAAAACTTTGGCCGGAAATAAGACAACAGCTTCCCAATGCCGAATTGCATATTTACGGAGCCTATGCCCCGCATCAAGTGGTTCAGCTAAATAATATAAAAGAAGGTTTTCTCATTAAGGGGTGGGCAGATGATTTAGAGATTGCGATGAAAACCTTTCGTGTGCAATTGGCTCCACTGCGGTTTGGTGCCGGTTTAAAGGGAAAACTTTTGGATGCCATGCGTTTTGGCCTGCCGACAGTAACTACGGAAATTGGGGTGGAAGGAATGTGCGGCGAGCTTCCTTCTGGCGGAAGCATTATTTCTTCGGAAGAAGATTTCTGCGGCGCGGCGGTACAACTATATTCCGTAAAAGCCCATTGGGTTCAGGCTCAGCAGCGAGGTTTCACAATAATCGAAAATCGTTTTCAAAAAAAAATGTTTTCCGAAGTTTTCAAAAATCAAATACAATTGCTCTTGGCGAATCTTGAAAAACACCGGCGGGAAAACTTCGTGGGGCAAATTCTTCAGCATCACACGTTGCAGAGCACTAAATATTTGGGTAAATGGATTGAGGCAAAAAATAAGTAACTGCCATATTTCTCCTAAAGCACTGAAAACCAAGGCCGGTTTTTTCTGCAAGCTACATATTCCAAATATATTTTTTTCATGGGCCCGAAAAAACTATTTTGCAGCCCTAAAACGAAAAAATTAGACATGAAAAAACACTTATACCTATTCCTCATCTTTATGCTATGGGCCTTGGGTGCACAGGCACAGCAAAGCAACCTTAGCCTTGGCTTTAAGGGCGGGGTTAATTACGCATCCTACAGAACCCCAGATGCCTTTATAGATGTATATAAAGGAAAATTGGGATTCTTTGTTGGCGGTTTTGCCAATATCGGCATTACTGAAAAATTTAAGGTGCAGCCCGAACTTCTTTTTGCAATGCAGGGCGCACGTTTCGTGTTGAAGGATATTGAAATTCGTGATGGAGCCAACAACGAACCGAAAGTCGGTGACTTAAAAAAGAATATTAACGAAGCCACGATATTACTGCCCATAATGGCGCGATATTGCATCACCGAAACCTTTTATGTGGAAGCCGGACCGCAGTTTGGCTTTATCTTGAGCAACAAGGAAAAAATAATCACATCACCGACGGACGATCCTAATTTTAACGTCCCAAACACCAAAGATCCTGACACATTTGATGCAGGACTTGCATTTGGTGCGGGCTATAAGCTCACTGAAAACTTAGGCCTCAACGCCCGTTACTATTTTGGATTGGTAAAAAGGGATTACGGCATTTATTCCTCCGTATTGAATATAGGTCTGGAATACAGCTTGTAAATTGTGCTTTAAGGAAGAGGGTGTCTAAAATTACTGTTTTGGACACCCTCTTTTTTTCCTTCTTTTAGAAACCTACTTTTTAATAAAGCGCTGCGCTTTTAAGGTGCTGCCGTCGTGAATTTTCAGGATGTAATTTCCTGTTGCCAAATTTGAAACGTCAATAGTGTTTAATTCTACTTTAGCGTCCAGTACCTTTTTTCCCTGCGTATCAAAAATGGAATAGGCTGGGTTTGTAAAATCGGTTATGTCCCCGAGGTACAAAACGTTTTGTGTTGGATTGGGATAAAGGATAAGGTTGTTAGTTATGTTTTCATCTATCCCGATGACCGTAGAACCTTCCACTACCGAAATAACTTGATCTACCGCAACGTTTTCCAGAGTGTCAACGATGCCAGAGGGCCAAGCAATGGTAAGGGTGGCAATCTCGGTATCCTGGCCAAGACCGAAATGTGTGTTGAGTGTGCTCATGTATTTAAAACCTTCGCCACTGCGCACTTCGCGAATCTGTGTTCCCAACGCTGAGGTTATGGTAACCCGCGCCCCAATACCGTTTATGTTGCTCTCCACGCCTATGGTATTGATGGTGAGCCAATGGTTTGCGTTTGCGTCATTGTAATAAATATTTCCACCCGTGAAGGAATCTATAAATCCGTCATTGTTCAAATCGCCCAAGGAGCCGTTGTTATTTGGCAGGGCGAAGGGAATCAAAGAAAAAGTTAGGTCTCCATTATTTAAAAGGATATTGCCATTGGATAAAATATCCGTATAGCCATCGTTATTGAAATCGTAGGTGCAATTTTCAATACCGGTAATAGTTAATGCGTTAATTCCCGTTGAAGCGGAAATATCGGTAAAGGTTCCGTCGCCGTTATTTCTATTTAATTTATGTGTGAAACTACCATCGCTACTTCCTACAAATACGTCCAAATAACCATCGTTATCAAAATCTGCCCAAGCAGAAGACCAAGTTTGCATATTGTCCTTTAACCCTGCAGCTTCACCTACTTCCACAAAATTGCCTGCGCCGTCATTTTGATAGAGTTGGTTTTCACTTCTTTCGTTAACGTCTCCGTTCACATTGCACTTTGCTATAAAACAGTCCATATCGCCATCATTGTCGTAATCTATCCAAACGGAACCGTAATTCCCTCCGGTGGGATAATCGCCAATATCGCCTTGATGAAAGGTAAAGGTTCCATCGCCGTTATTGATATAATAAACGCTTGGAGCCACATCGTGGCATACAAAGGCATCTAAATGGCCATCGTTGTTGATATCCACAAAGTTGGAACGCTGCGAAAACACATATTGCGGAAAGGTAATTTCGTCGTAGCCGTCGTTGTTGTTGGCTCTCATAAAAGTAACCCCATTACCCCCTGCATAAAGTAAATCGGTAAAACCGTTCTTGTCATAATCTGCAGCGGCAAGGCTCCAAGAAGGTAAATTGTCTGCAAAGGAAGTGGGGATGTTTCTCATTACAAAACTACCGTTTGGTTGTTGATAGTAAATTTGAATATTGGTTTCGTTTACGGAAACCAAATCGTCCAAAAAATCCCCGTTCATATCCACCGCGGCGCGCTCTGCCCCAGTTGTGGAAATAGGGGATGCGGTAAATGACACCTGGGCGTTTCCCATTCCGAAAAATGTCAATATTAAAAATAGCGTAAATATTTTTTTCATAATCAATAGTTTTAATTGGTTAATCACAAGGTATTGTTAGGGAATTGATCCATGCTTCCAAAACGGGAAGAAAATTGTCGTCCGTTAAGGTCCGGCCGTTCATGGGCATCCTGTATTCTTCTAAGGTTGTGGCTTGTCTAAAAAAGAGGATTGAGTTTTCAGCATCGCCGGGAGTAATGAGCTTTGCGCCATCATAGTTAGGAATCTGTAGATCGGGATCCACACAAATACCTAGGTTATCGGGATTGCTGCTTTCCCTATAAGCCAATCGCAACGAGCGTGCGCCGCAATGGCCGCCATATACGTGGCAGTGGGCGCAATTTATATCAAAATAGGAGCGAACCCTTACTTCCAGGCTCTGTGATATATCTTTCCAATTTGGAACCGTTTCAATGTTGGAAGGAATACCATTGGCCGCAATATAGCCCATTTCTTCCCATTTTTGGAGTTGGTTTGCCATCCCATCTGCATACTCATAGACGGCATTTAAATTTTGTGGTTTTGGTGCAATGGGAATGATAACATCAAACGATTTATGGCAAAGAAAACATTCCGTTTCTGAAGGAATTCTGTAATTAACGGATTTTGTTTGCCCATTTTCAATCCATTCAACGGGAACATTAAAACCATAGCCCGTTGTGTTTAGAATGGCTTCCTGTTGGGCTTCGTCCCAGATGTAATTTGCAAAAATCCAACCATCTGCTTTTTTTATCAGCAAGCGGGTCTCGATGTTTTTGGTAGTATTGTTGGGCAGAACATTTTCATAAAAGAAGGTTTTGATCAGGACACTTCCCGTGGGAAAATCTAAATTGTCCCCATCACTCACATAGGTTGCCGAAACATTATAGGGCATCCACACAAACCGCTTTTTGTGTGCGTAATCCGTAAACAGCGTGTTTATGGGCTCATACGGCAAAACACCGTAAACCGGCGATAGATCTGCAAGATTTCCTTCGTAGAAATTATAATCGGAAAGCTTTTCATACGGCACGGCATTAATGTCAAAATTTACGGGAGAAAAAGGCAAAACGGTAATGGTAACCGTGCCCGTGGCGCAACTTTGTCCCGTAGGGTCGCAAACCGTATAATCAAAAGTAACTTCGCCCACAAAAGTAACGTCCGGGCTGTACTGCACGGTATCGTCCAGAATATTTGCGGGGGTGCCGTTGTTGTTTATAACCGCTGTTCCGCTTTGTGGGGCCGTAAGGGTAATTTCACCATTTTGCGGAATGTTGGAGTCATTGGCCAGCACGGGAATTTCCAAAGTGGCATTTTGGAATACCTCGCCGCTATCGGCATTGGCAACAATGTTTAGGGGAATGTACCCAGGGCCTTCATCGTCCTTACAGGCCTGTAACACAAGGACTGCAGCCAAGAGAAGGGTGATTCGGGAAAGAGAGAATTTCATAATAATCGGTAGTAGTTTTAGAGTAATAGGCGAATTATTTTTTTCGAAAGTGATAAATGTATGAAAAACTAATTGTTCTAAAGCAATAGTTTGCAGGGTTTTGAAAATTGGGAAACTAAAATCAGCTGCAGAAGGTGTCGCGCATTAGGTTAAGATTGAAGAATAATTTTAGCTATATTGCTGTTAAAATAGCAGGCCAACCAATCAAGAAATCAGAAACAGCTGTGCACGCTCCCACCCAAATCTTTTATTTGGCACCGAAAAGGGTTTTGCGATGCGGGGTATTCTATAAAAATTGTTGCAATAATAAAATTAACTTCAACTTAGTAAACAAAACCTATCATTATGAGCCCAAAATTTGAAGCAGGAATCAACATTGCTATAAAAATTCCCAAAAGCAAATACGATAAGACGGTTGCTTTTTACAGGGATATCTTGAAGTTGGAAGTGGAAGAAAAACCCATAGACAACCCAACCATCTCCAAAACGCATGCCGTGAAATTTGGCAACAATATGCTGTGGTTGGACTGTGTGGACAATTATACGCATTCAGAAACTTGGTTGCAGCTTACGGTTCCCGACGTAGAAGAAGCTACCAGCTATTTGGAGGCCCAAGGCGTGCAAACTTGTGATGAGCTTGAAAAATTGCCTAAAAATATGCATTGGATCCAAGATCCGGCGGGCACTGTTTTTAACTTACAATCGAGGAAGATCAAATAATTTGAACATAGCCATGGGAAAGCTAATAGGCGCAATCAATATGACCCTGGATGGTTATTGCGACCACACCGCAATAACCCCGGATGCGGAAATACACCAACATTACGAACAACTTTTACTTGGGGCAGACGCCATACTCTACGGTAGGATTACCTATCAACTTATGGAATATTGGAAAACGCTGCTAAAAAATCCCTCCGGGGAAAAGGCAATGGACGACTTCGCCCTGGCTATTGACGGGATTCCAAAGATTGTTTTTTCACATACCCTTAAAACTACGGGCTGGGAGAGTGCCCGTTTGGCAGACCGCCCGCTTGTTGTAGAAGTTTTAACCCATAAAAAGCAAGCGGGCAAGAGTTTAGTGGGCTGCCGAAGTTTGATTATTCAGCTACTGAAACTCAATTTGCTGGATGAACTGCAGTTGTGCGTGCACCCTGTAATTGCCGGGGCGGGATTGCCATTGTTCGATAATTTAAAGGACAGGAAAATGCTTAAACTCATAAAGACCAAAACCTTTAAAGGAGGCGCGGTGTTGTTTTACTATGAACCGGACAAGGCCGCCAATTAATTTTATGGAAGTGAAATACACAGACGAACAAACCTTCAAAAAAGTTGACTATTCCGAAAAACCATTGGAAATAGGGGAGTATGAATATTGCACCTTCATTGGCTGTAATTTTTCGAACTCAAGTCTTGCTGAAATCCGTTTTTCGGAATGTGAGTTTTTGGATTGCAATTTCAGCAATGCCAACCTGAAAAACACTTCCTTTCAAGATGTGCAATTTAAAAACTGCAAAATGCTCGGTCTGCAGTTTGACGCCTGTAACGGCTTTGGTTTTGCCACAACTTTTGACACCTGCCAGTTGGACCATTCCATTTTCTACAAAATGAAACTCAGCAGAAGCTCCTTTATAAATTGCCAACTGCAAAGTGTAGATTTTTCCGAAGCAGATTTAAAGCACTCCAAACTACTATCCTGCAACCTGCAAAACGCGACCTTCCTAAATACAAATCTTGAAATGGCAGATTTCAGAAACGCCACAAATTATTCCATAAACCCAGCGCAAAACCGTCTGAAAGGTGCGAAATTTTCCTTACCCGAAGTTGTTGGGCTTTTGGATAGTTATCAAATTAAGATTGAGGAATAGCAAAGTTGTCCCAATTCATTTGAAATTTGAAGTAACAAGCCTATTGGACGCTGCCTCGCCGCAATTTTGCTTCAAAAGTCTGGCCGGAACGATATTTTACGGCAGTTCCGGGCTCATCGGCATATAAGCGAAACCGTTCCGACTTTAATTTCACGGTGCTTCCGTCCACTGCTTCCACCCACAGGATTACAAAGCCAATTAAAGCTTTCTTTCGGTCGTTTGACGGTACGCAGTCCACAATCTTTCCCGTTACCGCCGCGCCTTTACGAATAATAATCCTGTTTTCCGCAACCACATCTTCATTGCAAGTGAGCCGAACAAACTTTCCGTCCCGCTCTTTTTCTTCCGAAGTGATATCTTCCCTTAAGGTTACAAGAATTGTTTTTCCCGCAGGAACGTCCACAGGGGTTTGTGGAACGATGCGTTTTTTATCTATATTTTCATTGCGTTCATTGCGTTCATTGCGTTCATTGCGTTCATTGTGTTCATTGCGTTCATTGCTTTCGGTTGGTTTGGATGTGTTCGATGGCTTACTGACCGATCGGTCATTCTCAATCGTTTTTTCACTGTTGTTCCGTTTCTCTTTGGGTTTTGCTTTTTCCTCGTGTTGCTTTTGCCCAGCAATACGACGGTACATCTCGCTGGGCGTTTCCTCAAAATTGCCCGTTGTTTGATTCGAAACAACCTCTTCTGGCTCATCCGTAGGCGCTTCCCAGGTAATAACAGGGGTTTCGGATATTTCTTCCGTGTCGGCGGTATCTGTTCCTCCATTCCAAACCAAAAGGATTGCGCACACAAGTACCGAGGCTCCAAGAATGAGTAAAGACCTATTGAACTTACTAAATGCAGGGATCTTGAGATTTCCCACAGCGGGAACTTTAAACCTTCCCGAGATCGCTTTCGCCCGGGACAAAATCTTGCTGACAGAGATGATTTCGTTTCCTTTTTCGGGCTCTGTAAAAACCTGTGAAGCCCGAAGCACTTTAGTGAGTGTAGCGTGATCGAGCAGTGCGCCATCCAGACATTTCTCAATGGCCGATTTCATTTCCTTGGCAGACTGGTATCTTTTTTTCGGATTGCGGTCCAATGCCTTAAAAATAATTTTCTCAAGTGAATTAGGAACGGTGGGGTTTTCCCGAAGGATAGATTCCGGCCGTTTCTCCAGTTTGTCCTTCATCAAACTATAATCGGTATCGCTGTGAAAGGGAGGGGAGCCGCAGAGCATTTCGTACAGCATATTGCCCACGGCATAGACGTCTGTTCGCTCGTCGCCTTCATGGCCTTGAATTTGTTCTGGTGCCATATACTCTAAGGTCCCTACGGATTTCCCGTGACTGGTAATGCGCTGTGCATTGCGCATTCTTGCGATGCCGAAGTCCATGATCTTTACCTCACCTTCTTCATTAATCATCACATTGGCAGGCTTGATATCGCGGTGAATGATGCCCTTGCGGTGTGCGTGGTACAACCCGTCGAGCATTTGCACTGCAATACTCGCCGCAAGCTGGTGGGTAATTTTTTTATGGATAAAAAGCCATTCTTCGAGGGTCTTTCCTTCCACGTATTCCATGACCATCCAATAGGTATCTTCCTGAGGAATGAAGGAATAAAGATGGGTTACATTGAGATGGTTCAGTTTTGCCAGGGCGAGTGCTTCTGCCTGAAAACGTTCTCCCAGACTTTCTTCTTCTGAACCCGTATTTCGGTGAAGTTGCTTTATGGCAACCAATCTGTCAATCATGGTATCTTTTGCCAGATACACCGTTCCCATGCCGCCTTCTCCGAGCTTTTGGATAATTTCATATTGACTTCCTTGTCTGCTCATTTTGCTATAGTATGTTCTTTAGTAACCGCAGGAACTGAGGGAACTTCCGATGAAATGGCGATAAGCAAAGCGGAGAAATTGTCGGATACCTTGCGGGAGATTGCCATCGAACTGAGACACTCCAATACAAATTCAGGTTGCTCCATTAAAAGTAAGTCTTTGATGTCTTCCATGCTCAGCGCATCGTACACCCCATCGGAGCAGAGCAACAAACGGTCGCCTTCACGAATCTCCCATCCCTCAGACGTAATTTGAGGTTGGATTGTAGGCGTAGTGCCCAAGGCCTGCAATAACACATTTTTCATTGGATGGTTATCCCGTTCTTTTTCTGTAATCTCGCCGCCTTCAAACATTTGATTTACGAGGGTATGGTCTGTGCTCAATTGCCTCAACGTGCCATTCCGAAGCATATAAACACGACTATCGCCAATGTGCCCTATATAAAAAATATCTTGCTGAATAATCACCGAGGTGGCCGTGGTGCCCATTCCCTTTTGCTCGGAATTTGAATTGCCGGCGGCTATAATATTTTGGTGTGCTTCTAAAAACGCATTCTGAAGCAGTGTTTCCGGAGCTTGTTGTTTCCAGTTTGTCACGCAGTAATCAAGCAATAAATCGCAGGCCATCTTGCTGGCCACTTCACCCGCCTTGTGTCCGCCCATACCATCGGCAACCACGGCAATAAGGCTTTTTTTGTCGTTTTCGGGAAAAGAAAATGCGATGGAGTCTTCGTTGTGGTCGCGTACCGGACCCGTTTCCGAAACCGCATAGACTGCACAGGATTTTCCGTTATTGCCGATGCCGCTCGCAGTTGAATCAGGCTTCTTCTTTTTCTTCTTTGAAAACAAAAACTTCATAGTTATTGATGTTACAGGCTGGTTTACTGTCTTCCACCAGTACTGGAATCAGAACTGGTGGAAAAAGTGACAGTACTCCTCTAAAAAAATTAGTTAGTTGAAAAAAATTATTATTTAATTACTTCCTGGCGCCCCATGAGCTCCATTACATACTTAATGGGAACGGCAAAACTTATGGAGGTACCCGGCTCCCATTTGCCGGCGCTGTACACGCCCACTACGCGCCCTTTCTCATCAAACATGGGCCCACCGCTATTGCCGCCACCGGTAGAATTGATGGTAAGTTGATAATAATCTCCAAAGGTAGATTTGTAATCGTCAATCTTGCTATTTTTTTCCGAACCACGCACCATGCGCCCAACGTTTCCTGTGCTTACAGTAGGTACGGGAACGGAAGTAATATTTGGATTGCTGTTAAATACATCCTGGGAACGCTTCAGTACAAGTTGTACCGGGGCAATACCAGGATAGCCCATAACAATCGCCGGATCGCCTGGCTGGATTTCATCATAACTGTCAAAAAGTTCCACTTTTGGTAATGACTCAGGCAGATCAATTTTAATCATAGCCACGTCATGGGTGGATGAGATACGGACAATCTTGGCCGGTGTTCTTTGTGAGTTATTGGCAAAGGTCACGTCAAGATAGGTATTCACACCTGTGTATCTTCTATCGTTGCCGGGAACCCATTCGCCAACCATTTCCTTTGATACCTGCTTATCCCACACTGGTGCCATTTGTCCTTCCTTATTAGGCTCCGCAATCACACCGGGGAAGGCATAATCCTGAAAGTGAAAACTTGTAAGCCAATTGGAAGCTACGTGCCTATTTGTGGCAATAAAACCCCGCTCGTCCACCACAAAGCCGCTGCCACTGCCACCGCTCGCAATGAGGTCAAGTTCTATACCTTGATAATTACTAAATGCCTTGAGATAGTCCCCCTTTGTTACTAAATATGGTACGATCGCGCCCTGGTCATTTTGAGTATAGCCACCCTGGTACCCGATAATTTTCTTATTCTGCCATACAGGATAATAAACCTGATACATTTCCTCGCTAGATGCCGTACTTGTGAGTTTCCAGGCCATCTCTATATATACCACTTTCTCTTTGTTCGCCTTTGCTATCTCGGTAGGAGTAAAGGTGGTTTTAGGATCTCTTACGTGAACGATTTCCTTTACATTCTTGTTTTTATAAAACAAATAACCTCCCGTTGCAGCCAGCAACAAAACTGCGATTATTGTAATCACCAAACCGGTCTTACTTTTCTTTTCAGATTCGCGAATCATGTGCTGCATGGTATTCTTGCCGATACCTTCTTTTGCGGGCGGTGTTTTTTCTGAAGTGGCCTTGGGCAAATCAGTAGCAGTATGCATCTTCGTTTCTTTTGCTACGATTGGATCGATGATACGGGTCTTTTTAATATGTGACTGCGGGCGCGGATCAAGATCAAATTCAAAGGAAGGGCCTTCCTTCCCAAGCTTAACGATGTCGCCAGCAAAAAGTTCGGTTTTACCGGCAATAGACACGTCATTTACAAATGTTCCATTTTTACTATGGCTATCAGAGATGTAGAAATGCTCACGATTGGTGCTATCTTGAATAATACGGCAATGATCGCGGCTGATGGTATCTTCCTTAACGGGGTCGAAGCTTACATGGTTCTCCAATCCGCGACCTATCCGAATTTCGGGAGTGTTTTCAACTGAAAATTTTTCAACCTCTCCTTTTTTGGAGCCCGCGATGTGACGAATTAACAAGGAAATTTTTTGCTCATTCATTGTGTTTAGATTTAATTGGTTAGAATTGATTCGTAAAAAGTTGGGAATGCTGTTTACTCATTTCCACTTTACAATCATATATCGGAAAATCGGAAAAATGTCATCATTCAAATAGGGATTTATTTCTAAATTAAATGTTCTGCGCCTTTGTAGGAGCGGTTTTTTCTCTGGAGAAGGAAAATAAAACATTGAAGCCTAAGAAGGAAACCTTAATGGCGGTGGTGGGGAAGTAGTTTGGTTTTTGAGTATATTTGGAGATAATCAATTTAACCATCTAAGTGGAATAAAAGTAACAGTTGTTTTTATCCCCAGGTTGGTCGCAATACGAAAAAACGAACGGCTAACCAAATTCAACCTTCAGCTTTTCAAGATATTCGGAAACGACTTTTGATTTGTTCTTTTGGATTTGTTTGCCGAGTTCCCTTCTCGGACTGTTTTCATTGTACTTTGCCCCCCAATCCATTATCTCAATAACAATCGGAAGTAAGTCAATTCCCTTTTCTGTCAAACTGTAAATAAACTTCGACTTATTTTCGGGAGAAACTTTTTTGGACAAAATATTTTCTGCCTCAAGAATATTTAATCGATTGACAAGAATATTTGTGGCAATTTTTTCCTCTGATTTCAAAAATTCGCTATAGGATAACTTCCCGCGGAGCATAATATCCCTGATTATTAACAATGACCATTTATCACCGAAAACGTCTAACGAACAACTGATTGGACAATCCGACCTATTCTTTTTCATATCTAAAATTTTAAGCACTTGCGATTTGCAATAACATTTGTATATTTGTGGTTGTTGCAAAATGCAATAACAAATGTAATAAACTTAAAACTTCTAAAAAATGGAAAATCCAAAAACAACAAAAGAACTTTTGGAAACCTACTACAAAGGTTTTGCAATAAAGGAAGGTTGGGAAAGTGTAATTGCGGACGACTTCAAATATATTGGCGGAGATATGACAAACCGAGTTCCGATAATAGGAAAAGATGGATACATTGCAGTCATAAATCGATTTTCACGTATTTTTCAAGAAATGCGAGTAAAAACAATGATTGTGGATGGAGACAATGCCTGTGTGATTGGAAATTACGATTATCAATTTCCCAATGGCAAAAAAATAAACGGAGATGTAGCGGAAGTTTGGACTGCTAAAGACGGAAAACTAACTTCATTAACCATTTTCTTCGATACGCTGACATTTGACAAGAATACGCCCTAGTTAGCGCACGTTTGCAACGTGTGCCCACAAACAGTAGTTACACCTCAAGTCTCACAGCTATTTTCATTACTTTTGTAAAGCAATGAAAAAGAATCCATGAACTTTAAAATAGCCACAGATTTTCAACCTGCCGGCGACCAGCCCCAAGCCATAAAAGCCTTGGTGGAAGGCTTGGATGCCGGCGAAAAATACCAAACCCTACTGGGCGTTACCGGCTCCGGAAAAACCTTTACCGTGGGCAATGTGGTGCAGCAGGTGCAAAAACCAACCCTGGTTTTGGCGCACAACAAAACCCTTGCGGCACAGTTGTACACAGAGTTTAAAAACCTCTTCCCCGAAAATGCGGTGGAGTACTTTGTTTCCTACTACGATTATTACCAGCCCGAAGCGTTTATCCCGAGTAGCGGAACATACATTGAAAAGGATCTATCTATCAACGAAGAGATTGAAAAAATGCGCCTTAGCACCACTTCGTCATTGCTCTCGGGCAGGAGGGATGTGCTGGTGGTTTCCTCGGTTTCCTGCCTGTACGGTATCGGGAACCCTGCGGAATTTCAGAAAAACGTAATCAGTTTGGAAAAAGGGCAGATCATTTCCCGCACCAAGTTGTTGCACCGTTTGGTACAAAGCCTCTATTCCCGTACCGAAGCGGAATTCAACCACGGGCGTTTCCGCATAAAGGGCGATACGGTGGATGTGTACCCGGGGTATGCCGATGATGCTTTCAGAATCCACTTTTTCGGCGATGAAATTGAAGAAATAGAAGTCTTTGACCCATTGAATAACAACATAAAAGCAAAATACGACCGACTCAATATTTATCCGGCAAATATGTTCGTGACTTCGCCTGATGTGATACAGGGCGCCATCCACCAGATTCAGGACGATTTGGTAAAACAAGTGGAATATTTTAAGGAAATAGGAAAACATCTGGAAGCAAAACGTCTTGACGAGCGTACCAATTTCGACCTTGAAATGATACGCGAACTCGGCTATTGCAGTGGGATAGAAAACTATTCGCGCTACTTGGACCAGCGCCTGCCCGGTACACGCCCGTTCTGTTTGCTGGATTACTTTCCAAAGGATTATTTGATGGTGGTGGATGAGAGCCACGTAACCATTCCTCAGGTAGGCGCGATGTATGGCGGCGACCGTTCCCGAAAGGAAAACTTGGTGGAATATGGCTTCAGATTGCCCGCCGCGATGGATAACCGTCCGCTAAAGTTTGAGGAATTTGAAGCCCTGCAAAACCAAGTAATCTACGTAAGCGCCACGCCGGCCGATTACGAATTGGAAAAAAGCGGCGGCGTGTATGTGGAACAGATTATCCGTCCCACAGGTTTGCTGGATCCGCCCATTGAAGTGCGCCCGAGCCTAAACCAGATTGACGATTTGTTGGAGGAAATCCAATTGCGGGTAGAGAAAGACGAACGCGTTTTGGTAACCACGTTGACCAAAAGAATGGCGGAGGAATTGACCAAATATTTAATTCGGGTACAAATCAGGACCCGTTACATTCACAGTGATGTGGACACCTTGGAACGTGTGGAGATTATGCAGGATTTACGCCTTGGTCTTTTTGATGTTCTGGTTGGCGTAAACCTTTTGCGGGAAGGCTTGGATTTACCTGAAGTTTCTTTGGTTGCAATCTTGGATGCGGACAAGGAAGGATTTTTAAGAAGCGAGCGCTCCCTGACCCAAACCGTGGGCCGCGCCGCGCGAAACCTGAACGGAAAAGCAATTATGTATGCCGATAAAATAACCAACAGTATGCAAAAAACGATTGATAGCACGAATTACAAAAGGGAAAAGCAGATTGCCTATAACCAAGAGCACGGCATTACGCCAACGCAGATAAAAAAATCATTTGAAAACTCATTGACGAAATCGAAACAGGAGGCTTATACTTTTGAAAATGCCGAAACCCTCGCCGCCGAATCGGAAGTGGAATATTTGACCAAGGCACAGATAGAAAAGAAAATCCGCGACACCCGCAAAGCCATGGAAACAGCCGCCAAAGATCTCGATTTTATGATGGCCGCCAAGTTGCGGGATAAAATTAAAACATATCAAAAACAATTGGGGGAAGTATAAAAAATTCAAGATTTAAGGTTCAAAATTCAATACGGAGCCCTGAATTTAACCACTGCGTACTGATTTACTGAACACTGAACACTGAACACTAAAAATATGCACCATCCAGATTCCGTCCGACTAAACAAAGCAATCAGCGATAGCGGCTACTGTTCGCGCCGCGAGGCCGATACCTTAATTGAAAAAGGCCGCGTAACCGTAAATGGCGAAAAGAGTGGGCTGGGAGATCGGGTAATGCCCAATGATGAGGTTCGTGTGGACGGAAAACTCATCAAGGAAAATACTGCCGAAGTCTATATAATGCTGAACAAACCCGTGGGGATTACCTGTACAACCGATACCCGTTTTGATGATAATGTGGTGGATTTTATAAACCATCCCGAACGTATTTTCCCCGTGGGAAGATTGGATAAGCCCAGTTCGGGCCTACTATTGTTGACCAATGAAGGCGATATTGTAAACAAGATTCTGCGCGCCGGCAACAAACACGAAAAGGAATATATTGTAAAAGTGGATAGGCCCGTTACCGATGAATTTCTAAAACGGATGGGCTCCGGAATCCCTATTTTGGACACGGTAACCAAACGCTGTAAAGTGGAACGGATAAGCAGGTTTGAATTCCGGATTGTATTGGTACAGGGCTTAAATAGGCAGATACGCAGAATGTGTGAATATTTGGGGTATGAAGTTGTGGCCTTGCAACGAATTCGGATAATGAATCTGGAATTGGGCGATTTGCCCGAAGGGCAGTGGCGCGACCTTACTGCGGAAGAACTGAAAACCCTGAAAGATTCGGTAAAGGATAGCGACGGATTGCCAAAGGTTTACCAAAAAGATGGCCGGGAAAAAGCGGTAGAGACACTAAAACCTGAAAAGAAAAGGCAAGCGGAGCGGAATTTAAAGAGGGAGCAAAAAAGTACGGGAGGGCGAAGGAGAAGGGGGCCGAAGTGACCCCAAGAAAAAACCGCGTACCGATTGAGTAGCACGCGGTCATTTTCAACTAACTAACCAAATTAAATTTCAATTATGAAATCTCAACCATTTTCTTCAATGCTTGCTTTTCTTCCATTTTTGGAATGGTAACCCGAAGGACTCCATTTTCGTAACTGGCCTGAATATCTTCAACTTTAATGTTCTCAGGAAGTTTGAAAGAACGTTCAAAACTCTTGTAATTAAACTCCCTTCTTATAAAGGAAAAATCATTGGTTTCTTCTTTGTTCGTTTCTATCTTTTTGGAAGCGATTTTCATTGTATCTTCCTCAACCTCAATGGTGAAATCTTCTTTCTGTAATCCAGGTGCAGCCAATTCGACTACAAAATTCGGTAAATTTTCAATAATATTTACTGTAGGAATGCTAAATGTTTCATAATTGTTTTTAAACGCATCCAGCTTGTTGTCAAAAAGAAAATTATCCAAAAGGCCCGGCAACCAAATACTGTTTTTATTAACTGTCTTCATCTCTAAATATTGTTTAAGTTTTTGACTAAATTTTTCAATAGATAGTCAATAACAATTCCAAGTGATAAATCAGGACATTTTGGCTGATATGTGTATATTTTTAATGACGTTTTGTCGGTTGATTTGTTGGGGGATGGAACATTTAATTCAATATTAAGAATATTAAGGCGGCCTTTCCTTAATTTTAAAATACACTAACCGATTGTTATGAAAAAAATCTTTATTCGTATTTCCGATTTCTTCAACACGGTTGAGAGCAAGATTGCTTTTTATCCAACCTTGTTGGCATTTTCAGGTTTTTTGGTCGCGCTTTTGATGATTTATTTGGAGCAGCACGGTATTTCCAGAAAAATAATGGACGTATTCCCGCTGTTAATGGTGGAGGATGGCGATACTGCGCTAACAGTGCTCAGTGCTTGTCTTGGTGGGCTCATTTCGTTGATGGTCTTTAGCTTCTCCATGGTTATGTTGCTGCTCAGCCAGGCTTCCAATAATTATTCGCCGCGATTGCTTCCGGGATTGATAAGCGATAAACGGCATCAATTGATATTGGGGATTTATTTAGCGACGATTCTTTACAGTATTTTCACCCTTTTTTCCATTGAGCCGAGTGAAAAAAAATATACACTGCCGGGTTTTTCAGTGCTTTTGGGAATTGCCCTTACCATTGTTTGCTTGGTGGCCTTTATTTATTTTATTCATAATATTTCACAAAGCATTCAGATCAGCAATATTTTGGACACCATTTTTGAAGAAGCTGAAAAGAGACTTCAAAAGCTAATTGCCTCTGAAAAAGGACAAGCCAAGACGTTTCCCGATACGGCCGGTTGGCACGAATACCAAGCAGGGCGAAGTGGTTATTTTCAAAACATTTCCATAAAGAATATTCTAAAAATTTGTGAAGATGAAGAAACCAAGCTGTATATAACCGTGCCCAAGGGGCTATTTGTACTTGGGAATTCGGTTTTTTTAAAATCGGAAAAGGAGTTGGATGAAAAGGTAGTTGAGTCCATAATTTCAAATATCAGTTTTGCGCGTGGGGAATTGGTGGAGGACAATTATATCCTGGCTTTTAAGCAAATTACCGAGATAGCCGTGAAAGCGATGTCGCCAGGTATAAACGATCCCGGAACGGCCATTAACGCCATTGACTATTTAACCGCTATTTTTGCTTTGAGAATGCAAAAAAATGACAATGGGATTATTGTCCACGAAGAAAAGCCAACGCTACGGCTGGCGGTTGTGACCTTTAATGAGCTTTTGTATAATGTGATGGCATCGCTACGGACCTATTGTAAGCACGATCCGATCATGGTCCAGAAGTTATTTTGGATGCTGGATTATCTTCAAAAACAACCAGCCGCGGAAACAGCGTATATCATTGCGATACAGGAAGAAATGAAAACCCTTTTGGAGCAGGCAAAAAGTTCATTCACTTCAAAAAAAGATATCGCTTCTATTGAGAAAATGACGCGAGGTTAGTTGTAATATATTTTGAAAATTTTCAACAGCTCCTCCGCGGGCACCATTTTTTCTTCAGACTGTTCCAGCTTTTTCAGAATTTGATCGGCGACAATAGGGCGGATGCCCATTTTTAATCCGAAATTTTTTAATGCCACTATTTCGGTTTCATGCGTTTCGTTGTCAATCTTCATCATCAAAATCAATTTATAGAAATGGGTGATGCGTTCAACTTCACTATAAACGGGGCGCGAGGGCTGCGGATTTTCAAAAAGGGCAAGAAGTTCCGTATTTGAAATATCCATTCGTTTGGCCAATTTCTTAATAAATTCTATTTCTGAAGTTTTTATTTTCCCGTCGGCCATGACCATATTTATTAAATCACTTAAAAGAGATTTGGGATTTTTCTCCATAACTAAAATTCAAAAAAAAGACCCTTGCTAGGTGCGAAGGGCCTTTATGTAAATTATTAATTTTTAAGAAAGCACAGCTTTTACTTTATCTGCGGCTTCCTGAAATTCAATAGCGCTTTGTACGTCCAGGCCGCTGTCGTCAATCAGTTTCTTTGCGATGTCGGCATTTGTTCCCTGCAAACGTACAATGATTGGCACGTGGATGGTTCCCATATTTTTATAGGCATCAATCACACCCTGGGCCACACGGTCGCAACGAACAATTCCACCAAAAATATTTATGAGGATCGCCTTTACATTTGGGTCTTTCAGGATTAATTTGAAAGCAGCCTCCACACGTTCGGCATCGGCAGTTCCACCTACGTCAAGGAAGTTTGCGGGCTCCCCGCCGGCTTGTTTAATAAGATCCATCGTTGCCATTGCAAGTCCGGCACCGTTTACCATACAGCCAACGTTTCCGTCGAGGTCCACGTAATTCAAGCCCTTCTCTTTTGCTTCAACCTCAACTGGGTTTTCTTCGCGTTTGTCGCGCATTGCCATATAATCCTTATGGCGAAAAAGTGCATTGTCGTCAATACTTACTTTTGCATCAACGGCGATAATTTTATCGTCGCTGGTTTTTAAAACAGGATTAATTTCGAAAAGAGAAGAATCAGATTCATTGTAAGCTTTGTAAAGCGCGGTAACGAATTTCGTCATCTCCTTAAAAGCCTTTCCTTCCAAACCAAGGTTGAAAGCCACTCTTCGCGCCTGAAAGCCCAAAAGGCCTACGGCTGGGTCAATTTCTTCAGTAAAAATTAAATGTGGGGTCTCCTCGGCAACCGTTTCAATATCCATCCCTCCCTCGGTAGAATACATAATCATATTTCTTCCTGTGGAACGATTTAACAGCACGCTCATATAAAATTCATTTGGCTCACTCTCGCCGGGATAATAAACATCTTCGGCAACCAAGACCTGGTGTACTTTTTTTCCTTCAGCCGAAGTTTGCGGGGTAACGAGGTTCATCCCGATGATTTTTCCGGCAATATCCTCAACTTCCTGTATGTTTTTTGCAAGTTTTACACCGCCACCTTTTCCGCGGCCACCGGCGTGCACTTGGGCTTTGATAACGTGCCAGCCCGTTCCGGTTTGTTCGGTAAGTTTTTTTGCGGCTTCCACGGCCTCTTTTGGCGTGGTTGCCACGATACCGCGCTGTATTTCAACGCCAAAACTGTTTAAGATTTCTTTTCCCTGATATTCGTGTAAATTCATAGTTGCGGTTTTGTATCCTCCCCACTTGCCGGGCAGGCTTGTTTATGGATTGCAAAAATAACAAATGTCATAGGAATGCGCTAATGTTTTTTTCAATCCCTCTCCTTCATCGCCCAGAGGGGAAGAAAACCATACATTTATAAACCTTTTGATAGTAACGAATAAAAATTAAGTATTTATTAATGAAGTATTTCGGGCTACATCCTTATTTTTGCGCCTTAATTTTTTAAAAATTTATTCTAAAGAAATGAAAAACCAAGACCTTTTGGCAATTGCCCAAGAATTCGGAAGCCCTGTGTATGTTTATGATGCTGCTAAAATTGAAAAGCAGTATAAACGGTTGACCAGCGCTTTTGATAAGGTGGATAGTTTGAGAATAAATTACGCCGTAAAGGCGCTTTCAAATATTTCTGTGTTGAAATTGCTCATTAATATGGGCAGTGGCCTGGACACGGTTTCCATACAGGAAGTGATGCTGGGCCTGGAAGCTGGTGCTAAACCAGAGAACATAATCTATACCCCCAACGGAATTTCGTTGGAAGAGATCGAAAAAGCCGCAAAACTTGGGGTGCAAATAAATATAGACAATCTTTCCATTTTGGAGCAATTCGGGACCAAACATCCCAAAATCCCTGTTTGTATCCGAATAAATCCGCACGTTATGGCAGGCGGAAACGCAAATATTTCCGTGGGGCATATTGATAGCAAGTTCGGGATTTCAATCCACCAAATGCCTTTGCTGAAAAGGATTGTGGAAAACACGGGGATGAACATCAACGGGATCCACATGCACACGGGTAGCGATATTTTGGACATTGATGTTTTTCTCTATGCTTCGGAAATACTTTTTAATGCTGCGGAAAATTTCGATAATTTGGAATTTATTGACTTCGGAAGCGGTTTCAAAGTACCCTATAAAGATGGCGATATTGAAACCAATGTTGAGGAACTCGGCAAAAAACTGAGCAAGCGTTTCAACGATTTCTGTAAAAAATACGGTAAAAAATTGACCTTGGCCTTTGAGCCGGGCAAGTTTTTGGTGAGTGAAGCCGGACAGTTTTTGGTAAAGGTAAATGTGATAAAACAGACTACTTCCACCGTATTTGCACAGGTTGACAGTGGCTTTAACCATTTGATCCGCCCGATGCTTTACGGGTCGCAGCACGAAATTTCAAACATTTCCCGCCCGCACGGAAGGGATCGTTTTTATACCGTAACGGGTTACATCTGCGAAACCGATACGTTTGCGAACAACCGCCGCATTCCAGAATTGCACGAGGGTGATATTCTTTCTTTCCACAACGCTGGTGCCTATTGTTTCACAATGGCGAGCAATTACAATTCCCGTTATCGTCCCGCGGAAGTGCTTTGGTATAAAGGAAAGGCGCATTTAATCAGGAAAAGGGAAACTTTTGAGGATATTTTGAAAAATCAAATTGTCGTGGCTTTATAACCAAAATAAAAAGGCTATTTTCAAATTCTTAAAAACGAATTGTTAATTTTTTAAAAAAACCATAATTTTTTAAGTTTTAAAATAAACAATTAAAAAAAGCTTATTTGTCAATATTAATTCTATCTTTGCCACTTATTATAAATTTTTTAATTAATTACAATGAACAAAGGAACAGTAAAATTCTTCAACGACACCAAAGGTTTTGGCTTTATCACTGAAGAAGGAACAAACAA
The DNA here is from genome assembly GCF_028561335.1 of Aequorivita todarodis. GTDB lineage: Bacteria > Bacteroidota > Bacteroidia > Flavobacteriales > Flavobacteriaceae > Aequorivita > Aequorivita todarodis. The sequence continues at coordinate 17,773 of NZ_JAQQTG010000047.1, read as the reverse complement.
AGAACATTTTGTACACGTTACAGGCCTAATCGACGAAGTTCGTGAAGGTGACGAAGTAGAATTTGATCTTCAAGAAGGAAAAAAAGGATTGAACGCGGTTAACGTAAAAGTGCTTTAATACACACAATTTTTTTAAGACAAAGCCTCCCAGTTGGGGGGCTTTTTTTTTGAAATATTACCAAATTGTATGCTGAATTTGAACGGATTCTTACCGAAGGTGCCTTTTGCAGCTTAAATTTTATGAAGAATCCAGATCATTTGTAGCCTAAGGAAAAGCCGTATTTTTAGTGGAATATACAGGTAGCATTTCTTCGGAAGATATTCCATAGCAAGGTTGTACGGAAGCTACTTCAAGAAATTATTCAGTAGTCTTAAAAAAAAACAGGGATTCAACCGATGTGATTTTTCGTTTCGACTAAAGATCAGAAACCTCTTTCTTGGCAATTTCAAACTCTTCCACCATATCCTTAAGAATTTGGGCAGCAGGTTTTATATCGTGGATAAGGCCCGCAATCTGCCCAATTTCCAATTCTCCTTCTTCCAAATCGCCTTCAAACATGCCACGTTTGGCACGGGCGCGGCCCAAATGTTTTATAAGATCTTCTTTGGTAGGATTAGTTTTATAAAGTTGCATCACACTTTCAAAGAATTTATTTTTTAGCATCCGCACGGGGGCCAATTCCTTTAAGGTTAAATAGGTATCGCCTTCTTTGGCATCAACGACCATTTGCTTAAAGGCGCGATGCGATGAAGCTTCTTCCGAAGCTACAAAGCGGCTTCCCACTTGCACGCCATCGGCACCCAGAACCATTGCGGCCAACATGCCACGGCCGGTAGCAATTCCGCCAGCGGCTATCAGGGGAATTTCCAACTGTTCCTTTACCATTGGAATCAAAGTGAAAGTCGTGGTTTCTTCGCGGCCATTGTGGCCACCAGCCTCAAAGCCTTCGGCAACTACCGCGTCAACGCCAGCTTCCTGTGCTTTTAAAGCAAATTTCACACTGCTCACCACGTGAACAACGGTAATTCCGTGTTCCTTTAATTTTGAGGTATGTGTCTTTGGATTGCCCGCGGATGTGAAAACAATTTTTACCCCTTCCTCAATAATGATATCGATTATTTTTTCAATATCGGGGTAGAGCATAGGTACGTTTACGCCGAAAGGTTTATCAGTTGCCTTTTTACATTTCTGAATATGTTCCCGAAGCACTTCAGGATACATAGAGCCTGCGCCCAAAAGACCCAAACCGCCACAATTGGAAACAGCGGTGGCAAGTCGCCAACCGCTGTTCCAAATCATTCCGGCCTGAATTATAGGGTATTGAATATTAAAAAGTTCGGTAATCCGGTTATTCACTATTCCTTAATAATTTTATAGCTCGTTGTTTTGTTGTTTGAAGTGATGGAAGCAATATACATTCCAGAAGAGAGTCCTGAAACATCAACCCTGTTATTTAAGGTAGTAATGTTTTTTTCAAGGATTCTTTCACCCAAAATATTATAGATCGCGAATACAGCATTCTCTGCCGATTTTGGAAAAGAAATATTTATCTCTGTGCTTACGGGGTTTGGATACAAAGCAAAATTGGTATCAAGCATTTGCTCTTCAATGCCTATGGTTAAAAGGGCATTCAGGGCATCGCCAAAATTTGGGATTCCATAGCCATATTCGTTTGTAGGATTGTTATATCTATCAGCAGATTCGCGAATGGCCTGCATAACCACATCATTTTTTAAAGTGGGAACCGCACTCCATAAAGCAGCAACGGCGCCAGCAGTAATTGGCGAGCTGAAAGAGGTCCCGCTCGACGTTGTTACATTACCATATTGGCCCACGATAGCTGCATCAAGGCCTTTGGCCATTACGTCTGGCTTAATATCTCCAGAAGAATTTGGCCCGTGAGAACTGAAATACACATAATTTTCATTGGCATCAACGGCACCGACTGTAAATGAACCGGGTGCATCGGCTGGCGTACCTACATATCCGAAGCCACCACCATCATTTCCAGCAGAGGTAACAGTAATCATTCCTTTGTCAAAAGAGGCATTGGCACCCCGGGCGGCAATCGTTGTCTGTCCGTCAAGGTCCACATATTGATGGTCGTATGCCGGGTTATCAAAATCTTGGTAGCCCAAGGAAGTATTGGTTACATATACCCCTAAGCTATCAGCACGTTCCAAAGCCTCAACCCAATATGCCTCTTCTGCCGGAGACTCCTCATTGCCGTCTTCCGTGATATACAAGTAATAAGATGCTCCCGGGGCAGTACCTACAAACTGACCGTTCAAAAATCCGGCAGCGTCGCTGAAAGTTCCAGCACCGTGGCTTCCAGTTCCGTTTGGATTTTCAACACGATCCACAAAATCGTAATATCCTAACAGTCTGCCTTCATTTCTAAGGATTGCATAAGCTGGGTTGGTCAATACTCCCGGATAACCATTATCCATAAAAGCCACGATGATGTTTTGGCCTGTATAATCGTTTTCGTGAAGATAATCCACGTTTATCATTTCGGTCTGGTTGGCCGCACTTCCGTAGTTATAAACAGGTCTGGCTTGATTTTCAATTTCAAATTTGTCTTTGGTGAATTGTCTGCCTCCCGTAGGTCTGTTTAGACTTTTATCGGCAAATTCTACATCGACCACGAATGGAAGGTTCAAAAGGTCATTGATGTTGCTTTCCGTTCCGCGCACGTAAACGGCATTCAGCCATTTTGATTTTGCAAGAACCGTAATTCCGGTGGCTGCATCAATAGCGGCCTTTTGGGTTTCGTTCAGTGGAACATCACGATCATCAATGGCAATGCCTTGTGCATTTTTCCTATCAATGGCTGCTTGGGTCAAAATAGTTATCGGGTTAGCCAAAGCTGCTGAAACCACAGCCGGATCTTTTGCTTCCAAAAACACGAGTGCATCCTCGGTTTGGGCAAAACTAAAGGTTGAAACAAAAACAAGAAGTAATAGGGATAATTTTTTCATCATTAAATTTTTTTTAAGAGATTACTCCGCTTCCCAGTAATTCGGGGCCGTCATACCAAGCAACAAACTGACCTTCGGTAATGGCGGATTGCGGGTTGTCAAATATAATATAAAGTCCGGAAACTGTGCGGTGTAATGTTGCTTTTTCTAAGGGTTGCCTATAACGTATGCGGGCTTTGACCTCCATTTTTTCATCTTCGGCAAGTTTTAGGTCTTCGCGAATCCAGTGTATTTCTTCGTTTTTAACGAAAAGGCCACGACGATACAGGCCGGGGTGATCCTTGCCTTGGCCGGTGTAGATTACATTTTCTTCCACATCGGTGTCGATTACAAACAAGGGTTCCTTGGTTCCACCAACCGCCAGGCCTTTACGCTGGCCTTTGGTAAAATAATGCGCCCCATGGTGGATGCCCACTTGCTTGCCATCGGTTTGTGAATAGGTATATTTTGCAGCAAGATATTGCAGTTTTTCTTCTTCGGAAGAAAAGGCCGGGGCTTTCAATTTATATTCTGAAAAACTGGCCGGCACTTCCACAATTGCACCGTCTTTTGGAGCCAATTTCTGCTGAAGAAATTCCGGGAGCCTCACCTTTCCGATAAAGCACAACCCTTGCGAATCGCGTTTTTCGGCGGTTATTAAATTTTGTTCCGAAGCAAGCTTGCGAACCTCCGGCTTCAACAATTCCCCAATTGGAAAGAGGGTTTTGGAAAGTTGCTCCTGCGAAAGTTGGCACAGAAAATACGATTGGTCTTTGTTTGGATCTTTTCCGGCGAGCAATTGATATATTTTTTTTCCGTCTTTTTCAATGGTGCCTTTCCGGCAATAATGGCCCGTTGCCACAAAATCTGCTCCCAGCCCGAGGGCGATTTTCATAAACACGTCAAACTTTATTTCACGATTGCAGAGCACGTCTGGGTTGGGGGTGCGGCCCATTTGATATTCGCGGAACATATAGTCAACGATGCGTTCTTTGTATTGCTCACTTAAATCGACCGTTTGAAAGGGAATGCCCAGTTTTTCTGCCACGAGCATTGCGTCGTTGCTGTCCTCAAGCCATGGGCATTCATCAGAAATGGTTACGGAGTCGTCGTGCCAATTCTTCATAAATAGCCCAATAACGTCGTAGCCCTGCTCTTTTAAAAGATAGGCTGCAACGCTGGAGTCAACGCCTCCGCTAAGACCGACAACTACTCGTTTTTTCATGGATTTGCAAAATTACAATAATTAAATCTTTCATTTTGTTCAAAATAGCTTAATTTTAAAGTTATAAAACGTCTTCAACAATGACAATAGAAAACCTAAAACAACGCATTGTTCCTCTGCTAAAAAAACACAACATTGTCCGTGCGGGTGTATTCGGGTCTTATGCAAAAGGAATAAATTCTGAATCCAGCGACGTTGATATTTTAGTTGAACTGGACAAGGAGATGAGCTTGTTGGATTTTATTAGGATTAAAATGGACCTTGAAAGTTTACTCGATAAAAAAGTTGACCTCGTAGAATATAAAGCGCTAAAACCGAGATTGAAAAACCGTATCTTATCTGAAGAATTAAGGATTTATGGATAATAGAGCAAAGCGAGATGATCTTGTATTTCTAGAGGACATTTTGGAATGTATTAAAAAAATAAATGAATATATCGAAGGAGTATCCCGACAAGATTTTGAGGCTAATGATGAAAAACAAGATGCTGTTATTCGAAGATTGGAGATAATAGGAGAAGCTGTTAAAAATATTTCAACAACTATCAGAAATCAAAACTCTACTATTCCATGGCGCGAAATGGCTGGGATGAGAGATGTTGTCGTCCATCAATATTTTGGGGTAAGTATTGGTTTGATTTGGAAGGTTTGTACCGTGGATATTCCAAACCTTGAACTACCGATAAAAAGGTTAATTGAAGAAAAATTACTACAAAATGGAACTAGTGCGAATGAGTGATTATTTATCTTTAGGTTTTGGAAACGTCTCTTCCAAAATTACCTTCCCATCCTTGTAGTATTTCCAAAGTCCGTGCTTTTTGCCATTCTTGTAAAAACCTTCGATTACCACATTGCCGTAGGCATCATAATATAAAGCCGGACCCTGAAGTTGATCGTTTGCGTATAACAGCTTTTTTAAAAGAACCCCGTCCGGCGAATAATAATTGTCTTCGCCTTCTTTTATGCCGTTTTGGTAACTTGTTTCTTCAGTGATTTTTCCGTTGGGATAGTAAGTAATTACTTTGCCGTCAAGTTTGCCGTTCACATATTGCTCACGGGTCATTATATTTTTAGATTTTTCGTGGTAATAGACCCATTCGCCAACGCGGTCCTTGCCCTGCATTTTTCCTTCACTTACCAGTTTTCCTTTTACGGTGAAATATTTTACCTCGGCGATATCGTCTTTCCCCGTGAAGTTTTTAATGACCATCGGCTGGCTTTTGCAATCTTCACAATAAAACTTGAATTCGCCCACTTCCTTTCCGTGTTCAAAAGTGCCCTCATAGCGAAGCTGATCGGTGCCTTCAAAAGTCTTTTTCCAAAGGCCGTGGCGTTTTCCCTGCGCGTCCATTTGGTTTATTTCGCTTTGTGAAAAGGAAACTTGGGAGCAGAGTACAATTCCGAAGAAGAAAGTTAAAGCAATTTTTTTCATTGTTCATTTACTTAAAAAGCAAACGCTTAAATCTAAAATCTATTTTCAAACATTTTAAATCTAAAGAAAAATCTAACGTTTTCCGGCTTTTTTCTGTTGCTCGGCCTGTTCCATCATTTCGGCCATTTTGCGCTGGAACTTGTTCTGTTTTTTTGGCGTGGCTTTTTTCACCTGAATTTTAGCGTGAATTTTGTCCTCATCAATGATGAAATTCTTAATTACGAGCATAATGCCAATGGTAATCAAGTTTGAAACGAAGTAATACAGCGAAAGTCCACTCGCATAGTTGTTGAAGAATACCAACATAAACAATGGCGAAAGGTACATAAGGAATTTCATGTTCGGCATTCCCGGCTGCTGCTGTTGCTGCATGTTTGCGCCCATGGTCATCATCATATAAACAAAAATGGCGATAGAGGCCAAAATAGGGAAGAGGCTCACGTGGTCTCCATAAAATGGAATGTGGAACGGCAATTCGGCAATGGTATCATAACTGGAAAGGTCATCTGCCCAAAGGAAACTTTTCTGCCGCAAATCAAAAGCCGAGGGGAAGAACGTAAACAGCGCATAAAACACCGGAATTTGCAACAGAGCTGGCAAACAACCCTTCAGCGGACTGGCGCCGGCGGAGTTTTGCAGCTTCATGGTTTCCTGTTGGATTTTTAAGCTGTTGCCTTTATACTTTTCCTTTATCTCGTCGAGTTCGGGTTTCAGCACTTTCATCTTCGCCTGTGCCAAATACTGCTTGTACTGCACTGGCGAAAGCATAAGTTTTATAAGAATCGTCAAAACGATGATGGCTATTCCCGCGGGAAGAAAATCGGTTAAAAAGCCGAATAACGGAATGATAATGTATTTGTTTATCACCCCAAAAATACCCCAGCCCAACGGCATGGCTTCGTCCAGATTACGGCCGTATTTTTTGAAAATTTGATAATCGGATGGGCCGTAGTACATATTCATATTATACGACAACGCCCCATTTTTTGGTTCCAAAAGCATCTTTGCTCCGTATTGTTTTGTGAAAACGGTATCCACTTCTTCGTCTTTCACCAAATCAACGGAAGTCAATTTCACTTCCTTGAAAGGAGTATCGGTAAGGAGCATGGAGCTGAAGAAATGCTGACGGAAGTTCATCCAGGTTACGTCCTTCTCCAGTTCATCATCTTCGCCCGAAGGGGAAAGTTTTGAGTGCTTTTCGTCATCGTATTCATAGGTTAAACGCGAATAACGGTTTTCGTATGAAATACTCTTGGCGTGGCGATAGCCCTTTAATTGCCAGTCCAGATACATCGGCTGCGAAGTATTGATAATACCGTCCAAGCCCTGGCTGTTGATGCTGAAATCCATCATATATTCACCCGGATGCAGGGTATAACGGTATTCAATAAATCCGTTTTCTGAAGTTTTGAGCTTCATGGAGAGCACTTGGTCTTCGCCATTTTTGCTCAAGGTAGGTTCAAAATAAAGGTCTTGTGAGTTTAGCGTTCGGTTTTCTGACGTAAACTGAAGATTTAAGGAAGCGGTTCCATCCTTTATCAAATACACTGGAACGGAGTCATATTTGGTGAAATTTTTCAAAAGCGCTTCCGTAATGTATCCGCCTTTATTGCTTATTTCCAAATAAAGCACATCGTTCTCCAAAACCGTTGTGGCATCGGTTGCCGATGGAAGCGTTTCAGAATACGCAAAAGAACCGAGCTTGTTCTTTAACTGTTCAAAAGCCAGGGAATCACCTTGTTTCACAGCATTCATTGTATCTGAAGTTGCCTGCGCAAGTGTAACTTCATCTGTGGGTTTTGCAGCTTCTGCCTCTTGTTTTGCAGCGGCTTCGGTCTTGGCTTTTTCCGCTTGTATTTCTTCCTCGGTAGGTTTGTTGAGGTACAACATCCAGATTAGGATACCGCCGATTAATAAAAAACCAATAAGTGAGTTAAAGTCGAATTTCTTTTGTTCCATCTTTTATTTCTTCTTTTGAAATTAATCAAAAGCATATTATCATTAATTTTATCTGGCAGGGCAATAATCCCGCCTTTTCTTTTATTGCGCCAAATTGTCTTATTTCTTTTTTAGGGAATGTTCGTGCACGGCCTTCACGAAAGCCACAAATAGTGGATGCGGATTGGCAACCGTACTCTTGTATTCGGGATGATACTGCACGCCCACAAACCAAGGATGCTCGGGAATTTCCACTATCTCCACCAAACCGGTGTTTGGGTTTATTCCGGTTGCCACAAGGCCCGCAGCTTCGAACTGGTCCCGGTATTTGTTGTTGTATTCATACCTATGCCGGTGGCGCTCTTCAATTGTTTTCGTTTTGTAAACCTTGCTTACGATACTTCCTTTTTTCAAGTCGCACTTCCAAGAGCCCAGACGCATGGTGCCGCCCATATCGGTAATGTTTTTTTGGTCTTCCATGATGCTTATTACCGGATTTTTTGTCTGCGAATCCATTTCGGTGCTGTTGGCATCTTTCAACTTTAAAACGTTTCGTGCAAATTCAATAACGGCCATTTGCATTCCCAAACAGATTCCCAAAAATGGTAGGTTGTTTTCGCGGGCGTATTTTACGGCGGCAACTTTTCCTTCAATACCGCGCTCACCAAACCCGGGAGCCACTAAAATGCCATCGAGTTTTGAAAGTTTCTTCCCGATGGTTTTGGCGTTTATGTGTTCAGAATGTATGTATTCTACTTTTACCTTCACCTCGTTTTCCGCACCAGCGTGAATGAAGGATTCAAGGATTGACTTGTAGCTATCCTGCAATTCCACATATTTTCCAATCAAGCCTATATGAACCTCTCCTTTTGGGTTTTTGTGCCTTTGCAGAAATTTATTCCACTGCTTTAAATCTGGTTTTTTGGAATTCTTTAAATTTAATTTCTGAAGTGTTACCGTGTCAAGCCCTTCCTCCAGCATCATATTCGGCACGTCGTAAATGGTGGAAGCGTCGATGGACTGGATAACGGCTTCCTCTTTCACATTACAGAAAAGCGCGAGTTTTCTTCTTAAATCATTGGAGAGTTCGTGCTCCGTTCTACAAACCAAAATATCTGCACGGATTCCGCTTTCCATCAGGGTTTTTACGGAGTGTTGGGTGGGTTTTGTTTTCAGTTCGCCCGCTGCCGAAAGGTAGGGCACGAGGGTTAGGTGGATGACCAAAGCGTTGTCGTCGCCCATTTCCCACTTCATTTGGCGCACGGCCTCGATGTATGGCAATGATTCAATATCGCCCACGGTGCCGCCGATTTCGGTAATGATTATATCGTAATCGCCTGTATTTCCGAGCAATTGTACGCGTTCCTTGATTTCGTTGGTAATGTGCGGAATCACCTGCACGGTTTTTCCCAAGAATTCACCCCGGCGTTCCTTTTCGATTACACTTTGGTAAATTCGGCCTGTGGTAACGTTGTTTGCCTGTGAAGTATTTACGTTCAGAAAACGCTCGTAGTGGCCCAGATCAAGATCGGTTTCAGCGCCGTCATCAGTTACGTAGCACTCGCCGTGTTCATAGGGATTCAGCGTTCCGGGATCTACATTTATATAGGGATCCAATTTTTGGATGGTAACGCGGTAGCCTCTGGCCTGCAAGAGTTTAGCCAGCGATGCCGCTATAATTCCTTTTCCTAAAGATGATGAAACCCCGCCCGTAACGAAGATGTATTTTGTAGTGCTCATGAGTGCCTGTGCTGAAATAACTATACGGGATGCAAAGGTACATTTTTTATTGTGGAAAGGAAGGGGAAAATTCCAAAAATCAAATTCCAAATTCCAAGAGGATAATTCGTGAAATTTTGACAAAGTTTACTGCCTACTGCCTCTTATTCTTTTAACTTTTCTATAAGCCACGTTTTATGCGCGCCATCAGGACAAGGATATTTAACTTTTTTTGAATCTATTCTATTATGGGCAATCCTTTTTATCAATCCTAGTTCTCTCTTTACATCAGCAATCCAGCAAGATTTAATGGTCTTGCCAAACTTTTTTTTATGCATTAGCTGTAATTCTTTATATGTTGACATTTTTCTTTTATCCATTTCCTATCTCTTTACATTTTTGACTTGAAAAGAGTGTATCACTTCCTTCAAAAGATGTGGAATATTGTTTTTTGCCCAGTTTAATTAAAACATCGCCATAAACCCATTGCGCTCCTTCTCCAGCGCAATCACCGTATTTTTTTATTTTAAAAACAACCTTGTAACTATTACCTGCATATACTCTTTTATATTTTGTTGTCTCGTTTTTTATATTTTTGAAAAGTATCTCCTTATCATTAAACTTCATTCGGATATATTTTTCATTAGGATTATTTTCTGAATAATCATCTAAAACTGTTCTTTTTCCATCCATAGAATATTCCAAATCTGGTTTGCCGTTATATTCAATTTCTTGGGGGATTAATAATATGTCGTCATTTGTATTTTCAGGCTCAATTATGTCAATATCCTCATCCGAAGCAAGCTCAACATAATCATTATCAAATGAGACATGTTTATTTCCGGTCTCATTAATTTTTGAAATTGTAAAACTGGGCTCTGAATTATTCTCACTATTGACAATAGCTGTTTTATTCAAGTTGTTAAATTTTAAAATATAAGTAAGAGATGCATAATCTTGACCAAATGAAGAACATTCAAGAATAAAAAGGTTGTCTTTTTCTTCGATTATTTTATATTTTCCCGTTTGATAATTATAGACTGAATTATCTTGAAGATTCTTTTGTTTTAAATCAACCAAATTTTTTGCTTTTAAAACAAAGGAAAATTGTGAAGATGGCACTGCGATTTTTTGTCCTTTAATAATCACTGGCCTTCCTTCTTCATTTTTCATGTAATAGGATTCTTGAATCCCTTCATATTTACCAAGTAAACTATTGGGAAGATTTTTTGAGCCATTTCCTAAAGGAAAATTATCTTTTTCGGAAAGGTTGTATTTGGTTTTTAATTCATCAATTGTATTTTTTATAATTTCAGGTTTATATCTGTTGAAGATATATTTTTCATCTTGATATATCTTTGAAAAATCATTTTCAATAGCCCATCTTTGAGTTTCTTTGGAACCATTAAAATTCACGAGGATTTTGTCTCGTTCAATCTTCCATGTTCCAATTGATTGAAATATTTCTTTGCCAAGTTCAGTTGTATTGACAATATTATAAGTCGTTAAGGTTATATTTTTATTGGCTTTTAACTCAACATTAATTATAATTTTAGTATCAATATTCATATAATTCCAAGTTGAGTTTGTCAGAATATTTTGGATAGATTCTTCAAATGTAAGATCCAAGTTTTTCTCTTCCGAATCTTTGCATTTTAAAAGTAAGGCAACTACTATCACTAAGTATAAAATTTTTTTCATCCGTTCGAGATTTTATCAATTTCAGAAATAGCTCTTGCCAAGCAATAAGGAAGTACTGCAAACAAAATTGAAACTGCGGCTATTGGGGCAATTTCCATAGATGTTGTAGCTCCAAATGATTCGGTCAAAAACATGCTTCCGCCAACAAAAGGTCCAATTACGGCCAAAATCCAACAAATTAATTTTATGTTTTTCATAATTTTTCAAAATTTATGTTTTGTCTCCGAAAATTAGAAATTCAATCCCCTCTTTCACAAAAAAACATCCGAAACCATACTTTCGGATATTCTATAAATTTGCAAGTATCTCAAAACTATGTGTTTATATAAAACGGAGCATTAATATTTTTTAGTAATTTAGTTGCCCTTTACAGCTAACCAAACATTCCGTGCTCAAGTTTTTATACTATATTTTTCTTTTTACGATCATAAGTACTTCGGTGTCGGCACAGGAGAGTCCTGTTTTTAACGAGAATCATTTCCTTTTTTTTGATGCCAAAACAAATGAACCCGTATTGGTAATCAATGATTCGGTTCTTTATAAGGGATATGGGTTTGAGAAACTGCCCATAAAACCATCAAAGGATTTCAAAGGTTTAGATATTGATAACCCATATAGTTTTCAAATAGATAATGAAACTTATTTAGTATCAGATGGCGGTGGTCCTGTACTGGAATTTAGAGATAATAACTTTTACAGATTAGATAATTCATTCCCACAGCGGAACCAGTATTTTGCAGCTCCTTTTGTTTTTGACAAGAATTTTTATCTGTTTGGAGGTTACGGATTGTTTACCCACAAAAATATTATTACCAAATACAATTTTAAAATTGGGGAATGGACTGAGGAACAAGTTTTCATAGAACCAAAACCAACTGCGCGATTTAAAAGTTTTTCAATAGCTATAGACGATAATTTCTATGTTTTTGACGGGTTGATGAAAAACCCATTTAAAGTGCAAGAACACATTAAGGTTCAGGACCAAACGGTATGGCGGCTACATTTGCCCAAAATGCGTTGGAGCCGTTACGGGAAATACGATCCTTCTTTCTTAGGTAATGAACCTTATGTTTCGTTTCATGCGGAAAACAAACTGTATTTGCTTTATGAGAAAATCTATGAGATTGACTTAAAAAATAATGCTCTTAAAAGATATGCATTCCGTGAGTGGAAGGGCATTAAGAACATTGTTTATGACTCTATAACCAAAAAGGTAACTTATACATATAAACTTACCAACAGTGGTAAATATAAAATTTTGAGCGAACCATTAACTTCTTTTTTAGGAAAACTGGAATCTGAAAAGGAATTTGTTCAAAAAGAAAATTATTTATATGCTTATGTTTTAGCAGGGTTATTTTTTATTGTGATTTTTTGGTTTGTATTTACGCGATTGAAGAAACAAACTCAAAAGAAAAACTTAATTATTTTTAATGAGAAGGAAAACGTTTTTTATCACAATAAACAGGAAATTAGATTGAACAAACAACAGCACGATTTATTGAAGTTTCTTGTTCAAAATAGGGACAATTACCTTCCTTTGAACAAACTGAATGATTTGTTTGGCAATGGTACTGAAGATAACTTTAATGTTATAAGCAAACGCAGGGAAATAACCCAAACGGAACTTCTTTTTAAGCTGAGTACCTTACTGAATATACCGAAAGATAAAATTTTACTGGAGCGTAAAAACCCCGAAGATAAAAGGTTGAAGGAGGTGAAAATAGCATCTCATTTATTTGAAATAAGAGAACTGCAAGTTTAAATTATCAAAGTTAACAGCCAACTGCAACTACTTACAGTTATTTTTTAATAAGCTTCTGCACCAATCCTTCCAGCCCGTTCAATTTAAGCTCGTACATTTCGGCCATCATCCGGCCCAGTTTTCCTTCGGGAAAGCCTTTTTGTTTAAACCACACAAAGTAATATTCAGGAATGTTTGCCAAATAATAGCCTTCGTATTTTCCGAAAGGCATTTTATAATTTGCCAATTCCACCAAATGGTTTGGGTCTGGGTTATTTCCAAGATTCATAATCGGCGAGTTGTTTGGCGATGTATTGCTGCCAGAAAGCTTCTTTTTCCTCGTTCCGGGAATGGTCGGTTTCGGCGTCAAATCTGGTTTGCATGGCCCGTCTTTTCTGTTCTACCTGTTTGTAGATACCCTCTATTTCAGATTTTATTCTTTTAGTGAACTTTTTTCCGTGAAGATTTTTCCGAAGCATGCGGGCGTGCAGTTCCGATATATCAAAATGGGCCTGTTCGTGCCTTAAAATATGGGCGTTCACCCTTTCTGGAATGTACCACGAACCCTCTGGATTGAAAAAACTTTCAACGGAATATTCCACGTTTACTGCTCCGTTTTTGATGGAATAGGAATATTGGAAACTGATACCTGTATTGGTGCTTGCCACAAAACTGGCGCTCGGCACAGGTTTTCCGCGGAAATCTTTCCAGGTGAGTTTCTGGTTTTCATTCCACAGCATCTTTTCCGGATTATTTTGCGGGAAAAGAACCATGGAAAATATAAAAATGAAAAGTAGTTTCATATTTAAAGAACATCAAAAACAATACCTGTTTAAAGTTTTCTTTGAAAGGGGTTTGGAGTAGCCTACCAATTAAAGGTAATCACCTTCTCAATATCGGGATGCAGGCTATAGAGCACGGGACAGGTCCTGCCGGTATTTTCCAATATTTTTCGCGCTTTTTCATCTATGCCCGATGGAAAATTGAGGACCACTTCAATTTTTGAAATACGGCGTGGATCCGCAGCCATCGTTTTGGTTACCATCGCCGTAGTGCCGTCCATATTTACCTGCATATCGCGGGCCTTTATGCCCATAACCGTAATCATGCAGTTGGCAAGTCCCGTGGCCACAGTATCGGTGGGAGAAAATGCTTCGCCCTTTCCGTTGTTGTCCGTGGGAGCATCGGTAATAAATGTACTGCCCGATTTTAAATGTTCATTTTCGGTACGGAGGTTTCCGAGATAGGTTACTTTGGCGGTGTTCATTCTACTACTTCAAATTTAAGGTCGTCGTTATATTTTAAAATATAGGCTGCTTCGTTGCAGTAGCCTTCATTTTTCGATTTCTCATATCGAAATTTGTTCTCAATATATACCGTTTCGCTTTCGGGCATAATGGCGTCGTAAATATCCTTTTCGGCAGCCAATCGCAGCAAGACATCATAAGTTACGTCGAAGCCCCGGATTGCGTAGCGGTTCGGAAGGACACCGTACTTGTTTTTGTAACTAATCAAGAACGGATTGCGGTCTTCTTCATCAATGTTTTTGTTCACCGAAGGGAAAGTGAAGTTCAGTTTTGCCAAGCGGGTGCTGGAAACCTCGTGCCACTCATAGGCTTCGTTTCTATTCAAGGTAAATAAACGCATTTTGTAATTGTGCGGCATTGTGGAAAGTACGTTTACGGCACTGCTTACCAACACCGGATTTTGGGATTCAAGGATTACCCAGTTTTCCATTCCTTCCGAAGCTACTGAAGTTACATCACTAGCCTGTATATATCCACCGCCACGGGGCGATACGGTTTTGGCTGATGGAATTGCGGTTTGAATCATCTCCCTTTGAGCGGCTCTTTTGGAGTCCGAAATAATGATGACGTTCTTTCCGGCACTATGCTCTTTTATGTAACGGATCATCGTTTTCTGTAGCACGGCATCGGTGGGAAGGGTTTGGAAAAGGTTGTCGTTCATAGCCATTTCCCTGTTGCTCAAGGGTGAAAAGACCGGGATTTTATCACCTTTCAGCATGTCAGAAGCTTTCTCCACATTTTTTTGAAGCAACGGCCCAATCACGGCGTCCACGTTTTTGAACTCGTTTCTTGAAACGATGGAGGCCACCTTGCTATCGCTCTTTTCGGTGTCATACACATTCAGGGTCACGGAAATGCCGTGGTTCTTTGCGAATTCCGCAGCCATCAAAGCGCCGCTGTAAAAGTCCAAAGCTACGCGAAGGGTAGGGTCGCGTTTCAGTAAGTCTTGGTCGTTGCCAGTGGTGTCGCTGGCGCTTCGCATTAATCGAAAAGGGAGCATCAATGCTACCGTTTTCATTTTTTTGTTGTCAATTCTTTTTTCCAGATCGATTACCGAGATATCCTCTTTTGAAATGCCGCCTTCATCCTTCGGCAATTTTAGGATCATTCCTTCTTTCAGCCCATCTTTTGCATACGGATTTAGCGCAATGATTTCTTCTTCCGAAAGACCGAATTTTGCTTTTAACCTGTAAAAACCTTCCTTGGGTTTCACTTCGTAATACTGAAAATTTTCTTCGTCTATTTCAGCATTTTCTATTACAGTTTTGTCTGGAACTATCAAGGTTGTGCCCACTTTAAGGCCTTCGCCCAAATCGGGGTTCAAATCTTCCAGTTCAGCAATTGAAATGCCGAATTTTCGGGCAATCCCAAACTTTGTTTCCTTTGCTTTTACGGTATATTTCTGGGTGCCGGGCAGGGCATTTCCAACAGTTGTATTTTCATCTTTTTTTGAAGCGGCAGGAATCAACAATCGCTCGCCTTTTCGCAGACCGCGGGAATACAATTCCTTATTTAGCTTTTTGATATCGTCAACGCTTACGTTGTAAAGCTGCGCAATTCCGAAGAGGGTTTCCTTCTTTTTAACCCTGTGGTCGCGGTAGTTGTTTTTATCGGTTCCAGAGCTGATTGCCTCATTGGAGGGAATAATCAATACGCTATTTACCTTCAACTCATTTCTGGAGTCTGGGTTAAGATTGTAAATGGTTTCTTCTGAAATATTATACTTTTTTGCAATGCTGTAAACGGTTTCGCCTTTTTGTACCGAGTGGCTTTTGTACTGTTGTTGCGCAGCCGAGCCACAGCTAACCATAAATAGGAAGGTCACCGAAACGTATATTAAACATTTCAACATAGAAATAATCTGGTTTTTAAGTTTGTAAAACATTGTTTCGTTCTAAAATTTCATCTCTATAATTCCCGCAAGTTATTTACGTACAGGTTCCCCCTTTGGGGGTTAGGGGGCTTTATTCCCACTCGATTGTCGCGGGCGGTTTTGAGCTGATGTCATAGACTACTCTATTAACGCCTTTAACGCGGTTTATTATATGGTTGCTTACTTCCTGTAAAAATTCATAGGGAAGATTTACCCAATCTGCCGTCATTCCATCTGTGGATTCAACGGCGCGTAACGCAACTACTTTTTCGTAAGTACGTTCGTCGCCCATTACGCCAACGCTATTCACTGGAAGTAAAATTGCGCCCGCCTGCCATACTTTATCGTAAAGTTCCCACTTTTTCAAACCGTTGATAAAGATTGCATCAACCTCTTGTAAGATACGAACTTTTTCGGCCGTAATATCGCCCAAAATCCGAATTGCCAAACCTGGTCCGGGGAAAGGGTGTCTGCCCAAAAGTTCGGGGTCTATGCCCATTTCTTTCCCCACTCGTCTCACTTCATCCTTAAAAAGCATGCGCAGTGGTTCCACAACTTTGAGTTTCATAAAATCAGGTAAACCGCCTACGTTGTGATGGCTTTTTATGGTAACCGAGGGGCCATTTACCGAAACGCTTTCAATAACATCGGGATAAATTGTTCCCTGCGCCAACCAATCCACACCAGTCAACTGATGTGCCTCGTCATCAAAAACTTCGATGAAGGCGTTGCCGATGGCTTTTCGTTTTCGCTCTGGGTCGCTCTCGTTTTTCAATGCTTCCAAAAAACGTTCCGAGGCATCCACGCCTTTTACGTTCAATCCCATATCCTTATATTGGTGCAGCACGTTTTCAAATTCGTTTTTACGGAGCAAACCGTTGTTTACGAAAATACAGAATAGGTTTTTGCCGATGGCTTTGTTCAAAAGAATTGCTGCAACCGTAGAATCTACGCCGCCACTTAAACCAAGTACTACCTTTCCGTCGCCAATCTGCTCTTTTAAAGTTTCAACAGTAGTTTCAACAAAAGCTGCGGGCGTCCAGGTTTGTGGCACTTCGGCAATATTTACAAGAAAATTTTCAAGCAACTGCTTGCCGTGGGTGGTGTGATATACTTCCGGGTGGAATTGGATTGCATACGTTTCCTCGCCTTCAATTCTATAGGCGGCGTTCAAAACATCAACCGTGCTCGCCAAACGCACTCCCTTTTCGGGAAGTTGCGCAATGGTGTCGCTATGGCTCATCCACACGTTGGTGTTTTCTGGAATATCCTTAAAAAATTCCTCGCCTGATTTTATCATGGATAGTTTTGCCCTTCCGTACTCGCGTATGTTTGAAGGTTCCACGCTTCCGCCGTTGAAATGTGCCAAATACTGTGCGCCATAACAGACCGCCAAAAGGGGTTTGTGACCGCGAATCTTTGAAAGGTCTGGGTGGGGCGCATCTTCCGCGCGAACGGAAAACGGACTGCCCGAAAGGATTACGGCCTTAAACGGGTCAAGGCTTTCCGGAATGTGATGGTAAGGGTGAATTTCGCAGTAAATGTTCAGTTCCCGCACGCGTCTGGCGATAAGTTGGGTGTACTGCGAACCAAAATCTAAAATGAGGACGTTGTTTTGCATAGGCAAAAATACTTTTTTAATTATGATTTAGAAATTCAAACTTCAAAATTTTGGAAATGGGTTTTTAACCTTAGAATTCACGAATATTTTTAATGCAGATTGCTGACAAAACCCCAAAGGTTTTTGAAACCTCTTATGTTTGGTCATTAAATGATTTGTCCAAAAATACGATTATTTTAGGCTTTTAAATTAAAGGAATAAGATCAGGTTAAGGTTGCCATTTAAACCTAGACAACAACAATACTATGTATGT